>NZ_AP023179.1:3220558-3864670 GCF_013426915.1 Paraburkholderia sp. PGU19
CTTGCGCGGCAACAATCTGTAAGACACCGACCGCTACCACGACAACAACATCGTTTTCCGTTTCCCGATTCCTGCATGGAACATGACCACCTGATTGCCTGTCACGAATGCGACGCGCTGTTCCAGAAGCCGCGCCTTGGACGCGGGCGGATTGCGCGCTGCCAGCGGTGCGGCGCGATGCTGTACTGGAGCGCATCGGGTCGGCTGGACGGCATCACGGCGATGACGTTCGCCGCGCTGATCACGTTCCTGATCGCGCAGGGCTTCCCCATCGTCGAGCTGGAGACCAACGGGATCACGTCGCAGACGAGTCTGCTCGGCGCCATTGTCGCGCTGTGGGACGAAAACATGCAGGTCGTCGCCATCATGGTGTTCTGCTCGACCACGCTCTTTCCGCTCACCGAACTGCTCGCGCTGCTCTATCTGCTGGTGCCGATCCGCGCGGGCTATCTACCACCGCTCTTCAACCAGGTGCTGCGCGCGATTCAATTCGTGCGCCCGTGGGGCATGATCGAAGTGTTCATGCTCGGCGTGCTGGTGACGATCGTGAAGATGGTGAGCCTCGCGCGCGTGATTCCGGAAGCCGCGATGTTCGCGTTCGGCGCGCTCACGCTGATGTTCGTCGTGGTCGTCACATTCGACCCGCGCACGCTGTGGGATGTTGCCGAAACCCTTGGCGTGCTGAAGGCGCGGCGCGAACGGCATGCACGCGAAGACGAGGCGCGCGACGACATGGATAACAGCAGTCCCGACGATCGTAACGATTGCGCGGCAGGCGCGCCGGACGTCGATGGTTCGGCCGCACCGCACCGGGGATGACGGGCCGATGAAATACACCACGGCCTCGCGCGCCGGTCTGGTCGCCTGTCACGCGTGCTCGCGCGTGCAGCCGCGCATGCGCGTCAAAGACCAACGCTGCACGCGTTGCGGCGCGATCCTGCACCGTCGCAACCCCGACAGCCTGATGCGCACCTGGGCGCTGCTGATCGCAGCCGCCGTGCTCTACATTCCCGCGAACCTGCTGCCCGTGCTGCACACGGCCTCGCTGGTCGGCACGGAGGACGACACGATCATGAGCGGCGTCGTCTACTTCTGGACCTCGGGCGACTGGCCGCTGGCGATCATCGTGTTCGTCGCGAGCATTCTCGTGCCGATGCTCAAGCTCACGGTGCTCGCGCTGCTGACCATCACCGCGCAACGCCACTCGCGATGGCGGCCGCTCGAACGCACCAAGCTCTACCGGATCGTCGAGCGGATCGGCCGATGGTCGATGCTCGATATCTTCGTCATCACGCTGACGGTCGCGCTGGTGCGCTTCAAATCGCTGGCCGTCATCACGGCGGGACCGGGCGCGCTCGCGTTCGGCTCAGTCGTGATTCTCACGATGATCGCCTCGATGCAATTCGATCCACGTCTGATCTGGGACGACGTGGACAACGACCATGGCGACGCCGCCCCAAACAAGCCGAAAAGCCGTAGAACCTCAGGACCCGAAACATGAATAGCCCTCAAGCGCCGACGCCACCTTCCGGCCCGCCGAAGAACGACCCCGTGCCCGAGCCCGAGATCGTCACGAAACGGGGTTGGCTGCCTTCGCTCGTCTGGGTGATTCCGCTGATCGCGGCGCTGATCGGCGTCGGGCTGGTCGTGAAGTCCGTGCTCGAAAAAGGACCGACCATCAACATCACCTTCATTAGCGCGGAAGGTCTTGAACCCGGCAAGACCAAGGTCAAATACAAGGACGTCGATATCGGCTTCGTGCAGACCATCAAGCTCGCGAAGAACCACTCGCGCGTGAACGTCGAAGTGCAGTTGACAAAGGAAGCCGAAGATTTTGCGGTGAAGGACAGCCGCTTCTGGGTCGTGCGTCCGCGCATCGGCGCAAGCGGCGTGTCGGGGCTCGGCACGTTGCTGTCGGGCGCGTACATTGGCGTGGACGGCGGACGCTCGACAGAAACGCAGACGCAATTCGTCGGCCTCGAATCGCCACCCGCTGTCACCGTCGACCAGAAAGGCCATCAGTTCACGCTGCGCGGCGAATCGCTGGGTTCAATCGATATCGGCTCGCCCGTGTTCTATCGGCGCGTGCAGGTCGGCCAGGTGACGGGCTTTTCGCTCGACAAGGACGGCACGGGCGTCACCATGCAAGTGTTCATCAGCGCGCCGTTCGACCAGTACGTCGGCACGAACTCGCGCTGGTGGCATGCGAGCGGCGTCGACGTGCGGCTCGATTCGGGCGGCTTCAAGCTGAACACGCAGTCGCTGGCGACGGTGATCGTCGGCGGGCTGGCATTCCAGTCGCCGCCGGGCCAGGCCGTCGGCGTGCAGGCGCCGAACAACATGACCTTCCGCCTCGGCTCGGACGAAGCCGACGCGATGCGCGAGCCCGATGGCGAGCCGGTGCGCGTCGTGATGAACTTCAACCAGTCGCTGCGGGGACTGTCCGTCGGCGCGCCCGTCGATTTCCGCGGCATCGTGCTCGGCCAGGTGACGAACATCGGCGTCGAATACGATCCGCAGACGAAGAACTTCAACATGCCCGTCACGATGGATCTCTATCCTGACCGCCTGCGCCGCCGGTCGCGCGGCCAGCCCGTGCCCGAATCCGGCACGGAAGCAAGCCAGAAAATGCTGCTCGCGCTCGTCAATCACGGCCTGCGCGGCCAGTTGCGCACGGGCAACCTGTTGACGGGCCAGTTGTATGTGGCGATCGACCTGTTCCCGAAAGCGCCGAAGGCAAACGTGGATATCTCGCGCGATCCGATCGAGCTGCCGACCATCCCGAACTCGCTCGACGAACTGCAACTGCAGATCGCCGATATCGCGAAGAAACTCGATCAGGTGCCGTTCGACCAGATCGGCAACAACCTGAACGCCGCCCTGAAGAACGCCGACCACCTGTTCACGCAGCTCGACAAGGAAGTGCTGCCGCAGACGCGCGACACGCTCGCGGCTGCGAAGCAGACATTCGGCTCGGCGGAAGCGACGCTGCAGCAGGACTCGCCGCTGCAATCCGACGTGCATCAGGCGCTGCAGGAACTGACGCGCACGCTGCAGTCGCTGAATGCGCTGTCGGACTATCTCGAACGCCATCCCGAATCGTTGCTGCGCGGTAAATCAGGAGACAAGCCATGACGTTTGCACGCGTCCCCCGAACGATGCGCGCCGCCGCGCTTTCTGCCCTGCTGATTGCGGCGCTCGCCGCGTGTTCGTCACCGCCGAGCCACTTCTACACGCTCTCCGCCAGCGGCCCGTCGCCGGATGCCGTGCGCACGGAGAGCAACCCGGCGTTCCTGATCGAAGTGCCGCCCGTCGACGTGCCGCCACAAGTGGCGAAAAACCAGTTCGTCGTGCAGACGGGACCGACCCAGGTACAGGTGCTCGAACAGGAACGCTGGGCGTCGCTGCCGGGCGACGAGATCCGCCGGGCGCTGTCCAGTTCGCTGACACAGCAGTTGGGCACGATCGACGTGTATGGCTCGCCGTATCCCGACCGCGTGCCCGTCTATCGCGTCAGCGTGAACGTGCAGCGCTTCGAATCGTGGCCCGGCTCGCGCGCGCAGATCGACGCCGTGTGGAGCGTGCGGGCCGTGCGCACGCAGGCCGTGCTGACCTGCCGCAGTGTGGTCAGCGAGCCGGTTTCGGGCGGCTACGATGCGCTTGCAGAAGGGCATCGGCGCGCGGTCCAGCGGATTGCGACGGAAATCGCGGCGGCCGTGCGCAACCTCGCGGCGGCGCCGGCGCGCGGCGCCGCTGTGACGTGTCCGGCATCGACCTCGGGGCCGTCCGCTGCCCCGTCAACCGCGCCGTCAGCCTCGAATACAGCAACGAAGGGCTGACGGACGCAAGCCGCGCGGGTAGCGCATCGCGCCCGCGCGTGATACTCGCCGCAAGGCACGGCGAGGCGACCGCGTACAATGTCGCCTTAATCAACGCCATGCGGCAATCTCCATGTCCTTCGAATTTTTCATTCCCTGCCCGCGCGGCCTCGAAGCCGCGCTCGCCGCCGAACTCGCCGAGATCGCCGCGCGTCATCTGAACGGCGCGCCGTTCGCGGCTGGCGCGCAGGTGCCCGGCGGCGTGCACTTCAAGGGCGGCTGGGCAGCCGGCATGGCCGCCAACCTGCATTCGCGGATCGCGAGCCGTGTGCTGCTGAAGATCGCGCATCGTCCGTATCGCAACGAGCAGGACATTTACGGCCTCGCGCTCGAGCAGAGCTGGGAGCAGTGGTTCTCGGCGAACGAGACGCTGCGCGTCGACGTCACCGCGATCAAGTCACCGCTGCGCAGCCTCGAATTCGCGACACTGCGCGTGAAGGATGCCATTTGCGACCGTCTGCGCGACAAGACGGGCGCGCGTCCGAGCATCGACACAGGCGCGCCCGACGCGCGCGTGTTCGCGTTCCTGACGGCCACCGACTGCACGCTTTATCTCGACACCTCAGGCGAGCCGCTCTTCAAGCGCGGCTGGCGCCTGGACAAGGGCGCGGCGCCTCTGCGCGAGAATCTCGCGGCGGGCATCCTGCGGCTGACGGGCTGGACCCCCGGCACGCCGCTGTACGACCCGATGTGCGGCAGCGGCACGTTCCTCGCGGAAGCGGCTCAAGTCGCGCTGAACATTGCGCCGGGCGTCGAGCGGCGCTTCGGCTTCGAGAACTTCAAGCAGTACGACGTGTCGGCATGGCAGACGCTGAAAGTGGCCGCGCAGGATGCGAAGCGTGCTGCACGCGCCGGGCGCGGTGATCTGCTGATCTTTGGCAGCGATATTTCCGACAATATGCTCCAGAAGGCGCGCGCGAACTTTGAACGTGCTGGTTTTCCGGCCCTGCCGTTGAAGCAGATCGATGCGCGCAACATGATGCCGCCTGCGGGCGAAGCAGGCATTCTCGTTGCGAATCCGCCTTACGGCGAGCGGATCGAAGTGCGCGGTCCGCGCGGTGAGATTCGCAATACTGGGCGCGAAGAAGGCGGCTTCCGTCGCGTGGAGAGCGAAGCAGCGCCCGACATGACGGAGTTCTTCCAGTCGTTCGGGGATGCGCTGAAGAAGCGCTTTACCGGGTGGCACGCGTTCGTGCTGACGTCGGACCGGAAGCTGCCGGGGCAAATGCGGTTGCGGGAGTCGACAAAGACGCCGTTGTTCAATGGCGCGCTCGAATGCCGGCTGTTCCGCTTCGATCTGATTGCGGGCAGCGTCAGGCAAAGGCCGGCGGCGGATGCGCCGAAAGAGTAAGCGGCGAGTTTTTCACTTGCCGGTCGCAAGAGAAGCGGGCTCGATGCCCGCTTTTTTGTTGTTCGCGCTTCGGATGACTTCCTCAACGCTACTGACAGAACGCTGTCAGTAGCCCGCCCGCACACTTCTCCTACGCCATCCGGCGATACACACGGCTCACCGCCATCAACAGGAGAACGTCATGTCAACACAAATCAATCGCGCTATCGCCTGGTTCGAGATTCCTTCCGTCGATTTCGAACGCGCCGTGCGCTTTTACGAGGCCGCGCTCGATACGACACTGCGCCGCGAAGATTTCGGCATGCCAATGGCCGTCTTCAGTTACGACGAGCCGTCGACGGGCGGCTGTATCGTGCAGAGCCCGACGCTCGAACCATCGCAAACGGGTTCGCTCGTTTATCTGAACGCGCGCCCGACCGTCAACGCGACGCTCGAACGCGTGAAGCGCGCGGGCGGCAAGGTCGAAGGCCCCGCCGTGCAGTTGCCGCACGATATCGGCTGGATTGGCTTTTTTACCGACACCGAGGGTAACCGCATCGGCCTGCATTCGAAAACCAACGCGTGAAATGACGCGCAACGCGGCGGGAGCGCGTCGTGCGGCGCTATCATCGCGGGAGATTCCCCGTCTATTTCCGGGAGACCCCCACGATGACGCGTCGCGCCGACCGCCTCTTCCAGATCGCCGAACTGTTGCGCGGCCGGCGGCTCACGACCGCGCAGCAACTGGCCGATTGGCTGCACGTGTCGCTGCGCACCGTTTATCGCGATGTGCAGGATTTGCAGTTGTCGGGCGTGCCGATCGAAGGGGAACCGGGCATTGGTTATCGCTTGAGCCGCAGTGCGAGTTTGCCGCCGCTCACCTTCACCGCTGACGAGTTGATGGCGCTTGCTGCGGGCGCGCGGATGCTCGAATCATGGGGCGGCGAGAGCATGGCGGCGGGTGCGCGCGGCGCGCTGGCGAAGATTGCTTCGGCTATGCCTGCCGACAAGCGGGCCACTATTGACAGGCTGGCGTTCTTTGCGCCGTCGTTTCATGTCGATGGGAATGTGTCGGTGATTGTCGATACGCTGCATCGTGCGATTGACTCGCGGCATGTTGTCAGCTTTGCGTATCAGGATCGGCATGGCGCTTCAACGCAGCGGCGCGTGTGGCCGCTTGCACTCGCTTACTGGGGGGCGCGCTTTACGCTTGGCGCGTGGTGCGAGTTGCGGGGGGATTTTCGACATTTCGCACTTACGAATATTGGCCAGCTTGATGTGCTGGAGCCGTTTCCTGATGTCGAAGGGAGGCGGCTTGCGGATTTTATGCGGAGTATCGGGGTGAAGGGTCGGTGAGCGCCTGCGCGGCGCGGGCGTTGTCGTTCGGTGTATTGCGCTTTGCGGTGGCATCCGCGTTATGGTGTTTGGGCTTTTGCGCTGGCATCCGCGATTCGTTAGCGTGCTTCAGGCGTCGCCCCTGTGCGGGGCGGCACCTACTTTTCTTTGCCGCCGCAAAGAAAAGTAGGCAAAGAAAGCGGCTCACACCGTCAACATTTCTTCTTGCCTGAGGGCCCCCAAAGGGTCTCACGCTTCACACGGCAGCATTTCTGTTCGCGTTCGTTGCCAACGCTTCGAATGACCGCCTCACCCGCTTCAAACACCCGCACCAGGGCCAGCGGCAGCGAATGGTTTCTGCCGCCCAGGTGGCAAACTGTGTGTAGGTTGTCGCCCCGCACAGCTTAGTACTCTTACCAGAAACACCAATCTTGCTTTTCAGTCCGGAGTGATGCGCGTATGGCGCGAAAGCCTACACACAGTTTGCCACCTGGGCGGCGGCGGACTGTCTGGCGCGGCGTGCCGCGACGCGGGCACATGGAGCGGGTGAGGCGTACAGAGAGAACGTTGGCAACGCACGCGAACTGGCGCGTTGCCGTGTGAAGCGTAAGAACCTTTGGGGGCCCTCAGGCAGGAAGAAGAATTGGCGGTGTGAGCCGCTTTCTTTTGCCTACTTTTCTTTGCGGCGGCAAAGAAAAGTAGGTGCCGCCCCGCACAGGGGCGACGCGTGAGGCGAGCTAACGCAATCGCGGATGCCAGCGCAAAGGCCAAAAAACCGAACGGCAACGCCTGAACCACCAATCAAATCGCGAACGCAACCAACACAAAAAACGCCCGCGCCGCGAAGGCGCAAAAAAACCAAGCGCCTCCGCGTAAAGCCCCACCTCAATCGACGGACTTGACCATATCCTCAATCACCTTCTTGGCATCCCCAAACACCATCATGGTCTTGTCCATATAGAACAGATCATTATCGAGCCCAGCATACCCCGCCGCCATCGAGCGCTTATTCACGATAACAGTCCGGGCCTTATAGGCCTCAATAATGGGCATACCAGCGATCGGCGACTTCGGATCGGTCTTGGCCGCAGGATTAACAACGTCATTCGCGCCAAGCACAAGAACCACATCGACCTGGCCGAACTCGCCGTTGATATCTTCCATCTCGTGAACAATCTCATACGGCACTTCAGCTTCCGCCAGCAGCACGTTCATATGCCCGGGCATACGCCCAGCAACAGGGTGAATCGCATACTTCACATCCACGCCCTTCTCGATCAGCAGATCGGTCAGTTCCTTCAGCGCATGTTGAGCGCGCGCAACGGCCAGCCCATAACCCGGCACGATCACAACGGTCTCGGCATTGCCGAGCATGAACGACGCATCTTCCGCCGACCCCGACTTCACCGGCCGCTGCTCCGCCGATCCACCCGCCGTCGCCGCGCCAGCTTCACCGCCGAAGCCGCCCAGAATCACGTTGAAGAACGAGCGGTTCATCGCCTTGCACATGATGTACGACAGAATCGCACCGGAAGAACCCACCAGCGACCCGGCAATGATCAGCATCGCGTTGTTCAGCGAGAAGCCAATGCCCGCCGCCGCCCAGCCCGAGTACGAGTTCAGCATCGACACGACGACTGGCATATCCGCGCCGCCGATCGGGATGATGATCAGCACGCCCAGCGCGAACGCGATCAACGTCATGATGATGAACGGCAGCCACGATTGCGTGAGGAAGAAGATCACGCCGAAGCCGATCATCGCCAGCGCGAGCAGCAAATTGATCAGATGCTGGCCCGCATAGACGACCGGCGCGCCCTGGAACAGCCGGAACTTGTACTTGCCCGACAGCTTGCCGAACGCGATCACCGAACCGCTGAACGTAATCGCGCCGACGAACGTGCCGATAAACAGTTCGATCCGGTTGCCATACGGCAGGAAGCCCGGAATGCCTTCCTCGGCGCCGAGGCCGAACGCAGCCGGTTCCGACACCACCGCATACGCGATACACACGGCCGCCATACCGATCAGCGAGTGCATCGCCGCGACCAGTTCCGGCATCTTGGTCATCTCGACGCGCGCGGCAACGAACGCACCGATCCCGCCACCGACAACCAGCGCAATGAACACCAGCGAAAGACCCAGCGACAGATTCGAGCCGAGCACGGCCGCCTGCTTCGAGATCAACGCGACGGTCGTCAGAATGGCGATCGCCATGCCGACCATGCCGAACACGTTGCCCGTTCGCGCCGTCTTCGGATTGGACAGCCCCTTGAGCGCCTGAATGAAGCAGACGGAGGCGATCAGATAAAGGAGCGTAACGACGTTGAGGCTCATTTACGCACCCTCCTTCGAACCGCCAGGCGCCGCGATCTTCTTCGGCTCCTTCTTCTTGAACATCTCCAGCATTCGCCTCGTAACGAGGAACCCGCCGAACACATTCACCGCCGCAAGCGCCACGGCAATCGTGCCGAAGAACTTGCCCGTGCCGCCGACCGTGAGGCCCGCCGCGAGCATCGCGCCGACAATGACAATGGCCGAAATCGCATTGGTCACGGCCATCAGCGGCGTATGCAGCGCCGGCGTCACGTTCCAGACGACGTGGTAGCCGACGTAGATCGCCAGCACGAAAATGATCAGGTTGATCACGGTATGGTTGATGACTTCCATCAGCCGTCTCCTTATGCCTTGCGCGTGACGTCGCCGTCACGGGCCAGCAGCGTGGCCGCGACGATGTCGTCCGCGAGATCGATATTGAGTGCGCCTTCCTTCGTGAAGATCAGCTTCATGAAGTCGAGCAGATTGCGTGCGTAAAGCGCCGAAGCGTCCGAGGCGACCATCGACGCGAGATTCGTATACCCCGCGATCGTCACACCATGCTTGACGACGACCTTGTCCGCTTCCGTCAGCGGACAGTTGCCGCCACGCTGCCCTTCATACTCGGGGCCGCGTCCCGCTGCGAGGTCGATGAGAACCGTGCCCGGTTTCATCGCCTGCACAGTTTCGACGGAGATCAAGGTCGGCGCGGCACGGCCGGGAATCAGCGCGGTGGAGATCACGATGTCGGCCTGCTTGGCCCGCTCGTGAACCAGCGCAGACTGGCGCGCGAGCCACGAGGGCGGCATCGGCCGCGCGTAGCCGCCGACGCCAACGGCCGCTTCGCGTTCCTCATCGGTTTCGTAAGGCACATCGAGGAATTTGCCGCCCAGCGATTCGATCTGCTCCTTCACGGCAGGACGAACGTCCGACGCTTCGATCACGGCACCAAGGCGCTTCGCGGTCGCGATCGCCTGCAAACCGGCGACACCCGCGCCGAGAATCAGCACGCGCGCCGCTTTCACGGTGCCTGCCGCCGTCATCAGCATCGGCATGAAGCGCGGGTAAAGATCGGCGGCGAGCAACACCGCCTTGTAGCCCGCAATGTTGGCTTGAGACGACAGTACGTCGAGGCTTTGCGCACGTGTGGTGCGCGGCGCGGCTTCGAGCGCGAACGCAGTTATGCCTGCAGTTGCAAGCTTTGATGCGTTCTCGGCATTAAACGGCTCCAGCATGCCGACCAGCACCGCGCCTCGTTTAAGAAGCGGGAGTTCTGAATCGGTGGGGCTTTGAACCTTGAGAACGATCTCTGCGCCGAACGCGGTCGGCGCATCGACGAGTTCTGCGCCTGCAGCTGCGTACGCGTCGTCCAGATAGCTCGCGGCCGTTCCTGCGCCGCTCTGTACGGTAACCCTGTGGCCCTGCGACACGTACTTCCTGACCGTCTCGGGCGTCGCGGCGACGCGTGTTTCGTACGGCCGCGTCTCGGCTGGCACTCCGATGTGCATCGTGAATCCTCCTCGACCATCCTGTTATGAAAATCTGGAATCGCCGACGAAGGGCAACGCCGGCAATGCAAAAGGCAAGTGCAACGGCTACGCACGGCTGGGGCTTCAGCCACGAGGTCCACTTTAACCGAAGTCCAGGGGCAGATCGAAATTGGTAACGATCCCGGTATTCAGGAACACGATCCTTGTGTCTTTCCGTGCCTTTTGCATCGATATGTGCTAGGCGAAGCGCCGCCAAACTTCGCAGGCGCGGGCAAGCCCATGCCATAAACGGTAAAATGCCGTCCCATGAAACCGGAAACCTGGGCTCCGCATGTCACGGTGGCGGCCGTCGTCGAACGCGATGGGCGCTTCCTGCTGGTCGAAGAACATACGCCCGCCGGGCTGCGACTGAACCAGCCCGCCGGGCATCTGGACGCGGGCGAGTCACTGACACAAGCCGTCATCCGCGAAACGCTCGAAGAGACGGCGCAGTCTTTCGTGCCCGCAGCGCTGGTCGGCGTCTACATGACGCATTTCAGCCGGCCCGACACCGTCGATGGCCCGCAGGATGGCGTCACGTATCTGCGCTTCACGTATTGCGGCTCGACCGATAGCGAACCTCCAGAGGCCCGCTCGCTCGATCCCGATATCGTCCGCACCGTCTGGATGAGCGCCGACGAATTGCGCGCGTGCCCCGAGCGGCATCGCACGCCGCTCGTGATGCAATGTATCGACGATTACCTCGCAGGCCGGCGTTTCCCGCTCGACTTCGTGCAAACGCATTCGGTCGGGCCCTCCCGATAGAACGCGTGCTTCGGCACAACAAAGAGCAGTCAGGCAGAGTCACATGAGCAAACAGAAAGTGGTGGTAGGCATGTCAGGCGGCGTCGATTCGTCCGTCACGGCATGGCTGCTGAAGGAACAGGGTTACGAGGTCGTCGGCCTGTTCATGAAGAACTGGGAAGACGACGACGACAGCGAATACTGTTCGACGCGTCAGGACTGGATCGACGTCGTCTCCGTCGCGGACCTGATCGGCATCGACGTCGAAGCGGTGAACTTCGCGGCCGAATACAAGGACCGCGTGTTCGCCGAATTCCTGCGCGAATATTCGGCGGGCCGCACGCCGAACCCGGACGTGCTGTGCAATGCTGAGATCAAGTTCAAGGCGTTCCTCGATCACGCAATGTCGCTCGGCGCGGAAACCATCGCGACGGGCCACTACGCGCGCGTGCGCGAAATCGACGGCCGTTTCGAGCTGCTCAAGGCCTTCGATCACACTAAGGACCAGTCGTACTTCCTGCATCGCCTGAATCAGGCGCAACTGTCGAAGACACTGTTCCCGCTCGGCGAAATCCCGAAGACCAAGGTCCGCGAGCTCGCCGCGCAGATCGGCTTGCCGAACGCGAAGAAGAAGGACTCGACGGGCATCTGCTTTATCGGCGAACGGCCGTTCCGCGACTTCCTGAACCGCTATCTGCCAACCAAACCGGGCCCGATGAAAACCACCGAAGGCAAGACGGTCGGCGAGCACATCGGCCTCGCGTTTTACACGTTCGGGCAGCGCAAGGGCATCGGCCTCGGCGGCAGCAAGGACGGCAGCGGCGAGCCGTGGTTCGTCGCGGGCAAGGACATCGCGTCTAACACGCTGTATGTCGCGCAGGGCCACGATCATCCGTGGCTGCTCAGCCATACGCTGACGGCGGGCAACACGAGCTGGGTCGCGGGCCACGCCCCCGAGGAAGGCCATGCGTGCGCGGCGAAGACGCGCTATCGCCAGGCCGATGCGGCGTGCACCTTCGGCGCTGCCGACGGCGCCGACAAGAACGCGCTCTTTTCCCTTCATTTCGCCGACGCCCAATGGGCTGTCACACCGGGGCAATCGGCCGTGCTCTACGATGGCGACGTGTGCCTGGGCGGCGGCATCATCGAGCACGCGGCCACCGCGCAGCCGGTCGCCCGCCAGCCGCAGAAGGCGGCGCTGCTGACGGCGCGCTGAGCCTTGCCGGGAAAGGCTCGCGGACACCTTCCGCAAGCTTTTCCCGCCGACATCGCTGCACTGATTCCCGCTTCGTTGTATCTTCCGGGCGACGGTTGTCCTGCCGCCCGGTTTCGTCACGCTTACGGTTCGCTTCATGTTCCGCGGAACGCGCCGTTAACTGAGCAAGAACAACCCGCCGTACCGACTCGCAGCGCGATCCATCCCCACGGACGCCCGCTGTTTTCACGAGAAGACCCCGACGCCCTCCGCGCCGGATGCTTCCGCTGCGATGAATTCACCGCAATGGAGTTGTCATGTTTTCTCGACGTTATCTGGCGATGTGGGGTGCCATCCTGCTGCTCGCGGCCTGCGCCGCGCTCGCAGCAACCGGTCACATCGCATGGCTGTGGGTCATCGTGCCCGTGCTGCTGGTCGCGCTCGGCGCCTACGATCTGACGCAGGAGCGCCACGCGATCCTGCGCAACTATCCGCTGTGGGGCATTTCCGCTTCCTGTTCGAGTTCATCCGGCCCGAGATCCGCCAGTATTTCGTCGAAGACGACACGGAAGAAAAGCCGTTCTCACGCGCGCAACGCAGCATCGTCTATCAGCGCGCGAAGAATGAAGTCGACAGCCGCCCTTACGGCACGGAAATCGACGTGAAGGCGACGGGCCACGAATTCATCAGCCACTCGCTCGTGCCGACGAAGCTCGACGGCCACGACTTTCGCGTCGTGGTCGGCGCGAATCGCGCGCAGCCGTATTCGATGTCGATCTTCAACATCTCCGCGATGAGCTTCGGCTCGCTGTCGGCGAACGCGATTCTCGCGCTGAACCTCGGCGCGAAGAAAGGCAACTTCGCGCACGACACGGGCGAAGGCTCGATGTCGAAGTATCACCGCGAGCATGGCGGCGACATCATCTGGGAAATCGCGTCGGGCTACTTCGGCTGCCGCAACGACGACGGCACGTTCAACGCCGACAAGTTCGCGAAGCAGGCAAGCGAGCCGCAAGTGAAGATGATCGAGGTGAAGCTGTCGCAAGGCGCAAAGCCGGGTCACGGCGGTGTGCTGCCCGCTGCGAAGATCACACCCGAAATTTCCGAAACGCGCGGCGTGCCGATGGGTCGCGACTGCATCTCGCCCGCTACGCACTCGGAATTCTCGACGCCGCGCGAACTGCTCGAATTCGTCGAGCGTCTGCGCAACCTGTCGGGCGGAAAGCCGACGGGCTTCAAGCTGTGCATCGGGCATCCGTGGGAATTTTTTGGCATTGCCAAGGCAATGCTGGAGACGGGCATCCTGCCGGACTTCATCGTCGTCGACGGCGCGGAAGGCGGCACGGGCGCGGCGCCGCTTGAATTCACCGATCACATCGGCGTGCCGCTGCAGGAAGGGCTGCTGCTCGTGCATAACACGTTAGTGGGCGTCGGCTTGCGCGACAAGATTCGCATTGGCGCGAGCGGCAAGATGATCACGGCTTTCGATATCGCGAAGACGCTTGCGATCGGCGCTGACTGGGTGAATGCGGCGCGTGGGTTCATGTTCGCGGTTGGGTGTATCCAGGCGCAGACGTGCCACACGGGACGTTGCCCGACGGGCGTTGCGACGCAGGACCCGGTGCGCCAGCGCGCGCTGATCGTCACCGACAAGTCGGACCGTGTGTTCAACTTCCATCACAACACTCTGCATGCGCTGCAGGAAATCATCCAGGCTGCGGGGCTGCGCCATCCGGCGGATCTGCGTGCGCATCACATCGTGCGGCGGGTGTCGTCGTATGAAGTGCGGTTGATGTCCGATCTGCTGAAGTATCTCGAACCCGGCGATCTGCTGGTTGGGCAGTATCGCTATACGCTGTATGAGAAATGGTGGCCCGTGGCGCGTAGTGATTCGTTTGCGCCGGAACTTGAGCCGGTCGCTGCGTGACGGTTTTTTTGGCGGGTATCCGCGAGGTGCTTCTGGTTTGCTAGTGTTGCCCCTGTGCGGGGCGCCTGCGCTGCGATAGCGGTTTGGTTTGGTTTGCTTGTGTTTGCGCTGGCGTCCGCGTTACGGTGTTTGCCATTCACACGTCGCCCCTGTGCGGGGCGACGCTTGAAGCACGCTAACGAATCGCGGATGCGAGCGAAAACACAAACAAACCAAACCGGACGCGCCACAAAGACAAACCGCGGATGCCAGCGAAACCACAAGCAAACCAACCCATCCGCGCCTTGCGCCACAAAAAAACAAATCCCGTCACTGGTTCGCAGCGATCCGCTGCTGAATATGCTGCGCGCGCGCAGCCGACGCCGGATGCGAACTCAACATGCTCGACTTTCCGCCATCGAGCTTGGCCAGCTTATTGAACGCACTGACGAGCCCAGCCGGGTCCTGCCCTTTCTTCTTCTGGATATCGAACGAATAGTCGTCCGCCGCCGACTCCTGCGATTGCGAGAACTGCGCGTTGATCAGCTTCTCGGAGAAATCCCCAAGTTGCGACGACGAAATCGCGGCCGTGACGCCGCCCGTCGACGACGCCACCGAGCGCAGCGCCGACGTCGCATACGCAACCTGCATCGCCTTCTTCGTGTGGCCGAGCGCGACGTGACCCATCTCGTGACCGACGACGCCGCGCACTTCGTCGTCCGTCATCATGTCCATCAGACCGCTATAGACACGCACGCAACCGTTCGCCATCGCCCACGCGTTGACGTCCTTCGTGAGGTAGACCTTGTAGTTGACGGGCACGCCGTTGATGTTGTCGCCCAGTTGCGCGGCGATCTTGTTCAGGCGCTTCGTGTACGGGCTGCTAGTGTCCCGAGTTAGAAATTCATTGCCTTATTTGCGTTGTGTACTAACCTGGGTTGCAGGGTTCGCAAATAAGCGAGGCAACGATGAGAGGAAGACCGAAGGCGCCACTGGTCCTGAGTGGGTCGGAACGCGAACAGCTCGTAGCGTTGACGATGCGACGCAAGACGGCACAGGCGCTTGCCCTGAGAGCGCGTATTGTGCTGGCTTGCGCCGAGGGCATTGACAACAAGACGGTCGCGACAAGACAACGTGTCACCTCGCATACGGTTTCGAAGTGGCGTTCGCGATTCATCAATCACCGCGTGGACGGGTTGCTCGATGCACCGCGCCCGGGCGCACCGAGGACGATCGAGGATGCGCAGGTGGAGGCGGTCGTCGCACGCACGCTCGAATCCGTACCCACGGGCGCGACTCACTGGAGCACGCGCACAATGGCCCGCGAGATGGTGATGTCGCAGACAGCCGTGTCGCGGATCTGGCGTGCCTTCGGATTGCAGCCGCATCGGCAGGAGACCTTCAAGCTCTCCACTGATCCATTTTTCGTCGACAAGGTGCGCGATATCGTCGGGCTGTATCTGGACCCGCCGCTCAAGGCCATGGTGTTGTGCGTGGACGAAAAGAGCCAGATCCAGGCGCTGGACCGCACCCAGCCCATGCTGCCGCTGGCCCCGGGCATCCCTGAGCGACGCACGCACGACTATATGCGCCACGGCACAACCACACTGTTCGCGGCGCTGGACATCTCCACGGGCGAAGTCATTGGCGAACTGCATCGGCGTCATCGCAGCGGTGAATTCCTGCAGTTCCTGCGCACCATCGAGGCCAATGTGCCACCCCAACTGGAGGTCCATCTTGTGATGGACAACTACGGTACGCACAAGACTCCCTCGATCAATAACTGGTTGGCTCGCCATCCGCGTTTCCATGCGCATTTCACCCCCACATCTGCTTCGTGGATTAACCAGGTCGAACGATGGTTTGCCACGCTCAGCGAGACATACATCCGCCGTGGCACTCATCGCTCCACCCGGCAACTCGAACAGGCGATTCGCCAATACATCCAGATCAACAACACTGATCCGAGACCTTTCAACTGGACCAAATCGGCCGACGACATCCTCGCCAGCGTCAAGCGATTTTGTCTACGAATTTCTAACTCGGGACACTAGCGGGCGCAATCTTGTTTTCCGCGTCGAGCTGCGCGCAGGACTTGTCGGACAGCGTGCGAACGTCAGTGTCGGTGAGCGACGCAGCCTGCACGGCCTGCGTGCCGGACTGAACGAGGGTGTTGGGATCGAGGCTCATCCCCGAACAGGCGGCGAGCACACCGCACGCGGCGGCGGCAAGAGCAACGCAGATCGTTTTCATGACGAACGTCCCTTTGACGATGTTATCGATGGTCGTACAAGCGCGCGGACGCTCAGCCTGATACCGCGAACGATCGCGCCGCGTCGGTTTCATCCGGACAGACGCCCAAAGACAAAGCGCCTGACAGGCAGGCGCTTTTTTAACATATCGAAAGGTATATTCGGGGAAAACGAAAGCTTCCTTAACACTTTGTCATGCCGATGCGACACTCGCGCGGAACTTCAATGCGCGATGAATCGCGGGGACGCGGATCAGGTCAATACCGTGTCGATGAACGACTGACGCTGCGACAGCTTCTGGTAGTGCTTGTCGAGATTCGGATGCTGCTCGCGCCAGTTGAGTTGCGGCATGCGGAAGTCCAGATAGCCCAGCGCACAGCCGACGGCCACGTCGGCGAGCGTGTAGTGATTGCCCGCGCACCAGGCCTTCGCCGCGAGACCTTGCGCCATCGCGATCAGGCCGTCGTCGATCTTGTGACGCTGGCGCGCGACCCACGATTCGCTTCGATGCGCCTCTTCACGCAACACGCCCTCGAGGCGGATCAGCACGGCCGCGTCCATGATGCCGTCCGCCAGCGCTTCCCAGCAGCGCACCTCGACGCGCTCGCGGCCCGACTGCGGCACGAGCTTGCACACGGGCGACAGCGTGTCGACGTATTCGCAGATCACGCGCGAATCGAACACGGCCGCGCCGTCTTCCATCACGAGACACGGCACCTTGCCGATCGGGTTGTAGTCGTGGATCGTCGTGTCGTCGGCCCAGACGTTTTCGAGTTCGAGCTTGTAGTCGATTTTCTTTTCCGCGAGCACGATCCGCGCCTTGCGGACAAATGGGCTCGACAGCGAACCGATGAGTTTCATTACATCCTGCCTTGGATTGAAATTGGGCGAAAGTATAAGTGCGCCGGCCGGCGCTGGAAGGTTTTCCATGCGCTGCGCACCGCGCTTCGCCCCGCCAGCGCGCCGGGTTGTAGACAGATTGCAACAATGCCGTGCAGACGCGGGACCGTCTACCTGGCCTGATAGCCAGGCGCCGCACGACGCGTTCGCCGAAGCACCACGCGCGTATCCCGACCCGCGTCAGGGGTTTAGATGCGCCGCCGGATTGCCCGGCCCGCGCGGTCATAGGCGACCCGGAAGCGTTTCCCGTGGGGCGATACAATCGCAACATTGCCGCGCGGCGATCGACCTTGCCTGCCGCGCCGCCCTCCACCCCGCACGATGAACCGCCGACCGCACTCATGACCGATCTGACTCCGGCAACCAATATCTACCGCCAGCGCCGCGCGCGCGTGCTCGATGCGCTGCGCGCGACGGGCGGCGGCGTCGCAATCGTCCCGACCGCGCCCGAAGTGCTGCGCAACCGCGACGCCGACTACCCGTACCGGCACGACAGCTACTTCTACTATCTGACGGGCTTCACCGAGCCCGAAGCGATGCTCGTGCTCGACGCGAGCGCGAAGCAGGACGAGCCCTCGGAAATCCTGTTCTGCCGCGCGAAGAACGCGGAGCGCGAGACGTGGGAAGGCTTCCGCTTCGGTCCGGAAGGCGCGCGCGAAGCATTCGGCTTCGACGCAGCCTTCGCCTTCGAAGAGATCGACACGCAGTTGCCCCGCATCATCGCGGACAAGCCGGCGCTGCACTATGCGCTGGGCGCGTCGGAACAGTTCGACGGCAAGGTGCGCCAGTGGCTCGACGCGGTGCGCATGCAGGGCCGAAGCGGCGTGCTCGCGCCATCGACAGTGCATGACCTGGTGCCGCTGCTCGATGAGATGCGCCTCGTGAAGGACGACCACGAACTCGCGATCATGCGCCGCGCCGCCGCGATCTCCGCGCAGGCGCACCGGCGCGCGATGGCGGCTTGCCGCCCCGGCGTGCGCGAGTACGAACTCGAAGCCGAACTGTTGTACACGTTCCGCAAGCACGGCGCGCAGGCGCCGGCGTACGGCTCGATCGTGGCCGCGGGCGCGAACGCGTGCGTGCTGCACTACCCGGCCGGCAACGCGATCGCGCAGGACGGCGATCTGATCCTGGTCGACGCGGCGTGCGAACTCGACGGCTACGCGTCCGACATCACGCGCACTTTCCCCGCGAGCGGCCGCTTCACACCCGCGCAGCGCGAGCTCTACGACATCGTGCTGGCCGCGCAGCAGGCCGCGATCGACGCAACGAAACCAGGTGTGACCTTCGACGCGCCGCATCAGGCCGCCGTGCGCGTGCTCGCGCAAGGGCTGCTCGACACGGGCATTCTCAACCGCGATCTGTTCGCGGGCGTCGACGAGGTGATCGAAGAGCGTGCGTATGCGCGGTTCTATATGCATCGCACGGGCCACTGGATCGGCATGGACGTGCACGATGCGGGTGACTATCGCGAGCGCGGCGCGCCTGCCGATGAAAACGGCGCGCTGCCCTGGCGCACGCTGAAGCCGGGCATGGCGCTGACGATCGAACCGGGCCTTTATATCCGCGCCGCCGATGACGTGCCCGAGAAGTACTGGAATATCGGCATCCGCATCGAAGACGACGCGATCGTCACAGCCACCGGCTGCGACCTGATCACGCGCGACGTCCCCGTCGACGCGGACGAAATCGAGGCGCTGATGCGGCAGGCGCAACCCGCGCAGAAGGCCGGCGCGGCCTGAGCGCAAGGAACAGACAAGAAGATGAGCGAAGTCCACCAGGCGGCCAACGCGCCCTCCCTCCCCGCGAGCAATCCGCCCTACGACTACGACGTGACGATCGTCGGCGCGGGGCCGGTCGGTCTTGCGCTCGCGGGCTGGCTCGCGCGGCGCAGTGCGACTCAGAAGCTGAACGTGGCGCTGATCGACGCGCGCGAGCCGGAAGATTCGGTTGCCGATCCGCGCGCGATCGCCGTATCGCACGGCAGCCGGATGATTCTCGAGCCGCTCGCCTGGCCGTCCGACGCGACCGCGATCCAGCGCATTCACGTCTCGCAGCGCGGCCATTTCGGGCGCACGCTGATCGATCACTCGGAGCACGGCCTGCCCGCGCTCGGCTACGTGCTCCGTTATGGCTCGATCGTCCATGCTCTCGCCGAGACCGTGCGCTCGACGCCCGTCCACTGGTTCAAATCGACGAAAGCGCAGGCGCCGCAGCAACTCGAAGACGACGGCGTGCTGCTGCCGATCGAGAGCGCGCACGTCACGCGCACGCTGCGCACGCGCATTCTGGTGAACGCCGAAGGCGGCCTGTTCGGCGAACAGCAGGCAGGTTCGGGTGAAACGCGCGATTACGGGCAAACGGCGCTGGTCGGCACCGTGACGCTGTCGTCGCCGCAGCCGCATGTCGCGTGGGAACGCTTCACGTCGCAAGGTCCGATTGCGCTCCTGCCGACAGGCGGCGTGCGCGGCGCGGACTACGCGCTGGTCTGGTGCTGCGCGCCGGAACAGGCGGCGCGCCGCGCGCAGCTGCCGGACGAAGATTTTCTGCGCGAACTCGGCGCCGAGTTCGGCGACCGGATGGGCCGCTTCGTGCAGATCAAGGGACGCGCGTCGTTCCCGCTGGGGCTGAACACCGTCGATACGCTCGTCAAGGGCAACGTCGTCGCGATCGGCAATGCGGCACAGACGCTGCATCCCGTCGCCGGCCAGGGGTTGAATCTCGGTTTGCGCGATGCGCATGCGCTCGCCGACGCGCTCTCGCATTACGGCGCGACCCGCACCGCGCTGATCGCATTCGCGCAGCGCCGCGCACTCGACCGCCGTATGACGATTGGCGCGACCGACACGCTCGCGCGCCTTTTCACGATCGACTTTCCGCCGCTCGCGGCGCTGCGCGGTCTCGCCCTCACCGCGCTCGAATTCGTGCCGCCCGTGAAGACGGCGCTTGCCCGCCAGATGATGTTCGGCCAACGCCGCTAGCGCGTTGCGACATCGCTGAAAAGTGGCCGCCGTTCTATGAGCGCGGCCACTTTCATAGAAGATTTAATGAGTTACCTCAGACGCGGTTCGATCTGGGTCAGCGCGTTAACGCTAAAATAGCGGTTTTCCCTCGTATTTTGCGGTACGTGCGGTGCGCGATTTTCAAGGTTCTGGCGCACCCTTCGCTCGCCGCCGATGTCCGCTATGCCCACTCTCGGCTCCCACACTCTGCGCAACAACCTGTTCGTCGCCCCGATGGCAGGCGTGACCGACCGGCCGTTCCGCCAGCTCTGCAAGCGCATGGGCGCGGGCTATGCGGTGTCGGAGATGGTCGCGTCGAACGCGCAGTTGTGGAAAAGCGAAAAGACGATGCGCCGCGCCAACCACACGGGCGAAGTCGAGCCGATCGCCGTGCAGATCGCGGGCGCCGACCCGCAGATGATGGCCGAGGCCGCGCGCTACAACGTCGCGAACGGCGCGCAGATCATCGACATCAACATGGGCTGCCCGGCCAAGAAGGTCTGCAATGTCGCGGCCGGTTCTGCGCTGCTGCAGAATGAGCCGCTCGTACAGCGGATCGTCGAAGCCGTCGTGAATGCCGTTGGCGTCGGTCCGGATGCCGTGCCCGTCACGCTGAAGATCCGCACCGGCTGGGACCGCGACAATAAAAACGCACTGACCATTGCGCGCCTCGCCGAAAGCGCCGGCATTTCGATGCTGACCGTGCATGGCCGCACGCGTGCCGACCTGTATCACGGCGAAGCGGAGTACGAAACGATTGCCGCCGTGAAGGCCGCGGTGAAGATTCCCGTCGTCGCGAACGGCGACATTACGTCGCCGAACAAGGCGCGCGAGGTGCTGGCCGCGACGGGCGCGGACGCCATCATGATCGGTCGCGCCGCGCAGGGCCGCCCTTGGCTCTTCCGCGAGATCGAACATTTCCTGCTCACGGGCGAGCTGATGGAAGCGCCGCGTATCGACGAGATCCAGCAGGTGATGAACGAGCATCTGGAGGATCACTACGCGTTCTACGGCGAATTTACGGGCGTTCGCACTGCGCGCAAGCACATCGGCTGGTACACTCGCGGCCTTTCTGGCGCCAACGTGTTCCGCCATCGTATGAATACGCTGGACACGACGCGCGAACAACTGCTCGCCGTCAATGAATTCTTCGACGCGCAAAAGGCGATTTCAGACCGCCTCGTGTACGTCGACAACGAAGTCAACAATAACGGTGAGCAGGACCAAACCGACCGACTAGCAGCATGAGCAAGCACAATATCGAACAATGTGTCCGCGATAGCCTGGGGATGTACTTCCAGGATCTCGACGGCTCCAATCCGCACGACGTCTACGACATGGTGATTTCGTGCGTAGAAAAACCGTTGCTCGAGGTGGTGCTCGAGCAGGCCGGCGGCAATCAGTCGCTGGCAGCCGAGTATCTCGGCATCAACCGCAATACGCTGCGCAAGAAACTGCAACAGCACGGCCTGCTGTAGTTTCGGCGCCCTGCCACGCCTTTCATCGGCTTTTGTTCTCATCATGATCAAGCAAGCGCTCATCTCCGTTTCCGACAAGTCCGGCATCGTCGATTTCGCGAAATCGTTGTCGGACCTCGGCGTCAAGATCCTGTCGACGGGCGGCACCGCGAAACTGCTCGCGGACGCCGGCCTTCCCGTTACCGAAGTGGCCGACTACACGGGCTTTCCGGAAATGCTGGATGGGCGCGTGAAGACGTTGCACCCGAAGGTGCACGGCGGCATCCTCGCCCGCCGCGATTTGCCCGAGCACATGGCCGCGCTCGAAAAGCACGACATTCCCACCATCGACCTGCTCGTCGTGAACCTGTATCCGTTCGTGCAGACGATTTCGAAGGAAGAGTGCTCGCTGGAAGACGCGATCGAGAATATCGATATCGGCGGCCCGACCATGCTGCGTTCGGCAGCGAAGAATCACCGCGACGTGACCGTCGTGGTTGATCCCGCTGACTACGCGACCGTGCTCGAAGAAATGCGCGCGAACGGCAACAAGGTCGGCTACAAGACCAACTTCCGCCTCGCGACCAAGGTGTTCGCGCACACCGCGCAGTATGACGGCGCGATCACGAACTACCTGACGAGCCTCACGGAAGAACTGCAGCACCGCGACCGCAACACGTACCCGGCCACGTTCAACCTCGCGTTCGACAAGGTGCAGGACCTGCGCTACGGCGAGAACCCGCATCAGAGCGCCGCGTTCTATCGCGACATCGCGGTCCCGGCCGGCGCGCTCGCGAACTATCGCCAGTTGCAGGGCAAGGAACTGTCGTACAACAACATCGCCGACTCGGACGCTGCGTGGGAATGCGTGAAGACGTTCGACGCACCGGCCTGCGTGATCATCAAGCACGCGAACCCGTGCGGCGTGGCTGTCGGCGCGAACCCGCACGAAGCGTATTCGAAGGCATTCCAGACGGACCCGACGTCGGCGTTCGGCGGCATCATCGCGTTCAACCGCGAAGTCGACGAAACGGCGGCGCAGGCTGTCGCGAAACAGTTCGTCGAAGTGCTGATCGCGCCGTCGTTCAGCGATGCCGCCAAGCAGGTGTTCGCGGCCAAGCAGAACGTGCGTCTGCTTGAAATCGCGCTGGGCGATGGCCACAACGCATTCGATCTGAAGCGCGTGGGCGGCGGTCTGCTCGTGCAGTCGCTCGATGCGAAGAACGTGCAGCCGCACGAACTGCGCGTCGTCACGAAGCGTCACCCGACGCCGAAGGAAATGGACGATCTGCTGTTCGCATGGCGCGTCGCGAAGTTCGTGAAGTCGAACGCGATCGTGTTCTGCTCGAACGGCATGACGATGGGCGTCGGCGCGGGCCAGATGAGCCGCGTGGATTCGGCGCGCATCGCGAGCATCAAGGCGCAGAATGCGGGCCTGACGCTGTCGGGCACGGCAGTGGCGTCGGATGCGTTCTTCCCGTTCCGCGACGGCCTCGACGTTGTCGTGAACGCGGGCGCGACCTGCGTGATCCAGCCGGGCGGCTCGATGCGCGACGACGAAGTGATCGCCGCCGCCGACGAGCACAACATCGCGATGGTCGTGACGGGCATCCGCCACTTCCGCCACTGATCGGCTGACCTGCTTCTTCTGAAACGGCCCGGCAGTTGCAACTGCCGGGCCGTTTTGCATTTCGCGTTTGACGTTGTGCCGTTGTAGTATCGCAGGCACTGAATAAGCACGGCACCTATGAGAATTCTCGGCATCGACCCAGGTTTGCGCGTCACCGGTTTCGGCGTGATCGATCAGTCCGGCCACCAGTTGACTTACGTGACGAGCGGCGTCATCAAGACCGCCGATGCTGATCTGCCGTCACGCCTGGGCACCATTTTCGAGGGCATTTCCACGTTGATCCGCCAACATGCGCCGGACCAGTCGGCGATCGAAAAGGTGTTCGTCAACGTCAATCCGCAGTCGACGCTGCTGCTCGGCCAGGCGCGCGGCGCCGCGATCTGCGGGCTGGTGGCGGGCGGCGTGCCGGTTGCCGAATACACGGCGTTGCAGTTGAAGCAGGCCGTGGTCGGCTATGGGCGCGCGACCAAGGAGCAGATGCAGCAGATGGTCGTACGGCTGCTGTGCCTGTCGGGCATCCCTTCCACCGACGCCGCCGATGCGCTGGGCATGGCGATCTGCCACGCGCACGGCGGCGGCACATTGAGCACGCTGGGCGGTATTGCGCCCGCGCTCGCGAAGAAAGGCTTGCGAGTGCGGCGCGGGCGGCTGATCGGCTAGACGCCTGTAGCGTCAGCGTTGTCCCGCCAGCGCCAGCCGGCATGCCAGGCCTGCAAACACTGAGCCGAGCAAATACTGCGGCCAGCGCGACGGGCGCTTGCCGCCGGTCAGTTTCCGGCTCAGTCTGCTGGCAAGAAGAATCACGCTGCCATTCACAAAGAAGCCGATCACATTGAGCACGGTCGCAAGCAACATGATCTGTACAGCGACCGATCCCGCCTCCGGCTTCACGAACTGCGGAAACAACGCGAGCACGAACAGCGCAACCTTCGGATTGAGCAGATTCGTGAACAATCCTTGCCTGAAAATTCTGCCAACGGGATAGCGCCGCATCGATGCGTCCGGCGCGAGCATGGTGCCGTCCGAGCGGAACGTCTTCCATGCAAGATAAAGCAGATAAGCCGCGCCCGCGAAGCGCACGATGTCATAGGCCATCGGCGCGGCAAGAAAGAGCTGTGACAGGCCGAACGCCGCGGCAAGCGCATGACAATACGTGCCCGCCAAAATTCCGGCGAGCGACGCAAAACCCGCCGCCCTTCCCTGGCTCACGCTGCGGGAAGCAATCAGCAACATATCGGGACCAGGCGTGGCGGTGAGCGCGAGACACGCGCCTGAGAACAGCGCGAGCGTGGTGAGACTGAGCATCGAAGACCCCTTTTGGTTAACTACGGAACGTCCAAAAGGGATCTCAGTGTATGGAGCGGCTGCGCTTCGGTCAATCAACTGCCCTTCGGCTTCGTCGCAAGCGACGTACGAAAGCCCGCTTCGCTGCGCTACACTCGCGCTTTCTCTCTTGATAGAACCCGCCATGATCGGTCGCATCGCCGGCGTCCTGCTGGAAAAGAATCCGCCTCATCTTCTGATCGACTGCAACGGTGTCGGCTACGAAGTCGATGTGCCGATGAGCACCTTCTACAACCTGCCCGGCACAGGCGAGAAAGTCGTGCTGCTTACGCAGATGATCGTGCGCGAAGACGCGCATCTGCTGTACGGCTTTCTCACGCCGCAGGAGCGTTCGACGTTTCGCGAGTTGTTAAAGATCACGGGCATCGGCGCACGTATGGCGCTGGCCGTGCTGTCCGGCATGAGCGTGCAGGAACTGTCGCAGACGGTAACGATGCAGGACGCCGCGCGCCTCACGCGCGTGCCGGGCATCGGCAAGAAGACGGCGGAGCGGCTCCTGCTCGAACTGAAGGGCAAGCTCGGCGCCGACCTCGGCGCGATGGCGGGCGCAGCGTCGCAGTCCGATCACGCGTCCGACATCCTGAATGCGTTGCTGGCATTGGGCTACTCCGAAAAAGAAGGATTGGCAGCCATCAAGAACGTGCCCGCGGGTACGGGCGTTTCCGAAGGCATCAAGCTCGCATTGAAGGCGCTGTCGAAGGGCTGAGGCATCTTTGCGGCAGCGGCGATGTATGAAGCTTCGCACGCGGCCAAAGCACACGCACCCTGGCCATTCGGCCAGGTATTCGAGCGAGCCGTGCGCGGTACAATGCCTGCATGATCGAACACGACAAACTTGCAGCCGAACGCATCATCGCCGCCACGCCCGTGTCGCCGAACGAGGAAGCGTTCGAGCGCGCGTTGCGCCCGCGCCAGCTCGACGAATATGTCGGCCAGGAAAAGGTGCGCGGCCAGCTGGAAATCTTCATCGAAGCCGCCAAGCGCCGCAAGGAATCGCTGGATCACGTGCTGCTGTTCGGGCCGCCTGGCCTCGGCAAGACCACGCTCGCGCATATCATTGCGCGCGAGATGGGCGTCAATCTGCGGCAGACGTCGGGCCCCGTGCTGGAACGCGCGGGCGACCTCGCCGCGCTGCTGACCAATCTCGAAGCCAACGACGTGCTGTTCATCGACGAGATTCACCGGCTGTCGCCCGTCGTCGAGGAAATCCTGTACCCGGCGCTCGAGGATTACCAGATCGACATCATGATCGGCGAAGGCCCTGCCGCGCGCAGCGTGAAGCTCGATCTGCAGCCGTTCACCCTGGTCGGCGCGACCACGCGTGCGGGCATGCTGACCAACCCGTTGCGCGATCGTTTCGGCATCGTCGCGCGGCTGGAGTTCTATAACGCCGAGGAACTGGCGCGCATCGTGAGCCGCTCGGCATCGCTGCTGGGTGCCCAGATTCATCCCGATGGCGCGCTGGAAATCGCCAAGCGCTCGCGCGGCACGCCGCGTATCGCGAACCGGCTGCTGCGCCGCGTGCGCGACTTCGCTGAAGTGAAGGCGGACGGCAATATCACGGCGAAGGTCGCAGATGCCGCGCTGAAAATGCTCGACGTCGATCCCGTCGGCTTCGATCTGATGGATCGCAAGCTGCTCGAAGCGATCCTGCACAAGTTCGATGGTGGGCCGGTCGGCGTCGACAATCTGGCGGCTGCGATCGGCGAAGAGCGCGACACGATCGAAGACGTCCTCGAACCGTATCTGATCCAGCAAGGCTTCTTGCAGCGCACGCCGCGCGGACGCGTCGCCACGCTACTGACGTATCGGCACTTCGGCCTGGCTGCGCCTGATACGGCAAGCCCGGTACGCAATCTGTGGGATTCGGAGCCGACATAAACGGCTCTTAGGTAGGAAACGCGGCGCTGCCGCGTTATCAGACTCAACGCCCGGCTTCGGGCGTTTTTTTCTTGAAGCTGTCGTCTTCCGCGTGGCCGTCGAGATGCGCGACATCGGCCCACGACACGACCTTCGCGCGGCCGCCTTCGAATTCAACCACGTTCACGCTCGTGTTCAGCAACGCGTAGTTGCGCGGCGCATCCAGCGGCAGACCATTCGCGAAGCGATACACGCAGTCCAGCACACCGCCATGCGCGACGACCGAGATCCGTCCGTTCGGATGCGCGGCGACGACCGGCTCGATCGCATGCAGCACGCGGTGATAGAACACGCGCTGCGATTCGCCCTCGGGCGGCGAAAAGCCAGGATCGCGCGTCTGCCACTGCGCGTACTCGTCGGGGAAGCGCAGCGCGATCTCGTCGCTGTCGTGTCCCTGGAACGCGCCGTAATTGCGCTCGCGCAAGCCCTTGCTGAGGCTCAGCGACAGGCCGAGCACGTCGGCGAATGGCTGCGCCGTTTGTTGCGCGCGCATGAGGTCGCTCGAATAGATCGCGTCGAGCCGCGCGCCCGCCCGCGCCTCGCGCGCGAAACGTTCGGCGAGACGTTGCGCCTGGTCGACGCCGCTCGTCGCGAGCGGAATATCAATGTGCCCTTGAATCCGCTTGATGCGGTTCCAGTCGGTCTCGCCGTGTCGGATGAAGAGGACTTGTGTTGCCATGGAATGGGAGCCGGAGAACAGAGGTTATGCGCGCGTCTGTAGCCAGAACGTCACCGGGCCGTCGTTGACGAGCGACACCTGCATGTCTGCGCCGAATTCGCCTGTTTCGACGATGGGATGCTTCGCGCGTGCCGCGGCCACGAAGTAGTCGAACAGGCGCTTGCCCTCGTCGGGTGGCGCGGCGGGCGTGAAGCTCGGGCGCAGGCCGCTGTTGGTATCGGCGGCCAGCGTGAACTGGGACACGAGTAGCAGGCCGCCCGCGCTCCCCGCGCCGTCGATATTCTGCACGGGCAGGTTCATCTTTCCGGCTGCATCGCTGAATACGCGGTAGCCGAGCATTTTGGCGAGTAGTTTGTCGGCGGCAGCATCGGTATCGCCGCGCTCGGCACAGACCAACGCGAGCAAGCCCGTGTCGATGGCGCCCGTCACGCGGTCAGCGACGCGCACCTCGGCGCGCCGCACGCGTTGAATCAGCGCGATCATGCGGCGCGCTTCCGCCGCGTCGCTTGCAACCGCTCGCAGAAGAACATCATGCCGTCAGCGTGACGCGCGCAAACCGACGCTTGCCGACCTGCACGACGAACTCGCCAGCTTCGATCTTCAAGCCCTTGTCCGACACGGTCGCGCCGTCGATCTTCACGCCGCCCTGCTCGATGTTGCGCAGCGCTTCGCTCGTCGACGGCACGAGACCTGCCTGCTTCAGCAGTTGCCCGATGGCGAGCGGCGCGCCCGCGAGCGTCACCGACGGGATATCGTCCGGCACGCCACCCTTCGCGCGGTGGTTGAAGTCCTCCAGCGCGCGCTCGGCGTCGCCTTGCGAGTGGAAGCGCGCAACGATTTCCTGTGCGAGCAACACCTTGAAGTCGCGCGGATTGCGACCGCCTTCGATTTCGCGCTTGAACCCTTCGATCTCGGCCATCGGACGGAACGACAGCAGTTCGAAGTAGCGCCACATCAGCACGTCGGAGATGCTCATCAGCTTGCCGAACATATCGTTCGGTTTTTCGCCGATACCGACGTAGTTACCCTTCGACTTCGACATCTTCTCGACGCCATCCAGCCCTTCGAGCAGCGGCATCGTCAGAATGCACTGCTGTTCCTGGCCGTACTGCTTCTGCAGTTCGCGCCCGACCAGCAGGTTGAACTTCTGGTCCGTGCCGCCGAGTTCGAGGTCGGCGTTCAGCGCGACGGAGTCGTAGCCCTGCATCAGCGGATAAAGAAACTCGTGAATCGAGATGGGCACGCCGCCCTGGAAACGCTTCGTGAAGTCTTCGCGCTCCAGAATGCGCGCGACCGTGTAGCGCGACGCGAGCTTGATCATGCCGTCTGCGCCGAGCGGCATCGACCATTCGCTGTTGTAGCGAATTTCCGTCTTCTCGCGGTCGAGCACCAGCGCGGCCTGCTCAAAGTACGTCTTCGCGTTCGACTCGATCTGCTCGCGCGTGAGCGGCGGGCGCGTTGCGTTGCGACCGGACGGATCGCCGATCAGCGACGTGAAATCGCCGATCAGAAAAATCACCGTGTGGCCGAGATCCTGCAACTGGCGCATCTTGTTCAGCACGACGGTGTGGCCGATGTGGATGTCGGGCGCCGTCGGATCGAGACCGAGCTTGACGCGCAGCGGCGTGCCCGTGGCCGCGCTTTTCGCGAGCTTTTGCGCGAACTCCTCTTCGATCAGCAGTTCGTCGACGCCGCGCTTCGTGACTTCGAGCGCGTGGCGGACTTCGTCGGTGATCGGGTAGGCGGAATTGGGCTTGGCGGTGGACTCGGTGCTCATGCTGGAACGGGAGATCGCAAAAAGGGAGATTGTCCCATAGTTGCGGCGCATTGCGCCCTGATCTCACGCGAAACGCGCTTCAACTCGCGACTGGATCTGGCGCGCGCGGTGAATGCGGACCGTCGCGCGCGCTCGCGCCGCTCGTTTCATCGATTGTTTCGCGGTGGGCCGATGAGCGACAATCGTCGTCAACGAGGCGCCGGAAGTATTCATGAGGCGCGACGAACGACGATCAGAGGAGCGAAGCGTGGCCAAAGACACGGCAGATGGCGTGTATTTCGGGTTGATGTCAGGCACGAGCATGGACGGCGTGGACGGCATCGCGGTCGAATTTGCGAAGGGCAAGGCGCCCGTCGTGCGGTCGCAGGCGTTCGTGGGCTTCTCCGAGGGTTTGCGCGACGCGCTGTTCGCCCTGCAGCAACCGGGAGACAACGAGATCGAGCGCGAGGCGCTTGCAGCCAACGCGCTGGCCGCGCGCTACACGGTGTGCTGCCATGAGTTGCTGCGCTCGGGCAACCTGTCGGCAGTGGACGTCCGGGCGATCGGCGTGCACGGGCAAACGGTGCGACATCGGCCGGAAAAGGGTTACACGAAGCAGATCAACAATCCGGCGCTGCTGGCCGAAATGATGCATATCGACGTGATCGCCGATTTCCGCAGCCGCGACGTCGCGGCGGGCGGCCAGGGCGCGCCGCTCGTGCCGGCCTTTCACGCGACGGTTTTCGGCGCGAAGAACGAGACGCGCGTGGTCTGCAATCTCGGCGGAATCAGCAATATCACGATCCTCTCGGCGAACGGCGCGGTGCGCGGCTTCGACTGCGGCCCGGCTAATGCGCTGCTCGACGAATGGTCGCACCGGCATCTGAACAGGCCATTCGACGAAAACGGCCAGTTCGCAGCGTCGGGGCAGGTGCATCGCCCGTTGCTGAACGCTTTCCTCGACGAGCCGTTCTTCGAGGCGCAGCCGCCGAAGAGCACGGGCCGCGATCTGTTCAACCCCGAATGGCTCGACGCCCGGCTGCAAGGCTTCGCCAATGTCAGCCCCGCCGACGTTCAGGCGACGCTGGTCGCGCTGACGGCTGTGACGGTCGCGCGCGAGGTCGAGCGCCATGCACCCGATTGCAAGGCGGTCTATGTGTGCGGCGGCGGCGCACGCAATCCGGAGATCATGAAGGCACTGCAGGGCGCGCTCGCCGAAAGCGGCTGCAGCGGCGTCCCAGTCATGACGACGGAGGCGCTCGGCGTGCCGCCGCATCAGGTGGAACCGCTGGCCTTTGCGTGGCTGGCCATGCGTTGCGTTGCACGCGAACCGGGCAATCTGCCGTCCGTGACGGGCGCAGCGGACGAGCGCGTGCTTGGCGCGATTTATCCGCGCTGACACGGCATGCGAAAGTACCGTGGAAAATTAGTGTGGAAATAAAAAAACGGGGCCGAAGCCCCGTTTTTGCTGCAACTTACGCGAAAAAGCGGCGATTACACCGAGAACGACGAGCCGCAACCACAGGTGGTCGTGGCGTTCGGGTTCTTGATGACGAACTGCGCGCCGTTGATGTCGTCCTTGTAATCGATCTCTGCGCCAACCAGATACTGGTAGCTCATCGAATCGATCAGCAACTGGACGCCGCTCTTGTTCATCACGGTGTCGTCTTCGTTGATGGCTTCGTCAAACGTGAAGCCATACTGGAAGCCCGAGCAGCCGCCACCCTGCACGAAAACGCGCAGCTTCAGCTCCGGGTTACCTTCTTCTTCGATCAGTTCTTTGACCTTGTCAGCCGCCGCGTCAGTAAAGACGAACGGTGCCGGCATCTCGGTCACGGGGGTGTCGGTCACTGCGTTCATGCGAACTCTCCAAAATAGCTTCTACACGCTATTGTATTGCTGTTCCCAATATCGTGCTGAAGCCCCTGAAATCAATAGGTTCTTATGCAGACCGGCTGATTCCTGCGGGCGCGACAAGTGTCAACCATGTCCTCGTACACCTGTCAGCGATGTCCGCATACGGACCGAACGTGCAGTACGACAAATAAAAAGCCGCCTTCGCAGATGCGTTGGCGGCTTTCTGCAGCAGGCCCTGTCTGAAACGGAGCCAGCTCGAAACGATTAACGCTTCGAGAACTGCTTGCGGCGACGTGCCTTGTGGAAACCAACCTTCTTACGCTCGACTTCACGTGCGTCACGCGTCACGAAGCCTGCGTTCGACAGAGCCGGCTTCAGCGTTGCGTCGTAGTCCATCAGCGCGCGGGTGATGCCGTGGCGAACTGCACCGGCTTGACCCGTTTCACCGCCGCCCGTCACGTTGACCTTGATGTCGAACGTAGCACCGTGGTTCGTGAGTTCCAGCGGCTGACGCACGATCATCAGCGACGTTTCGCGCGAGAAGTAGTCGGCGATAGGCTTGCCGTTGACGACGATCTCGCCCTTGCCTGCCTTGATGAAGACACGAGCAACGGCGCTCTTGCGGCGGCCCGTACCGTAATTCCAGTTACCGATCATGTGGGCTCCCCTTAGATCTCGAGCGCCTTCGGCTGTTGCGCCGAATGCGGATGCGTTGCTTCGGCGTAGACCTTCAGCTTCTTGATCATCGCGTAGCCGAGCGGGCCCTTCGGCAGCATGCCCTTGACCGCTTTCTCGAGCGCGCGGCCCGGGAAGCGTTCTTGCATCTTGCCGAACGTCGTCTCATAGATACCGCCCGGGTAGCCCGAGTGGCGATAGTACTTCTTGTCCGTGGTCTTGTTACCCGTGACCTTCAGCTTGCCGGCGTTGATAACGATGATGAAATCACCGGTGTCGACGTGCGGAGTGAATTCAGGCTTGTGCTTGCCGCGAAGACGGTGTGCCACTTCGCTGGCGACACGCCCGAGAACCTTATCCGTCGCGTCAATCACGTACCATTCGCGCGTAACCTCATGGGCTTTTGCGGAAAACGTCTTCATGATCGATCCAAAAAATAGTGCTGCGCCCTGTGTTTTTTTCCTGCTTGTATGTGCGCTTCGAGGCGCGTGCAGGCTCTCCCTGGTTCTTCCTCCGCGGGCGCGACTGCGGAAAAGCCCTGAATTATAAAGGAATTTGCGCCAAGGAGTCAAAGCACCCGGACAACGGAAAGCTGAGGACGAAAAAAAGCCCGAACTAGCGGTTCGGGCTTAATCCACCTTAGGAGGAGGGTGGAGGAGACATGCGGAGGTTGTCGAACTGCAACAACCAATGAACAGATTATAGGGTTGGCGCTTGTGCGACGCAAGAACATTTGCAATGCGAAATCGAATTTCATTATATGGAATTTAGACGCAACGATTGCGAATGCAGGAAAACTTCGTGAAAACAATGATTTAGCCTGCGCGGACAGAACAACCGCTGCAGTTGCCCTAGAGCAACACACCTAAAATCGTCCGTGCTATCCCCTATGCACCGAACATGCCGCAGCGCAGCAGGCAAGGCGTAATCCGCATAACCCGCCACCGATGTCGCTCCGGGCGAGCCATCATTGGCCGGGCTACAATGCGCATCTCGAATTCAAGCTTGTGAGCGGAGTACAAGAATGGAATGCAAAGTCAGCTGGATGGGTCAGGACGGCATGGCGTTCGCCGCCGAAACGGGCAGCGGCCACCTCGTCGCGATGGACGGCGCGCCTGAAGGCGGCGGCCGCAACCTGGCGCCGCGTCCGATGGAAATGGTGCTGCTGGGCACGGGCGGATGCACGGCGTACGACGTCGTGATGATCCTGAAGAAGAGCCGTCAGGAAATCAGCGGCTGCTCCGTGACGCTGAAAGCCGAACGTGCAAGCGAGGACCCGAAGGTGTTCACGAAGGTCCATTTCCATTTCACGGTGACGGGCAAGAACCTCAATCCGTCGACGGTGGAACGCGCGATCAATCTGTCGCACGACAAATATTGCTCGGCGTCGATCATGATCGCGAAAACGGCCGAGCTCACGCATTCGTTCGACATCGTCGCGGACTAAAGCCGTCTGAAGCGGCTCGCGAGCTGAAAATGAAAATGCCGGCATCCCAACGGACGCCGGCATTTGTCATTTGAGCGGCAAAGCAGGCCGATAAGCCGGATTTTGTGCACGCGATGCGCCCGAAAGCGCGCCACGCGTGGCAGCCATTCCTCTAGACGCGCCATTGCTGACGCGCTCAAGCTTCCTACCCGCTGACGTGACGGGGGCCCCGCCCTGCATCTCGAAGATGCTAGCCAGCCTACTTGGAATTGCTCCGGGTGGAGGTTACCGTGCCGGTCTGCCTCGCAGCAGCCGCGGTGCGCTCTTACCGCACCGTTTCACCCTTACCTGATCCCGGCTTGCGCCGGGCCATCGGCGGTTTGCTTTCTGTTGCCCTGTTCCGCGTGTCGCCACGGATGGCCGTTAGCCATCACCCTGCCCTGTGGAGTCCGGACTTTCCTCGCCCTCGCCGGCCGAAACCGCCGAGGCCGCGACTGCCTAGCCTGCTTTGCTGGCGGGGATTTTAACATCTGGCGTTCCGCGAGACCGCCGTCCGCTCCGAAACACGGAAGCATCGTCGTAGAAAGACGGCGCTTCGTTCGTTGCCCACCAGCCGGGAATGCCGAGCACGGGCAGCGGCGCGAATATCCGGGCGCTGAATCCTGGCGTATCGAGCAGCGTGCGGGCAACGGTTTCGTCCAGAAACGCGTCGCGTGAAGCGCGCGTCCATGAGAAATACGCGGATGGCACATCGACGATCCACGCGTGTGCCGTACACGCCTTATATGGCGTGACGAGCTTTTCCAGCAGCGCGTGCCCGAAACAGCGCACCTCGCAGCGCTCGCCCCACGCCGCTCGCTGGTCCACGAATAGCGTTTTCCAGTCGAACGAGCGCAGTGAGGCGTCGAGCGATTCGTCCGTACACGCGAACAGCACGGCATTCTCGTCGAACAGCGTGAGTGCGTCGCGCGTGCCACCACGTGTCGGGCCGATGCCCAGTACCTCGACAGCCGCCGACCCGCGCGCGCTCAGCGCCGCCTTGATGCGCGGAAACTGAAACCACATCAGCGCATTGAAGAAATCATGCAGATTGTGGCGCGTCGGCACGCAGCCTGATGCCGCGATATGCGCTTCGTACGCGGTGCCGGGCGGCAATTCGTCCTGCGGGATAAAGGCGAGCTGCCTTCCGCGTCCCGTCGTGATGACGGCGGACGCGGCATCCGCGTTCATCTCGCGCAACTGATCCGCGGCGCTGCGCAGCGCGGCCTGTTGCCAGCGCACGCCGCGCGTCGCGACCTGCGCGAACCACGGCATCGACCAGTCGATATCCGCAAAGCCCGGCGCAGCGCGCTTCAGTGCGCCGCCCGCTGAGTCGACATCGCGCGACATTCGCTCAGCAAGCGCTCAAACGAGCTTCCAGCCGATCGTCTCGCCGCCGCGCAACGGCACCACGGGCGTGTCACCTGCCGCGACTTCCGCCGGGAGCGTCCACTCTTCGCGGCGCAGCGTCACCTTCTCCTCGCTGCGCGGCAGGCGGTAGAAATCCGCGCCGTGGAAACTCGCGAAGCCTTCGAGCTTGTCGAGCGCGCCCGCTTTGTCGAACGCTTCCGTGTACAGCTCGAGTGCATGCAGCGCCGTGTAGCAGCCCGCGCAGCCGCACGCGTGTTCCTTCAGGCCCTTCGGATGCGGCGCGCTGTCCGTACCGAGGAAAAAGCGCGGATTGCCCGACGTGGCCGCCTCGACGAGCGCCACACGATGCGTCTCGCGCTTCAGCACGGGCAGGCAGTAGTAATGCGGACGAATGCCGCCCTGGAAAATCGCGTTGCGGTTGTACAGCAGATGATGCGCCGTGATCGTCGCACCCAGCAGTTCGGGCGGCGCGCCCGCGTCGCGGACGTAGTCGGCGGCATCCTTGGTGGTGATGTGCTCGAACACGACCTTCAGCGCCGGGAAATCGCGGCGCAGCGGCGTCATCACGCGGTCGATGAACACTTTCTCGCGGTCGAACAGGTCGATTGACGAATCCGTCACTTCGCCGTGAATCAGCAGCGGCATGCCCGTTTCCTGCATCATTTCGAGCGTTTTCGCGCACTTGCGGATGTCGCTGACGCCCGCATCCGAATTCGTCGTCGCGCCCGCCGGATACAGCTTCACGCCATGCACGAAGCCGCTTTCGCGGGCGCGGCGGATTTCTTCGGGCGGGGTGTTGTCGGTCAGATACAGCGTCATCAGCGGCTCGAACTTCACGCCGGCCGGGATCGCCGCGACGATGCGCTCGCGATAGGCGCGCGCCATCTCCGTCGTCGTGACGGGCGGCTTCAGGTTCGGCATGATGATCGCGCGGCCGAACTGGCGCGCGGTGTGCGGCAGGACGGCGGCGAGCATCGCGCCGTCGCGGACGTGCAGGTGCCAGTCATCGGGACGGGCGAGCGTGAGGGTATCGACGGAAGCGGTAGATGCGGTCATGGCGGGGATTCACGAGCGTCACAGGCGCGGCAAATTGCGCAACTGACGGCATAACTGACGAGGTCTTTCCACAATTGCAGCCAAAACACCCGTCAATTTTGCTTTTTGCCGCTTCTGGCTCGGTGATATGCTTGGAAAATCATCATTGTAACGGGTCGGCCCATGTGGGCTCATACCCCGTTAGAAAGGCTTGTCTTCCGCATCATGTGCCAACTACTCGGAATGAATTGCGCCGCGCCCACGGACGTCACGTTCTCGTTCACCGGCTTCGCGGCGCGCGGCGGCGTCACCGACCACCACTCCGACGGCTGGGGCATCGCCTTCTTCGAAGACAAGGCCTGTCGCCTGTTCATCGACCACCAGTCGTCGGCCACCTCGCCGATCGCCGAGATGGTCAAGCGCTACCCGATCAAGTCGAAAAACACGATCGCGCATATCCGCAAGGCAACGCAAGGGCACATCGTGCTCGAGAACTGCCATCCGTTTATGCGGGAGCTGTGGGGACGCCACTGGATATTCGCGCACAACGGCGATCTGCAGAATTACAGCCCGGTGCTGTCGGGCGTGTATCAGCCCGTCGGCAGCACCGATAGCGAACTGGCGTTCTGCGCGCTGCTGCAAGGCTTGCGCAAGGCGTTTCCCTGTTCGCAGCCGCCGCTGAACGAACTGTTCGCCGCGCTGGAAACGTTGACGCGCGAAATCACCCAGTTCGGCGTGTTCAACTTTCTGATGTCGAACGGCCAGGCGCTGTTTGCGCACTGCTCGACGCATCTTCATTACCTCGTGCGTAGCTGGCCGTTTTCGACCGCGCATCTCGTCGACGCGGACGTTTCAATCGATTTCGCCAAGTACACGACGCCCGAAGACCGCGTCGCCGTGATCGCCACGCAGCCGTTGACCGACAACGAAGTCTGGACCGCATTCGAGCCCGGTGATCTGCTGATGTTCCAGCACGGCGAAGTGATCGCGCGCGCCAACGTGCCCGTGCCGCCGGCCGTGCTCGAGAAGGCGCGCAATCCCGCCTGCGATCCAAGCGCGTCCGCGAGCATGCTGCCCGCCGCGTCCGTTCTCGATCTCGAATCCGACGACGCCGCCGCGTACGAATCCTGATCGCGCGATAGCCGTCTTGACCCTGGTGCCATCGCTCGGGGCCAGCGTCAATGCTTGCGTGCGTTCGCCGGAGCAGCAGCTTCCCCGCACCGGTCGTCGTTTCCTGTCTCATACGCCACGACGCTTCCGCACAGAAACTGGCGCAGCGCGGGATGACAACGCCACCGTTCCGTTTCCTGCAATTCTTTTGCATCGCCTGGTTCAATGCGAGCGGAACGACAATCACACAGCTTCGTGCGACACACGTCGAGACTCGCGGCAAGCGCGCTCGCGCTCAGCGGATCTGCATAGTTGACGGCAGAGATATCCAGTAGAAGGCGTTTCAAAGACGAATCTGTTCCACCAGGCTTTGCCTCACTTATCAGGCGCCCCGCGATTTGTTCCGCCTCGTGCTGGAAAACTTCGAGCATTTGTTTGGATAACTGATTTCTTTTCCCGTGACGAGCAATCCACAACTGCGCCGATTCTGCAAACTGCGCATCCGTCAGCCATTTACCTTCCAGTTGCATTGACACTAACTCATGAACGACCAGGTCGCTCATCAAAAACACTTTCATGGATTGTCTCTTGTCGATCGAAAACGAATGACCGACGCACCCCGCTCGCCTCATCGAATTCCGCCGGGAAGCTTATGCTCACGCCAGCATAAGTCACATGAGACAAATCCGATTAAGGCATCTTTTAATAAGTAATACTCCTAACGTTAGACGCGGTCTCAGTATCTTTGAATCCCGCACTTAAGACACAATTAAAAGAGATAAAAAAAGCCGCTCTTCAAAAGAGCGGCTTTTTTGCCTCTGCAGGCTGATTTCAATGCAGAATCTTTGCGAGAAAATCTTTTGCACGATCCGATTTCGGATTTGCAAAAAAATCTTCCTTGCGGTCGTCTTCGACGATGAGGCCCTTGTCCATGAAGATCACGCGATGCGCGACCTTCTTCGCAAAACCCATTTCGTGCGTCACGCACATCATGGTCATGCCTTCCTGCGCCAGCTCGACCATCACGTCGAGCACTTCGTTGATCATTTCAGGATCGAGCGCGGAAGTGGGTTCGTCGAACAACATCGCAATCGGGTCCATCGACAGCGCGCGCGCAATCGCCACGCGCTGCTGCTGGCCGCCCGACAACTGCCCCGGATACTTGTCCGCGTGTGCGCGCAGGCCGACGCGATCGAGCAGCTTCAGCCCCTTCGCGGTCGCTTCGTCCTTCGAGCGGCCGAGCACCTTGACCTGCGCGAGCGTGAGGTTCTCGGTGATCGACAGATGCGGGAACAGCTCGAAGTGCTGAAACACCATGCCGACCTTCGAACGCAGCTTCGACAGGTTCGTCTTCTTGTCGGTGAGCGACTGGCCGTTGATCACGATTTCGCCCTTCTGGAACGGCTCGAGCCCGTTGACCGTCTTGATCAGCGTCGACTTGCCCGAACCCGACGGGCCGCACACGACGACCACTTCGCCCTTTTTCACTTCCGTCGTGCAGTCGGTCAGCACCTGGAACTGGCCGTACCACTTCGACACATTCTTGATAGAGATCATCTTGCGACCTTTTTCTGAAGACTTTTGACGAGGCTCGACGCGACCACGCAGATCACGAAGTAACACGCACCGGCGAACAGTACCATTTCGACGTTCGTGCCGTCACGGTCGCCAATATTCGTGGCCGTGCGGAAGAAGTCGGCGAGGCTGATCACGTAGACGAGCGACGTATCCTGAAACAGCACGATGGCTTGCGTGAGCAGCAGCGGCACCATCGCGCGAAACGCCTGCGGCAGCACGACGAGGCGCATCGCCTGCGCGTAGTTCATGCCGAGCGCGAACGACGCGTTCACCTGCCCGCGCGGCACGGCCTGGATGCCTGCTCGGATGATTTCCGAGTAGTACGCGGCTTCGAACAGCGAGAAAGCGACCATCGCCGACGCGAGCCGGATATCGATGTCGGCGGAGAGACCCAGCACGTTTTGCAGCAGCTGCGGCACGATCAGGAAGAACCACAGCAGAACCATCACGAGCGGGATCGAGCGGAACAGCGTCACGTAGATCTTCGCGAACCACTCGAACGGCTTGAACGACGACAGCCGCATGATTGCAAGCACCGTGCCCCACACGATGCCGATGACGATCGCGAGAATCGTGATCTTGAACGTGACGACGGCGCCCGTCCATAGCGTCGGCAGTGCGCCCGGAATACCGCTCCAGTCGAAATGATGCATCACTTGCCTCCGATATAGCCAGGCAGCCGGCTCTTGGCTTCGACTATGCGCATCAGCGTCATCACGATCATGTTGATGAGCAGATACGCAACCGTGACGGCGATGAACGACTCATACGTCTGCGCCGTGTAGTCGACGAGCTGGCGCGCCTGAGCGGACAGATCGAGAAGACCGATGGTCGATGCGACGGCAGAGTTCTTGAAGATGTTCAGGAACTCGGACGTGAGCGGCGGCACGATGATCCGATACGCGACGGGCAAGAGCACGTAGCGGTACGTCTGCCATTGCGTCAGGCCGAGCGCGAAACCCGCGAAGCGCTGGCCGCGCGGCAGCGCGTTGATGCCCGAGCGTACCTGCTCGCACACGCGTGCGGCGGTGAACAGCCCGAGACAGATGATCGACGACGAAAAGAACTGCGCGCCGGGCGGCAGTTGCTTGAACCATGTACCGATCGAAACGGGCAGCAGCTCCGGTATCACCAGATACCAGATGAAGAATTGAACGATCAGCGGAATGTTACGGAAGATGGCGACGTACACGGTGCCGATTGCTGCGACGCGCGGGTTCTGGACCGTGCGCAGCACGCCGAAGAACGACCCGACGATCAGCGCGATCACCCACGCGCACAGCGAAACGGTGACCGTCACCCAGAGACCGGACAGCAGCCAGCCGAGATAGGTGGTCGGCTCGCCGGTGGAAACCGGACTCAGCAGAATGCCCCAGTTCCAGTGGTATGACATGACGAAGACTCCAACAAAAAGAAACGGAAGAAGCGCCTGCCCCTTCCGTTCCGTTCCAACACGTTGACTTTTGAGCTAACGGTTGCCGAGGGTTAGTCGATTGCCTTGTCGTTCGGGCTCTTGTAGAGCGCCTTCATGTCGTCGCTTGCCGGGAAGTTCAGGTTGAGGCCCTTCGGCGGAATCGGCGATTCAAACCACTTCTTGTAGATCTTGTCGGCTTCGCCCGACGTTTCGACCTTAGCGATCGCGTCGTCAACGACCTTCTTGAACTCGGGATCGTTCTTACGCAGCATGCAGCCGTACGCTTCATGCGATTGCGGCGCGCCGACGATGATGAAATCGTTCGGCGTGTTCGACTTCGCGCGCTCGCCGGCGAGCAGTGCGTCGTCCATCATGAACGCGGCAGCGCGGCCAGTGGACAGCGTCAGGAACGACTCGCCGTGGTCCTTCGCGCTGATGATATTCATGCCCATGCTCTTGTCCTGGTTCATCTTGCGAAGCAGGCGCTCGGACGTGGTGCCAGCCGTCGTCACGACGGTCTTGCCCTTCAGGTCCGCCCAGTCTTTGACACCGGAGTCTTTCTTCGTCATCAGGCGCGTGCCGATCACGAAAATCGTGTTCGAGAATGCGACCTGCTGCTGACGTTCAGCATTGTTCGTGGTCGAGCCGCATTCGAGGTCGACGGTGCCGTTCTGCACCAGCGGAATACGGTTTTGTGACGTGATCGGCGTCAGCTTGACCTTCAGGTCCGGCATGTTCAGCTTCTGCTTGACGGCATCCACAACCTTCAGCGCGAATTCCTGCGAGTAGCCGACCACGTTCTGCTTGTCGTCGTAGTACGAAAACGGAATCGACGATTCCCGGTGGCCCAGCGAAATGACGCCCGTGTCCTTGATCTTCTTCAGGGTGCCGGCGTCCTGCGCATGCGCGCCTACCGTAAACAATCCCAGAGTCGCGAGAAGCAGCGCAGCTTTTTTAACCTTCATTTGTGATCTCCTTGGCAAGAACCGGCGCCAGTGTATCTCAGTAATTATTCTGAAAGTATGGTTGTTAACCATGTTCAGCGTGTGGTGTTGCATAAAGCCACCACTTATCCGCGGAGCGGCGCCAGTATTGGCTTACAGCGCCTTTACCGGACAATGCAAACGTCATTAGATGCGTCGTTTTTGCCGGTTCGGGTGCGACTTCAACTGCACAAAAGCGGACGGCACCCGAAGATGCCGTCCGCCCGGTATTCTGCGCGAGTCCGTCGATTCGCGCTCGTGGAGCGTTGTTGCGCGGCGCCCGCCTCCAGGACGGGCGCCATGTGCGTCAAGTATCCGGCCGTGTGCTGCCAGACGGCCGCGCTGTATCAGGGATACAGGCCGCGCATTTCGCGCGCTTGAAGGATGCGTTTGCAAGCAACGATGAACGCCGCCGTACGCACCGACACCTTCTGCTCGCTCGCCACCTGCCACACGGCTGCGAACGCTTCGCGCATCACGCGTTCGAGACGCTCGTTGATCTCGTCTTCCGTCCAGAAGAAGCTCGAGAAATCCTGCACCCATTCGAAGTACGACACCGTCACGCCGCCTGCATTAGCTACGACGTCGGGGATCACGAGGATGCCCTTGTCGTGCAGGATGTCGTCGGCGGCCGTCGTGGTCGGGCCGTTCGCACCTTCGACGACGATCTTCGTACGGATTTTGCCCGCGTTCTTCTCGGTGATCTGGTTTTCCAGCGCAGCCGGAATCAGGATGTCCGATTCGATCGTCCAGAAGTCTTCGTTCGCGATCGTGTCGGCTTCGGCGTAACCACCGACGCCGCCATGCTTCGCGACGTGTTCGAGCAGCGCGACTGCGTCGATGCCCGACTCCTTGTACAGCGTGCCCGTGTGATCCTGCACGGCGACAACCTTCGCGCCCGCTTCCTGATACAGACGCGCCGCGATGCCGCCCACGTTGCCGAAGCCTTGCACGGCGATGCGCGCGCCTTCGATATCCATGCCGATGCGGCGAGCCGCTTCGCAGCCGACGACGAACACGCCGCGGCCCGTCGCTTCACGACGGCCAAGCGAGCCGCCGAGCGTGATCGGCTTGCCCGTCACGACGCCCGTGGCCGTTTGGCCCTGGTTCATCGAGTACGTGTCCATCATCCACGCCATGATCTGCTCGTTCGTGTTCACGTCCGGCGCGGGAATGTCGGTGTTCGGTCCGATGATGATGCCGATTTCGCTGGTGTAGCGGCGCGTCACGCGCTCCAGCTCACCACGCGACAGCGTGCGCGGATCGACGCGGATACCGCCCTTCGCACCGCCGTACGGCACGTTCACGGCTGCGTTCTTCACCGACATCCACGCGGACAGCGCCATCACTTCCGACAACGTCACGTCCTGGTGATAACGCACGCCGCCCTTGCCCGGACCACGCGACACGTTGTGCTGCACGCGATAGCCTTCAAAGTGCGCAACGGTGCCGTTATCGAGTTCGATGGGTACATCGACGATGAGAATACGCTTCGGGCGCTTGAGCGTTTCGAGCCAGCGCGACAACGGGCCCAGATACGGCGCAACGCGATCGACTTGACGGAGATAGTTGCCCCAGGGACCGAGATCGTCCGCATGAAGGTAGGACGGGATGGACTGCAGATTTGCCGCGGTAGACATGAACGCTCCAGCGTTTTTATCGGGTGACGCCATTGTCGAAAAAAAGCGCTGAAAGGGTCCAATGCCGTTTGGTCATCCCATTATGCTTTTCTTGCATAACGCTGGGGAAACCGCAAATGCGTGTCGCAAAGCCGTTATTTGCGCGTCCTGCAATGCAGTCTTGTCTCGCTTGCTAGCTACTTCGAGGCTTGCGTGAGTTCCGTGCTCACGACGTCCCACAGCGCGCGCACGAGTCGCTGGCGTGCGTCGTCGGTTTTCACGGCAAGCTTGTCGCGGTAGAGGCGGATCTCCATCGTCAGCGTGAGCTGACCTTGCGCGACGCCGCGCGACGCGCGGTCGAGCCGGATCAAACGGCCATCCGCGACGGCGTCTTCGACGGCGCTGTGCGGCAGGAACGCGACGCCGTGTCCGGCGAGCGCCATCGCCTTCAGTCCTTCCGCCATGTCCGTTTCATACACGCGATCGAGATAGAGACGCCCGGGCGCCGTCGCGAAGATCACTTCCGTCATACGCCCCAGATAGGCATTTGGCGTGTACGAGAGGTAAGGCGTCGGCGCGTCGGACGTACCGGGCAACGTGTAGCGCGGGCGGCCACCCTTGCCCGGCGCGGAGAACGGGCTGATCGCTTCGATGCCGAGCGTGAGCATGTCGTAGCGCGCGGGATCCAGCGCGACGGGGTGGCTCGGATGGTGATAGCCCATCACCAGATCGCAGCCGCCTTCGACCAGCGACAGCACCGCGTCGTGCACGTTCAGCGCGCGCAGCCGCGTGTGGATGGGGCCGAGTTGCGCCTCGATGCGCTGCAGCCAGCGCGGGAAATATGTGAGTGACAGTGTATGCGGCACCGCGAATTCGATCGTCGCGGCGGGCGTCGCCGTATGGCCGCGCAACAGCGTGCGCGCCTCGTGGAATTGCGACAGCATCGCGAGCGCCTGCTCGTAGAACACCTGGCCCGCTGCCGTGAGGCGCGTCGGGTAAACTGAACGGTCGATCAGTTCCGTGCCGAGCCATGCCTCGAGCGCCTGGATGCGCCGCGAAAAAGCGGGCTGAGTCACGTGCCGCAATTCCGCCGAGCGGCTGAAACTGCGCGTTTCCGCCAGCGACACGAAGTCTTCGAGCCATTTCAGTTCCATACGGACCAGCGCTCCAGCAGTAACGGAAAGCCTGCATTCTAGCGGCGCTGGGCCGTGCGCCGGGGCTGATGTCCTAAAGTGGTAAAATTCGCGGTTCTCCCCGCTTGTATCTGTCACCGACTCTTCACGGTTTCTGCCCCTCCCATCATGTCCGACACCCGCCCCGACACTCTCTTCGCGCTGACCGCCCTGTCCCCGCTCGACGGCCGTTACGCATCGAAAACCGAAGCCCTGCGCGACTGGCTTTCGGAAGCCGCGTTCATGCGCCATCGCGTGAAGGTTGAAATTCACTGGCTGATCGCGTTGTCGCATGCCGGTTTCGCCGAAGTGCCGCGCTTCTCGGAGGCGTCGGAGCAATTCCTGCTGCAACTCGTCGAGCGCTTCACCGCGCATGACGCCGCGCGCATCAAGGACATCGAACGCGTGACGAATCACGACGTGAAGGCTGTCGAATACTGGCTGAAGGAATCGGTGAAGGGTCAGCCGGAACTGGAGCGCGCGAGCGAGTTCATCCATTTCGCGTGTACGTCGGAAGACATCAACAACACGTCGCACGGCCTGATGCTGGCCGGCGCACGGGAACACGTGATCCTGCCGGCGCTGCGCGCCGTGCATCAACGCCTCGTCGCGCTCGCGCATGCGCAGGCCGATCAGCCGATGCTCTCGCGCACGCATGGCCAGCCCGCCAGCCCGACGACGCTCGGCAAGGAAATGGCGAACGTTGCCGCGCGTTTGTCGCGTGCGATCGACCGTATCGCGAAGGTCGAGCTTCTGGGCAAGATGAACGGTGCCGTCGGCAACTTCAATGCGCATTTGTCGGCGTATCCGGAGTTCGACTGGGAAGCGTTTTCGAAGGAAGTCGTCGAACAGCGTCTGAAGCTGACGTTCAACCCGTACACGATCCAGATCGAGCCGCACGATTACATGGCCGAACTGTTCGACGCCGTCGCGCGTGCGAATACGATTTTGCTCGACCTCGATCGCGATGTGTGGGGTTATATCTCGCTTGGGTATTTCAAGCAGAAGACGAAGGCTGGTGAGATCGGCTCGTCGACGATGCCGCACAAGGTCAATCCGATTGACTTCGAAAACTCGGAAGGGAATCTCGGGCTGGCGAATGCCACGCTGCGGCATCTGGCAGACAAGCTGCCTGTTTCGCGTTGGCAGCGGGATCTGACCGATTCGACGGTGTTGCGGAATATTGGTGTTGCGTTTGGGTATTCGTTGCTGGCTTATGACGCGCTGAATCGTGGGTTGGATAAGCTTGAGGTGAATCCGCAGCGTCTCAACGATGATCTTGATGCGACATGGGAAGTCCTGGCTGAGCCTGTTCAGACTGTCATGCGGCGGTATGGGATCGAGAATCCTTATGAGCAGTTGAAGGAACTGACGCGTGGGAAGGGCATCACGCGGGATGCGTTGCAGACGTTTATTAATGGTCTTGCTATTCCTGCTGATGCTAAGGAGCGCCTGCTTGCCATGACGCCTGGGTCTTATGTCGGCAAGGCTGCCGAGTTGGCTAAGCGGATCAAGTAGTCGTTTATTTGCCTGCGGCGGCGTTCGGTTTTGCTGCTCGCAGGCTTTTCGATGTGGTCTGATTTGCGCTCACGCTGGCATCCGCGATTTGCCTTCGTGCTTCAAGCGTCGCCCCGCACAGGGGCGACGCTTGAAGCACGCTAACGAATCGCGGATGCCAGCGAAAGCGCAAGAACAACCAAACCTGCGGCGCCACAAAGCCAAACCGCAGATCCCAGCACAACACCAAAACCACAAAAAAAAAAAAACGGCCCGCGCAGCAAGAACAACCACTGCCAGCGGGCCATCAATCAACCACAACAAAACCCTACCTCGCGCGAATCCTACTGAGCGTCTCCTCGACAATCTCCTCAGGCGTCAACTCGATACTCACAGTAATCGCCTCATCATCCCCAGGCTCTTCCAGCGTATCGAGCTGGCTCTGCAGCAACGAAGGATCAAAGAAGTGCCCCGTACGCGTCTGCAGACGCTCCTGCAGCACTTCCCGCGAACCCTTGAGATAGACGAAGCAAACATCCTTATCGCCCGCGCGCAAGATGTCGCGATAAGAACGCTTCAGCGACGAACAAGTAAACACCGCATCTTCATGCGCCGCCTGCTTCTCCTCGATCGCAGCGCGAATCGTCCTGAGCCACGGCCAGCGGTCATCATCCGTCAGCGGAATGCCGTTGTGCATCTTCTCCTTGTTGGCCGCGCTATGAAACGCATCGCCATCCGTGAAGCTGCACTTCAGCCGCTCCGCCAGCATCTCGCCAATGCGGGTCTTGCCCGCGCCCGACACGCCCATCGCGATCAAAATCATCTGAAACTCCTTACAGGACCGCCGCCAATGCGAAGGTCAAACCCAAGCCCATCAGCGAAATGATGGTTTCGCAGAGCGACCACGTCTTGAACGTCTGCCCCACCGTCATTCCGAAATACTCCTTGATCAGCCAGAAACCGCCGTCGTTGACGTGCGAGAAAATCAGCGAGCCCGAGCCCGTCGCGAGCACCAGCAGTTCCGGCTTCACCTGCACACCGCTCGCCTGCGCGATCGGCGCGACGATGCCGCAGGCCGTCGTCATTGCAACCGTGGCCGAGCCCGTCGCGAGACGGATCAGCGCGGCAACGAACCAGCCAAGCAATAGCGGCGACAGATGCGCGGACGTCGCCGTCTCGACGATCTGCTTCGAGATGCCGCTATCCATCAGCACGCGACCAAAACCACCGCCCGCGCCAACGATCAGCGTAATGCCCGCGATCGGCGCGAGACATTCGCCGCAGAACTTCTGGATCTGCTCACGGTTAAAGCCGCGGCTCGCGCCGAACGTCCAGAAGCTGACGAGCACAGCAATCAGCAGCGCAACGTCAGACGTGCCGATGAATTTCAGCAGATCGTTCGGCGTCGTTTTCGGCGCAAACACGAGGTCAGCCCAACTGCCGATCAGCATCAGAATCACAGGGAGCAGAATCGTGAAGAGCGTGACACCAAAGCCCGGCAGCTCGCGCGAGCCCGCCTGATGTTCGGTGTCGACGAACTGCGCGGCGAGCGGATTGTTTTCCGCGAGTTTGATATGACGATGGATCAGCAGCGCGAACAGCGGACCGGCGACAATCGCCGTCGGCACGCCGACGAGCAGGCCGTATGCGATCGTGCGGCCGATGTCCGCGTGATACGCCTGCACCGCGAGCAGCGCCGCCGGGTGCGGCGGAATCAGGCCGTGCACGACGGACAGACCCGCGACCATCGGCAGGCCGATCAGCAGCAGCGATTTGCCCGTGCGCTTCGCGACGTTGAACGCGATAGGAATCAGCAGCACGAAGCCAACTTCGAAGAACACCGGCAAGCCGACAATGATCGCGACGAACATCATCGCCCAGTGAATGTTCTTTTCACCGAACCAGTTGATCAGCGTGGTGGCGATGCGCTCGGCGCCGCCCGATTCGGCCATCATCTTGCCGAGCATCGTGCCGAGGCCGACGACGATCGCGATGTGACCCAGCGTATTGCCATTACCCGTTTCGAACGACTTCACGATCGTGCCCGCCGGCATGCCGACGGCCAGACCCAGCAGCAACGACACGATAATGAGGACGAGGAACGGATAGACCTTGAAGCGCGTGATCATCAGGATCAGCACCGCAATGGCAATCACGGCGTAGATCAGCAGCATGCTGCCGTGGACAGCTTCCATGAAGCTCCTCCTTTGCTTTGTTGGTTTGAATTGCAAAGTGCTACGGCACCTCGCCCGCTTCCGGATGCTGAAAGTGCCTTCTGAGCGAGCACTTTCGCGGACGCTGAATTTTACTGTTTGTTGACGTCGGTGGCGCGTGGAATAAACCCGCGCAAAAATCAAAAAAACCTCGCCGCTGCAGCCCGTCAGGGGCTGAAGCGGCGAGGCTCGTTACAGCAGCCGGTTACGCGCTCGTTCAAAGCACGATGCCGCGCATCAGTGTGCAGGCGCTGCCAGTTCGCTCGCAGCGCGCGCGAGACGCGTGACTTCGTCCCAGTTCTGCGCAGCGAGCGCCGCCTTCGGCGTCAGCCACGAACCGCCCACGCACACCACGTTCGGCAGCGCGAGGAAGTTCGGCGCGGTTTCCGCCGTGATGCCGCCCGTCGGGCAGAACTTCAGCGTCGGGAACGGGCCGTGGAAGGCTTGCAGCATCGGCACGCCGCCCGCCTGTTGCGCCGGAAAGAACTTGACGATCTCATAGCCCAGTTCCAGTGCAACGATGATGTCGCTCGGCGTCATTACGCCGGGCAAAAGCGGCAAACCGGCGTCCTGCGCGGCCTTATGCATATCTTTCGTGAGACCCGGCGACACACCGAACTGCGCGCCCGCCTTTTTTGCCTGCTCGCAATGTTCGGGCCTCGTGATCGTGCCGACGCCAACGACGATGTCTTCGGCAAGCTGGCTCGCGCGCTCGATCGCCCCGATGCCAGCAGGCGTACGCAGCGTGATTTCCAGCACTTTCACGCCGCCTGCGTGCAGTGCGCGCGAGACGTGTTCGCCCTGTTCGACGGTATCGAATGCGAGGACCGGGATCACCGGACCGAGGCGCACGATTTCGCTGACTGTTTTCGACGTCATCTTCAGACTCCTTTTCGCTTTATTTCTGCATTGCGTGGCTGGCTTCGCTCGCCACGGCGTTTGCCGTTCCAGTTGCGTGATGCGTTGCGTGCGACGCTTCGCCGACGAGCGGCCCGAACACCGACGCGCCGAGTTCCGCCGGCGCCGCCGCCGCACGGAATACGCCGAACAGCTCGCGGCCGAAACCCACTTCGTTTTCCGCCTGATGCTGCGACACGGCAATCGGACGCGCAGCCCATTCGGCGTCGTCGATGTCGATATCGAGCACGCCCGCTTCGGCGTCGATCACGAGCATGTCACCCGTTCGCACCTTGCCGAGCGGCCCTTGCAGCAGCGCTTCCGGTGACACGTGAATCACGGCGGGCACCTTGCCCGATGCACCGGACATGCGGCCGTCCGTGACGAGCGCGACATGGAAACCCTGATCCTGCAACACGCCGAGCAGCGGCGTCAAACGATGCAACTCAGGCATGCCGTTTGCGCGCGCGCCCTGGAAGCGCACGACAGCGATGAAGTCGCGCTTCAGCTCGCCGTTGTCGAAGGCTTCCTGCACGGCTTCCTGCGAATCGAACACGATGGCAGGTGCCTTCACCGTCCGATGCGCCTTGGCAACTGCCGAAATCTTGATCACACCGCGGCCGAGCTTGCCTTGCATCAGACGCAAGCCGCCGTCCGGCTGGAACGGATCGTTGATGGCGCGCAGCACAGCCGTATCGTGGCTGTCGGCTGCGGCCGGCACCCACGTCAACTTGCCGTCGAGCAGTTTCGGCTCTTCGGCATAGTGCGAAAGACCCTTGCCGACGACCGTATTCACATCGTCGTGCAGCAAGCCGCCTTCGAGCAGATTGCGGATCAGATACGCCATGCCGCCCGCCGCGTGGAAGTGGTTCACGTCGGCCTTCCCGTTTGGATAGACCTTCGCGAGCAGCGGCACCGTAGCCGACAGCGTGTCGAAGTCGTCCCAGTCGATGATGATGCCCGCCGCGCGCGCAATCGCGACAAGGTGCAGCGTGTGATTGGTCGAGCCGCCCGTCGCCAGCAGACCAACGATCCCGTTGATGATCGCCTTCTCGTCGATCACGTGGCCGATCGGCATGTAGTGGCCGCGGTCCACCGTCAGGTCGAGCACGCGGCGCGCGGCCTGCGCGGTCAGCGCGTCGCGCAGCGGCGTATGCGGATGGACGAACGCCGAGCCTGGCAGATGGAGGCCCATGATTTCCATCAGCATCTGATTGCTGTTGGCCGTGCCGTAGAACGTGCAGGTGCCGTGGCTGTGATACGCGGCGGCCTCGGATTCGAGCAGCTCGTTGCGGCCGCATTGGCCCGTCGCGAATTCCTGGCGCACCTTTGCCTTGTCGTCGTTCGACAGGCCGCTCGTCATCGGGCCGGCGGGCACGAAGATGGTCGGCAGATGGCCGAACTGCAGCGCGCCGATCAACAGGCCCGGCACGATCTTGTCGCACACGCCGAGGCACAGCGCCGCGTCGAACATGTTGTGCGTGAGCGCGACAGCCGTGCTCATCGCGATCACTTCGCGCGAGAACAGCGACAGTTCCATGCCCGCGTTGCCCTGCGTGATGCCGTCGCACATCGCCGGGACGCCGCCCGCGAACTGCGCGACGCCGCCGTTTTCACGCGCGGCGGCCTTGATGATGTCCGGGAAATCCTTGTACGGCGCGTGCGCCGAGAGCATCTCGTTGTACGACGAGACGATGCCGATGTTCGGCTGGCGGATCTGCTTGATCACGAGCTTGTCGTTGCCCTCCATGCCGGCAAAGCCGTGCGCGAGGTTCGCGCAGGACAGCGCGCCGCGCGCCGGAAACTTGCCCTGCGCCTGGTCGATGCGTGACAGATACGCGTGGCGCGTCGGCTTGCTGCGCTCGATCACGCGCTTCGTGACTTTCATCAGTTGCGAATGCGGGGAAACCATCGATGCTCCTTCGTCGCTGGCCTGCGCGCCTTGACATGAGCGCTCTACGCCAGATTGGTATCGCGGGAAACGGCATGAAGAGCCGGCAATCGGGATATTAGTAGAAAAACTACAAGCACACAATGTGGCAGTTGCTGAATCGGCGGCGCTGCCGAATTCGCCTGAAACCTTGATGCACTGCCGTCTCCCGCGTTTTACCGCGGTTCATCAGGGTAATCACCTACGGCACATATGTAGTTTTTGTACTTGATTCATCTATCAGCTATAGTCCACGCATTCTTCAGCATAGTGCGAGATTCCCGATGATGCTGTCCCAGGTGGAAGCGATGCGCGACCAGATGCGCCCATCCGAACGCAAGCTTGCCGACTACGTGATCGAGGCGCCGCGCGAAGTGCTCGACCTGTCGATGACGGAGGTCGCCGCGCGGGCCGGCGTCAGCCAGCCGACCATCGCGCGCTTCTGTCACGCGCTCGGCTTCTCCGGCTTTCGCGAGTTCAAGATCCGCCTTGCGCAAGGGATAGCAACGGAAGTGCCCGCCGTGTATCGCGACGTGCGTCCCGACGAGCCGACGCCCGGCGTCGCCGCGAAGGTGCTGGACCGGACCATCGGCGCACTGATCCAGGTGCGCAACAATCTGTCGACCGACAGCGTGGCGGCCGCGATCCAGCTGCTGGCGCAAGCGAAGCGCATCGAGTTCTATGGCGCGGGCGGCTCGGGGATTGCCGCGCTCGACATGCAGCACAAGTTCTTCCGGCTCGGCATGCCGAGCGTCGCTTATTCCGATCCGCATACGTTTCTGATGTCGGCGGGACTGCTGGGCGAAGGCGATGTCGTCGTCGCAATTTCGAATACGGGCCGCACGCGCGACATCATCGACGCGGCGAAATCCGCGCTCGCGGCGGGCGCGAAGGTGATTGCCGTGACGCATGGGAATTCGCCACTTGCGCGGATTGCGTCGATCGGACTGTTCGCCAACGTCGACGAAGACACCGACATCTTCTCGCCGATGACGTCTCGCACGTCGCATCTTGCGATCGGCGACATTCTGGCCGTCGGCGTCGCGTTGCAGCGCGGACCGGAGCTGGCGGAAAAGCTGGCCGGCGCGAAGGATCTGATTGCGAGACGCCGGATCGGGCCGCAGGAATAGGTCTGGTGCGTGCGTCGAAGCACGCCACGCCGCAGGATGACGGGCCGCATGAGTGATGTGGCGGCACGCACCGCAATGCACGGCAGCCCCGCCGTCCTTGGGTATGACACAAGAGGAGTTATTGATGCCGACATTCGTTCCGTTCTGACACACCTCCACCCCTGCACTTCCGGGGACAGTGGCGGCCTCAGCCGAGAACGAACTGGCAACCATCACCGCGCCGAGCGCCACCGCAGCCGTAACAGAGTTAGCGGACTTCCCGCGCCCCTTCGCATTTTCCTGCGCCGCCACCCACGTTCCAGTCGATTCGTTCCGGACTGGTCGATAAGTCTTATTCATCTGCAATCCTAAAAATATTGAAATGTCGCCAGCACAGGAAACGCTGCTCCAGCACGGCAATGAGATACCGCTCGCATCCATCGGTGAATGCGACGCTTACGCGAAAATTAAGTGTGAAGACCGGCTGCGAAGAACCCTGACTACTGATCCGGCCAAGCCGCCGCCGGAGCCGGTTTTTGAGATTGGCCGCCTAAGAACTGCTAGGACGCTGCCTGTTCTACCTACCGTGTATGCACTTTATTGCGATACAACATGCGTCTGAATCGGACGACTCCTAAAGCATGCTGATAACGCGTGCGTAGGCGGAATCGTTTGGCTTTTTTGTCAGCGAAATTTAAGAAAGAAGGTGAGCGTGCGCAGTCCGAGCTAAGACGCACGCCGCGCGACACGATGGATTTCGTGATCAAGTGCGCTGGGCACCAGAGACAACGCGAGAAGACGAGGGCCACTTCGGCGGTATTACGATGGTCGCCGCAATGACTTGCGGGAATGGGGACACGAGTCTCGCTGCTTGACGCAAACCCGCGCAGCCCGAATGGCGACGAGTATCGTTAGCGCGTTGGGCTTGAACGATTGCAGGAAAGCAAAAAGCCCGGTTTGCTGTTAGCAGCAAACCGGGCTTCTGAACGAATTTCCCGAACCTACTAGATCGAAAACTAAAACGGCTTGATGACTACCAGCGCGACAGCCGCCAGCATCCCCAGCACAGGCAGTTCGTTGAACATCCGATACCACTTATGCGAACGCTGGTTCTCCCCGCGCTCGAACGTACGCAGCAACACGCCGCAATACGCGTGATAAACGATCAGCAACACCACCACGCCGACCTTCGCGTGAATCCAGCCCTGCCCGCTGCCGATACCGACCGCAAGCCACAGCCACAACCCGCACGCCAGCGCCGGCACCGCGATGAACGTCATGAAGCGAAACAGCTTTCGCGCCATGATCAAGAGGCGTTTCACCGCGTTCGGATCGGTCTCCATCGCGAGATTCACGTAGATCCGCGGCAGGTAGAAAAGCCCCGCGAACCATGAGGCCACCAGAACGATGTGAAACGTCTTGATCCACAACATCGGCATTAATCCTTCTTTTTGTTTCGATGTTCGAAATTATTGACGGCCTTCGCCGTGCCCCAGCACGACGTATTTCATCGATGTCAGCCCATCCAGGCCGACGGGACCGCGCGCATGCAGCTTGTCGTTGGAAATGCCGATCTCAGCGCCCAGCCCAAACTCGAAACCATCAGCAAAACGCGTCGATGCATTGACCATCACGCTCGCCGAATCCACTTCGCGCAGGAAGCGCATCGCGCGATCGTGGTCTTCCGTGACGATGGCATCCGTGTGATGCGAGCCGTATTCGTTGATGTGCTCGATCGCCTGATCGACGCCGTCGACCACCTTGATCGCCAGCACGGGCGCGAGATATTCGGTGCGCCAGTCTTCTTCCGTTGCATCGACTAGCGGTTGCACGCCCGCCGCTTCGAGCACCTTGCGCGCCGCGGGATCGACACGCAGTTCCACGTCCTTGCCGCGATACAGCTTGCCGAGCGCCGGCAGCACTTCCGCCGCGATGCCGCGTGCGACCAAAAGCGTCTCCATCGTGTTGCAGGTGCCGTAACGATGGGTCTTCGCGTTATCGCAGACCGTCATCGCCTTCGCGATGTCCGCACGATCGTCGACATACACGTGGCAAATGCCATCGAGGTGCTTGATCATCGGCACGCGCGCTTCTTCCATCAGACGCGCGATCAGGCTCTTGCCACCGCGCGGCACGATCACGTCGACGTATTCCGTCATCGTGATCAGCTTGCCGACTGCGGCACGATCGGACGTCTCGACCACTTGCACCGCTTCCTGCGGCAAGCCCGCTGTTTCGAGCCCTTCGCCGATCAGCTTCGCCAGCGCCGTGTTGCATTCGAGCGCTTCCGATCCGCCGCGCAAGATCGTCGCGTTACCCGATTTGAGGCACAGCGCAGCCGCGTCGATCGTCACGTTCGGCCGCGATTCGTAGATGATGCCGATCACGCCCAGCGGCACGCGCATCTGGCCGACCTGAATGCCGCTCGGCCGATACTTCAGATTGCTGATCTCGCCGATCGGATCGGCCAGCGCAGCCACTTGCCGCAAGCCTTCGACCATCGTCTTCAACGCCTTGTCCGACAGCGTCAGACGATCGATGAACGCAGCGTCGTGGCCCTTGTCGCGAGCGCTGGCGAGGTCACGCGCATTCGCTTCTTTCAGTTTGGCCGTCTCGCGTTCGATGGCGACTGCAATGGCTTCGAGCGCGGCATTCTTCGCCGCCGTCGACGCCCGCGCCATCGCACGCGATGCGTGACGCGCGCGGCGGCCGAGGTCGGTCATGTACTGGTCGATATCCATGATGATTCCCGTTGTGCCGCAATATGCGTGGATGCGGCAGACAGTTTCTGTAAGCGGAACGATCCGCCGATTGTATGACGTGTGACAGTTGTCTGCTCGGGCGAGCGGCGTCGTGTCACGGGCTGGGAACGGCTGCCGCGCCGCGTTTGCGATGAACCTGGGTGTTCCGCCGATACGCTCGCGCTATTCAAGCGAGGTCAGCGTCCAGATCCGTCAGGCGTGCGACAGCCTACGACGGTCGGCGCATTGGCGCCGGTCGCGCTGGAGCTGGCCGATTCGGCATGCCACGCACCGGAGAAGCGGATGCACCGGCGACGGCCATCGCAAGTTCGAAAAGCCCCGCCCACGGATCGGGCGGCGGATCATTCCGATGATTGCCCGGCGTGCCGCCCGACAACCCCTTCACCTGTCGATCGAGCTTCGCCGCGAGCGCCAGCGCCTTTTCCAGCGACGCCTCCGTCACACGCGACAACGCCGGTCCAACGAGCCGCTCACGCGGCCCCCACACGCGGTTCTCGCGCAGCAGCATCGGCAGCGGCTTGCCCGCCTCGACACCGCGCTTGATGCGCAGCAGCGTGCGAATTTCTTCGACGACAGCCCACAGCACGAGCACGGCCGCTTCGCCTTCGCCCTTCAGCCCGTCGATCATCCGCGACAGACGGCCGACATCGCCCGCGAGCATGGCTTCGTTGAGTTTGAACACGTCGTAGCGCGCGACGTTGAGCACGGCGTCGTGAACCTGTTCGAACGACAGCGCGCCGGACGGATACAGCAGCCCGAGTTTCTGGATCTCCTGATGCGCAGCAAGCAGGTTGCCTTCGACGCGTTCGGCGATGAATTGCAACGAGCGCTTGCCCTCTTCGCCCGCCGCAACGCGCTGCCCTTGCTGCGCAAGACGCTGCCCAACCCAACCCGGCAACTGCGCTCGCTCGACGGGATCGATCTTCAACGCGACGCCCGCATCGGCCAGCGCGGTGAACCACGCGGCCTTTTGCGTCGCCGCATCAAGACGCGGCAGCGTCACGAGCGTCAGCACGTCGGGATTCGCCGACGCGGCCAACGTCTTCAGCGCATCCGCGCCTTCCTTGCCGGGCTTGCCCGTCGGGATGCGCAATTCGACCAGTTGCCGGTCGCCGAACAGCGACATCGACTGACTCGCGCCAAGCAGCGAACTCCAGTCGAAGCCGCGCTCCACCGTGAACACTGTGCGGTCGGTAAAGCCGTTCGCACGCGCCGTCGCGCGGATGCGGTCGCACGCTTCCTGCGCGAGCAGATGCTCGTCGCCGTACACGACGTACAGACCGGCGGGACCTTTCGCGAGATGCGCTTCGAGCGCGTCAAGACGCAGTTGCATGGCGACGGATGATCGAGAGTGAAAGCAGGTCGATGCTGTGGATCAAAGCGGCGGCGGCGGCAGTGGTGCACGCGGCGAGACGCCCGGCACTTCCTGGCCCGGCGCCGGATGCAGCGAGCGCACGACGGCAAGACGGCGCATCAGCTGATCGACGGCGTCGTTCTGCATGTCCGCATAAAGAATGTCCGCTTCCGAAGCCTTCGCTTGCGAGAACTGGTCGCTATACGTCATCGCGCGATTCAGATGGATCGCGCTCGGCGGAATCAGCAGCGTGCCGTCCGTGCCGCGCACCGTGTAGTTCAGCCAGTAGTCGAGCGCATATTCTTCGACGACGCCCAGCGAGTTCAGCGTCAGCACGCTGTTGCCGCGCCCTTCGGAAATCGACAGGACGGCGTCTGCGTTGGCGGGCGACGTCACGATGACGGTGTCGCTGCCGCCCTGCACCATGCGCGTCAAGCGCGCAGCGACGGGCGCCGACGCCCCCGTAATAGCGAGGCGCTTGAACGCGTAGTCCTGCTGGCCGCGCAGCTGGAAGCCGCACGCGGACAGCAGCGCCGCGCTGCACGCCAGAGTCAAAAACGATCTGCGAGTCACATGAGCTCCTGGTTCGCAGTTAAAGCGCAATCGATGCGTGCATCAGACGACGACGTTCACGAGGCGGCCCGGCACCACGATCACCTTCTTCGCCGGCTTGCCCTCGCTGAACTTCGCGAACATCTCGTGCGCGAGCGCAACGGCTTCGATCGCTTCGCGCGATGCGTCCTTCGCGACCGTCACGGCGCCGCGCACCTTGCCGTTCACCTGCAGCACGAGTTCGATCTCGCTTTGCTCCAGCGCCTTTTCGTCGACCTTCGGCCACGGCGCGTCGAGCAGCGTGCCGAACTCGGCTTCATAACCGAGCTCTTGCCACAACTGGAACGTGACGTGCGGCACGACCGGGTACAGCACGCGCAGCAGCACGCCGTAGGTTTCGCGCAGCACGGCGGTGCTCGCACCCTTCGCGCCGTCGACCGCGTTGAGCATCTTCATCGCCGCCGACACGACCGTGTTGTACTGCAGACGCTGATAGTCAAAGTCCGCCTGCTTCAGCACGCTGTAGATTTCGCGGCGCAGCGTCTTGTCGGTATCGGTGAGCTTCGCGGCGTCGAATGCACCGCGCTGCGAGAGCGCCGCTTCATTCGCCTGACCGAACGACCACACGCGGCGCAGGAAGCGGCTTGCGCCCTCGACGCCCGCGCCCGACCATTCAAGCTGCTGCTCCGGGGGCGCTGCGAACATCGTGAACAGACGCGCAGTATCCGCGCCGTACTGGTCGATCAGCACCTGCGGATCGACGCCGTTGTTCTTCGACTTCGACATCTTCTCGACGCCGCCCAGCACGACGGGCTGGCCATCGGCGTTCAACGTCGCGCCGACCGGGCGGCCCTTGTCATCGTGCGTGACGGTGACGTCGGCCGGGTTGTACCAGGTCTTCTTGCCCGCGTCGTTTTCGCGGTAGTACGTTTCGTTGAGCACCATGCCCTGCGTGAGCAGGTTCTTCGCCGGCTCGCCGAACTTCACGATGCCCAGATCGCGGCAGACCTTCGCCCAGAAACGCGAGTACAGCAGGTGAAGAATGGCGTGCTCGATGCCGCCGATGTACTGATCCATCGGCATCCAGTAATCGGTGCGCTCGTCGACCATCGTCTTCGCATCGGGTGCCGCGTAGCGATAGAAGTACCAGGACGAATCGACGAAGGTATCCATCGTGTCCGTTTCGCGCTTCGCGGCCGCGCCGCAGGTCGGGCACGTGCAGTTCAGGAACGCTTCCGACTTGGCGAGCGGATTGCCCGTGCCGTCCGGCACGAGATCTTCCGGCAGCACGACGGGCAGATCCTTCTCAGGCACGGGCACGTCGCCGCACGACGGGCAGTGGATGATCGGGATCGGCGTGCCCCAGTAGCGCTGGCGCGAAATGCCCCAGTCACGCAGACGCCACGTGACCTGCTTGTCACCGAGGCCGAGCGCTTTCAGATCAGCGGCGATTGCGTCGACGGCTTCGCCGTACTTGAGACCGTCGTACTTGCCGCTGTTGACCAGAACGCCGTTTTCCTTGTCGCCGTACGACTCCTGCCAGGCGTCCGTCGAGAACGGCTGGCCTTCAACCGCCACCACCTGCTTGACGGAAATGCCGTACTTCTTCACGAACGCGAAGTCGCGCTCGTCGTGCGCGGGCACGCCCATCACGGCGCCTTCGCCGTAGCTCATCAGCACGTAATTGCCGATCCACACCTCGACCTTTTCCTGCGTCAGCGGATGCGTGACGAAAAAGCCCGTGGCCATGCCCTTCTTTTCCATCGTCGCCATGTCGGCTTCAGCGACGCCGCCGTGCTTGCATTCGTCGATGAATGCCTGCAGGTCCGGCCTGCCTTGCGCGAGATGCGTCGCCAGCGGATGCTCCGCCGCGACCGCACAGAAGGTGACGCCCATGATCGTGTCGGCGCGCGTCGTGAACACGCGCAGCAGCTTTTGCTCGCCGTCCAGTTCGTACGGGAAGCCGAAGTTCACGCCGAAGCTCTTGCCGATCCAGTTCTGCTGCATGATCTTCACGCGCTCGGGCCAGCCGAGGCCTTCGAGATCATTCAGCAGTTCATCCGCGTACTGCGTGATACGCATGTAGTACATCGGGATTTCACGCTTCTCGACGAGCGCGCCCGAGCGCCAGCCGCGGCCATCGATCACCTGCTCGTTCGCGAGCACGGTCTGATCGACCGGGTCCCAGTTCACGGTGCCCGTCTTCTTGTACGCGATGCCCTTTTCGAGCATCTTCAGGAAGATCCACTGGTTCCACTTGTAGTAGTCCGGGCTGCAGGTGGCGACTTCGCGCGACCAGTCGATGGCAAGACCCATCGACTGCATCTGCTTCTTCATGTACGCGATGTTGTCGTACGTCCACTTTGCGGGCGGCACGTTGTTGGCCATCGCGGCGTTTTCGGCGGGCATGCCGAACGCGTCCCAGCCCATCGGCATCAGCGTGTTGTAGCCGTTCATCCGCAGATAGCGGTACATCACGTCGTTGATCGTGTAATTGCGAACGTGCCCCATGTGCAGCTTGCCCGACGGATACGGCAGCATCGAAACGCAATAGAACTTGGGCTTGTCGGCCTTTTCCGTCGTTTTGTACGCGTCGGTGGCGCGCCATTGTCCTTGCGCGGCGGATTCGACGTCGGAGGGAACGTATTTTTCGTGCATGGTGTGATGGGATCGCTGTTCGGTGCCGCTGTTCGGTTGCTTCGGCACCGGCACGGTGCTCTGCGTGATGAAAGTCTTGTCGATTCCCCTCTCGTCAAGGGGAAAGGGCTGATTATACCGTTCGGCCGGGTTCACGCCGCGCGCGATTAAGCGCATGCGACCCGTTTTGCGCGCCGATTCGGCGTGATGCGTGGTGGAAGCGGGCTGTTGGCCCGGCACAGGCTGCTTCGACTTATTGCGCGGCCGATGCGGCAGCGGGAGGCGTCGGCTGGCCCGCTTTGGCGTCACCTGCCGGCGGCTCGGTCACGAAACCGATCCGCTCCAGACCCGCCTGCTGCGCCGCGCCCATCACCTGCGCGATCACTTCGTAGCGCGTCGAACGCTCGGCACGCAGATGGATTTCCGGCTGTTCCTTTTGCTTGCCCGCGTCGTTGAACTGCGCGCGCATCTGGTCGATCGTGATGGGCTTGTCGTTCCAATAGAGCTTGCCTGCGGCGTCGATCGATAGCGTGATGGTCTGCGGCGTCTCGCGCGCCTCAGCGGCCGCAACGCGCGGCAGATCCAGCCGGATCGCGTGGGTGAACAGCGGCGCCGTGATGATGAAAATGACGAGCAGCACCAGCATCACGTCGATCAGCGGCGTCATGTTGATGTCCGCCATCGGCGCGGCCGTCTTGTGCCTGTCGAGTCCGCCGAATGCCATGTGTCGTGCCTCGCTTCTCGCGTTTCTTCTCGCGTTTGATACCGTGTGTGCCTGCGCGTCCGCCGTCTGCCCGATGCGGCGCTACGCCTGCGTCCGCGCTGGCGCGCGTTCGCCGTGGGAGTCTTTCGCGCCGCTGCGTGCGTTATCGGGCGCATCGCCTGCGGGCGCGCAGACATACGCGTGCAGATCGTGCGCGAAGCCGTCGAGTTCCTCCGACAACTGCCGCACCATCCGCCCGAGCACGTTATAGGCGAGCACGGCGGGAATCGCGACGACGAGGCCGAACGCCGTCATGATGAGCGCCTCGCCGACGGGACCCGCGACGTTCTCGATCATCGCCTGCCCGCTTTGCGCGATGCTGCCAAGCGCGTGATAAATGCCCCAGACGGTGCCGAGCAAGCCGACGAACGGCGCCGTGCTGCCCACCGACGCCAGCAGCACCTGCCCAAACTCGAGCCGCCGCTGCGAACGGTGCAGCGCCTGGCGCAGCGCCCGCAACACGCGTTCGCTGCGTTCGACGCGCGCGAGCAGCACGCCCGGCGTTTCGACTTCCGACGCCTGCAGCGCCGCTTCCGCCAATGGAGAAAAGATGTGCTCGCGATCCGCGAGACGCAGCGCAGCGACGCCATCGGACAGCGTCGGCGCCTGCCAGAAGCGCGCGATGGCGCGCGGCCCTTGCCGCTTCGCGCGGCTCAGTATCCAGCTCTTGACGATCAGGAAACACCAGCTCGCAACCGACATCGCCAGCAACACGTACGCGACGCCATGCGTGATGGCGTCGCTGGATTGCAGGTAGTGGATGATGCCGGTGTCTGCCATCGGAGCTCTTTGGTCGCCTCGGCTACGACGCCTTGGCGGGTGAGAACAGGCTGACGCGGGGCTTAGTGCAAGCCGAGCACGTCCTGCATGTCGAACAGGCCATTCGAACGGCCTTCGAGGAAACGCACCGCGCGCACCGCGCCTTGCGCGTACGACAGGCGGCTCGCCGACTTGTGCGTGATTTCAATGCGCTCGCCGATGCCCGCGAACAGCACCGTGTGATCGCCGACGATATCGCCGCCGCGAATCGCCGAAAAACCGATGGTGGACGGATCGCGTTCGCCCGTCACGCCTTCGCGCGCGTAGACGGCGCAGTCTTCGAGCTTGCGGCCAAGCGCATTGGCGATCACCTCGCCCATCGTCAGCGCCGTGCCCGACGGCGCGTCGACCTTATGACGGTGATGCGCCTCGATGATTTCGATGTCGTAGCCTTGCGAGAAATGCTTCGCGGCGAATTCGAGCAGCTTCATCGTCACGTTCACGCCGACGCTGAAGTTCGACGCGAACACGATGCCGATCTTTTCCGACGCAGCGCGAATCTGCGCTTTTTGCGCGTCATCGAAACCCGTCGTGCCGATCACGAGCTTCGTGTTCGTGCGCAGCGCCGCGTCGATGTGAGCGAGCGTGCCTTCGGGGCGCGTGAAGTCGATCAGATAGTCGGATTGCGCGAGCACGGCGTCGATATCGTCCGACATCAGCACGCCCGTCTGCTTGCCGAGAAACGCGCCGGCGTCCTGGCCGAGTTGCGGCGCGCCTGTGCGGTCGAGCGCGCCCGACAGCGTGACTTCAGGATCGTTGAGGACGGTTTCGATGAGCATCCGGCCCATGCGGCCCGACGCGCCGGCGATGGCAATTTTCATGGGTAGTCCTGCTAACAGCGCCTGAACATCGCGCCGACGTGCAGCGCGCGCAGAGGCGACAAAAGATACGAAGCGGGCGACGTCTCACAGCATAGCGGCAAGACGCATGACGGACGGACGCGCCGCCCGTCATGTTAGGGACAACGGAATCAGCCGCCCGTTCCCGTTCCCGATTGCGAGGAAGATTGCGACGACTTGACGGGCGCGTCCTTCGACTGGCCGTTGTTGCTTTCCGGGCCCGTCGGGCCAACGGGGTTGTCGCTTGGTACGCCTTGCATCTGCGGAGGCGGCGGACGCGTGAAGCGGAACTGCGGCTGACCCGGCTCCGTCGAGTTCTGCGGCACGCCACCGTTAGACGGCGGCGTATTCGCGCGCACCGAGGGCGTCGCACCCGGCGCGGGCGCTTGCACCGCGTTGGTCAGGCGGTTCGCAGCCTGCGCGGCCTGCGCGTTCGCGTCGACTGCGGGCAGATTGCCGGCCTGCGCGGCGTCGGACGTGGCCGAGCGCGCGGTGTCGGGCACGGTAACAGGCGCTGCCGCTGCAGCCGCCGCGCTCGCCTCGGCCGTCGCGCTGGCGACGACAGGCGCAGCAACCTTCACCTTCTTGCCCGTGCGATCGCCGTCGATTTCAGCAAGCAGTTCGAGGTTGGACGGCAGATCTTCGCCGCCCGACCAGCTCGCCACGCGATCACCCGTGAAGTTCACGATGAAATCGCGCTGCTGCACGACCGACGTCGAGCCTCGCTTGAAATAGAAGACGTAGTCCCAGCGGTCCGCGTGGAACATATCGGATAGAAGCGGCGTGCCGAGTACCTGCCGGACCTGCGCGCGCGACATGCCAACCTGCATTTGCGCAGCCGCTTCCTTCGACACGAAGTTACCTTGAACCACGGTAATGCGGTACGGCGTGATGCTTTGGGCAAAACGCTGAGTCAGGCTGTCATACGTGGAACATCCAGCAAGAACCGCCACCGCCGCCGCGACGATCAAGGTACGCCGTACGCGGCTCCCCCGGTTGATCAATAGAGCTTTTGGAATCATTTCCCTCACCGTGCGGGCTACGCGAGCCGCGCGTGTTTCCGTGTAAGATGACCTGAACAGCAATTCACATTACCATTAGAACCCTGCATTGTACTCTAGGGATCCCTTGCCATGACCAATCCAACCGATCTGAAGAATATCGGACTCAAGGCGACCCTACCGCGCCTCAAGATTCTGGAAATCTTTCAGCACAGCCCGGTACGCCATCTGACCGCCGAAGATGTCTACCGCAGCCTGCTGCATGAAGAACTGGATATCGGGCTCGCCACGGTGTACCGCGTGCTCACGCAGTTCGAGCAGGCGGGGCTGCTGTCGCGTAGCAACTTCGAGTCCGGTAAAGCCGTCTTTGAGCTGAACGAAGGGACGCACCACGACCATCTGGTGTGTATCGATTGCGGGCTGGTCGAAGAGTTTTTCGATCCTGAAATCGAAAACCGCCAGCAGGCAATCGCGAAAGAACGCGGCTTCAAGCTGCAGGAACACGCGCTCGCTCTGTATGGCGTGTGCACCAAAGATAAATGCCCGCATCGCAAGCACTGACGCGGGTTTCCGGGCATTTCGCGAGTGCGCGACCCGGACAGGATTGCCAGTAAGACGCAGAAAGGCCCGGTCGAATTCGTCGACCGGGCCTTTTGCTTTCCTCTGCTTACCCAACCCTCAAGCGTCCGCTGTTTCGAACGATTCACGCTCCAGACGCCACGTTTGCGGCAACGCCATTTCATCGCAATTCGGCCCCTCTCCGCCACGATCGACGACGAGGAAATCGCTAACGCGCTCCAACGCGAGCAGCGGATGATGCCAGACGCCTCTCGCGTAATTGACGCCCTGCCAGCCGCGCGTCGAGAACGCTCTTAGCTTCGCAGGATCGAGATCGCCGGCCGGTGCGACGACGATCAGATAAGGCGCGTCCGACAGGGGCACGAACGCCTGGCTGCCGAGCGGATGCCGCTCCATCATCGCGATTTCGATCGGCCATGCACGCGGCTGCGCGCGAAACACGTTGATCAGCGGACGGCCGCCTTGCGCGTTCACATCGACCTTCGCGAGGTCGTGATAGCGCTCAGTGGTGCCTTCGTTGATCGGGTAGTGGCGCGCTCCGTCCAGTTCGATCACGTCGCCGAATGGGGCGAACGCGTCTCGTGTCAGGCGCTCGATGCGCAGTGTGTTCATGGCCGTCTCCGTCGATCGTCTCTGCCGTGCAGCGTGTGTTATTCGAGTTCGCCCCACAGGCGCAACCGCGATACGCCACCGTCCGGGTAAATGTTGAACCGCACGTGCGTCACGGGGCCGAGCGCGGCGAGTTCGGCGCTGAACGTATGCACGTTGTCCATCTGCAGCTTCTGTTCGGGCAACAGAACAGGCCAGAACATCGCTTGCGTGACGAGCGAATCGTCGGTGCCGCCCGTCACGGACGCTGCCTGCAGCGAGCAGCGATCGGGGAAATTGCCCTTGAAGTGCGCCGTATCCACTTCGACCTTGCGGATCACGCCCGGCCGCGCGAGCGCCACGATCGCCCAGTCGTTGCCCGGCTCGCGGCGGCGGCGCGTTTCCCAGCCATCGCCCATGTTCACACCGCGCCCCGGCATCAGCATCTGCGAGGCCGGCCCGAAATGCTGGTTGTTGGCGGCGACCAGGTACGCGCCATTTTCGACAGCAGCCAGATCGAGCAGGCTGCCGCGTTCGATGCGCTCCCAGTCGCGCTTCGGTTGCCCATAGACGCGCAGACGCGCCAGCCCGCCATCCGGATACAGATTCACGCGCAGATGCGTGAACGCGCGCGTATCGCTGACCTCGACGTAATGATGCTGGTTGCCTTGCAGCGTGGTCGCGGGAACGAGGCTTTGCCAGTCGACGTTGTCGGCGGGTACGTCGTCGTTCGAATAGCAGGCTTCGATCGAGGCCGCGGGCGGGAAATTGCCCGTGAAGTGGCTCGTGTCGAGATCGACGCCATGCACGATGCCCGGCCGCGCGAGCCGCACCACGCAGTAGTCGTGGCCCGTCGTGCGCTTGCGGCGCGTTTCCCAGCCGTCCATCCATTTGCCGTGATCATCGTATTTGCCGGGGATGAACACGGCAGGCTGCGGGTCGAGCATCCGCTCTTTCGGTGCGAAGAATTCGTCGCTGGCGAAGAGCGCCTTCGCGCCCAGTCGCGGGTCGGCGAGGTTCATGTAGCGGCGCGTGAAGGCGGGTGCGTTCGGATCGAGAATCGGATTGGCCATGATCGGTTCAGTGTCGAGTTCGAGAGAGATGAGAGGCGGCGGACTACGAGTCCGCCGCGTTTGCCATGAGTGGTCGGTCAGATGGCGGAAAGCGTTGTCAGACTGCGTGCGCAGGGTTCGCGTGGCTCGCGCCGTCGTCGCGATCGGTGCTGGCGGGCACGAAGCGGTAGTCGCTGTCGAGGTTCAGCACGTGGCGCGCACGCGCCTTGTCGATATCGTTTTCCCACACGGCGACGACGACGGTCGCGACGCAGTTGCCGATCAGGTTGGTCAGCGCGCGGGCGATGCCGACAAACCAGTCGACGGGCAGGATCAGCACGAGGCCGAGCACAGGAATCGCGGGAATCGCCGAGAGCGTCGCGGCGAGAATCACGATCGCCGAGCCGGGAATGCCGTGCGCGCCCTTCGATGTCACCAGCGACACCAGCACGACGACGATCAGATCGTGCATCGACAGCGGCGTGTTGGTCGCCTGTGCGATGAAGATCACCGCGAGCGTCAGATAGATCGAGAAGCCGTCGAGGTTGAACGAGTAGCCGGTCGGAATCACGAGACCGACGGTCGAATCCTTCACGCCCATCCATTCGAGCTTGCGCATGATCTGCGGCAGCACGGCGTCGGACGAAGCGGTGCCGAGCACGATCGACAGTTCTTCGCGCAGATAGCGGATCAGCTTGAACACGCTGAACCCGGCGAGACGCATCACGATACCCAGCACGACGGCGACGAACACGATGCAGCTCGCGTAGAACACGATGACGAGCATGCCGAGCTGCTTCAGCGATTCGACGCCATATGTGCCCGTGGTGAACGCGATCGCGCCCAGCACGCCGAGCGGCGCGAGCTTGATGATGAAGCTCATCACGCGGAAGAACACTTGTGCGAGTTCGTCGATCAGATCGTTGACGCGTTGCGCGCGTGGCCCGAGCAGCGAGAGCGCGGAGCCGACCAGCACGGAGAACACGAGAATCTGCAGGATGTCGCCCTTTGCGAACGCGTCGATCGCGGTGTCGGGGATGATCTTCAGCAGGAAGCCCGCCGTGTCCTTCAGGCTCTTCGCATGCTCGGTGTAGGTGGCCAGCGACCCGGCGTCGAGCGTGCGCAGATCGATGTTCATGCCGACGCCCGGCCGCGTCGCATACGCGAGCACCGCGCCGATCACGAGCGCGATCGTCGTCATGATTTCGAAGTAGACGACGGCCTTCAAACCAACGCGCCCCACTTTCTTCAGATCACCTGCGTGCGCCATGCCGCTGACGACCACACAGAACACGATCGGCCCGATCACCATCTTGATCAGTTTCAGAAAGCCGTCGCCCAATGGACGCAGCGACTGCGCGAAATGCGGAAATAGCGCTCCGAGCACGATGCCCGCTACGAGAGCGATCACCACCCGGCCAAACAGCGAATTGAAGAACTTCAACACGGCTTTCTCCCGGTCACGAGTTGGGGTCTTGAACATCTGTTCATACTGGTCCGACCAGTACTGTTATGGCCAATAGTAGGAAGCCGATATAGTGAGGTCAAGGATTGTCGGGAGGGTGTTTACCCGGTCTGGTCTGACCGGCCTTCTCGCCCGGAACTTGCATGTGGGCGAAGGATTGCGCTAAACGTCGAAAGCCGTTCTACAATGCTGGTCAGACCGCACCGAGCCGCTGCCGAGATCATGAAAAACGTGCCGCATACTGTTACCGACTCTGCCATCTCGACGATTCGCGAGAGGATCGAGGGTGGCGTTTATCCTGTCGGGTGTTTGCTGCCGGCGCAGCGGCAATTGTCGGAAGAACTGGATATCAGCCGTGCGTCGTTGCGTGAAGCACTATCGACGCTCGAAGCGCTAGGGCTGTTGACTATTCGCCCCGGCAAGGGCGTGTATGTGCAGTCGACGAAGGCGTCGTCGGCGCATCCGTGGCGGTTCGCGGATCAGTCGTCATTGCCGGATACTTATCAGATGCGATTCGCGCTGGAAGGCTTTGTCGCGCGGATGGCTGCGCTGGCTATTGGCGATGATGATGTCGAATGGTTTGAGGACAATATTGCTTCGCTGCATACGGCGCTGACTAATGGCGAACTCGACGACGCCGCGCAATTGGACTTCGATTTTCATATGCGGATCGTCAATATTGCGGGCAATGCCGCTATCGAATCGATCTTGCGGAGTAGCGCTGACATCATGAAGGAGAGTCAGCGGATGCCGTTCTATCGGCGTGAGCTCGTGCTGTCTACGTATCATGAGCATCGGGCGATTCTTGATGCTTTGAAGGCCCGTGATCCGCATGCGGCTGGACTGGCCATCGAGAAGCATATTGCGAATGCGGCGCAACGCGCTGGGGTTTATTTTCCTACGCCGCAGGTTTGATTTTTTTGGTTTGGTTTGGTTTGCGACGCTGGGTGGTTTGCTTGTGGTTTGCGTTGGCATCCGCGATTGCGTTAGCGTGCTTCACGCGTCGCCCCTGTGCGGGGCGGCACCTACTTTTCTTTGCCGCCGCAAAGAAAAGTAGGCAAAAGAAAGCGGCTCACACCGCCAACATTTCTTCTTGCCTGAGGGACCCCAACGGGTCTTACGCCTCACACGGCAACGTCCTTGTTCGCGCGTGTTGCCAACGCTTCGAATGAGCGCCTCACCCACGTCAAACACCCGCACGAGGGCTAGCGGCAGCGAATGGCATGTGCCGCCCAGGTGGCAAACTGTGTGTTGGTTGTCGCGTCGTATAGCTTGGCGCTCTTACAAGGTGGGACGCCTGCGCTATCGGTCCGAAGTGGGGCGTATGCAGTACTACGGCCTACACGCAGTTTGCCACCTGGGCGGCCGTGGAATGTCTGGCACGGCATGAGGCAACGCGGGTGCATGAAGCGGGTGAGGCGCTCAGTCAGCGCGTTGGCAACGAACATGGGTCACGTGATTGCCGTGTGAAGTGAGGGACCGGTTGGGGGCCCTCAGGCGGGAAGAAATGTTGGCGGTGTGAGCCGCTTTCTTTTGCCTACTTTTCTTTGCGGCGGCAAAGAAAAGTAGGTGCCGCCTCGCACAGGGGCGACGCGTGAAGCACGCTAACGAATCGCGGATGCCAGCGAAAAACACTAGCAAACCACCCAGCGTCGCAGACAAAACCAAAACCAAACCCCAAACCCAAAAAAAGAAAAAGCCGCCCAAAGGACGGCCTCTTCCCGCTGAAAAGCGAAAAAAAACTTACTTCGCGTTAGCCAGTGCAACCGCCGTATCCAACATGCGGTTCGAGAAACCCCACTCATTGTCGTACCAGCTCGACACCTTCACCAGACGTCCCGACACCTTGGTCAGCGTCGCATCGAACGTCGACGAAGCCGGGTTATGGTTGAAGTCGATCGAAACCAGCGGCGCCGAGTTATATCCGAGGATGCCCTTCAGCGCGCCTTCCGACGCTTCCTTCATGATCGCGTTCACTTCATCGACAGTCGTATCGCGCTTGGCGATGAACGACAGATCGACGATCGACACGTTGATGGTCGGGACGCGAATCGCATAGCCATCCAGCTTGCCGTTCAGTTCCGGCAGGACGAGACCGACAGCCGATGCAGCACCCGTCTTCGTCGGGATCTGGCTGTGCGTGGCCGAACGCGCGCGGCGCAGGTCTTCGTGGTACACGTCGGTCAACACCTGGTCGTTCGTGTACGCGTGGATCGTGGTCATCAGACCCGTTTCCAGACCGATCTTGTCGTTCAGCGGCTTGACGAGCGGTGCCAGGCAGTTCGTCGTGCACGACGCGTTCGAGATGACCGTGTCCGACGCCTTCAGCACGTTGTGGTTCACGCCATAAACGATCGTCGCGTCGACGTCCTTGCCGCCCGGCGCCGAGATGATCACCTTCTTCGCGCCACCCTTGATGTGCGCGCTCGCCTTTTCCTTCGTCGTGAAGAAGCCCGTGCATTCCATCACGACGTCGACGCCCAGCTCGCCCCACGGCAGTTCAGCCGGGTTGCGGTTAGCCAGCACGCGGATCTTGTCGCCGTTGACGATCAGGTTCTCGCCGTCGACAGTCACTTCACCCGGGAACTTGCCATGCGCCGTGTCGTACTGCGTCAGGTGCGCGTTGGTCTTGGCGTCGCCGAGGTCGTTGATCGCAACGATCTCGAGGTCGTGCTTCTTGCCGTTTTCATAGAAGGCGCGCAGCGTATTGCGGCCGATCCGGCCATAGCCGTTGATTGCGACGCGAATCGTCATGTTCTATCTCCTGATGGCTGAAAAAATTCTTCCGTGATACTTCGGCTGATGCGCAACCAGCACGTCACGCGCGCCGCCGAAACGCAGCGCGCATGACGCGGCGCGCAATTAGCCGAGTGCGGCCTTGGCCGTCTCGACAATCTTCTCGACGGTGAAGCCGAAATGTTTGAACAGCACGCCGGCTGGCGCGGATTCGCCGAACACGTCGATACCGACGACGCCGCCTTCCAGGCCGACATACTTGCGCCAGAAGTCCGTCACGCCCGCTTCGATAGCGACGCGGCGCACGCCGTGCGGCAGCACGCGCTCGCGGTATTCGGCGTCCTGCTTGTCGAACGTGGTCGTGGCGGGCATCGACACGACGCGTGCCGCGATGCCTTCACGCGCGAGCGGCTCGACCGCCTTCATCGCCAGTTCGACTTCCGAACCCGTCGCGATCAGGATGATCTTGCGCGCCGGAATGTCTTCGTTCCAGTCCTTCAGCACATAGCCGCCCTTCGCGATATTCGCGATCTGAGCGTCAGTGCGCGGGTTGAACGCGAGGTTCTGGCGGCTGAAGATCAGGCACGACGGGCCTTGATGCTCAACAGCCTGCGTCCATGCAACCGCCGTTTCGACGGTATCCGCCGGACGCCACACCTGCATATGCGGAATCAGGCGCAGGCTCGCGACGTGTTCGATGGACTGGTGCGTCGGGCCGTCTTCGCCGAGGCCGATCGAGTCGTGCGTGAACACGAAGATGGACGGCGATTTCATCAGTGCGGCAACGCGCAGCGCGTTGCGGCTGTAGTCCGAGAACGTCAGGAACGTGCCGCCGAACGCCTTGTGGCCGCCGTGCACCGCGAGGCCGTTGATGGCTGCGCTCATGCCGAATTCGCGCACGCCGAAGTTGACGTAGTTGCCCGCCGCGCCGTTCTCGCCGACGCGCACGTACTTCGCCGCCTTCCAGTTGGTCAGGTTCGAGCCCGTCAAGTCAGCCGAGCCGCCGACCAGTTCCGGCAGCACAGCCGCGAGACCTTCGATAGCCTGCTGCGACGCCTTGCGGGTCGCGATGGTTTCAGCGCGCTCGTTCGCGCCAGCGATGATCGCCTGTGCCTTCTCCGCCCAGTCGGCGGGGAGCTTGTTGGCCATGCGGCGCTCGAAATCGGCGGCTTCCTGCGGGTATTTCGCGCGGTACGCGGCGAACGCGTCGTTCCATTCGCCTTCGAACTTCGCGCCCTTTTCCGTCGCGTCCCACGCTGCGTAGACTTCTGACGGAATCACGAACGGCGGGTAGTTCCAGCCGAGTTTCTCACGCACAGCCGCGACTTCCTTCTCGCCCAGCGCCGAGCCGTGCACGTCGTGCGTGCCCGCCTTGTTCGGCGAGCCTTCGCCGATCACGGTCTTGCAGCAGATCAGTGTCGGCTTGTCCGACTGCTTCGCCTTCTGGATCGCGGCGTCGACGGCGTCGACATCGTGACCGATCACGCCCGGAATCACGTTCCAGCCGTATGCCTCGAAGCGCTTCGGCGTGTCGTCGTGGAACCAGTGAATGACTTCGCCGTCGATCGAGATTCCGTTGTCGTCGTAGAACGCGATCAGCTTGTTCAGCTTCAGCACGCCCGCCAGCGAGCAGGCTTCGTGCGAGATGCCTTCCATCAGGCAGCCGTCGCCGAGGAACACATACGTGTGGTGATCGACGATTTTCGCGTCAGGCTTGTTGAATTCGTTCGCGAGCAGCGACTCGGCGAGCGCCATGCCGACCGAGTTCGCCAGACCCTGTCCGAGCGGGCCCGTGGTCGTCTCGACGCCCGGCGTGATGCCGTACTCGGGGTGACCCGGCGTCTTCGAGTGCAACTGACGGAAGTTCTTCAGCTCTTCCATCGGCAGGTCGTAGCCGGTCAGATGCAGCAGCGAGTACAGCAGCATCGAGCCGTGACCGTTCGACAGCACGAAGCGGTCGCGATCGGACCAATGCGGGTTCTTCGGGTTGTGCCGCAAGTGCCGCGACCAGAGCGCAACGCCAATCTCGGCCATGCCCATCGGCATACCCGGGTGACCGGAGTTCGCTTGTTGAACGGCATCCATGGCGAGCGCGCGGATCGCGTTGGCCATCAGGGAGGTGGGGGCGGGAGACGAGGTCGTCATGTCGATTCCGGAGAATGGTCCAAAAAGCGGAGGCGCCGTTGATGGTCCGGAAGCCCGGCGGCCAGTCTGCTTCGGCGCACGGTGCGGCGCCGGGAGACGCGAGGCGGGCAGAGCAAACGGACAGGGCTGCAAAGCGGGATATTCTAACAGATAGCCGGGCTCGTCTTCGGCCATAGGACGGGCGTTTCGGAGCGATCCGGCGCGCATGGACGCCCGGCCGGCGCACGCTGCGGAAGGCGGTTGCGGCGCCATGCGGCTTGCATCTGCCGCCTGCTTACGCCGCTTGATCGCGCGCAATCTTCCGAACTTTACGGCGCTGTCTGAATCCTTCTGTGTGCTGACGCGATTTACGAATCCGCAAAGCCAGCGCAATCCGCGCGATTTTCGCAGCACGTTGCTGCGAAAATCCGCAGATGCCGAACGCTGGAAATATCGCCACACGCTTCATTATTCGCCGTTCGTCGCGCATCCAGCGATAAACTAAGCCGATTCTTAGAGCGTTAGCTTTGGGAGTGCTGCAAAATTCATCGCTTCTTCGGCACTGGCCGCCGCAAGGCAACACTGGTAGCGAAGGCGATGGCATGACGACCCACTGGTTCAGGAGAGTTCGATGACTGCCTCACGCCCAGCCGGAGTGCCGTGGCTGACGCCGTATCTGACCGTCCGCGATGCGCGCACCTCGATCGCGTTTTTCGAGGCGGCGTTTGGTTTCCGGGTCAGGGACAGCGTGCATGACGACGGCGCCGTCATGCACGTCGAGATGACGTATCAGGATCAATTGATCGTAATGTTCGCTCCGGAAGGCGCGTTCGGCTCGACAGCTAAAACGCCGAAAAGCGCGGCCACGACGGCCCCCCAATCGTTTTACCTTTATGTCGACGATGTCGACACGGTCTATGCGCGGGCCATTGCGGCCGGCGCCAGGTCGCTGAGCGAACCGCAAGATCAGTTCTGGGGCGATCGTTTCGCCCAGATCGAAGATCTCGACGGCTACCGCTGGGCGTTAGCCTGCCACCTGTCTTGAATGAATGAGAACTTTCCTTATGCCTCGCTTCTTCGTCGGCACCCCGTTCAAAACCGACGACATCGTTTCCCTACCGGATGAAGTCAATCGGCACGTGCGCGTCCTGCGTCTACAGCCGGGCGACACCGTAAGCCTGTTCAACGGCACCGGCGGCGAGTACGGCGCCGAAATCGTTGATATGGATCGACATGGAACTATCGTGCGGATTGGCCCGTTCCGCGACGTCGAGGCTGAGCCGCCCTATCAGTTGACGCTCGCGCAGGGTATCGCCGGCAGCGACAAGATGGACTGGCTGATCGAAAAGGCGACCGAACTCGGCGCCTCCGAATTCGTGCCCCTCACGACCACGCGCAGCGTCGTGCGCCTCTCTGGTGAGCGTGCGCAACGCCGCCAGGTTCACTGGCAGCGGATCGTGCAGGCGTCGTGCGAGCAGTGCGGGCGCAACCGCCTGCCCGAAGTGATGCCGACACGCGAACTCGCCACGTGGCTCAGCTCGATGCCGAAGCAGCCCGCCGATGGCGAGTTGCGCCTCTTGCTGTCGCCGCGCGCGAGCGTGCCCTTCTCCGCCCTGCCCAGCGAGCCGCCGACAGTTCGCGCGCTGATACTGGTCGGCCCGGAAGGTGGCTTCTCGGCTGCCGAAGAAGCGGCAGCAGCGAGCCACGGCTTCACGTCCGTCGGTCTCGGCCCGCGCGTGCTGCGTACCGAGACGGCCGGGATCGCCGTGCTGTCCGCGCTGGCTGCGCGCTGGGGCGGCTGGTAAACGGCGCGCCTCATGGCGCCCTCGTCCGCAGGAAGCCCACGCAAGAATGCAAAAGGCCCGCCAATCGGCGGGCCTTTTGCATTGCAGATCAAACACTCAGGCAAACGAGTAAAACACCCGGAACGCCACCTTGCGCTCTGCCCAGAATTCCGCCGCTTCGCGGAACACGTCGAGCAGCGTCTCGCGCGCTTCCTTGTCGAACTTGATCGCAATAGGCAGCGCTTCGAGCACGATGACGAATCCCGGTTGCGAGCCAGCTTTGTGAACGAGATCGGTCAGCGAGTCGTACAGCGCGTCGTAATTCTTACCGAAATGCTTCGGAAACAGGAACGAGGTCGCGATGGTCTCCATCACTTCCTGCTTCGACTGGGCATTGCCCACAAACGCATAGAGGAAATGCTGACCGAGCCGACCCGCTTCGTCGGCGAGATCCTGCACGCGGAACGCGCGGATCGACTGCACGATGTTCGGTCGTACGGTCTGGAAAAGACTCATGCGCTCCTCTTCCGATGAAAGGCCCGTACTGGCTTCGTTCTGGACGTCACGGACCTGGCCGGCATCGCGCATCTGCATGACGCGCTGGAACATATTGCCGTCGCCGGCCGCGAGAAAATCCGTCGCGACTTTCGAGTCGTGCGCGTAGACGTTGTCGCTCATGCCGATTATCCCGATGTCATTCAATAATGCGATTAAAACTGGCGTAGTGGTCGTCTGAGTAATAGCAATTGGTGGTCCGCCTGAGCGGCCCTCCACAGACTATGCGGCGTGCGCCGCGATCGCGGGCGCCTGGCGTGGGAACGGTGTATTCGTGGTAATAGCCGCGCCGGTGCGGCGGCAGCAACCGCTCACGATTGCCGAATACGACGCCGTCCTTCTCATACGGATAAGGCCCGCCAGCTGCAATCAAGTTCAATGTACTGACAGCTTGCGGCGGCAATTGCGCCACCGCGATCGTGCCTCCGGCCTGCCCCTGCTGCGCTTCCCGGGCCCAGCCGCCTACCGGAAAACCGCCGGCAAAACCTCCAAGCGTCAAGGCGGCGATCAGCACGCCGTCGCGGAGCCACTTGCGTGCCATGAGTCCAGAATTCCCGCTGTTGACTAACGAGTTTGACGACCATGAAAGTCGTAAGGGTATCGCTAATGTCTTTTGGAATCAATGTTCATTGGTCGGACGAAAGGTCGACCAGGCGAAACCGGCAGAGCGCCGACGCCAGAAATGACACATTTTGACAGAGATTTTAGCCTGACTGAGATAAAGTTATCTCCGAGGCAAGATGTTGGACGGCGTTCATGCCTCGTCGTCCGGACAGTTCGCACAACGGATTCATGTCAGCGTCTGCCTTTTTGCGGGATGGCTAATCCCCAGCCATTGCTCGAAGGCGTGCCCATTGCGGGCACGCCTCTTTTTTTTTGGCCTGCGCGGGCTAAAAACCAACAGCCCGCGCCGAAACAACATCAGATTTAACGCGTTGCGTTCACGTCGGCGACCAGCAGCGCCGTCATGTTGACGATCCGGCGAACCGTCGCCGACGGCGTTAGCACGTGCACCGGCTGCGCCGCGCCGAGCAGGATCGGCCCGATCGCGATGTTGTTGCCGGCCGCCGTCTTCAGCAGGTTGTACGAGATGTTGGCGGCGTCGATGTTCGGCAGCACGAGGAGGTTCGCGTCGCCTTCCAGCGTCGAGTCCGAGAGGATTTCCTTGCGCAGGTTCGCGTCGAGTGCCAGGTCGCCGTGCATTTCGCCGTCCACCTGCAGATGCGGCGCGCGTTCGTGCAAGATAGCCAGCACATCGCGCATTTTCTGTGCAGAAGGCGCATTGCTCGTGCCGAAGTTCGAGTGCGACAGCAGCGCGATCTTCGGCTCGATGCCAAAGCGCCGCACTTCTTCCGCCGCCATGATCGTGATCTCGGCCAGTTCTTCCGCCGTCGGATCGACGTTCACGTGCGTATCGACGAGGAAAATCTGGCGGTTCGGCAGCACCAGCGCATTCATTGCCGCGTAGACCTTCGCGCCTTCCTTCTTGCCGATCACCTGATCGATGAAGTGCAGGTGACGGTGCGTCGTGCTGACCGTGCCGCAGATCATGCCGTCGGCGTGACCCTTCTTCACCAGCATCGAGCCGATCAGCGTCGTGCGGCGACGCATTTCGAGCTTCGCCATCTGCTCGGTGAAGCCCTTGCGCGACATCATCTTGTGATACGTCTGCCAGAAGTCGCGATAGCGTTCGTCGTGGTCAGTGTTGACGATCGTGTAGTCCTGACCGTTGACGAGACGCAAGCCGAATTTCGCGATGCGTTGCTCGATCACAGCCGGACGGCCAATTAGGATCGGCTTCGCCAGCTTTTCGTCAACGACGATCTGCACCGCGCGCAGTACGCGCTCTTCTTCGGCTTCCGCGAACACGATGCGCTTCTTCTCCGGCTCGACGCCGCGCGCCAGCTGGAAGATCGGCTTCATCGTCGTACCGCTGTGGTAGACGAACTGCTGCAGATGCTGCTTGTACGCCTCCATGTCCTCGATCGGACGCGTGGCGACGCCCGCATCCATCGCGGCCTGCGCGACGGCGGGCGCGATCTGGACGATCAGGCGCGGATCGAAAGGCTTCGGAATCAGATACTCCGGACCGAACGACAGATCCTGAATGCCATACGCCGTCGCGACGATGTCAGATTGTTCCTGGCGCGCCAGTTCCGCGATCGCGTTGACCGCGGCGATTTCCATTTCCTTCGTAATCACCGTTGCGCCGACGTCGAGCGCGCCGCGGAAGATGAACGGAAAGCACAGAACGTTGTTGACCTGGTTCGGATAGTCGGTGCGGCCCGTCGCGAGCACGGCGTCGGGGCGCACTTCCAGCGCGAGTTCCGGCAGGATTTCCGGCGTCGGGTTGGCCAGCGCGAGAATCAGCGGCTTGTCAGCCATGCCCTTGACCATGTCCTGCTTGAGCACGCCGCCCGCCGACAGGCCGAGGAACACGTCCGCCCCGCCCATCACTTCCGACAGCGTGCGCGCGTCGGTCTCGCGAGCGAAGCGCTCCTTGTCCGGGTCCATCAGTTCCGTGCGGCCCTTGTAGACCACACCGGCCAGGTCGGTCACGTAGATGTTCTCGATCGGCATGCCGAGATCGACCAGCAGGCTCAGACACGCCAGCGACGCCGCGCCCGCGCCCGAGGCGACCAGCTTCACTTCCTTGATGCTCTTGCCGACCACCTTCAGGCCATTCGTGACAGCCGCCGCGACGACGATCGCCGTGCCGTGTTGGTCGTCGTGGAAGACGGGGATCTTCATGCGCTTGCGGCATTCGCGTTCGACGATGAAGCAGTCCGGCGCCTTGATGTCTTCAAGGTTGATGCCGCCGAAGGTCGGCTCGAGCGCCGCGATCACCTCGACCAGCTTGTGCGGGTCCGACTCGTTCAGCTCGATGTCGAACACGTCGATACCGGCGAACTTCTTGAACAGCACGGCCTTGCCTTCCATGACCGGCTTCGACGCGAGCGGCCCGATGTTGCCGAGGCCGAGCACCGCGGTGCCGTTCGACACGACGCCGACCAGGTTGCTGCGCGCCGTGAAGCGCGCCGCATTCAGCGGGTTTTCAACGATCGCCTCGCACGCGAACGCAACGCCTGGCGAGTACGCCAGCGCGAGGTCGCGCTGGTTGATCATCTGCTTCGTCGGGGCGATCGCGATCTTCCCAGGAGTCGGGAATTCGTGATAATCGAGAGCGGCTTCACGGAGTTTGGTATTGACGGGAGTCGACATAAGCGGACTTGGAAGTGCGGATTAGAATAGATGTTCGATCGCATTGTAGCGCCAATCCCAAAAGTCGAACCCTGCAATCCGGGTGCAAGTGCCGAGACCGAAACAGCGTGAAAGGAATGCACACCGTTTCGTCAGCATCCGCGCCGCGACTACAATGCGCGCCTTTAGCATCGTGTTAGCTTCGATTAGCGTTTCTTGAGCGCATCCATTCACCCGCTTCCGCCGTCTTTCGCACTCGTACGCCTTATTTATGCTTTCAGAGTTTTCGCTGATCGACCGCTTCTTCGCGCGCCGTGCGTCGGGTTCGACCTACCCGCAGCGCGCTGCCCTCGGCATCGGTGACGATTGCGCGCTGCTCGCGCCGCCCGCCGGCGAGATGCTCGCCATTTCGACGGACATGCTGGTCGAAGGCCGCCACTTCTTTCCCGACGCCGATCCGAAGGCACTCGGCCACAAGGCGCTCGCCGTCAATCTGTCGGATCTCGCGGCGATGGGCGCGAAGCCGCAGGCGTTCACGCTCGCGTTCTCGCTGCCAAAAGCCGACGCCGACTGGCTGTCCGCGTTCAGCGACGGTCTCTTCGATCTCGCCGAGCGCCACGGCTGCGAACTGGTCGGCGGTGATACGACGGGCGGGCCGCTGAATCTGTGCATCACCGTGTTCGGCTCGGTGCCGCCGCAGAGCGCACTGCGCCGCGACGCCGCGCAGCCCGGCGACGACATCTGGGTATCGGGCACACTGGGCGATGCGCGCGCGAGTCTCGGCGTGCAACGCGGCGAGTGGTCCGCCGATGCCAGCGACGCTGCGACATTCCGCCGCGCCATGGAGTTGCCCGAGCCGCGCGTCGCGCTGGGCCTCGCGTTGCGCGGAGTCGCGCGCGCCGCGCTGGATATTTCCGATGGCCTGGCGGGCGACCTGATGCACATCCTCGAACGCTCGCGCGTGAATGCAACCGTCGACGCCGACGCGCTGCCACGCTCGGACGCGTTGCGCCGCCTCTCAATGGACATCCAGCGCCGCTGCACGATCGCAGGCGGCGACGACTACGAGTTGTGCTTCACCGCGCCGCCGTCCGCGCGCGCCGAAGTCGTTGCAGCGGGTCAACAGGCTCGTTTACCCGTGACGCGCGTCGGTACAATAACTCCGCTCGATGCGGCCGGCGCCGTGCCCGCGATCTCGTGGCACGACGCGTCAGGCACTCCACTTACATTGACGTTGCAAGGCTTCGATCATTTCCATGCAGAATGAATCCTCGCTTGGCCCGGCCGGCAGTTTCTCCGACGCGCCAACAGGCGGCACACCCGAAGGCCCACCTGGCGGCACGCCGGGCGCCAGGTCCGAAGAAACTGCGAACGGCGGGCCGCGTGGCGAGCCGCGCGCGCCGCGGCCCCGCCGCGCGACCGCGCGCTTCATGCTGTCACATCCATTGCATATCTTGTCGCTGGGTTTCGGCAGCGGCCTGTCGCCGATTGCGCCCGGCACGTTCGGAACGCTGTTCGCCTGGGCGTCGTTCGCTGCGTTCAGTGCGCAGTTGACCGTCATCGAATGGGGCATTCTGATCGTCGTCGGTTTTGTCGCGGGCATCGGCATTTGCGGCTTCACCGCGAACCGGCTCGGCATTGAAGATCCGTCGCCCGTCGTGTGGGACGAGATCGTTGCATTCTGGCTGGTGCTGCTGATGGTGACGCCCGCTACCTTCACGGGGCAACTGTGGGCGTTCATCGTGTTTCGCTTCTTCGACATGGTGAAGCCGCCGCCCATCCGTTATTTCGACCGCAGACTGAAAGGTGGCTTTGGCATCATGTTCGACGATCTCGTCGCCGCGTTCTTCACGTTGCTCGTGGTCGCGCTCTGGCGGATGTCGGTCTGATCGTTTCCTGCGTTTCCCGCGTTTTCCTTATCCCGAGTCCAGCATGGCTACCGATTCCGTCGTTCACCAACTCGCCATTCGCGCCGGTAATCGTCTGCGCGATGAGCGGCTGATGCTTGCCACGGCTGAATCCTGCACGGGCGGCATGGTCGCGACGGCCATCACCGATATTTCCGGCAGCAGCGGATGGTTCGAGCGCGGCTTCGTCACGTACTCGAACCAGGCCAAGAGCGAGATGATCGGCGTGCCGCCCGATCTGATCGAGAAGCACGGCGCCGTGTCCGAGCCCGTTGCGCGGGCGATGGTCGAAGGCGCGTTGCGCAATTCCCGCGCGCAGGTCGCGCTGTCCATTACGGGCGTGGCGGGCCCCGGTGGCGGCACCGAGACGAAGCCGGTCGGGATGGTGTGCTTCGGCTGGAGCAACCGGCTGCATACCGTCGTCGAGACGCTGGTGTTCAAGGGTGACCGGGAGCGCGTGCGCGTGCAGGCCGCGACGCACGCATTGCGCGGGCTGCTGACCTTGCTCGACGAGCGGGAGCGTTGAGCTTTCCGCTTCTCAACTACAGCAGGAAATCATGGCCCGTCATATCGACCGCGATGAACTGATTCGCCGCTTCGATCTCCAGCCGCATCCCGAAGGCGGGTTCTTTCGCGAGACGTACCGCTCGGCTGATTCCATCCGGCGCGAAGGTTCCGCCAATTCCCGCTCCGCCTCCACGGCGATCTACTACCTGCTTTGCGACGGCGCGCACTCCGCGTGGCACCGCATCCAGTCGGACGAAGTCTGGCATTTCTACGCCGGCGATCCGCTGAACGTTTATGTGCTTGAGGACGACGGCTCGTTCACCGTCCATCGTCTCGGCAACGCGCTCGAACATGCCGATTGTGTGTTTCAGGCAGTCGTGCGGTCAGGCAAGTGGTTCGCCGCGCAATGCGACGACGCGGCGAGCGTTGCGCTCGTCGGCTGCACGGTCGCGCCGGGGTTCGAGTTCAGCGAGTTCGAGATTGCCGATGTCGACGCGTTGGTGCGCGAGTATCCGCAGCATCGGCACCTGATCGAAAAGCTAGGGCCGGTCGGCGCTTGACCGAAACCGGCCTTCACAGCATGAAAGCCGCGTCTTAACGAAACGCGTTGATCCGGTCGCGCGTATCCTTCGCGGCCTGCGCGGCGGCTTCGACCCAATCGTCGCCCTTGCCCGCGTACAGAATCGCACGCGACGAATTGATCAGCATGCCCTCGCCCGTTGCCGTGCGCCCCGCCCGGACCGTCGCTTCGACATCGCCGCCTTGCGCGCCGATGCCCGGAATCAGCAGCGGCATGTCGCCGACGATGCCGCGCACCACTTCGATTTCCTTCGGGAACGTCGCGCCGACCACCAGACCCAGTTGACCCTTCACGTTCCACTTTTCCGCCGCAAGCCGCGCGACCGTCTGATACAGCGGACGGCCTTCCGTCTCCAGAAACTGCAGGTCCGAGCCACCCGGATTCGACGTCCGGCACAGCACGATCACGCCCTTGCCGTCATGCTCCAGATACGGCTCGATCGAATCGAAGCCCATGTACGGATTCACCGTGACGGCATCGGCACGATAACGGTCGAACGCTTCGCGCGCGTATTGCTCGGCCGTGCTGCCGATATCGCCGCGCTTCGCGTCAAGAATCACGGGCAAGCCCGGATGCTTCAGGTGAATGTGCGCGATCAACTGCTCGAGTTGCTCTTCGGCGCGATGCGCGGCGAAGTAGGCAATCTGCGGCTTGAACGACGATGCATAAGGCGCCGTCGCGTCGACGATCCTCTTGCAGAAATCGAAGATCGCGTCAGAACGGTTGGCGTACGCGCCGGGAAACCTGGTCGGCTCGGGATCGAGGCCGACGCACAGCAGCGAATTCGTCGTGTGCCATGCGTGGTCGAGCGTCTGGATGAATGTGGACATAGAAAATCTCGCGGCGCGCGGGTAACGGATGAGCCGCGTATTTTACTCGCGCGGCGCAATGCGGGCCGCATCCGCGATCGGGCCGTTGCGGCTGCACGCCCTTATTGCCCGCCCTTACTGCCGGCGCTTCGCCGCGCGCCCGCCCGCCATCGCGCGCAGTCCTGTGCGCTCGACCGCGAAGCTGAACGAGCGCGCAAGGCGCTGGCCGCGCGCGAGCATCGTCATGCCGTTGTCGGCGGCGCCGCCCGGCAGGTTCATCGCGTTGATCGGGTGATCGACGGGTTCGAAGCAGAAAAAGTCTTTGGACGTCGGCGTGTACAGAATGTAGTACTCGGTGCTCGACGACATCGTCAGCGACAGGCGGCGCTTCGGCCACACGACTGTCGCATGTCCGCTCCAGCCGGTGAACGCGTGATTGACGAGCGAGCGCGGCAACGGATACGCAACGCCAAACTGCCACGCGGGCGGCACGGGCACATGGCGCACGGGAAGCCAGTCTTCGCCCGACAGCCACAAGCCCGCCGCAGCCGCCGACAGTTGCGTGTCGGCATCGCGCACCAGAAACGGATGCACGCCGAGGCCGAACGGCATCGCTTCGCGTCCGGTGTTTTCGACTTCGAGCGTGATGACGAGTGTCGAGCCGTCGAGCGCGTAAGTCTGCGTCGCGCGATACGCGTACGGCTTACCGTCGCGACGGTCGAGCGTCAGCGTGAGGTTTTCGGCATCGGCGGCCGCGATAGTCCAGTTCGCAAGCCAGCCGTCGCCGTGAATCGGCAGCGGCTCGCCCGTGCGGTTACACGGCACGTCGATCGCGCGCTCGCCGAGCATGAATTGCCCGCCGCCGATCCGGTTCGAATACGGCAGCAGCGAATAGCAGGCGAGATCGTTCGCGTCGGTGTCCGCATCGACATGACGGCAGCGCCGGAACACGGGCACGAGCGTGCCTTCGTTGCGAAAGTCGAAGCGCGTGATGCCGCCGCCCAGTGACGGTGCCACATCGAGCCGCAGCAGCGAATTGGCGAGCGTCACGCACGCGACGTCGGCGGCGCTTCCCGCGCCGACCGCCACTGCGGACGTACTCGGCCCGGCCAGCACGGGCTGCACGGTGGCCGCGAGCCGGGCACGGCGCGCGCGGGATTGTGGAGAAGATGGGACAGCGGAATTCGCGACAGTCATATCACACTCCCACGAGAGGCATCGGACGGCATGATCGGCGCATCGGAGAACAGATGGCTGCTTGTGCGGGCGGCACGTCGTAGCGGCCGCCTCCTGAGTATGGTTGCGCGCCCCAAATGCCTTCGGGGCGTGGACTACCTTGCTTCGGATACTGCGGAAGTCTTTTAGTTCGCTTGCGTTGCGCACCGCGCGCTTGCATTACGCACCGCGCTTCGCCGCAGGCGATCCCTTGAACACCGGTTCCGGCAAACCACGCCGGCCCTGCGTCGCGACATACACACCGCCGGCACGCGTATCGCCCGCCAGCGCCTGGGCGTCGAGCCCGACGCGCGCGCTCGTCACATACAGCGTGCCGAGTTGCGCGCCACCCAGCGCGACGCAACTGGGCTGCACCGTCGGCACGTCGACGCGCTCCGTCTCCACGCCGCTCGCGTCGTAGCGCACCACGCGCCGTCCGCCCCACTGCGCGTTCCACAGGCCGCCTTCGCTGTCGACCGTCGAACCGTCCGGCTCGCCCGTCTTGTCGCTCAGCTTCACGAACAGCCGCTCGTTCGCGACGCTGCCGTCCGCGCGGTAATCGCATGCGCGGATTTCGAGTGTCGGCGAATCACAGAAGTACATCGTCGCGCCGTCGGGGCTGAACGCGATACTGTTCGAAATCGCCGGCGATGGCAATGCCAGACGTTCGAGCGACAGATCGTGATTCAGCCGGTAAAACCCGCCGATGGCCTGCACGGGCGACGCTTCGTCCTTGGTGCCGAATACGAAGCGTCCCTGGCGATCGCAGCGACCGTCGTTGACGCGCGTGTTCAGACCCGGCTCGACATCGACGATCGACTCGATCTCGCCCGTTGCAAGGTCGAAGAACGCCAGTCGCGATGCGAGGCCCAACAACATGTAATGCGGATCGGCGCACAACGCGAAAGTCGACAGCCGCTCGGGCATGCGCCAGAACGTGCTGCGGCCATCGCGCGGATCGTAACGCCAGAGCCGCGCGCCTTCAATGTCCGTCCAGTAGAAAAGACCGCTGCGCACGTCCCACGTTGCGCCTTCGCCTAGCGTGCATTTCGAATCGACCAGCAATGCAGCCTGAACGTTGGTGATCGTGTCGCTCATGCCCAGCCTCCATCGACGATGATGTCTTGCGCGGTGATCATGCGGCTATCGTCGGCGGCGAGGAACAGCGCCATCCGCGCGAGGTCTTCGGGCAGCAGTTCGGCGTCGATGCACTGGCCCTGCTTGATCGCGAGACGCCCCGCGTCGTCGAGCCACAGACGCTTCTGCTTGTCCGTCATCACCCAGCCCGGCACCAGCGCGTTCACGCGAATGCCGAAGTGACCGAGATCGCGCGCGAGTCCCTTCGTGAGTCCTTGCACTGCCGACTTCGCCAGCGTGTACACGGGATAGCCGCCGTTTTTCAGCATCCAGCTGATCGAGCCGAGATTGATGATCGAGCCGCTTTTCGCCGCCTTCATGTCGTCGGCGACGGCTTGCGCGGCGAAGAACTGATGACGGATGTTGACGGCGATACCCGCGTCGAACGATTCGGGCGTCACTTCTTCGATCTTGTGGCGCTTGTCGTTCGCCGCGTTATTCACCAGCACTTCAATCGGACCGAGCGCCGCGCGCACGTCCGCGATCGCCTTCTTCAGCGCGTCGATGTCCGTCAGATCGACTCGCAGAAACAGCGGCTTGTGACGCGAGTCGCCGAGTTGATCGGCGAGCGCGTCGCCCGCCGTTTCGTCGATATCGAAGAACGCGACGCGCGCGCCCTGCGCAACGAAATGTTCGACGAACGATGCGCCGATACCCGTCGCGCCGCCCGTGATCAGCACCGTGCGATCCACGAGGCTCGGATAGCGCGCGTAGACGCCCTGTTCTTCACGCGCGTTCGCGCTGGCGAGAGACGACATCGTTCGGTTTCCTTCTTGTGGCATTGGGTGTGGCGGAAAATCAGTCGCTAATCAGTCACGCGAACCACGATTCTTCAACTGGTCCAGCAGCACCGCAGCGAGCAGGATCGCACCGCGCACCAGGTACTGATAGAACGCGTCGATGTTCATCAGGTTCATCACGTTTTCGACGGTGCCCATGATCAGCACGCCGATCACGACGCCCGAAATCGTCGCGCGGCCACCGAGCAGCGATACGCCACCCAGCACGCATGCTGAAATCACGTTCAGCTCGAAGCCTTGAGCAGCGTTCGGCTGCCCCGACGTGATACGCGACGCGAGAATCACTCCTGCCAGCGCCGTCACCGCGCCCTGAATCAGGAAGATGTAGACGCGCGTGCGTTCCACATTGATACCCGCGAGACGCGACGCTTCCGGATTACCGCCGATCGCGAGCGTATTACGACCGTACACCGTCGAATTGAGCAGCACGCCGAACACGATGAAGCACACCAGCGTCACCCAGATGGGCAGCGACACGCCGAACATCGACAGGCTGCCGAGCGCGATGAACGTATCCGACGACACGCCCACGGCCTGACCGTGCGACACGATGAAGCCGAGGCCGCGCACGATTTCCATCGTTGCGAGCGTCGTGATCAGCGCGTTGATGCGCAGATACGCGATCACCGCGCCGTTGACGAAGCCGATCACCGAACCCGCGACAACCGCGGCGATGATCGCGATGAACGTGTTGCCCGTCGCGTTGAGCACCATCGCGCACAACACGCCGGCAAACGCGACCGTCGAACCGATGGAAAGATCGAAGTCGCGCGACGCGAGACAGAACATCATCGTGCACGCGACCATGCCGATCTGCGAAATCGACAGCGCGAGGCCGAGCATGTTCTCGATCGAGAAGAAGTGATCGACGGTCAGCGACATCGTGATGAACATCACGACGAAGATCACGATCAGGCTGTACTCCGTGATCTGCTGCCACCACTTCTGCTTGTCGTTGGCTTGCGGGATCAGCGCTTCAGCGGCGCTCTTGGCGGCCTGTTGCGCGAGGTTTTCTCTGGCTTGCATTTGGTTCACTCCTCCCGTTCCCCACGGGTTACAGGACTGTTGTAGATCCTGTCAGTTACAGATGTCTTGCGGTTTTTGTTTCATCCAGCCGGTGTGTCCAGGCGTTCAGGCTGCCTGCGCCGTCGTCGAACTCTTCGGCAGCGCGAGGCTCAGCACCGATTGCTCGGTGGCGGCGCTGCGCGGCAGTTCGCCCGAAATACGCCCCTGGCGCATCACCAGAATCCGGTCCGACACGCCCAGCACTTCCGGCAGTTCCGACGAAATCATCACGATCGCGCAGCCGCGCTGTGCCAGCTCATAGATCACGTTATAGATTTCGTGCTTCGCGCCGACGTCGATGCCACGCGTCGGCTCGTCGAGAATCACGACGCGCAGATCCGGCTCGGCCAGCCAGCGCGACAGAATCGCCTTCTGCTGGTTGCCGCCCGACAGGAAACGGATCTTCTGCCGACGGCTCGGCGTCTTGATCTTCAGCAGCTTGATGAAGCGGTCAGCCGTTTCGGCTTCCTTCTTGCGATCGAGAAACAGCCCCGCCTTCAGATAGTGACGGCGGCAGCTGATATTGATGTTCTCTGCTACGGAAGCAATCGCGACGATGCCTTCTTCCTTGCGGTCTTCCGGACACAGCACGATGCCCTGGCGGATCGCCTCGCCCGCGCTCTTCACCTTGATCGGCTTGCCGTCCAGCACCAGTTCGCCGCCCTTCTTCGGATCGTCGCCGTAGATCAGGTGCATCAGTTCGCTGCGGCCCGCGCCCACGAGGCCAAAGAAGCCGACTATCTCGCCGCGCCGCACGTCGAAGCTCGCCGGCTCCGCGAGCGGGCCGCCTTCGATGTTCTTCACCGAGAAGCGCACTTCGCCGAGTTCGCGCGGCCGGTAGCCGTAGATATCCGAGATTTCGCGGCCGACCATTTCGGCCACGATCGTGTCGCGGCTCACGCCTTCCAGCGTCGGATGCGACGCGACCTTGCGGCCGTCGCGGAAAATCGTGCACGCGTCGCACAGCTGATAGATCTCGTCCATCCGGTGCGAGATGTAGATCAGCGCGCGGTTGTCGGCGCGCAGATTGCGCACCAGCTTGAACAGCACTTCCGTTTCGCGGTGCGACAGCGAGCTGGTCGGCTCGTCGAGCGCGATCACGCGAGCGTTGCGCATCAGCGCCTTGCAGATTTCGACCATCTGGCGTTGCGCGATCGACAGCTTGCGCAGCTTCGCATTCGGATCGAGATCGACGCCCATCGCCGCGAGCTGCTCGCGCACATAGCGCTTCGCATCGGCCTTCTTCACGAAGCCGACCGTGTTCGGCAAGCGGCCGAGCAGCAGGTTCTCCGCTACCGTCAGATCGGGCACGTACTGCAGTTCCTGGTGAATCACCGCGATACCCGAAGCAATCGAAGCGCCCGCACTTGCAAAACGCACTTCGTTGCCGTCGATCATCACGCGGCCGGAATCCGGCTGATATTCACCGCCGAGAATCTTCAGCAGGGTCGATTTCCCTGCGCCGTTTTCGCCCATCAGGCCATGCACCTGGCCGGCGTGCACGTCGAAAGAGATGCCGTCGAGCGCACGCACGCCTGGAAACACCTTGCCGATATTGTCAAAACGCAGCGTCGCTGACACTTTGCCTCCTGTTACCTCGATTGAACCGTCGTGCCTGCCACAGCCGTTCGCACGGCGCAGTGTTCACGACGGCTTGTCCCTCTGCTTCTTAACCGTTCTGTCCTGCACGCGCCCCGCCGATCGCCGGCGGGGCGCGCGGCGCGTGAGTGCCGCTCATGCGCACTCACGCGCATCCGTCACGCTTACTTCGATGCGAGACCCATCTTTTCACGCACTTCGCCGACGTTGTCGCGCGTGGCCAGCATGCCCGTCGTCAGCGTGAGCTTCGGCGGTTCCTTGCCTTGCGTGATCCACGAGTACATCAGTTCCGACGTCTCTTCGCCGTGGCGCTTCGGGCTGATGATCACGGTGCCGAAGAAGCCCGTCGGGTTCGGCTTCTTGAACTCGTTCAATGCCGAGTCCGAGCCGCCAATACCGATGCCGATCATGTTGTCGGCCTTAAAGCCGCGGCCTTCCGCTGCACGCACGGCGCCCAGCACGGCTTCGTCGTTCAGGCCGTAGGCAACCCAGTGCTTGAAGTTCGGGTTCTTCGTCAGCGCGATGTTGGCTGCGTTGAACGCGTTTTCCGTGTCGGTCTTCGCTTGCGGCGCCGCGATGATGTTGGCCTTCGGGAAACCGGCGGCGATCAGTGCGTCGGTTGCGCCAGCCGTGCGGTCATGCGCCGTCGGCAGCTGTTCGTAGGTCACGTCGATCGCGCCGACGTCCTTCATGTCCCAGCCACGCTTCTTGATTTCAGCCGCGATGCCTTCGCCAACCTGCTTGCCGATGTTGTAAGCCGAGATGCCCATGTGCGGCACCGATTCGATCGGCTTGCCTGCGCCATCGACGAGGCGGTCGTCCACCGTCATCATCTTCAGGTTGTCAGCCTTCGCCTTCGCGACGATGCCCGGTCCGAGCTTCACGTCCGGCGTGCAGATCACGAAACCTTGTGCCTTTTGCGCAGCGAGGTTGTCGATTGCGCTCATGACCTTCTCGCCCGACGGCGCGCCGATCTTCACCAGCGTGAAGCCCTTTTCCTTGGCAGCGGCTTCGGCGAACTTCCACTCGTCCTGGAACCACGGCTCTTCCGGCTGCTTCACGAGGAAGCCGATCTTGACCGGGTCGGCGGCTTGCGCGACGGGTGCGTTGAAGAGCACCGCCGTCGCCGCTGCTGCCAGCGTGAGGAAAATTCTGCGTTTCATAATGCGTGTCTCCTGACTAATGAGTAACGAGAAGGTTATTGGCCGCGTCTTCTTGTACCGTCACCGACACACGCGGCCAGCGCGTCAGGCGGTTCACACCGTCGCCCCGCTTGCGGGGCGGCTTTGCTGCTTTTTCTGTTCCTTCGCTACTGCTTTATTCTTCGATACCGCTTTAGTCGTGGTACAGCGCCGAGCGCCCGCCATCGACCGTGATGCAACTCGCGTTGATGAAAGGCGCTTCATCCGATGCGAGAAAGACCGCTGTCATCGCGACTTCTTCCGGCTTGCCGATGCGCCTCATCGGCTGCAGATCAAGCGTCGCCTGCTTCGCGGCGGCGGGGTCGCTCTGACCGTCCCACCAGTCGCGCGTCAACTGCGTTTCGATGTAACCCGGCGCGATGGCATTCACGCGCACGTTGCGCGGCGCGTATTCGATGCCGAGCGCGCGCGTCAGGCCAATCACACCGTGCTTCGCGACCGGGTACGGAAAGCAGCCCGGAATGATCTTGAACGAGTGTGTCGACGCGATGTTCACGATGCTGCCCGCGCCGCGCTCGACCATCCCCGGCAGCACCGCGCGGCAGCCGTTCCACACGCCGTCCAGATCGACGGCGAAACAGCGGCGCCAGTCGTCGTCGGTCATCGTCAGCGGATCGCAAAACACGTTGATGCCTGCGTTGTTCACCAGCACGTCGATCGGGCCGAAGGCGCGTTCGCCTTCGCTCACCGCGCGCTGCACCGACGCCGATTGCGTGACGTCCGTCTGCACGGCAAGCGTCTTGCCGCCCGTTTGCGTGGCGATGTCGGCGGCCGTGCGCTGCGCGGTTTCGATGTCGAGCTCGGCGAGCACGACAGCGGCACCCTCGCGCGCGAACGCCGTCGCGATCGCCGCGCCGATGCCGCGCCCCGCACCCGTCACCAGCGCGACCTTGCCTTGCAGCCGTTTCATTTCTTCACGCCCGCGCGCGCAATGCGCAGGCCGTTGATGAACGCCTTCGCATGCGAAGCCGTCGTCGTCGCCGGCTGGCCCGGCTTGTACAGCGCAGAGCCGAGGCCGAAACCGTTCGCGCCAGCGGACAGGAACGGACCCATGTTGTCCGGCAGCACTCCGCCGACGGGAAGCAGCGGCACGTCCTTGTGAATCACTGCGCGCCACGCCTTCACCACCTGGCAGCCGAGTTGCTCGGCGGGGAACATCTTCAGCACGTCCGCGCCGTTCTTCAGCGCGATAAAGGCTTCCGTCGGCGTTGCGACGCCCGGCGCGCAGGCCATCGCGAGCGACTTCGCGGTCGTCACGACTTCGGGGTCGCTGTGCGGCATCACGATCAGTTCGCCGCCCGCCGCCTTCACGTCGTGCACGAGTTCGCCGCGCAGCACCGTGCCCGCGCCGATGATGGCGTCGACGGGCAGCGCCTGGCGGATCGCCGCGATGCTGTCGAACGGGTTCGGCGAATTGAGCGGCACTTCGATGATGCGAAAGCCCGCTTCGTACAGCGCGCGGCCGTGATCGGCGGCATCGGCGGGCGTGATGCCGCGCAGAATCGCGACCAGCGGGCACGCTTCGAACGCGGCCATCAGGCCGGCGTGCGGCTGGTACGGTGCGGGCAGATTCAGATCGAGTGACATGTCGGTTCCTTGGGTTCGTTGCGCGCCGGCGCGGGTCCTGTTCGGTTCGCGCTTCAGGTGGCCTGCGCGGCGCCCGACGCTTCGCTGACGAGACCCGCTTGCGCCGCGATGCGCCACAAACCGCGCTCGGTCGCCTGCTTCACGAGGTCCGCCTGTTGGCAGCCAAATTGCGCGAGCGCGAGCCGGTAGCGTTCGCACAGCGCTTCGTTGCCGATCAGTTGCAGCGCGCTGCCGGCGAGCGTCGATTGCTGTTGCGCGAGCGCCGCTTCAAGGCCGCTCAGTTCGTGGCCGATCAGCAGGCCGGACAGATAATCGGGTTGCTGCTCACGCGCAAGCTGGCCCGTCAGGCCCAGCGTGCGCGTGCTGAAAATCGTTGCGAGCACGCCGGCCTTGCCCTTGTCGCGCGCGACACGCACGCCGCGCAGGAAAGCATCGGTGTCGGGCTGGTCGGGCGTGAGCATCGTGCGGCCGAGAATCGTGTGCTCGGAGAGCGCCGCGAAGACTTCACCCGTCATGAACGTGTCGAAGCGCTCGATCTGCGCGTCGCGCACCATCACCCACTTCGCGTGCGTGCCCGGCAGGCCGATCAGCAGGCCCTTGCCCGCCGCCGACGGTTCCGCGCAGGCCAGCGCGCCGAAAATCTGCGTTTCCTCGCCGCGCATCACGTTCGGCAGTTCGCCGTTCTGCAGCACGCCGGGCACGATATTCAGCGTCACGCCGCGCGCCGTCTGCACGCGCACGATGCCGTCGACGAGCGCATCGGCGCTGGCGGGCGCATTCACGTACGGCGCTTCCTTCCAGCCTTGCGCGCTGCCGACCATGCCGGCCGCGATCACGGGAAGATCAGGTGCGCGGTCCAGCCACGCACCGACGACGGCATCGAACGCAGCGTCGAATCCGCCTTCCGCCGCCGGACGCGGCAGATTCATGATGCCCGCCGTCGACGCGCGCGTTTCCAGCACTGCGCCGTTCGCATCGAACAGATAGGCGCGCAGCGACGTCGTGCCCCAGTCGAGCGCGATCAGCGCGGCCAATGCACCATGCCCCGCTGCCGCTGCCGTCTGCGCCAGCTGGGTTTGTTCCATGGACAGGGTCGAGCCCGTCTGAGTCATCGTTTGATCCTGCGGGTAGTCGGTTGCGGAACACGCCAGCCCAGTTCTTCCGAAATCGCACGCGCCTCACGCTGCACGACGGGAATCAGCTCGTCCATGCGCTCGAGCGACATGTACGGAATCGTGCTTGCGACCGACAACGCTGCGACGATCGATCCCGACGCGTCGCGCACGGGCGCGGCCACACAGCGGATCGACGCTTCGTTTTCTTCGAGGTCGAAGGTGAAGCCGCCTGCCGAGTAGTTCGTCATGCGCTGCATGAAGGTCTGCTGGTCGGGCCGGTTGTCGGGCTTGAAGCTGACGCCCGCCAGCGCACGGCGCGACGCGTCGAACAGCGACTGCCACTGGTCGGGACCGAGGTCGAGCATCATCGCCTTGCCGATACCCGTCGATGCGAGCGGCATCCGGTGGCCGACGCGCGAGCGCATTTCGAGGCCACGCGTGCCGGGAATCTTGTCGATGTACAGCACGTCGTCGCCGTCGCGCACGCCGAGGTGGATCGTGTCGTGCGTCAGTTCGGCAAGCGACGCCAGATGCGGGCGCGCGACGGTCGTGAGCGGCATCTGTTCGAGCGCGATCGTGCCGAGTTCGATCAGCTTCGGGCCGAGCAGGTAGCCGCCCTGCACCTGGCGCAGATAGCGCGCCTGCACGAGGCTGCTGACGAGCCGGTGCGTGGTGCTGCGCGTCGTGCCGAGCGCGGCGCCGAAGGTGCGCAGGTCGCGTACGCCCGCGGCGGCGGCTTCGAGAATCGCGAGGCCGCGCAGAAGCGTCTGCGTGCCGGCTTGCTGCGGCGTGATGTCGAGCAGCGTGCTCGGCAGGCCGATCGTGTCGGCGGGCGGCGTCGGCACGACCGCGCCGTTGGCGGGACGCGCGGCGGGCTTGCGCGGCGCTTCGGCTTCAGGCGCCTCGGGCGCTTCGGACTCGACGTGAGAGGTCATCGCTTTGTTCATGGCGACTGGCAACAGACAAAAGGTGAGTTACCGCGAAATGCCGGCGTGACGGTGCGCGTCGGGCGTGGTTCGAAGCTGCGCGAGCGTCAGCGCGAGCTTTGCGTTCGCAAGCGCGAGCGGGTTGTGCAGCAAGGTGCTGGAAGGCATGGCGTGGTGTCTCCGATTTTCGTCCCGCTGCGTGCGCCGCGCGTTTTTGCGCTGGCGACGAGGCGGTGTTTCTGGCCGGTTTCGGCTTGTTGAACCGGATTGTAGGGCGCTTTTTTGAGATTCACCAACATATGAGCGTGACGTCCATATTTTGGGAATTGTGTGAAATTGGATGATGCGTGCCCATGCAGAAAGCAAAACGGCGGGTCCCGTTACGGGACCCGCCGTTTCTGTGGCCATTGGGTGTGCGGAACTCAGTCCGGCAGTTCCGCCGCGCCCATCCGGCGCGCGATCACCCGCGCGCGTTGCGTGAGATAGCTGGAAGTACGATGCTCGTCGAAGTATTTCGGTCTCGGCAGCATGACCGCGAGCCGGGCCGACTGCCCGGCCGTCAGCTTCGCGGCCGACGTCTTGAAGTAATAGCGCGCCGCCGCTTCCGCGCCATAGACGCCATTACCCCATTCGACCGAATTCAGATAGATCTCGAAGATGCGCTCCTTGTCCATCAGCGTCTCGAGCATCCAGGTGATGATCAGTTCCTGGCCCTTGCGGATATAGCTCTTTTCACGCGACAGGAACAGATTGCGCGCCAGCTGCTGCGTGATCGTGGAGCCGCCCGCGACGATCTTGCCGCGCGCCTTGTTCTTCTCCCATGCCTGGAGAATCGCGTCCGTCTCGTAGCCGTTGTTATTGGCGAAGTTCGCATCTTCTGACGCGATGATGGCGCGCTTCAGATTGCGTGAGATCTGATCGTAGGGCACCCACGTGTGCTGGATCGACAGATCAGGACGATCTTGCGAAAGACGCCAGGCATCGGAGCGCATGAAGGCCGTCGATTGCGGATTCACGGAGTTCCACACGGCGATCTGCGCGAAATAGAAAAGCTGCGTGGCGACCCACGCGACGACGAACACCGCGCCGGCATACATCACCCAGCGTGCGGGACTCGCTCCGGCCCGCTGCCCCTTCGCGCGCCTCGTCTTTGTCATTGTCGTCGCCATGTCGTGAAATCTGGAGGCGTGCGGTTTTCGCTTTGCCGCTCAGCCGCTCACGCGCTTTGCGGCGCGCGCAGCATCTCGCGCAGCGCGGCGAGCACGGGCGCGCCGTCGGGACGCACGCCGCGCCACACGAAGAACGATTCCGCCGCCTGCTCGACCAGCATGCCGAGGCCGTCGGCTGCGCGTGCGCCGAGCTGGCTGGCGTGCTGCATGAAGACGGTCGGCTGCGCGCCGTACATCATGTCGTACGCGAGCGTGCCCACGCCGAACGCGCCGTCGTCGCACTCGGGCAGCGACGCGTCGAGGCTGCTTGCCGTTGCGTTGACGATCACGTCGTAGGCGCCCGATTCGATCGTCTGCGCGCTGCCGCCCGTCAGACGGCATGCGGCGTCACTGGCCGCGTCGGCGAATTGTGCAACCAGCGCCTCGGCCTTCGATGCCGTGCGGTTCACGATGGTGAGCGATTGCGGCTTGCGTTCGAGCATCGGCAGCACGACGCCGCGCGCCGCGCCGCCCGCGCCGAGCAGCAGCACGCGCGCGCCTTTCAGCGACACGCCCAGGTTCACTTCGATGTCGCGCACGAGGCCGAAGCCGTCCGTGTTGTCGCCGTAGACGCCGCCGTCTTTCTCGAAGCGCAGCGTGTTCACCGCGCCCGCCGCCGCCGCACGCGGCGACAGCGTGGTCGCGAACGCGTGCGCGTCGAGCTTGAACGGCACGGTGACGTTCATGCCGCGCCCGCCTTCGGCGATGAAAGCGCGCACGTGCGACACGAACTGATCGACGGGCGCGAGCAGGCGGCCATATTCGACGGGTTCGCCCGTCTGTTCGGCAAAGCGCGCGTGGATGAGCGGCGACTTGCTGTGCGCAATCGGATTGCCAATCACCGCATAGCGTTCGCGCTGGGTGGTCGTGTCGGTCGTCATTGGCCCTGCTCCGTCGCGTGTTGCGTTGAATCGTTCGAGTCGGCGGGCTGGTCGCCCTCCGGTGCGGCCGTATCGGCTTCGGCTTGCGCTTCGGCTTCGCTTTCGGCGGATTCGTCGGCGGCGTCGATGAGTTCTTCTTCGGTCTCTTCCTCTTCTTCCGCGCCGCTCGTCACGGTCGGCGCGTCGAGCACGTGCAACGGCCGCACCGATGCCTCGACCGTCAGCTCATCCACCGACATCACTTCGAGCATCAGCCGCGTGCCGCGCGCATGCACGCCGAGACCCGGCACGTGCAGCAGCAGCGGCACCTCTTCGAGACGCACGAGATCGCCCTTCACGACGGAAGCGACCACCTGCTTCTTGCCCTCCTGCGTGAGCCAGCGCAGACACCAGAAATACTCCATGCGACGCTGATGATCGGCGTACGCGGTGTAGGTGTCGTCGAAGCCTTGCACGACGGCGAACAGGTCGGCGTCCTTCGGCTTGAACGGCGCCGCGAGCTTGGCCGTCACGCCGTGCTGCACGCACGCGATCAGTTGCCACTGGTTGACGAGGTCGACATAGCGGCGCAGCGGCGACGTGCTCCACGCGTACTGCGACACGCCGAGGCCTTCGTGCGGCGCGGCTGTGGTCTGCATGCGGGTGCGCTTCGGTCCCGTCGGCGCTCCGAACGCGCGCTGTGAGCGATAGATGCCGGGCACGCCGTGATCGTGCAGGAACGCGCCCCACGTCGAGTTCGCGAGAATCGCCAGTTCGGCGACGATCGTGTCGAGCGGCGAACCGCGGCGGCGCGGCGTGATCGACACGTGCTCGCCTTCGACGTAGAAATTGAAGTCCGTATTGCGCTGCACTTCGCGCTTGAGGCCGAAACCGGCGCGCGCCAGCTGGCGCTTCTCGAACAGCGCCTGCGCGAACGGCCACAGCACTGCGATGTCTTCCTTGTGCGGATAGTCGCCCGTGCCGTTGGCGAGCGCCTCTTCCGTGACGAGTTCGTCGAGCGTGTTGTGGCGCAGATTGTTCTTCACGTAGACCAGTTCGGCGCGCGTTTCGCTGACGACGATTTCCTGCGTCTCGCGGTTCACGATGCTGTACAGCGACAGCGCCGGGCGCAAACCGCCTTCGGCCAGCGTGAATTTATCGACGACGGAATCGGGCAGCATCGTGATCTTGTCGCCCGGCATGTAGACGGTGGACAAGCGGCCGCGCGCGATCGCATCGACGGCATCGCCGCGCTCGATGCCGAGCGCCGGCGCCGCGATGTGAATACCGATCCGCACACGCCCGTCGGACAGATGCTCGACGGAGAATGCATCGTCGATTTCCGTCGTGGTCACGTCGTCGATCGAAAACGCTTCGATTTCCGCTTGCGGCAGATCTTCCGGCAGCGCGCCGATCGTCACGGCGGGGAAACCGGTGCCGTGCGGGAAGAATTCCGACAGGAAGCGCGCTTCGTGCAGCGCGCGCGCCGACGGAATGCCGCCGCATTCGAGCATCAGGCGCGCCATCGAAATGCCGCGCGCCGCCGCGGCCGCTTCGAGCGCCTTGTATTCGATCGAATTCTTGTCGGGCTTCGTCAGAAGGCCGAGCGCCTTGCTCTGGAATCCTTCCGGCAGACGGCCCGCCTTCAGTTCCTCTTCGTAGCCCTGCTGCACGAGCGCCTGCTGACGCTTGCGCTCGAGCGACGCGAGCGCCATCTTCAGTTGCTCTTCCGGCGCGCGCTGATACTGGCCGCGCCCCTTGCGGCGGAAATAGATGGGCGAACCGTGCATGCGCAAAATCAGCGCGGCGCGCTCGACGGGCCCGAACGACTCGCCAAAGTATTCGGCGCCGAGCGTGGCAAACGGGAATTCGTCTTCAGGCGCGCATTCCCACAGGAAGTCCAGATCGATGTCCTGTGCGGCGGCATCGGCCTGCTCCATCAGTTCGCCCGCCGACGGCTTCTCGAACTCCATCAGCACGTCTTTCGCGCGAACTTTCGCGCGGCGTCCGCCCGGCAGCTCGACCTGAAACGCGTCGCCTTGACGCGACATCACGTTGCCGGCCTTGAAACTACCCGATTCCTCGAAGAAAACGTTCACTCAATACTCTCGTTCTGGCTTGCGTCGGCCGGCGCGCAGTGCGGTTGCTTCGCGCGTCGGCGTCGTGTTCTGTGTGGTGTTCCGCAACGCGCGTGCCTTGTGCTTCATGGTGGGCGGCGTGCGCGGATCATCGGATCATGCCGCCTCGCGTGGTGCGGGCGGCTCGGTGTCGGCGTCGGCGGCGTCGCAAAACGCGAGCACGTCGTCGACATAGTCGGGAAACTCGCTGATCGCGTGGTCGCTGCCTTCGATCAGTCTGGTCTGCACGCCGGGATAGTGCGCGAGCATTTCGCGGTAATCGAGCACCTCGTCGCCGGTGGCGGCAAACAGATAATAGCGTTCGGGGTGGGTGATCCGCGCGACGCCTAGCGCACGCAACTCATCAAGATGACGCGGTTCGACGACGATGCTGCCGCCGCCGTGCCACAGCGGCTGCTCGCCAAGATAGTGACTGAGATCGCGCTGCGGCACCACGGCGGGATTCAGCAGTATGGCGCGCCAGCCGTGCTTCTCGGCAAGATGGGTCGCGAAATAGCCGCCCAGCGAACTGCCGATCACCGTGACCTGCGCCGGATTCGCCGCCGCGACCCGTTCTTCGACGAGCGCCACGGCTTCCAGCGGCGACACGGGCAGCATCGGACAGCACCATTCGGCGCTGCGGCCAAGCGCCGCAAGACGCTGGGCCATCACGCGCGCCTTGAACGAATTGGGCGAGGAGCGGAAGCCGTGCAGATAGAGAATCACGCGACGCCCCGCGCCTGCGCCGTCGGACGCGCCGACAGCGCGTCGAGCAGTTTCTGGTGTACGCCGCCAAAGCCGCCGTTGCTCATCACGAGCACCTGATCGCCCGGCCGCGCGGCCGCGACGACGGATTTGACGAGCGTGTCGATGTCGTTGAAGGCTTGCGCCTTGTCGCCCATCGGCGCGAGCGCTTCAGCCAGGTTCCAGCCAAGCGCGTCCTTGCCCGCGGACGCGCCGTAGCCGAATACGAGATCGGCGTCGACGAGGCTGGCGGGCAATTGCGCCTTCATCACGCCGAGCTTCATCGTGTTCGAGCGGGGTTCGAGCACGGCGAGAATGCGCGTGTGTTTTCCGTCTTCACCGCGGCCGATGCGCGTGCGCAGACCGGCGACCGTCGTCTGGATGGCTGTCGGGTGATGCGCGAAATCGTCGTAGACCGTCACGCCGTCGACGCTGCCGCGCACTTCCATCCGGCGCTTCACATTGCGGAAGGTCGACAGCGACTTCGCGGCCTGCGCGGGCGGCACGCCGATGTGGCGCGCGGCGGCGATCGCGGCGATCGCGTTCATGCGGTTGTGCTCGCCCTGCACCTGCCAGTCGACTACGCCGACTCGCTCACCGTTGTGATAGACGGCAAAGCGCTCGTCGATGGCGACGCCGTCTTCAGCGGGCAAAGCCTGCCAGCCGCCGTCGACGCCAAAGCGCTCCACTTCGCTCCAGCAGCCGCGCGTAAGCACGCGGTCCAGCGCAGCTTCGCGGCCGTTCGACACGACGCGGCCAATGCCCGGCACCGTGCGCACGAGGTGGTGAAATTGGGTTTCGATCGCGGCGAGATCGGCGAAGATGTCCGCGTGATCGAATTCGAGGTTGTTCAGGACCGCAGTGCGCGGCCGGTAGTGGACGAACTTCGAGCGCTTGTCGAAGAACGCCGTGTCGTACTCGTCGGCTTCGATGACGAAGAAGCTCGAATCCGTCAGACGCGCCGACACGCCAAAATTCAGCGGCACGCCGCCGATCAGAAAGCCCGGGTTCATGCCCGCGTCTTCCAGCAGCCACGTCAGCATCGACGACGTCGTGGTCTTGCCGTGCGTGCCGGCTACGGCCAGCACCCACTTGCCATTCAGCACGTGCTCGCCGAGCCACTGCGGGCCGGACGTGTAAGGCAGGCCGCGATTCAGGATTTCTTCCATCAGCGGATTGCCGCGCGTCACGACGTTGCCGACCACGAACAGATCCGGCTTCAGGTCGAGCTGCTCGACGCCCCAGCCTTCGATCAGCTTGATGCCTTGCGCCTCGAGCTGCGTGCTCATCGGTGGATAGACGCCGGCGTCGCAGCCCGTCACGGTGTGACCGGCATTGCGCGCGAGAACCGCGAGACCACCCATGAACGTGCCGCAGATGCCGAGGATGTGAATGTGCATAAAGCTGTCGCGCCGCAAGGCGTGTTTTGCGTGGAAAGAAGACATGCGCCGGGGACCGGAAAGCCCTCGCGCGAAGGACGACTATTGTAACCGACAGGCCCGCCCTATCTTGATCGGACGTGCTTTTCCGGGCGACGCCGCGCAGCCGCCGAAGCCCCGTTCAAGGCCGCACCCGCGCGACGGCGACGTAAAAAGACCGTCGGGCTTTCTCTAGTATGATTGGCGAATGGTTCGCAAATCACATTTCGATCCGCAGCGCGTGCGCGAGGAAATCGCCATCGCGGCTGCGCGGATGATCGCCGAGGACGGGCTCGACTACTCGACTGCGAAGCGCAAGGCTGCGCGGCAAGTGGTTGGGGAAACGCGCGTCGCGGGCGAATGGCTGCCGGATAACGACCAGATCGAGGAAGAAATCCGCGAATATCAGTCGCTGTTCCAGGGCGACAGCCAGCCGGCCGTGTTGCGCCGGTTGCGCGAAGTCGCGCTGGACTGGATGCTGCGGCTCGCGCCGTTCAATCCGTATCTGACGGGCGCGGTGCTCGGTGGGACGGCGGGCGAGCATTCCGATGTTCATCTGCAAGCCTTCTGCGACGATCCGAAGGAAGTTGCCATTTACCTGTTGAACGCGAACGTGCAGTACGACGTTTCAGAAACGCGGCACTTTGCGGGTCGCGGCTACGTCGAAACATTGAGCTTTCTGTGGCGTCCGGTGAATGAAGGGCGCGACGCCGAGCCCGTGGGTATTCACCTCGCGCTCTACGGCACCGACGATCTGCGCGGCGCAGTCCGCGCCGACGCGCGCGGACGATCCGCACGCGCCGACGTCCGCGCCGTGCAGGCGCTGATCGACGAAAGCGACGCCGCGCGTTCCACGAACTGAACCCTTAACAGACACACTCTCTATATGAAGCGGATTCTGGCAATCGCGGCGGTGGCTGTCGTCGCGACAGCGGGCGGCGCGGTGGCAGGCCACTGGCTGCTCGGCAACAACGACCTTGCGGGCGTCGCGAACGCGGCGCCCGCCGACAGCAACAACGCCGTCAATCAACTGTGGGCGGCGAAAGTGACCAATGCCGACGGCGCGCCGCAGTCGCTCGCCGGTTTCAAGGGACACCCGGTCGTGATCAACTTCTGGGCGTCGTGGTGCGGGCCGTGCGTCGAGGAAATGCCGTCGCTGTCGGCGCTGCACAAGGAATACTCGAAAAAGGGCATCGAGTTCGTCGGGCTCGGCGTCGACTCCGACAAGAACATCAAGGCTTTCCTGCAAAAAGTGCCCGTCAACTACCCGATCTATGTCGCCGGGTTCGGCGGCGCGGACCTCGCGCGCGCCTTCGGCAACAACGCGGGCGGTTTGCCTTACACGGTCGTAATTGACGCAAAAGGCGTCGTACGGTCGACAAAACTCGGCCAGATCAAGCCGGACGAGCTGAAACGCACGCTCGACGCGCTCTGATTCCGACAACTTTTTGACATTTAGTTGAGAACTTTTTGCCTCAGATTGGGCGATATTCACAATAAGATGTCAGAAGTTCGGCGAGTTGCTGCTATCCGGGTAAGGGCGCGAGACGTGCCGCGCGTTCGAGAAACTAGACAAATTTCTCTAATCAGCGCTAAAGTGCGCCCAATTCCACGGAAAACGAACCGACCATGACGCGACTGCTGGTTCTGCACGGCCCCAACCTCAACCTTCTCGGCACCCGGGAACCCGAGGTCTATGGCCGCGTGACGCTCCAGCAGATCGATCAGGCGCTGGCCGACCGCGCAGCGGACGCCCGCGTCGAACTGGCCACCTTCCAGAGCAATCACGAAGGCGCGCTAGTCGATCGCATTCAGGCCGCTCGGACCGAGAAGACCGATTTCATCGTGATCAATCCCGCTGCGTACACGCATACCAGCGTGGCGATCCGGGACGCACTGGCGGGCGTCGGCATCCCGTTCGTCGAGATTCATCTGTCGAACGTGCATCGTCGGGAACCGTTCAGGCATCACTCGTATTTCTCCGACCAGGCAGAGGGCGTCATTTGCGGCCTCGGCTGGAAGGGCTATCTGTACGCACTCGAATATGTGCTCGACCGGTTGGCCGCTGGGACGGCCGGATCGTCGCGCAACTGACAACCCAAAACACGAATTCGGCGCTGGCGGCAAACCGCCGGCGCTTCACGCATTGAAGGGGAAAGCCCATGGATCTACGTAAACTGAAGACTCTGATCGACCTCGTCTCCGAGTCCGGCATCTCCGAACTCGAAGTGACCGAGGGCGAAGGCAAGGTGCGCATCGTCAAGAACGCGCCGCCGGTTTACGTCCAGCAGCCTGGCAACTACGCGCCGCAATACGCTGCGCCGGGCGTGGCGCCCGCTGCTCACGGCGGTGAAGCTCCCGCCGTCGGCGCGCCGGCGACGCCCGCAGCCGTGGCGCCGCAAGGCCATGTCGTGACGTCGCCGATGGTCGGCACGTTCTACCGCGCACCGTCGCCGGGCGCCGATCCGTTCGTGCAGGTCGGCGATACGGTGAAGGAAGGCCAGACCATCTGCATCATCGAAGCAATGAAACTCCTGAACGAGATCGAATCGGATCAGTCAGGCGTCGTCAAGGAAATCCTCGTCGAGAACGGCCAGGCAGTCGAATACGGCCAGCCGCTCTTCGTGATCGGCTGACGCGGCGCGCTGTAGCCATTCGCCATCCGCGCGCCCGCCTTCTTCGGGCGCGCCACCGATCCTCTGAGGCAGCCGCCCGTCCGAACCGGCCCGCGGCGCCCATTGATGAGTCGAATATCCGCTATGTTTGAAAAAATCCTCATTGCCAATCGTGGTGAAATCGCGCTCCGTATCCAGCGCGCGTGCCGCGAACTCGGCGTCAAGACGGTCGTTGTCTATTCCGAAGCCGACAAGGAAGCCAAGTACGTGAAGCTCGCCGACGAGGCGGTCTGCATCGGACCGGCGCCGTCGAACCTCTCGTATCTGAACATGCCCGCGCTAATCAGCGCGGCGGAAGTCACGGACGCCGAAGCGATCCACCCCGGCTACGGCTTCCTGTCCGAAAACGCGGACTTCGCCGAGCGCGTCGAGCAATCGGGCTTCGTGTTCATCGGCCCGCGCCCCGACACGATCCGCATGATGGGCGACAAGGTCACGGCGAAGCAGACCATGATCAAAACGGGCGTGCCCTGCGTGCCCGGTTCCGAAGGCGCGTTGCCCGAAGATCCGAAGGAGATCGTGAAGATTGCGCGCGCGGTCGGCTATCCGGTGATCATCAAGGCGGCAGGCGGCGGCGGTGGCCGCGGCATGCGCGTCGTTCACACGGAAGCGGCGCTCGTGAATGCCGTCAACATGACGCGCGAAGAAGCGGGCCGTGCGTTCGGCAATCCGCAGGTCTACATGGAGAAATACCTGGAGAACCCTCGGCACATCGAAATTCAGGTGCTGACCGACTCGTTCAAGAACGCACTGTGGCTCGGCGAACGCGACTGCTCGATGCAGCGCCGTCACCAGAAGGTGATCGAAGAAGCACCGGCGCCGGGCATCGCGCGCCGTCTGATCGAGCGCATCGGTGACCGCTGCGCGGACGCGTGCAAGAAGATGGGCTATCTCGGCGCGGGCACGTTCGAATTCCTGTACGAAAACGGCGAGTTCTACTTCATCGAAATGAACACGCGCGTGCAGGTCGAGCACCCCGTCACCGAACTGATCACGGGCATCGACATCGTTCAGGAACAGATCCGCATCGCGGCAGGCGAAAAGCTCGCCATCCGCCAGCGCGACATCCAGTTCCGCGGACATGCGATCGAATGCCGTATCAACGCGGAAGATCCGTTCAAGTTCACGCCGTCGCCGGGTCGTCTTACGTCGTGGCATATGCCGGGCGGCCCCGGTATTCGCGTCGATTCGCATGCGTACAACGGCTATTTCGTGCCGCCGAACTATGATTCGATGATCGGCAAGCTGATCGCCTACGGCGCAACGCGCGAACAGGCGATCAAGCGGATGCGCATCGCGCTGTCGGAAATGGTGGTCGAAGGCATTCAGACCAACATTCCGCTGCATCGCGAGCTGATGCTCGACGCGAAGTTTGTCGAGGGCGGCACGAGCATCCATTACCTCGAAAACCGGCTGGCCGCGAAGCTGCAAGCCGCACCGGAAGAAGCGTAAGCAATGAGCTACCGGGAACTGGTCGTCGAACTCGCGCGCGAGCACGCGGAAGCGTTGTCGGACGCGTTGCTCGAACTGGGCGCGCTGTCGGTGTCCGTCGAAGACGCGGATGCCGACACGCCCGACGAGCAGCCGCTGTTCGGCGAGCCCGGTCTCACGCCGGACCGCACCGCGTGGACGCATTCGCGCGTGATCGCGTTGCTGGCGCCGGAACATGAACCGGCCGTGCTGCTCGCGGCCGCTGCGAATGAACTCGGCCTCGCCGATGCGCCGTCGTACAGCGTGCGCGAGGTCGAAGAACAGGACTGGGTGCGCCTCACCCAGTCCCAGTTCGATCCGATTCCGATTGGCGAGCGTATATGGGTCGTGCCGTCGTGGCACGCCGCACCAGATCCTGATGCGCTCGTGCTGGAACTCGATCCGGGCCTCGCGTTCGGCACGGGCAGCCATCCGACCACGCGTCTGTGCATGGAATGGCTCGAGCAGAACGTAAAGCAGGATCAATCGGTGCTCGACTACGGCTGCGGCTCGGGCATCCTTGCGATACTCGCGAAGAAGTGCGGCGCGAACCCTGTGATCGGCATCGACATCGATCCGCAAGCGGTCGAGTCCGCGCGCCACAATAGCGAGCGCAATCGCGCGGAAGTCACGTACGGTCTGCCCGACGATTGCCCCGCGGGCGAGTTCGATATCGTCGTCGCGAATATTCTGTCGAACCCGCTGAAGCTGATGGCGTCGATGCTGTCGTCGAGGGTGAAGCCGGGTGGACGCATTGCGCTGTCGGGCATTCTCGCGCGACAGGCGGATGAAGTAGCACGTGTCTATCAGCAGTGGATCGACATTGCAGTGTGGCGCGAACACGAAGGCTGGGTATGCCTTGCGGGTACGCGACGCGAAAGCAATTAGAATAACGCATATTTGTTTGCTTCCGGCCCCTTAAGGGCTAACCGGTCTATCGGCTCGATATGCTTCTAGCAACACGCTGTCCCTTCTGCGAAACCGTTTTCAGGCTCCAGCCGGAGCAGCTCACGCTGCGCCGCGGACTCGTGCGCTGTGGTCACTGCAAAGAAGTCTTCGATGCATCGAGCAGCCTGTTCGACGTGAGCGACGGCGTGAGCGTCGACAAGGCGAAGCACGTCACGATAGACGACGTGACGGCGCATACGCTCGAAACGCTCGCGAATGGCAGCGTCGCGCCGGCGCCGGAAACGAAGCCTGCTGTCGATGTGCCGCCCGCGCCCGTCGCGGTGCCCGTTGTGACGCACACGGAAGAAGCGGTCACGCCGCAGCCGGCAGAAGCGTTCGATGAGCGCGTCGTCGAGCCACATATCGACAGTGGCGAAGCTCACGCGGAATTGGCCTCCGCCGAACAACACGCTGAGCACGTCGCTGCGCAAGCCGCGCAGCCGGATGTCGATGTCGAGGCTCGCCACGAAGCGGCCGTCCAGGCTTCGCCCGTTGCGGCGCCGTCCGCCGAAGCCGAAGCCGAAGCGGCGCGTGTCGAACCGTCGTTCCCCGCCAGCGAAACTCAACCCGCGTCCCCGGCGGATAAACCCGACTTCCGCGCCGAGGCATGGAACCCGTGGGCGCCCGCGCCCGACGCATCGATCGACCGGCGCATCCGCCACAACGCGTCGACGATCCCGTTCAACCCGGTCACGATTCCGCGTTCCGCGCAGCCGCCGCTGACGCTCGAACTCACCGAATCGCAACCGATGCACCTCGATCAGGCGATCGCACGCGAACCGGTCGCGCCCGAGCCGCACAGCGAAGTGCCCGTCGAAGCGCGAGCTGGGGCAAACGTCGAGCCCGCTGTCGAGACGCAAGCGGAGCCGAAGTTCGAAGGACCGTCTGAGCAGCAAGCGCACCAGAAAGCGGAACCCATCTTCGGCGCAACGCCCGCACACGAAGCCGAGCCTGCCATCCACGAGCCGCCGCACGCGTGGCGCGAACCCGAGTCTCTGCGCGAGCCTGCAGAGGCACGCCACGATCAGACCGCGAACGAAACGAAGCGCGAAGCGGAAGCGCCGCTGCACGAATCGTTCGACGACGTGTTGCGCGAATCGCGTCGCGACGAACACGCCAAGCCTGTGTTCGAAGACGAGGACAGCACCGTCATCCCGTCCGCCGAGCACGCTGGACATGCCGGGCATGCGGCACAAGGCCGCGAGCGCGAACCGTTCTTCGGCGCGCCGTCGGCCGAACCCGATCTCGAACCGCGCTTCGGCGCAGCCGCGCGCGAACCCTATAACGCCCCTTTCGCCGCCACACCCGACAGCGACAACGATGCATTCGCCGTCACGCGCGAACCGCGCCAGCCCGAGTCGAGCCGCTTCGTGTGGCAGGTACTGGGCGGCGTTGCGGCAGGCCTGCTTGGCTTCCTGCTGCTCGTGCAGCTCGCCTGGTGGCAGCGCGAAACGGTGATGGTCGCGTGGCCCGATGCGCAGTCGCTGTTCGTGAAGGCCTGCGCGCATCTCGGCTGCAAGGTCGAGCCGCCGCGCGATATCGACGGTTTGCTGGTCGAGCCGTCGGACCTGCGGCAGGTGGACGGTCCGCACAAGCTCGAACTGAAGATGCCGCTGCGCAACCGCTTCGATCTCGCGCTCGCGTATCCCGCCGTCGAACTGACGCTGCTCGACGAGAACAACAACATCGCCATGCGGCGCGTGCTGTGGCCGCAAGACTATGTGAAACCCGGCACGCCGATTGCGGCGGGCCTTCCCGCCCGCACGACGCAGACGATGATCGTGCGCCTCGATACCGGCGATGCCGTCGCCTCGAATTTCCGCGTGCAGATCTTCTATCCGTAACGGACAGCTCTGCGGCGCGCGCAGGTTTTCCGCGCGCCCGGCACGAACCGGGCGCGCATCCCGTCAATCCCTGACGAATCTTCGGAGCACAACATGAGTCAAGTCACGCTGGGTGGCAACCCGATCGAAGTCGCTGGCACGTTCCCGTCCGTGGGCCAGGCAGCGCCCGCCTTCTCGCTCGTCGGCAAGGATCTGAAGCCGCTGACGCTCGCTGACTTCGCGGGCAAGCGCAAGGTGCTGAACATCGTTCCGAGCCTCGACACGCCGACCTGCGCAACCTCGACGCGCAAGTTCAACGAAGCTGCCGCGAAGCTGAGCAACACGGCTGTGATCGTCGTCTCGGGCGATCTGCCGTTCGCGGCTTCGCGCTTCTGCACGACGGAAGGCATCGAAAACGTCGTGACGGCATCGACCTTCCGCGGCCATGAGTTCGCGCAGGCGTACGGCGTCGACGTGACGAGCGGTCCGCTGACGGGCCTGACGGCACGCGCCGTCGTCGTCGTCGACGAAAACGACAAGGTCGTGCACGCCGAGCTCGTCAGCGAAATCAAGAACGAGCCGAACTACGACGCAGCGCTCGCCGCGCTGAAGTAAGCTTCATATTTGCGTCGACACAGCGCCGCGCCCGCTTCACTCCGGGCGCGGCGCTGTCACATCGTCGCACCCTTTTTCCATCCGATCGACACTTATAGGAACGCTCGCCTTGGCTACGCTGATTTGCGGCTCGCTCGCCTACGACAACATCATGACCTTCGAAGGGCGCTTTCGGGAGCACATCCTGCCGGAACAGGTCCACATCCTGAACGTCAGCTTCCTCGTGCCGACGATGCGTCGCGAGTTTGGCGGCTGCGCAGGCAATATCGCCTACTCGCTGCATCTGCTCGGCGGCGATGCGCATATCATGGCGACGCTCGGCGCCGTCGATGCGCAGGTGTACATCGACCGTCTCGACACGCTCGGCCTGTCGAAAGAGCACGTGCGCGTGCTGCCCGACACGTACTCGGCGCAGGCGATGATCACGACCGACCTCGAGAACAATCAGATCACGGCATTCCACCCGGGCGCGATGATGCAATCGCATCTGAACCGCGCGGACCAGCCCGGCGTGAAGCTCGGGATCGTCGCGCCGGACGGCTTCGACGGGATGATCCAGCACTCCGAACAGTTCGCGGCGGCGGGCACTCCGTTCATCTTCGATCCGGGCCAAGGGCTGCCCCTCTTCGACGGCGCGTCGCTGCGCCGCATGATTGAACTTGCCACCTACGTCGCAGTCAATGATTACGAAGCTGCGCTGGTGAGCAACAAGACAGGCTGGTCGATCGAAGAGATTGCTAGCCACGTCGATGCGCTGATCGTGACGCGCGGCGAGCACGGGGCGCAGATTCACCATGCAGGCGGCATCGAGGAAATTCCGGCCGTCAAGGCAAAGCAGGTGCTGGACCCCACGGGTTGCGGCGATGCGTTCCGGGGCGGTCTGCTGTACGGCATCGAGAAGGGTCTGGGCTGGGCAACCACCGGCCGTCTCGCGAGCCTGATGGGCGCGCTCAAGATCGAGCATCAAGGGCCGCAGAATTATGCGCCGTCGCGCGCGGAGATCAACGAACGGTTCAAGCAGGCATTCGGTTACGAACTGCCGCAGGGCGCCTGACGCAATCGGGTAGTGCGCGCTGCGCATATACCGCGCCTGACCGCTCGGGTTTGAGGGGCTCGAAACGAGCCCGTTTGGAGTAAAGGGAATGAAAACAACGAGTCGTACGTTGAGTCGCCTGGTACTTGGCGCGGTGATCGCGGGTTCGCTCGCCATGACGGGCTGTGCGTACAACAGCAGTTCCGCTGATGTCTATACGTCATCGCAGGCGCAGCGCGAAGAGACGGTGCGCATGGGCGTTGTCGACAGCGTGCGCGCGGTCAAGATCAGCTCGAACAATGGCCAGCCTAGCGGCATTGGGGCGATTGGTGGCGGTGCGCTTGGCGCGGTCGCTGGCAGCGCGATCGGCGGCGGGCGTGGATCGATTTTGACGGGTATTGTTGGCGGCCTGGCGGGCGCTGTTGCGGGTAATACGATCGAGAACAGCACGGCGATGCGAGATGGCGTCGAGATTACCGTGCGGCTCGATAATGGCGATATGCGCGCCATTACGCAAAGCGCGACGGGTGAGATTTTTCGCGCAGGCGAGCGGGTTCGACTGTTGTCGAGTGGTGGTGTGACTCGCGTTACGCATTGAGCTTTTCTGTTTTCCCTGCCGGCGGCGTGGAAGCGCTGTGACGGCAACCTCACACGCATGTGCTCCCCTGTGCATGCGTTTTTTTTTGCCTTTTGGGGCGGCGGGCCCCTTGTTGGCGGCTGATTTTGTCTGTTGATCGGGGTTTGGTTTTTGCGGTTTGTTCGCGCGATGTGGCGGTTTGCTTTGGCTTTGCGTTGGCGCTTTGCGCTGGCGCTTTGCGCTGGCATCCGCGCTATGCCGTCGTGCTTCAAGCGTCGCCCCTGTGCGGGGCGACGCTTGAAGCACGCTAACGCATCGCGGATGCCAGCGCAAAGGCAAAAAAACCAAACAACTTGCACAGCAAACACCATTGCGCGGAGGCCAGCGCAGGGACAGCTCGCTGATGCGCGCGCCCCCCAATGCCCCCTGACCTCACCGTCGAAGACAAACCAAAACCAAAACCGAAACCAAAAACCAAAAAACAAAAAATCCCGCCACCAGTCACCCGGCGACGGGATCAACGCTGATCGAGCAACAACCCCTACTCAATCAACCGACGCACTCACGTGCGTCATTACTTACGGACGGCTGCCCGTCGGGAACGGCCATGCTGCAGCCGGGTTCAGAGCCGTCTTCACCGTAGCAGCCGGCGCCGTCGAAGCAGCGGGCGCAGCCGGAGCAGGTGCTGCCTTCTTCGCAACAGCCTTCTTCGCAGGGGCAGCCTTCTTCGCAGGCGCAGCGGCCTTCTTCGCGGCAGCCTTCTTCGCAGGGGCAGCCTTTTTGGCGGCAGCCTTTTTCGCAGGCGCCTTCTTCGCAGCGGCCTTCTTAGCTGCAGCCTTCTTCGCCGGCGCTGCCTTCTTCGCAGCAACCTTCTTCACGGCGACTTTCTTCGCTGCAACCTTCTTCGCTGCAGCCTTCTTCGCCGGCGCTGCCTTCTTCGCAGCAACCTTCTTCACGGCAACTTTCTTCGCTGCAACCTTCTTCGTTGCGACCTTCTTCGCCGCTGCCTTCTTCGCCGGTGCTGCCTTCTTCGCTGCAACCTTCTTCACGGCGACTTTCTTCGCAGCGACTTTCTTGACTGCAACCTTCTTCACCGCTGCCTTCTTCGCCGGAGCAGCCTTCTTCGCAACGACCTTCTTCGCTGCAGCCTTCTTGGCTGCCGGTTTCTTCTTGGCGAGTGCCATCATTTTCTCCTTCAGGTTTTCAGATGAGAGTCAGTTCAAACTACACCCTTCGTCAAAACCCGCTTCCCGCAGACGCTTCTCACGGCGGCCACTGCGAAGCGGGCTATTCATCGGCGTACGCAGCTCCAGCGCGCTTACGCTAATGAATACGGTAAGGCGCGCAGTGCCATCGGGCACAGCGCGCCAAGTCCAGTCGGCGCCCAATCTCGGCGCCGCGAATCGTTTGATCGAGCCGCTCGCTTTACGGCGAACGGCTTTTTCCGGGGGGAAGTTTGCCCATCCCACTGAAGGGTTCGCAAAGTGCCTGTGATCTTTATAGGCCGTGGTTATCCACGGCGCACCGGGCACGCTCTGCATCAGGCGGTCATGCTCCTCACCAAACTTGCCGCGGCACAGCCAGCGGCAACCCCATCAAATACATATGCGACGCGTTGGGTTATTCCCAGGACAGCGCGCCACCGGTCTGATATTCGATAACCCGAGTCTCGAAGAAGTTGCGTTCCTTCTTCAGGTCGATCATCTCGCTCATCCAAGGGAACGGGTTTTCCTCGTTCGGGAACAGCGGATCGAGACCGATCTGCTGGCAACGGCGGTTGCAGATGAAGCGCAGATAGCTCTTGAACATCGACGCATTGAGGCCGAGCACCCCGCGCGGCATCGTGTCTTCTGCGTAGCGATATTCGAGGTCGACCGCAGCCTTGAAGATTTCGCGGATCTCCGCGCGGAACTCAGCCGTCCAAAGATGCGGGTTTTCGAGTTTGATCTGGTTGATCAGGTCGATGCCGAAATTGCAGTGCATCGACTCGTCACGCAGGATGTATTGGTACTGTTCCGCCGCGCCCGTCATCTTGTTCTGGCGGCCGAGCGCCAGGATTTGCGTAAAGCCGACGTAGAAGAACAGCCCTTCCATCACGCACGCGAACACGATCAGCGACTTGAGCAGCTTCTGGTCCGCCTCGAGCGTACCCGTCTTGAAGGCCGGGTCGGTCAGCGTGTGGATGAACGGAATCAGGAATTCGTCTTTGTCGCGGATCGACTTGACTTCGTGATACGCGTTGAAGATTTCGCCCTCGTCGAGACCGAGCGACTCGACGATGTACTGGTATGCGTGCGTGTGGATCGCCTCTTCGAATGCCTGGCGCAGCAGGAACTGGCGGCATTCGGGCGCCGTGATGTGGCGGTACGTGCCAAGGACGATGTTGTTCGCGGCAAGCGAGTCGGCCGTGACGAAGAAGCCGAGGTTGCGCTTGACGATGCGGCGCTCGTCTTCAGTCAGACCGTTCGGGTCCTTCCAGAGAGCGATGTCACGCGACATGTTGATTTCTTGCGGCATCCAGTGGTTCGCGCAACCGGAGAGGTACTTCTCCCACGCCCACTTGTATTTGAACGGCACGAGCTGATTGACGTCAGTCTGGCCGTTGATGATGCGTTTGTCGGCGACATTCACGCGCGCTTCGGAAGCGACTGCCGGCTGAACCGGCGGAGCGACTGCGAAGTCGTTCGCGAAGATGTTTTGAGCCGAGGGAGCTTGATGAGCGGAACGCGTTTCGACTTGCGAACCGACAGCCGTTCCCGCAGCGTTGCGCAACACGTTTTGTTGCGAAGCACTCGAGGGAGTTACGGCAGTGATCTCGTCATCCCAGTTGAGCATAAATGTCACCATCAATTTAGATCGGTTTGTACCATCTTTTCACGAGCGTTAAAAGGGTCCGCTCATGAAAAATCCTGTTTTCGAATCGCGTTGCGACCTACATACAACACTTTGTTCATCGGTGTGTGAAGGTCGCTCGTTGCGATTCGATCGAAACGTGTGTCGATGAAGCACGATGCACGATCGAAAGCGCGTTGCTTCAGTGATGCGTATGCGTTGCTTCTGCGTTGTTCCGAACTCGAAACGTTGCTGCTTCGCTTGCGTTGCACGTGTCGTACGAAGCGTGTCCGGTGCGTGATGTATCGGCATCTCGCCGCTCGCTCTACGACTTCATCATGCGAGCGCCGTTCAGGGTTTTCTCGCACGTGTCGATGAGGTGTAGCACGTGATGTTCCTCGCTGCGTCGCGTGCTGCTCTTCCGACTGCAACGAGCGCCACGCTGGCTTCGTGTCGCGATGAGCGGCGCGTTCCGCTGACTCCGCTCATCGCCTGCTGCTGATCTGCTACTGCCTGTCTGCTGCTTTGCTACTACCGCCGGCGAGCGCCGGCGGCTGACTCACTACTATATGAAGCGTCGCGCTTACTGGCAGGCTTCGCACTCTTCGAAGCCAGGATCGCCCGGACGCATCATGCACACGGGACCATCCGCTTCGGGCGCTGCTTCGACTGCGGGCACTGCGGTTGCGGCGGAAGCCTGGAAGCCGCCCGTCACACCCGACGAACCCACACCGCCGCCAACGCCGTAACCACCCGCTGCGCCACCTGCACCACCCGCGCCGCCGTCGCTCGACGGCACTGCGTTCAGCGCGCCGTGTGCGACCGTCGACTTCTCGACGTGCGTTGCCGCCATCGTGCGGAGGTAGTACGTCGTCTTCAGACCGCGCAGCCACGCGAGCTTGTAGACCTCGTCGAGCTTCTTGCCTGACGCGCCTGCCATGTAGATGTTCAGCGACTGAGCCTGATCGATCCACTTCTGACGGCGCGACGCCGCTTCGACCAGCCACGTTGCATCGACTTCGAACGCGGTCGCGTAGATTGCGCGCAGGTCGCCCGGCACGCGGTCGATGCGCGACAGCGAGCCGTCGAAGTACTTCAGGTCGGCGACCATCACTTCGTCCCACAGGCCGCGCGCCTTCAGGTCACGCACGAGGTAGTCGTTCACCACCGTGAATTCGCCCGACAGGTTCGACTTCACATACAGGTTCTGGAACGTCGGCTCGATACATGCAGACACGCCGATGATGTTCGAGATCGTCGCCGTCGGCGCGATTGCGACGCAGTTCGAGTTGCGCATGCCGTACGTCGAGATGCGCGAACGCAGCGACGCCCAGTCCATCGATTCGCTCGAATCCACTTCGATGTAGCCGCCGCGCGCTTCCTCGAGCAGCTTCAGCGTGTCCTGCGGGAGGATGCCGCGATCCCACAGCGAACCGCGGTAGGTCGCGTAACGGCCGCGCTCTTCCGCCAGTTCCGTCGACGCCCAGTATGCGTAGTAGCAGACGGCTTCCATCGAACGGTCGGCGAACTCGACGGCTTCCTGCGATGCGTACGGCGTGCGCAGCACGTGCAGGCAATCCTGGAAGCCCATGATGCCCATCCCGACCGGGCGGTGCTTCAGGTTCGAGTTACGCGCCTTCGCAACCGCGTAGTAGTTGATGTCGATCACGTTGTCGAGCATGCGCATCGCGACGCTGATCGTGCGCTTCAGCTTGTCGTGGTCGAGCACAACCGTGCCGTCCGCCTGTTCCTTCAGGTGCGCGACGAGGTTCACCGAGCCGAGGTTGCAGACGGCGATTTCGGTGTCGCTCGTGTTCAGCGTGATTTCCGTGCACAGGTTCGACGAGTGGACGACGCCGACGTGCTGTTGCGGCGAGCGCACATTGCACGGGTCCTTGAACGTGATCCACGGGTGGCCGGTTTCGAACAGCATGCCGAGCATCTTGCGCCACAGCTGCGCCGCCGGGATCTTCTTGAACAGCTTGATCTCGCCACGTGCCGCTTTCTCTTCGTAAGCCGTGTAGGCCTTCTCGAAGTCCGCGCCGAACAGGTCGTGCAGGTCCGGGCAGGTGGACGGCGAGAACAGCGTCCAGTCGCCGCCTTCGTGAACGCGCTTCATGAACAGGTCGGGAATCCAGTTCGCCGTGTTCATGTCGTGCGTGCGGCGACGGTCGTCGCCCGTGTTCTTACGCAGCTCGAGGAATTCTTCGATGTCCAGGTGCCACGATTCCAGGTACGCGCACACCGCGCCCTTGCGCTTGCCGCCCTGGTTCACGGCGACAGCCGTGTCGTTGACCACCTTCAGGAACGGCACGACGCCTTGCGACTTGCCGTTGGTGCCCTTGATGTGCGAGCCGAGCGCACGCACGCGCGTCCAGTCGTTGCCCAGACCGCCGGCGAACTTCGACAGCAGCGCGTTTTCCTTCAGCGCTTCGTAGATGCCGTCGAGGTCGTCGTCCACCGTCGTCAGATAGCACGACGACAGTTGCGAACGGCGCGTGCCCGAGTTGAACAGCGTGGGCGTCGACGACATGAAGTCGAACGACGACAGCACGTTGTAGAACTCGATCGCGCGCGCTTCGCGGTCGATCTCATTCAGCGACAGGCCCATCGCAACACGCATAAAGAATGCCTGCGGCATTTCGATGCGCGTGCCGTCGGCATGCAGGAAGTAGCGGTCATACAGCGTTTGCAGACCGAGGTAGCCGAACTGCAGGTCGCGGTTTGCATCGAGTGCGGCGCCCAGACGCTTCAGGTCGAACTGCAGCAGCTTTTCGTCGAGCAGTTCGGCGTTCACACCGCGCTTGATGAAGAGCGGGAAGTATTCGGCGTAACGCTCGCCCATTTCGGCTTGCGTGACTTCTTCTTCGAGGATCTCGCGGCGGATCGTGTGCAGCAGGATGCGAGCCGTGACCTGGCTGTACGCCGGGTCCTTTTCGATCATCGTGCGCGCAGCGAGGATGGCCGAGTCGTAGACCTGGCTCATCGGCACGCCGTCGTACAGGTTCTTGATCGTTTCCGTGACGATCGGCTCGGCGCTCACGGCGTCGCCCAGATTCGAGCATGCGGATTCGATGATGCCGCGCAGCGCTGCCATGTCGAGCGGACGCGTGATGCCGTTGTCGGTCACGTTCAGACCCGACGTGCCTGCTACTGCTTCCGGCTCATGGCCGCGCTCCTGGCTGCGCTTCTCGCGGTACAGCACGTAAGCGCGCGCGACGTTGTGCTCACCCGTGCGCATCAGCGCGAGTTCGACCTGATCCTGAATGTCTTCGATATGGAACGTGCCGCCATTCGGACGGCTGCGCACCAGCGCGCGCACGACGTTCTGCGTGAGTTGCTCGACCAGTTCGCGAACGCGTGCCGACGCCGCGCCCTGACCACCGTTGACGGCCAGAAATGCCTTCGTCACGGCGATGGCGATTTTCGAAGGCTCGAACGACACCACGCTACCATTGCGACGGATCACCTTGTAGTCGGCGTAGCTCGTCTGCGGCGCGAGCGCTGCTGCGCCCTGTGCGAGCGCTTCGGGGCGGCCAGCGGGTGCGCCTTCGAACCGGGTCGTCACGTTGTCGGTGGTTTGCATGTGCAAAGCTCCTGGTCTTGGAATAGTGCGGAGTTACCGCGGATTAGTACAAACGCTGCGCCACCCCGGACGCATGCGATGAGGGTGAAGAGTAGGAACAGCGGGAACCTTGAAACAGAGAGGCCGGATGCGACAGATCCGTCGGGACGTACTTCAACGTTGTGTGTGTCGCGATCACTTGGCTGTGCCTTTTTCTTCGAATTTGCCGGCGCACCGTTTGTCGTAACTGGTTGCGCCGCATCAGATTTTTCAGTGCCGGTAATGCTGACGGCGCCATGCTCATGGAGCGGGGCGCCGCCTGACAAACACTACATCTTGTGCAAAAACTGATTAACGGCACGAAGTATAGTGTACTGAACCGTGATCGCAAATTCTTTTATTTGGTCTGACGATCTTGACTTTTGCGATGCCCGCGTCGGAAAAAGCTGTCGGGGAAATGACGCGCGCTCACAGCGTGCTTGCGCTGTCTGTTGGATACCGCACAGAAAAAGTCACGCGCTTACGGGGTTATCGGCGCGCGCGTCGACGGATGCAGATAGGGGAAGTACTGATCGGCGAGCGCGGTGTCGCGTTGCAAACGCGGCCAGTCGAAGTGTGGACCGGGATCGGTCTTGCGGCCCGGCGCGATGTCCGAGTGGCCCGCGAGCGCTTCGATCGCGTAGTGCGCGGCGAGTGCCTGCACGAGCGGTGCGAGCGTCTCGTATTGCGCCGCTTCGAACGCCGATGCGTCGCTGCCTTCGAGCTCGATGCCGATCGAAAAGTCGTTGCAGCGTTCGCGTCCGAAAAAGCTGGACGCACCCGCGTGCCACGCGCGTTCGTCGCACGACACGTACTGTTCGAGCGCGCCGTCGCGATGGATCACGAAATGCGCGGACACCCGCACGTCGCGCAGATGTGCGTCGTAGTACGGATGCGCGTCGCAGTCGAGACGGTTGAGGAAGAGATCCGTGATGCCCGTGCCGCCGAATTCGTTCGGCGGCAGGCTGATGTTGTGGACGACGATCAGCGTCGGACGTGCGCCGTTCGGCCGCACCTCGAAATTCGGCGACGGCAGCTTGCTGGCTTCGTTGATCCAGCCGTTTGCATCGACGGTGAAACGCGCGGTGGCGTGTGCCGTCATCGCGCGTCGCGGCCCGTCGGACGGGCGGCGTAACGCTGCGCGTGATCGTGCGAGCAGAACGTCTGGCCCGCGACGAGCACGGAATCGCTCTTTGGCGCATGCACGCCGCATTGGGCGCAACGGATCATCGGCTCGGCGAGTTGAGCGGCGGGCTTGCCGTTCGCGCTACCGCTCGCGTGACCATTGGTGCGCGCGCTGGCGCCGGCGTCGCCGCCCGCACTTGTGCGCGCCGATGTGCGCGATGCGTCGGCGCGGCGCAGTGCCTTCACCAGCCACTGGCCAACGATGAACAACAGAATCAGCAGAAAAATTTGTCGCATGACACTCAGACCACAGGACGGTGCAACAGCACCTCGAAAACAAAACGGCTGCCGACATACGCGAGCAGCAGCGCGACAAACGACGCGAGCACCCAGCGCAATGCCGCGCGGCCGCGCCAACCCGACACCTTGCGCGCCGTCAGCAGCGCGCCGAACATGACCCACGACAGCAGCGCGAACACGGTCTTGTGATCGAGCTGAAGCGCGCGGTCGAGCAGTTGTTCGTTGAACAGCATGCCCGAGACCAGCGTCAGCGTAAGCAGCACGAAACCCGCGCCGATCAGACGGAACAGCAGCGTCTCCAGCGTAAGCAGCGGCGGCAGCGTGTCGAGCCAACTCGACAGCCAGCCGTCGTTGCTCGCGGCGCTCTGACGCGCAAGCCCACCGCCGCGCATCGCGTGGAGACGCCGCTCGACGAGCAGCATCAGCACCGCATGCAGCGCGGCGATCACGAACAGACCATACGCGACGTTGGCGATCAGGAAGTGCAGCTTGAACAGCGGATCGGCGGCGTACGACAGCACGTGCACGCCGTTGAACACGAGCGGCAGCAGCGACGCGATGCACGCGAGCGGCAGCACGAGCAGACGCAGGCCGTCGAGCGGAAAAAAGAAACTCTCGATCCAGTAGATACCCGCGCCGAGCCAGAACATCGCGGACAGCGCGAACGCGAAGCCGAACACCATCGCGTCGTGCGGAAAAATGGTGGTGTGCAGCAGCACGCCGTGCGCGAGCAGCGCGACGAGCAGCACGATGCGCGTCGTCATCGACATGCCGGCGGAGGCGGCCGCCAGCCCTCGCCCGCCCGCGGGCAGCGGCGCAGCGGGAGACAGCGGCGACACGCTCTCGAGCATCGGCGCGGCCGCCGCCTGCCGGTGCGCGCGCCAGCCTGCGACGGCGAGACCGCCGTACAGGAGCGCAGTGAGGGCATACAGTACAATATCCATATTCGAAGTTTACACCAGGCCCTCCAAAGTCCGCCGCTGTCGCGCGGTGACGGAGCCGGCCGCACTGCTCATCGCCCCCCATGCTCGACAACCTCACTCAACGGATGGCGCGCGTCGTCAAGACGCTGCGCGGCGAAGCCCGGCTCACCGAGGCGAATACCCAGGAGATGCTGCGCGAAGTGCGCCTCGCACTCCTCGAAGCGGACGTGGCGCTGCCCGTCGTGCGCGACTTCATCGCGAAGGTGAAGGAGAAGGCGCTCGGCGAGGAAGTGATCGCCAGCCTGTCGCCGGGTCAGGCGCTGGTCGGCGTCGTGCAGCGCGAGCTGACGGCCGTGATCGGCGGCGACTACGAAGGCAAGGCCGCCGAACTGGATCTCGCCGTCACGCCGCCCGCCATTATCCTGATGGCCGGCCTGCAGGGCGCCGGTAAAACCACCACGGTCGGCAAGCTCGCGAAGCTGCTGCGCGAGAAGTACAAGAAGAAAGTGCTGACGGTGTCGTGCGACGTGTATCGCCCCGCCGCTATCGCGCAGTTGAAGACGGTGACCGAACAGGTCGGCGCCGATTTCTTCCCGTCGCAACCGGACCAGAAGCCCGTCGATATCGCGCGTGCCGCCGTCGACTGGGCGAAGCGCCACTATCACGACGTTCTGCTCGTCGACACGGCCGGCCGTCTCGGCATCGACGAAGCGATGATGAACGAGATCACCGCGCTGCATAAGGAACTGAATCCGGCCGAAACGCTGTTCGTCGTCGACGCCATGCTCGGTCAGGATGCCGTGAACACCGCGAAGGCGTTCAACGACGCGCTGCCGCTCACGGGTGTCGTGCTGACCAAGCTCGACGGCGACTCGCGCGGTGGCGCGGCGCTGTCCGTGCGTCACGTGACGGGCAAGCCGATCAAGTTCGTCGGCGTCGCGGAAAAGCTCGACGGCCTCGAAATCTTCTACCCGGATCGCATGGCGAACCGGATTCTCGGCATGGGCGACATTCTCGCGCTCGTCGAGGAAGCACAGCGCGGCGTCGATGTGCAGGCCGCGCAGAAGCTCGCCGACAAGGTCAAGAAAGGCGGCGATTTCGATCTGAACGATTTTCGCGCGCAGCTTTCGCAGATGAAGAAGATGGGCGGTCTGTCGTCGCTGATGGACAAGCTGCCCGCGCAGTTCCAGCAGGCCGCGTCGAATGCCGACATGGGCCAGGCCGAAAAGCAGATGCGCCGCATGGAAGGCATCATCAACTCGATGACCGCGCAGGAGCGCGCCAAGCCCGATCTGATCAAGGCGACGCGCAAGCGCCGCATCGCCGCGGGTGCGGGCGTGCAGGTGCAGGAAGTCAACCGCTTGCTGAATCAGTACGACCAGATGCGCACCATGATGAAAAAGCTCAAGGGCGGCAATCTGCAGAAGATGATGCGCGGCATGAAGGGCATGTTGCCGGGCATGCGCTGATCCTTGCCGGCCGTTGTGCGCTCGCCGGCAAATGCGAGCGCGCGGCGGCCACCACGGCCCGGCGCGTATGCCGAACCAAGGCGCGGGTATATGCTGTAGCGCGCAGGGTCGTTGTCTTTCACACTATGTATACAGTTACCGCCCGTCAGACGTCATGAATCGCGAAGAAGCTCTCCACATTTTCAGTCACTCCGAAGAAATCGTTTCGGCCAGCGACGTCAACGCCTCCATCAGCCACATGGCCGACGCGATCCGCGCCGAAATGGCCGAAGACTTTCCGCTCGTGCTGTCGGTGATGGGCGGCGCGGCGGTGTTCACAGGCATGTTGCTGCCGCACCTCGATTTCCCGCTCGAATTCGACTACATCCACCTCACCCGCTATCGCAACGCGATCAAGGGCAGCGCCGAGATGCAATGGCGCGTCGCACCTTCGGGTTCGGTGAAGGACCGCGTCGTGCTCGTGCTCGACGACATCCTCGATGAAGGCGAGACGATGGCCGCGATCCGCGACCGCATCATGGATATGGGCGCCAAGCGCTTCATGAGCGCGGTGTTGTGCGAGAAGATCCTTCAGAAGGCGAAGCCGCTGCACCCGGATTTCTGCGGTTTCGAAGTGCCGGACCGCTATGTGTTCGGCTGCGGGATGGATGCGAAGGGCTACTGGCGCAATCTGCCGACAATCCGCGCGCTGACGGAAGGCGCCTGACGCTTCCTCACGCCGCAGATAAAAAAAGCGACCTCTCAGGGTCGCTTTTTTGTTCCTTCGATCAACCGCTATTTGTCGAGCTGATGCACGAAAGTGCGGATACCGCCGAGCATCATCTCCACTGAAATCGCGACGAGCACGAGACCCATCAACCGCTCGAACGCCATCACCGTGCGCTCGCCGAGCCATTGCTGAATGCGCTCCGCGAGCACCAGCACGATCGCGCAGACGATCATCGTCACCGTCAGCGCCGCCATCCACTCCAGCATCTTGTTCGGCGCCTGCGACGTCAGCAGCATCACCGTCGCCAGCGCCGACGGACCGGCGAGCGCGGGAATCGCGAGCGGCACGATCATCGGCTCGGCGGCGCGCGTGTCCGCGCCAAACGGGCCGTCGGGATGCGGAAAGATCATCCGCAGCGCGATCAGGAACAGCACGATCCCGCCGCCGATGCGCAAAGACAGATCCGTCAGGCTCATCATCCGAAGAAAGCGGTCGCCGACGAGCATGAAGACCAGCAGGATCACGAACGCGATGGCGACTTCGCGCAGAATCACGCGGATGCGCCGGTGAGGCGCAACACCCCGCAGGCAGTTGATGAAGAGCGGGATGTTGCCGAGTGGATCAGTGATGAGAATCAGCAGGATGGTCGCGGACAGGAAGTTGTACTCCACCGTCCGCTCCCGTCAGCGCGCGAGCGCTGCGTTGATCTTGTCGATCACGGCCTGCGCCGCGCCTTCGACGGGCAACAGCGTCGCTTCCGCGTCGCGGCGCCCCTGATACTCGATCTTGCCGTCCTTCAGGCCACGGTCGCCGATCACCAGACGATGCGGCACGCCGATCAGTTCCCAGTCCGCGAACATCACGCCCGGACGCTCGCCGCGATCGTCGAGAATCACGTCGATGCCCGCTGCCGTCAGCTCGTCGTGCAGCTTGTCAGCCTGCTCGCGCACGGCGTCGCTGCGGTCGTAGCCCATGGGGCACAGCACGACTTCGAACGGCGCGATCGATTCCGGCCAGATGATGCCCTTGTCGTCGAAGTTCTGCTCGATCGCCGCGCCGAGAATACGCGTGACACCGATGCCGTAGCAGCCCATCTGCATCGGCTGCGGTTTGCCGGATTCGTCGAGGCACGTCGCGTTCATCGCTTCCGAATACTTGGTGCCAAGCTGGAACACGTGGCCGACTTCGATGCCGCGGCAGATGTCGATCACGCCCTTGCCGTCCGGCGACGGATCGCCCTTCTTCACGTTGCGGATGTCCGCGACGACGGGTTCGGGCAGATCGCGGCCCCAGTTGACGCCTGTGGTGTGGAAATCGACTTCGTTCGTGCCGACCACGAAATCGCTCATGTTCGCGACCGTGCGGTCCGCGATCACCTTGATCGGCTTCTTGGTGTTCATCGGCCCGAGGTAGCCCGGCGGCGTGCCGAACCACGCGACGATTTCTTCTTCCGTCGCGAAGCGGAACTCGGCGAGACCAGGCAGCTTGTTGACCTTGATCTCGTTCAGATCATGGTCGCCGCGCAGCATCAGCAGCCAGATGGTCGGCTCGGCGCTTTCGTTTTCGGTGGCGAGGATGATCGACTTGATGGTCTTTTCGAGCGGAATGTCGAGATATTCGGCGACGGCTTCGCACTTGGCCTTGCCCGGTGTCGGCGTCTTCTTGAGTTCTTCCTTCGGCGCGGCGCGTTCCGCGATCAGCGGCAACGCTTCAGCCGCTTCGACGTTGGACGCGAAGTCCGACGTCGGGCAGTAAGCGATGTCGTCTTCGCCCGTATCGGCGATCACGTGGAATTCGTGCGAGCCGCTGCCGCCGATCGAGCCGTTGTCCGCCGCGACCGCGCGGAAATCGAGACCGAGGCGCGTGAAAATGCGCACATAAGCGTCGTACATCTTGCGATACGACTCTTTCAGGCCGTCCGCGTCCTTATCGAACGAATACGCGTCCTTCATGATGAATTCACGGCCGCGCATCACGCCGAAACGCGGACGGATTTCGTCGCGGAACTTCGTCTGGATCTGATAGAAGTTCACGGGCAACTGACGGTAGCTCTTGATCTGGTTGCGCGCGATATCCGTCACGACTTCTTCGTGCGTCGGTCCAATCACGAAGTCAGTCTGCTTGCGATCCTTGAAGCGCAGCAGTTCGGGACCATATTTTTCCCAGCGGCCCGATTCCTGCCACAGCTCCGCCGGCTGCACAGCCGGCATCAGCAGTTCGATCCCGCCTGCCCGGTTCATTTCCTCGCGCACGATCGCTTCTACCTTGCGGATCGAGCGCAGGCCAATTGGCAGATAGTTGTAGATGCCGCCAGCGACGCGCCGGATCATGCCGGCACGCACCATGAGCTTGTGACTGACGATTTCCGCGTCGGCGGGCGCTTCCTTCAGGGTGCCAATAAAGAATCGGGAGGCTTTCATTCAGAATTTTCCAAAAGCGGCGGACCAAAGGGGCCGCCCGAAAGGGTAAGACGATGAGTTCGCGCGCCTGAGCGCCTGGTCATACCGGCGCACGCTTGTGACAGGCCGAACAGCGATTGTCGCATGCGCGGGCACTTGTCCGACGACGCGCCAAAAGCGCCGGAAAGCGGCTTTCGAGGCTCCGGACGAGGCTTGTTGCGGGCAATCGCGCCAATCTGGTGCGAGGCGGTGCGTCGGACCCGTTATCTGTTTATAATCAAAGCAATTTTAAAGGATTCGAAGGTGGTTGTATGCTGGATCGTGAAGGCTTTCGCCCGAACGTCGGCATCATCCTCTTGAACGCTCACAACGAGGTGTTTTGGGGCAAGCGTCTGCGTGAACATTCCTGGCAGTTTCCGCAAGGGGCATCAAGTATGGTGAGACCCCCGTGCAGGCGATGTTCAGGGAATTGCACGAAGAAACCGGCCTGCTTCCGGAGCACGTCAAGGTTATCGGTCGCACGCGTGACTGGTTGCGTTATGAGGTGCCTGACAAGTTCATCAAGCGTGAGGTCCGCGGCCATTACCGCGGCCAGAAGCAGATCTGGTTCCTGCTCCGGATGGTTGGACGCGATTGCGACATTTGTTTGCGCGCGACCGATCACCCTGAGTTCGATGCCTGGCGCTGGAACGAGTACTGGGTACCGCTCGACTGTGTGATCGAGTTCAAGCGGGATGTGTATCAGCTGGCGTTAACGGAATTGTCCCGTTTCCTGCGGCGTCCTGCGCCGCGCACGGAACGGCCCGGTGGACATCATCACGGGCAACGCTATCCACGGATGGCGTCGTCGGTGAATGCGCCGCCCGGGGCGTCGATGGAGTCCGCAGCGTCCGTGACGACCGTCACGACGTCATTTGTAGTCGAGACTACGCTGCGTGCGACAATCGGGTCTGACTGTTCGTCGACGGAAGATCCTGCAGCCGTTCAGGCACCGGGTCTGCGCGACTGACGCTAAGCGGCTGTCCACGCCGCATCTGCCGGTGCGGCGTGTGACACGCTGCGCCGGCGTTTCGAGGAAATCACATTGAAAGTATTTGCTTTCGCCGCGGCGTGTGTCGCCGCGGGCGTTCTGCTGGCTGGCTGTTCGAGCACCAAGAATTCCACGCCGACTGACGCTTCCAAGTCCGATGGACCCAAGAGCGACTTTCAGTATCTGTTCGACCGGCCGTCGACGTGGACCGAAAAGAAAGTCGATACGCTCCCGGCCATGCCGCAGCCTGGCGATCTGCTGCCGTTCAACGTTTCGCAGAACACACCGCTGCAGTTCGCGCTCGATGCAAAATCGCTGACGGTCGACAGCGACGGCGTGATTCGCTACACGGTGGTGGTCACGAGCCCGAGTGGCGCGCGCAACGTGAACTACGAAGGGATTCGCTGCGAGGACTACTCGTGGAAGCTATATGCGGGACTCAACGCCGATCACGACGGCTGGGACCGTACGGTCGAAAACGACTGGTCGCGGATCGAAAACGGCGATCTGAACGCGTATCACGCGGCGCTTTATCAGGATTACTTCTGCACGAGCAAGCTGCCCGTCGGCAAGGCGGACGCGATTCTGAACAATATCAGGTACAAGCGCGTGAACAGCACGTTGATTCGCGGAGGCTGATACAACGGTCTATCATCCGCCCGCGGAAGGCTCCGCGGCTCGATGCCGACGCAACAAAAAGCCGTTCCATCTTGTGATGGAACGGCTTTTTTTGTGGCCTCGCGGAGGGGAGCACTTCTAGATGAGCACCAGATTGTCCCGATGGATGAGTTCGGGCTCGAGCATGTAACCCAACACCGATTCGATCTCGCCGCTCGGACGACGCTGGATCAGCTTCGTCTCCGCGCTGCTGTAGTTCGTCAGCCCGCGCGCGACTTCGCGCCCCGACGGGCTCAGACACGCGATCACCTCGCCGCGCGCGAACGCGCCCTGCACACCGACCACGCCGATCGGCAGCAGACTCTTGCCGCCTTCCGTGAGCTTTTCGACGGCGCCGTCGTCGATCACCACATGCCCGCGCACCTGAAGATGGTCCGCCATCCACTGCTTGCGCGCGGCCATGCGAGCTGTGCGCGCGATCAACTGCGTACCGATCGCCTCGCCCGATGCGAGGCGGGCGAGCACATCCGCCTCACGGCCGCTTGCGATCACCGTGTTCGCGCCGCTATGAGCCGCGCGCTTCGCTGCGAGAATTTTCGTCAACATGCCGCCACGGCCGATGCTCGAACCCGCGCCGCCCGCCATGGCCTCGAGTTCAGGCAAACCGGCATCGGCCTGCTGGACGAGCGTCGCGCTCGGATCCTTGCGCGGGTCCGCGGTGAAGAGACCTTGCTGGTCGGTCAGGATGATCAGCGCATCGCCTTCGATCAGATTTGCGACCAGCGCACCGAGCGTATCGTTGTCACCGAACTTGATTTCGTCGGTGACGACGGTGTCGTTTTCATTGATGATCGGCACCACGCCCAGGCGCAGCAACGTCAGCAGCGTGGAGCGCGCGTTCAGATAGCGTTCGCGATCGGCCAGGTCCGCGTGCGTCAGCAGGATTTGCGCGGTGCGAATGGAATGCTCGGCGAATCGGCTTTCATAGACCTGCGCCAGCCCCATCTGACCAACGGCCGCGGCTGCCTGCAGTTCGTCGATTTCACGCGGACGCCTGGTCCAGCCAAGGCGCTGCATGCCCTCGGCGATTGCACCCGAACTGACGAGCACGACCTCCTTGCCCTGCTCGCGCAGCGCGGCAATCTGCGCGGCCCAGCGGCCAATCGCCGCGTGATCGAGCCCGCGCCCGTCGTTCGTGACGAGGCTCGAACCGACTTTCACCACCAATCGCCTGGAATCTGCGATAACGGAACGCATTGTGCGCGGTCTCCAAGATGATTCGTAAGGCCGGCGCATGCTGGGAGTGCGCCGGATCCAGGGTACGGCTGCTTACTCCTGCGGCTCGACGGGTGTTCCCGCGGCACCGCCCGCTTGCCCCTCGCGGAAGCGCACGTCAGCGGCCAGATCTTCGGCTTCCGCCTCGCGGTGCGCATCCGAATGCTCGGAGATGTAGTCGTACACCGCGTAGCAGAGGTTTTCGCAGCCTTGGCCCGTGAGCGCCGAGATTTCGAAGACCGGGCCATCCCATTCGAAGTCCTTCAGGAATTTGGCCACGCGTATTTCGCGCTCGTCTTCAGGAACCATGTCGAGCTTGTTCAGCACGAGCCAGCGAGGCTTGCCGAACAGCTCTTCGTCGTACTTGCGCAGCTCGTTGACGATAGCCCTCGCTTCCGCGACGGGATCGACAGCTTCGTCGAACGGCGCGAGATCGACGATATGCAGCAGCAGCCCCGTGCGCTGCAAGTGCCGCAGGAACTGATGACCGAGGCCTGCGCCCTCCGCAGCGCCTTCGATCAGTCCGGGAATGTCGGCGATCACGAAGCTGCGGCTCGGCCCGACGCGCACGACGCCGAGATTCGGCGCGAGCGTCGTGAACGGATAATCGGCGATTTTCGGCTTCGCGTTCGACACCGACGAGATAAACGTCGACTTGCCCGCGTTGGGCATGCCCAGCAAACCGACGTCGGCCAGCACCTTCAATTCGAGGCGCACCATGCGGCGCTCGCCCGGCTTGCCTTCTGTCTTCTGGCGCGGCGCGCGATTCGTACTGGACTTGAAGTGCAGGTTGCCGAGACCGCCCGAGCCGCCCTGCGCGATCTGCACAGTCTGGTTGTGCTCGGTAAGGTCGGCGATCAGCTCGCCCGTATCCATATCCGTAATGATCGTGCCGACGGGCATGCGCAACGTAATGTCGTCGCCGCCCTTGCCGTAGCAATCCGAGCCACGGCCGTTTTCGCCGTTGCGCGCCTGATGCTTTTTCGCGTACCGGTAGTCGATCAGCGTGTTGATGTTGCGGTCTGCGACTGCAAAGACGCTGCCGCCGCGGCCGCCGTCGCCACCGTCCGGACCGCCGAACGGGACGAATTTCTCGCGGCGCATCGACGCGCTGCCATCTCCTCCGTCGCCGGCGATGACTTCAATCCTCGCTTCGTCAATGAACTTCATGCGTTACTCCGTCCCGTAGGTATTGCTATTTTGCCGCGCGTGACGCGCGCGCACCATTGGCCAAACGGCCAGTTTGAGTCTGATTCTTGTCCCATCGCGACAACGAGATGCCGCGACGGCGCCGGGTCCGCGAACAGAAGTCCGAAAAGCCCGCAAACAAAAAGGCCCCGCAAACTTCGCGGGGCCTTTTTTCCGGTCCTGAAGCCCGTGCCTGACTAAGCTCAGACAGCAGCCGGGACGACGTTGACCAGATGCTTCTTGCCGGCGCCCTTCGTCGTGAACTTGACGTGGCCGTCCGTCAGCGCGAACAAGGTGTGGTCCTTGCCGATGCCGACGTTTTCACCCGGGTGCATACGCGTGCCGCGTTGACGCACGATGATGCCGCCAGCCAGGATCGCCTGACCGCCGTACACTTTCACGCCAAGTCGTTTCGACTCGGAGTCGCGGCCGTTCCGGGACGATCCGCCTGCCTTTTTGTGTGCCATTTGTTAGCTCCTTGCCCGATGCGCTTACGCGTTGATCGCGTCGATGCGCAGTTCGGTGTAGTTCTGGCGGTGGCCGCCATGCTTCTGGTAGTGCTTCCGGCGGCGCATCTTGAAGATGGTCACTTTCTTGTGACGACCTTGAGACACGACGGTAGCTTTGACGGAAGCCCCACTGACCAGCGGCGTACCGAACTTAATCGATTCGCCTTCGCCCACTGCGAGAACCTGGTCGAGCGTGATTTCAGCGTCAATGTCTGCCGGTATCTGTTCTACTTTAAGTTTTTCGCCGACAGCAACTTTATACTGCTTGCCGCCGGTTTTTATGACCGCGTACATTGAAAACCTCACTCTGGATTCATTTTCCCCACGCACCACGCGCGGAAACCCTCGATTATACATAGAGTTAGCTGCACGGTCAAAATCAGTTGACAACGGCCGCGTCCACCCGTCCCGTGCGCGACAAATGCAGGCGATCCATCCGCAAACGGGTCAAAACGGCCATGAACAAATGGTGTCCGGCGCGGAATTGCCGCAGTTCGCCTTATAATTCGCGGCACTACCCGAATTCGCCACCATGTCGTCAACCGCCACCCCCACCCCCAACGCAGCAAATCTGCTCGCTCCGATCGCCGAAGACATGCAGCAGGTGAATCGCGTCATCCGGCACCGTCTGGCGTCCGAGGTGATGCTGATCAACCAGATCTCCGAGTACATCATCAGTGCCGGAGGCAAGCGCCTGCGGCCCGCGCTGCTGTTGCTCGTGGCAGGCGCGCTCGGCGACAGGACGGGGTATCGGCACGAACTGGCGGCCGTCGTCGAGTTCATTCATACGGCCACGCTGCTGCACGACGACGTCGTCGACGAATCCGATCTACGCCGTGGCCGTCAGACGGCGAATGCGCTGTTCGGCAACGCGGCGAGCGTGCTGGTCGGCGACTTTCTGTATTCCCGCTCGTTCCAGATGATGGTCGGCGTGGGCAAGATGCGCGTGATGGAGATTCTTTCGGAAGCGACCAACATCATTTCCGAAGGCGAAGTGCTGCAGTTGTTGAACATGCACGACGCCGACGTCGACGAAGCGCGCTATATGCAGGTGATCCGCTACAAGACAGCGAAGCTGTTCGAGGCGGCGGCCCAGTTGGGCGCCGTGCTGGCGGGCGCAGACGCGACCATTGAAGCGGCTGCAGCGGAATTCGGCCGGCGTATCGGCACGGCATTCCAGATCATGGACGACTGGCTCGACTACACGGGCACGCCGGAATCGATGGGCAAGAACGCTGGCGACGACCTGCGTGAAGGCAAGCCGACGCTGCCGCTCATCTATCTGATCGAACGCGGCACGCCCGAGCAGGCGGCGCTTGCGCGCGAGGCAATCGAGCAAGGCGGCACGGATCGCTTCGACGAAATTTTCGAGGCCATCACACGTTCCGGCGCGCTGGATCACACACTCGAATGCGCGAAGCAGGAAGCGCAGGCCGCAGCCGCAGCAATTTCTTCGTTTCCCGATTCCATTTACAAAGAAAGCCTGCTAGAATTATGTTCTTACTCGACGACGAGGCAGTCTTAAATAAGACTGAAACGCCGGATTAGTCCGGATCGAGTGAAACGCAGTACCAAATCGGGGTGTAGCTTAGCCTGGTAGAGCGCTACGTTCGGGACGTAGAGGCCGGAGGTTCGAATCCTCTCACCCCGACCAGATTTTGAAAAAACCGCGCATTGCGCGGTTTTTTTTCGTCTGTCGTACGGACAAAGGGCAATGGCGTACTGCCCCGCGTTGAAAGGCCGCGCGAGATTTCAAGCTGCCCGTTCGCCCACTGAGGGCTCCCAGCCCCTCTGCTATATTCTCCCCATCCCTTCCCCTTCTCTTATTCACGTCGCGTGGAACAACTTCCCTTATGGGCGCAAATTGGCGCCGTCGTCCTGCTTCTCATTTGCTCCAGCTTCTTCTCCATTACCGAGACAGCGATGATGGCGATCAACCGCCATCGCCTGAAACATCTCGCGACCAAGGGCGCGCTCGGCGCGAAGACCACCCAAGGCCTGCTCGCGCGCACCGATGAACTGCTGAGCGCCGTCCTCATCGGCAACAACCTGTTCAACACGATCATCCCCGTGCTGACAACGTCGATCGCGTTGCACACATTCGGCAGCAATAACGTCGTGCTGTCGATTGCGACGGGTATCGTCGCGTTTCTCATCATCGTGTTCGCCGAAATCACGCCGAAGATCGTGGGCGCGACGTTCCCGGAAAAGATCGCGCTTCCCGCCAGCCTGCTGATCGCGCCGCTCATGCGCGTGTCGAAGCCGCTGATCTGGTTCGTGAATCTGTTCGCGAACGCCATCCTGCGCGTGCTGCATATCAATACCAAGGGCGCGCACGACCAGCGGCTGTCGACGGAAGAACTGCGCACCATCGTGCTCGAGTCCGGCAGTTTCATGCCGACCAAGCACCGCAGCATTCTGCTGAACCTTTTCGACCTCGAAAACATCACAGTCGACGACGTGATGATCCCGCGCCGCCGCATCGAAGCCCTCGACTTCGACGCACCATTCGAGCAGATCATGCATCAGCTCGAAACCTGCTATCACAACAAGCTGATCGTCTATCAGGGCGATTTCGACCGCGTGCTCGGCGTGCTCCACGTGCGCAAGACGCTGTCCGCGCTGCACAACCAGGAGCTGGAACGCGACACGCTGCGCGAACTGCTCGCGGAGCCGTACTTCGTGCCAACGGGCACGCCCGTTTTCCAGCAACTCCAGTTCTTCCAGGAAAGCCGTCATCGCACTGCACTCGTCGTCGATGAGTACGGCGAATTGCAGGGACTCGTGACACCCGAGGACATCATCGAGGAACTGATCGGCGAATTCACGACGTCCGTGCCGCGTAGCGCCAGTTCGCGCGGCGGCTGGAACGAGGAAGGTGAATGCATCGTCGCGGGCAGCATGCCGCTGCGCGAGTTGAACCGCTGGCTGCAACTGAAGCTGCCGACGGACGGCCCGAAAACGCTGAACGGATTGATCCTGGAAGTTCTCGAAGAAATTCCCGAAGGCGATGTCTGCGTAAAGATCAACGACATCAAAATCGAAGTTCTGCGCAGCGACGATCAGGCAATCAGAACAGTTAAGGTTTTTCGCCCCGGTCCCGCGCCGGGGTCGAAGATCAAGCGGCTTGTCGGCCGCTGACCGCTCACCTCTGGCCCACACCTGGCCATTCGGCTGAATAGCGGCCCCTTGCGCGATACCGGATGATGAAGCCGTCATGTTTTACAGGCGGCTCGCAGCCGGTCTTCGATGCGCACTTCTTCCCTCTCCGCGACACCCGCGCCCAACATCGGCACGAACAGACGGGCGCTTCAACCCGCCACGCCTGATGCAGACAGCCCACCTGCCGTGCGCCTGCTCGCCGACACGCTGCACGAAGCCGCGCGCCTCAACGCATCCGATCTGCACATCGAACCGAAGGAGCACGGCTGGCGGATGCGTCTGCGCGTCGACGGTGTGTTGCACGAGCTTGGGCGTCCACCCGCGCATCTGCGCGACGCGTTCATCACACGCGTGAAAGTGCTGGCGCGCATGGATATTGCGGAACGGCGGGTGCCGCAGGACGGCCGCTTGCGCCTGCCCATCGCGGCGGGTCGCGTCGAGGACTATCGCGTGAACTCGCTGCCTACGCTGTTCGGCGAAAAACTCGTGCTGCGGTGGCTCGAAGCGCTGCCCGCCGATCTCTCGCTCGATTCGCTCGGACTCGCGCCCGGGCAGCGCGACATCGTGGACCGGTCGATCCGCTCGCCTCACGGACTCGTGCTCGTCACGGGCCCGACGGGTAGCGGCAAGACAATGTCGCTGTACTGCTTCCTGCAACTGCTGAATGCCGAGTCGCGCAATCTCTGTTCGGTCGAAGATCCAGCCGAAATCCAGCTCGCGGGCATCAACCAGGTCAGCGTGCGCGAAAAGGCCGGGTTGACGTTTGCCGTCGCGCTGCGCGCGTTCCTGCGTCAGGACCCGGACGTCATCATGGTCGGCGAAATCCGCGACGAAGAGACAGCCGACGTCGCCGTCAAGGCGGCGCAAACAGGACACCTCGTCCTGTCGACACTGCATACGAACGATGCGCCCGCAGCCATCGCGCGTCTGATCGACATCGGCGTCGAGCCCTACAACCTCGCGGCCGCGTTGCGACTCGTCACAGCGCAGCGGCTGGTGCGGCGGCTGTGTCCTGCATGCACGCGTGCTTCTTCGGAAACGTCCGCTTCGCTACGCGCAGCCGGCGTGTCCGACGATCAGATCGCCCACTGGCGCCCCTACATTCCTCACGGATGCGAAGCGTGTCATGGGATCGGCTTTCGCGGACGAATCGGCATTCATCAAACGATGCCGGTTTCGGACGCGATGCGCGAACTCATCGTCGCGCGCGCCGGTACGCATGAGATTGCGCGACAGGCACACGTCGAGCGCGTTCAGACCTTGCGCGAAGCCGCGGTAGCCCGCGCTTTCGACGGCACGACGAGCCTCGCCGAAGCCTTGAGCGCAACGGAGGTCGCATGACGGCCGTGGCCATCCAGGAACAACGCTTCGAGTGGCGCGCTATATTGCCAGTTAGTCGAGGTCGGTGAAGCCTCGGGCGCGCTGCCGACCGTCCTTGCCCGGCTCGCCGACGACCGCGAGCGCGCCGCCGCCCAGCGCGCGAAAGTGCGCGCCGCGCTCACCTATCCCGTCGCGATCCTGCTCCTCGCGCTCGCGATCACAGCCGCCCTGCTAGTGTGGGTCGTTCCGACGTTCAAACAGATCTTCGATGGTTTCGGCGCAAAGCTACCCGCGCCGACTCAACTCGTACTCGCAATGTCAGCGGCGGCTGGCCGCTGGAGCGTGCCGCTCGCCTCGCTCGTGTGCGTGCTTGTGTTCGCGATGCGTCGCGTGCTGCGCTGCTCGGAAGCGGCTCGTCTACAGTTCGCCCGCGCGACGCTGCGTCTGCCCGTCGCCGGTTCACTGCTCACCACACTGTGCGCGGCGCGCTGGAGCCGCGCGCTTGGCACGTTGCTGTCGGCAGGCACGCCGCTCGCCGACGCATTCGATTCGCTCACGCACGCAACGGGCAACGCGTGCTTCGATCGCGCGACCGTCGCGATCTCAGCGCAACTTAGACGCGGCGTGCGGCTCGCGCCCGCGATGCGTGAAGCGCAATGTTTCCCCGAAGCAATCGTGCACCCCGTCGCCATCGCTGAAGAGTCGGGCACGCTGGATACGATGCTGCTCGATGTGGCGTCGCTGAGCGATCGTCAGGTAGACGAAAAGATCGCAGGCCTCGCGAGCCTGTGCGAGCCGCTTGTGATCGTCGTGCTGGGCGGGCTGGTCGGCGGTCTGGTCGTCGCGATGTATCTTCCCATCATCCAACTTGGCAACGTGGTGTAGTAGCATCGCAGCCGAGTCCAGACAATCAATCATGCCGACCACGCTCACGTCCGTGTCAGAACCTTCCTTCAGCGGCCCGCTCGCCCGTTTCGCGGACAGCCTCGGCGCAGCCTTCGGCACGCTGCCTGCGGGTGCGCAGATCGCATTCGTGATTGCGTTCGGTCTGGTGATCGGCAGCTTCCTGAACGTCGTCGTGCACCGCTTGCCGATTATGCTCGAACGCGCATGGCGCGCCGAAGTGAGCGAAGCGACGGACCACGCGTTCGATGAAGACGGCCTGCCCGAGCGCTACAACCTCTGGTTACCGCGCAGCGCATGCCCACATTGCGGTCACGTCCTGCGCGCGTGGGAGAACGTCCCGGTGCTCAGCTATCTGCTGTTGCGCGGCCGGTGCTCGCACTGCAAGACGCGCGTGAGCTTTCGATATCCCTTGCTCGAACTGTCGAGCGCGGCGCTGGCCCTAGGCGCGCTCATCTCGTTTGGCGCAACGGGCACGGCGCTCGCTGCGTTCGCGCTATGCGCGACACTGCTGGCGATGAGCGCGATCGATATCGACACACACCTGTTGCCGGACTCGATGACCTTGCCGTTGCTCTGGGCCGGCCTCATCGTCAACTTCAATACCGTGTTCGCGAGCCTGCACGATGCCGTGATCGGCGCGATTGCAGGCTACCTGGCGCTGTGGTGTGTGCATTGGGTGTTCAAGCTCGTGCGCGGCGTCGAAGGCATGGGTTACGGCGACTTCAAGCTGCTCGCCGCGCTCGGCGCGTGGCTCGGCTGGGCCGCGCTGCCGCAGATCATTCTGATTGCCGCCGTCACGGGCGCCGTCGTCGGCCTGGTCGCGACATGGATCGGGCGCATGCGTTTCGAAGAGCCGCTGCCCTTCGGTCCGTTCCTCGCGGCAGGCGGCGCCGTGACGCTGTTCGTCGGCACGCCGCTTTACATGGCTTTGGGAGGCTGACGCATGTTTGCTGTTGGGTTGACGGGGGCATCGGCAGCGGCAAGTCCACGGTTGCCGATCTGTTCGCAAAACGCGGCGTGACGCTCGTCGATACCGACGTGATCGCGCATCGCATCACCGCGCCGCAAGGTCTCGCCATGCCGTCCATTGCGACGGAGTTCGGTCCGTCATTCGTTGCCACAGACGGCTCGCTCGATCGCGCCCGGATGCGCGCACTGGTTTTCAGCGACGAAAATGCGCGCAAACGGCTCGAAGCGATCACACATCCGTTGATCCGCGCGGAGACCGAGCGTAAGCGTCAACAGGCGCCGGGGCCTTATGTGATCGTCGTCGTGCCGTTGCTCGTCGAATCAGGTAGCTGGAAAACGCGTGTGAATCGCGTGCTGGCCGTCGATTGCAGCGTCGAGACGCAGATCGCGCGCGTCATGCGCCGCAATGCGTTCACGCGCGAGCAGGTACTCGCGATCATCGCGCGGCAGGCCACGCGCGAGGCACGCCTCGCCGCCGCCGACGACGTGATCGTCAACGACAACCGATCGCTCGAAGAACTCGACGTCGACGTCGATCAGCTTCATCGCACGTATGTTTCGCTCGCGGGTGCCTAAGCCGTGAGCGATTCTGTGCATTGTCGGTAGCGTGCGCGCATGTTGTCGGGAACAGCATCTACACGCAACGAATGCGCGTAATACCGCGCAAAAATTGACAGAAGCTCGCCAAAAAAGTGTGTGATTGCTAGGGTAGTCTCACGGCATTAGAATGTCCTGCAATTCCGTCACCGACCACGCCCGAGGCGACCCCGCTTGATCCTTTACGAGTATCCCTTCAATGAGCGAATCCGGACGCTGCTGCGCCTCGAAGATCTGTTCGAGCGCTTCACGTTCTTTCTGACTCAGGAAGATGCCAGGGAACATCACGTCGCGCTGACTACGCTGTTCGAAATCTCGGAAGTCGCGGGCCGCGCGGATCTGAAGTCCGATTTGATGAAGGAACTGGAGCGGCAGCGTCAAACGCTCGCTCCGTTTCGCGGTAATCCCGGCATCGAGCAGAACGCGCTCGAAGCCGTCCTCGGCGAAATCGAACAGACGCTCGCCGGGCTGACGCAAATGCAAGGCAAGACTGGCCAGCATCTTGCTGATAACGAGTGGCTCGCCAGCATCCGCAGCCGCGCCATCATCCCGGGCGGCACGTGCAAGTTCGATCTTCCGTCGTACTACGCGTGGCAGCAGACGCACCCCGACCAGCGTCGCCAGGATATCGCCAAGTGGGTCATGCCGCTTCTGCCGCTACGCGACGCAGCTGCCATCGTGCTGAGGCTCGCGCGCGAATCGGGGCAGGCTTCGAAAGTGATGGCCATGCAGGGCAGTTACCAGCAAATGCTGTCGGGTCGCACGTATCAGCTGATGCAGGTTCGCGTGGCACCGGAATTGCGGGTGATCCCGGAGGCCAGTGCCAACAAGTACATGTTGTGGGTGCGCTTCACGGTGCAGGACGGCGATCTGCGTCCGCGCGCGGTCGATGTCGACGTGCCGTTCCAGTTGACGCTGTGCAGTCTTTAAACTGACGCAAACGGCCTCACTTAGTTGGCTTCATTGTTTGCGATTGAACGTTTTATCGAATGGTCACTGTAGTCAAATGCCCAAGCTGCGGTAGAGATGTCCGCTGGACTCCCGAGAACCGCTTCCGTCCCTTCTGTTCCGAGCGCTGCAAGCAGATCGATCTCGGCGCGTGGGCTGCCGAAAAATACAAGATCGGCGGCACCGACGAAGAACCGCCAACCGATGACACGCCCGGCGAGCACCGCTCGCACTGAGCGGGCACATCGCGCGTCGCCATCGTCGCTAGTGATAGCGAGGCGGAAGCCGAACCAGGCGACTCCGCCTTTAGCTCACTCCTCCGCGAGCCACTCCAACACGGGAATCGTCGCGGGCAATAGCGGCGACACCTGCGCTGGCAGCGTCTGCCACGCGAACGCTTGACCCTCGCGCCCGTGCGGCTCGCCGTTCCACGACGTCACCTTGCAGAAATAGAGGCGCACGTAGGCATGCGGATAGTCGTGCTCGAGCACGTGCCAGCGGTGACTCGCCTGCACGTCGATGCCGAGTTCTTCGTGCAGTTCGCGCGCGAGCGCTGCTTCCACCGTTTCACCCGGCTCCAGCTTGCCACCCGGAAATTCCCAGTAGCCTTCATACGGTTTTCCGGCGGGCCGTTGCGCGAGCAGATAGCGGCCATCGGGCTGAACAAGCACGCCCACGGCCACTTCCGTGACGGGACGGCCGGCTTCGTTCAACTCGCCCGCGTGGCTTTGCGCTGCGTCGTTCATGCCTGTGCCCGCTTGCCGGACCAATCGCGCGCGAACTGCCACGCGACGCGCCCCGAGCGCGAACCGCGTTCCAGCGCCCAGATCAGCGCGTCACCGCGCGCCGTTTCGACGTCGGCATCGTTGCAGCCGAAGTGATGCAGCCAGTGCGCGACGATCGACAGATAGTCGTCCTGCTTGAACGGATAAAAACTGACCCACAGCCCGAAGCGCTCAGACAACGAGATCTTTTCTTCGACCACTTCGCCCGGATGAATTTCGCCGTCGGACGTGTGCTTGTACGTCTCGTTGTCGCTCATGTACTCGGGCAACAGATGGCGGCGATTCGACGTCGCGTAGATCAGCACATTGTCCGACTGCGCGGCGACCGATCCATCGAGCGCCACCTTCAGCGCCTTGTAGCCTGACTCGCCCTCTTCGAACGACAGGTCGTCGCAGAACACGATGAAGCGCTCAGGGCGCGCCGAAATCAGATCGACGATATCGCCCAGATCGTGCAGATCGTCCTTGTCGACTTCGATCAGACGCAGACCGTCCTTCGAATACGCGTTCAGGCACGCCTTGATCAGCGACGACTTGCCCGTGCCGCGCGCGCCCGTAAGCAGCACGTTGTTGGCGGGCTGCTTGCTGACGAACTGCTTCGTGTTCTGTTCGATCAGGCTTTTCTGGCGATCGATATTCTGCAGATCGTCCAGCGAAATCAGCGAGATTGCGGGAACCGGCTGCAAGTAACCGCGCCCCTGGCGCTTGCGCCAGCGGAATGCAACAGCCGAAGACCAGTCGATCTGGGGTGCAGCCGGCGGAAGCATCGCTTCGAGCCGCACCAGCACGGCTTCGGCGCGGCTCAGGAATTGTTCAAGTTTATCCATGTCGTGATCGGCGTGAATCAGGAACGATAGTCGGCGTTGATGCTCACGTAGTCATGCGACAGATCGCACGTCCAGATCGTCGCTTGCGCATCGCCACGGCCGAGCACGACGCGAATCAGGATTTCCGCCTTCTTCATCACGCGTTGCCCATCTTCTTCCTTGTACTCAGGGTTGCGCCCGCCCGCTTTCGCGACGAGCACATCATCCAGATACAGGTCGATCTTGCCGACGTCCAGGTCCGTCACACCCGCATAGCCGATCGCGGCCAGAATACGGCCGAGGTTCGGGTCCGATGCGTAGAACGCCGTCTTCACGAGCGGAGAATGGCCGATCGCGTAAGCAATCTGGCGGCACTCGGCGACACTCGATCCGCCTTCGACCTGCACCGTCATGAACTTCGTCGCGCCTTCGCCGTCGCGCACGATCAGTTGCGAGAGCGTCTGCGCCGTTTCCGTCACGGCATCGCGCAGCGCGCCATAGGCGGGCGAATCCGTCGACGTGATCGCAGGCAGGCTCGACTTGCCCGATGCGATCAGGATGAACGAGTCGTTCGTCGACGTATCGCCGTCGATCGTGACGCAGTTGAACGAGCGGTCGGCGACATGCTTGACCAGTTCGTCGAGCACCGGCTGCGCGACGTTGGCGTCGAATGCGAGAAAGCCGAGCATCGTCGCCATGTTCGGCTTGATCATGCCCGCGCCCTTGCTGATGCCCGTCATCGTGACCGTGTGGCCGTCAACCTTGACCTGGCGCGACACGGCTTTCGGCAGCGTGTCGGTGGTCATGATGGCCTGCGCGGCGTCGTACCAGTGTGCAGCCTGGCGGTTCGCCAGCGCGGCCGGCAAACCGGCTTTCAGACGATCGATAGGCAGCGGCTCCAGAATCACGCCCGTCGAGAACGGCAGCACCTGCTCGGGCGCGATACCCGCGAGGCGCGCGAGTTCGTCACACGTCTCGCGCGCGTGCGCCATGCCCGGTTCGCCCGTGCCAGCGTTCGCATTGCCCGTGTTCACAACCAGCGCGCGAATGCCCTTGCCGCCCGTTCGCACGTGCTCCAGATGCTCGCGGCACACCGTCACGGGCGCGGCGCAAAAGCGATTCAACGTGAACACGCCCGCGACCGTCGCGCCTTCGTCGACGGAAATGACGAGCACGTCCTTGCGGTTCGGCTTGCGGATATTCGCCTCTGCCCAGCCTAGCGTGACGCCGGCGACGGGATGGAGTTGAGCGGGATCGATCGAGGGGAAATTGACAGCCATGTTTGCGACCTGTCGAGACTGAAATGCCGGCGGACGCCGGCATTGGGGATCAAAAGTGATGGCGCCAGATGGACCTGCGCCACCGCGAAATCACCAGCAATGCACGCTTCAAACGACGCGGCGCGCTTAACGCGCGCCGCCTTCGTGTGTCATGCAATCTTGCCGTGGCACTGCTTGTACTTCTTGCCGCTGCCGCACGGGCACGGATCGTTGCGCCCGACCTTCGGCACGTTGTCGCCAGACAGCGGCGCCGCCGCCCCCTGGCCGTGCGCCATCGCGTCGCCGATCATCGCGGCCGCCGCGTTCGCCGCGACGGGCGCCGCCGCCACAGCCGCGCCGCCTTCGGCGTAATCGGCGTGACGGAACTCGACGTTGTCCACCAGATGGCTGCCTTGCTCTTCCATCTGCTCAGCGGCCAGTTCCAGCTGTTCCGGCGACTGGATCTGCACATTCATCACGATGCGCGTGACTTCCAGCTTCACCGAGTCGAGCATCGCTGCGAACAGTTCAAACGCTTCGCGCTTGTACTCCTGCTTCGGGTTCTTCTGCGCATAGCCGCGCAGATGAATGCCCTGGCGCAGGTGATCGAGCGCGGCGAGGTGTTCGCGCCAGCTGCGGTCCAGCGTCTGCAGCATGACCGAGCGCTCGAACGCGCTGAACGACTCGCGGCCCACCTGCTCGACCTTCGACTCGTAAGCCTCGTCCGCTGACGCAGTCACGGCTTCGAGAATCTCGTCGGCGTTGATCGACTGCGATTCGTTGATCATTTCCTGAACGGCGAGATCGAGCTGCCAGTCGTTGCGCAGCACTTCTTCGAGTTCAGGCACATCCCATTGTTCTTCGATGCTGCCCGCCGGCACGAACTGATGGACGATGTCGCTAACCACGCCGTGACGCATCGCGCCGATGGTTTCGGTGATGTCGTGCGCTTCGAGCAACTCGTTGCGCTGCTGGTAGATCACCTTGCGCTGATCGTTCGATACGTCGTCGTATTCGAGCAGCTGCTTGCGGATATCGAAGTTGCGCGCTTCGACCTTGCGCTGCGCCGATTCGATCGAACGCGTGACGATGCCTGCTTCGATCGCCTCGCCTTCCGGCATCTTCAGGCGGTCCATGATGGCGCGCACGCGGTCGCCCGCGAAAATGCGCAGCAGCGGATCTTCCAGCGACAGATAGAAACGCGACGAGCCCGGATCGCCCTGACGGCCAGCACGGCCACGCAGCTGATTGTCGATACGGCGCGATTCGTGACGCTCGGTGCCGATGATGTGCAGACCGCCCGCGGCCTTCACCTGATCGTGCAGCGCTTGCCACTCGTCGTGCAGTTTCTGGATGCGGCCTGCCTTTTCGTCTTCGGGGATCGACAGATCGGCTTCGATGAACGCGGCCTGCTTTTCAGCATTGCCGCCCAGCACGATGTCGGTACCGCGGCCCGCCATGTTGGTGGCGATCGTGACGCGCTTCGGACGGCCTGCTTCCGCGACGATCGCTGCTTCACGCGCGTGCTGCTTCGCGTTCAGCACTTCGTGCGGCAAACCGGCCTTGTTCAGCAGTTGCGACAGCACTTCTGAATTTTCGATCGACGTCGTGCCGACCAGCACCGGCTGGCCACGCTCGTAACAGTCGCGAATGTCCCGAATCACGGCGTTGTAGCGCTCCATCGCCGTCTTGTAGATCTGGTCCTGCTTGTCGATCCGCTTCGGCGGGCGATTGGTCGGGATCACGACCGTCTCAAGCCCGTAAATCTCGTTGAATTCGTACGCTTCGGTGTCCGCCGTACCCGTCATGCCGGACAGCTTCGCGTACATGCGGAAGTAGTTCTGGAACGTGATCGAGGCGAGCGTCTGGTTCTCGCTCTGGATCTTCACGTGTTCCTTCGCTTCAACGGCCTGATGCAAGCCATCCGACCAGCGACGGCCCGCCATCAGACGGCCCGTGAATTCGTCGACGATCACCACTTCGTTGTTCTGCACGACGTAGTGCTGGTCTTTGTAGAACAGCGTGTGCGCGCGCAGCGCAGCGTACACGTGGTGCATCAGCGTAATATTCTGCGGCGCGTAGAGGCTTTCGCCCTCGCCGATCAGGCCCCACTCGGCGAGCAGACGCTCGGCCTTTTCGTGGCCCGATTCCGTCAGGAACACCTGGCGCGCCTTTTCGTCCAGCGTGTAGTCGCCCGGCTTTTCGACGCCCGTGCCGTCGGCCTTCTCTTCGCCGATCTGGCGGTCGAGCAGCGGCGGCAGCGCGTTCATGCGCACGTAGAGTTCGGTGTGGTCTTCAGCCTGGCCGGAAATGATGAGCGGCGTGCGCGCTTCGTCGATCAGGATCGAGTCCACTTCGTCGACGACCGCAAAATTCAGCGCCCGCTGCACGCGCGCATCGGTCTCGTAGACCATGTTGTCGCGCAGGTAGTCGAAGCCGAACTCGTTGTTCGTGCCGTACGTGATGTCCGCGGCGTACGCTTCCTGCTTCATGCCGTGGTCCATCTGCGACAGGTTGATGCCGACGGAAAGACCGAGGAAGTTGTAGAGGCGCGCCATCCACTCAGCGTCGCGCTGGGCCAGGTAGTCATTCACCGTGACCACGTGCACGCCGCGCCCCGAGAGCGCGTTCAGATACACGGGCAGCGTCGCGACGAGCGTCTTGCCCTCGCCCGTGCGCATTTCCGCGATCTTGCCGTAGTGCAGGACCATGCCGCCGATCAGCTGCACGTCGAAGTGCCGCATCTTCAGCACGCGCTTGCTCGCCTCGCGACAGACCGCGAACGCCTCGGGGAGCAGCTTGTCGAGCGACTCGCCGCTGCTCACGCGTTGCCGGAATTCCGTGGTTTTCGCGCGCAGTTGATCATCCGTCAATTGCTCGATCTGCGGTTCGAGCGCATTGATCGCCGTGACGGTCTTTTGATATTGCTTGACGAGCCGCTGGTTGCGGCTGCCAAAAATCTTTTGTAGAAAACCGGTGGTCATCGGATCGTGGTTGCGTCGCGGCTTCGGCGGGGGGTTGCAAGGCTGGCTTTTACACCCTTTCACCTTGTTGCAACTCGTTGTCGGAGGGGCCTCGGCGGCTTAGGTCCAAGAGTAAATTCGAATCACGGATTTTAGCACGCGCCCCCGCGTACGCCTGTGTCAGCGGCAAGAAGCCTGGCCATCCGGCCAGGGCGAAAGCGCTGCGGATGTCGGCGTCCCGTATGTCGGGAGGCGGGGGTTGCGCGCCAGTTCCGCACGGTACAATCGCGGCATCGGGCACGCGCGGGGCGCGGGCCGTCACCAGAATCCCAGATGAGCCGTTTCTCACCGTTTTCAAGGCAGTCGCTCAAGCCCGGCCCGAAGCTGGGCTCGAAGTCGTTCGGCGTGCGCAGGCCGCAGGCGGTGGTCGAGGTCCTGAACCGCACCGACGCATTCGCCGCTCTGCGCGCGGGCGTCGAGCAGGTTGCCGCGCTGGAGCGCGATCTCACCGAGTTGCTGCCCGACTATCTCGCGACGAGCGTCGAGCCCGGTTTCATCAAGGACGGCGTACTGGCGCTGTTTGCCGCCCACAACGCGCTCGCCGCGCGGCTGCGGCATCTGGAACCGCGTCTGCTGTCGGATTTGCAGCAGCGCGGCTGGCCCGTCAATGCTCTGAAGATTCGCGTGCGTCCGCAATCCGTTAAAGAGCCGCCGCGCGTCAAGCAGGCACGCATGTCGCGCGCGGGCGCGGACGCGCTGCACGAACTGAGCGAAACATTGGAACCGTCGCCGTTGCGGGAAGCGCTGGCGCGCATGGCGGCTCGTCATCGGAAATGAGTGCGCGCATCACGCGCTGAAATGAAAAAAGCGACCGTTCAGGTCGCTTTTTCGTTTCCGCCCCGGTTCTCACCGCGGCGACAGGCTGGCCTCAGGCAAACGCCGTCTGCGTGTCGTACGCGAACCCGCGCGGCGCCTTCTGCGGATCGTCGAACGTGACGATCTCGTACGAATCTTCGTGCGCCAGCAGTTCGCGCAGCAGTGCGTTGTTCAGGCCGTGGCCCGACTTGTACGCGTCATAGGCCGCGAGCAGCGGGTGACCGACCACGTACAGGTCGCCGATCGCGTCCAGCATCTTGTGCTTCACGAACTCGTCGTCGTACCGCAGACCGTCGTTGTTCAGGATGCGGTACTCGTCGAGCACGATCGCGTTGTCCATGCTGCCGCCGCGCGCCAGACCCAGCTCGCGCATCATTTCGACTTCATGCGCGAAACCGAACGTACGCGCACGGGCGATTTCACGTACATACGACGTGTTCGCGAAATCGACTTCGAGCGCCTGACCGGTCTTGTCGACAGCCGGATGGCGGAAGTCGATCGTGAACTTCAGCTTGAAGCCGAAGTACGGGTCGAGACGCGCAAACTTGTCGCCGTCGCGGATTTCGACCGGCTTGGTGACCTTGATGAACTTCTTCGCCGCGTTCTGCTCTTCGATGCCCGCCGACTGAATCAGGAACACGAAGGACGCTGCGCTGCCGTCCATGATGGGAATTTCTTCAGCGGTGACGTCGACGTAAAGGTTGTCGATCCCGAGGCCCGCACACGCGGACATCAAGTGCTCGACCGTCGACACGCGCGCGCCGTCTTTCTGCAACACCGATGCGAGCCGCGTATCGCCAATCGCCATTGCGGACGCGGGAATGTCCACCGGCGTGGGCAAATCCACGCGGCAAAACACGATACCCGTGTCCGGCGCCGCCGGGCGGAGCGTCAGGTCGACCTTCCGGCCCGAATGCAGGCCGATGCCAACCGTCTTGACGATTTGTTTGATGGTGCGCTGCTTCAACATGGTGGTCTTCTATTCGATTGAAAATCCCAATCAGGATTTTTTAATTCATAGCACGAATTATACTCCAATCGTTTCCGGAGCGTCGTTGCGCTGGCGTTTCAATCTGTTTCTCTAGATTACCTAATCGGGAAGCGTGACGGGCCGATGCCCGGAACGGAGGCGTTTCCGGACATCGGCCCGCGTTACGGCCTGTCACAACAGCGTCACGAAAAGCGTTGCCGCAGCGCAACAAACCACCCTGCGCGGCTGCGACGAAGCTTCAAGGCCGTGTCATGCCTGGCTCAGCGTCGCGAGAATACTGGCCGCATCGCTCACTTCGAACTTGCCGGGTGCCTCGACGTGCAGCGTCTTGACCACGCCGTCGTCGACCACCATCGCGTAGCGCTGGGAACGGATTCCCATGCCGCGCGCCGACAAATCCTGCTCCAGACCGAGGGCTCGGGTGAAAGCCGCGCTACCGTCCGCCATCATGCGCACCTTGCCCGAGGCGTGCTGATCGCGTGCCCACGCGCCCATCACGAACGCGTCGTTGACGGATACGCACCAGATCTCGTCGATACCAGCAGCACGCAACTTTTCTGCCTGCTCGACATAGCCCGGCACGTGCTTCGCCGAACAGGTGGGCGTGAACGCGCCCGGCAATCCGAAGATCACCACGCGCTTGCCCGCCGTCTGTTCGCGCACGTCGAAGCTGTTCGGCCCGATCGTGCAGCCCTCGCGTTCGTCTTCGATCAATTCGTAAACGGTCGCCTGGGGAAGCTTTTCACCTACCTGAATCATGCTCGTTCCTTCGCATCGATGCGGAGCACGCTCGCACGGTCTCGTGCCGCAGTGGAGTATTCATCCGGCGACAGTGACCCGATCCGCTTCACAACCGCGAAGAGGGCACTTGTCCATGCCGCGCGTGCAATCCAACGCGGCCTTTTTGCCGTTCCACCCGCCACGCTCGTGCAGTTCTGCTGCGCGTAATCAACCATCAAGCAAGATTACGCCGCAGAAAGCCCGCTCCTGCGTGAACCTCAGTCCGCCTGCTTGCGCAGGAAGGCCGGGATGTCGTACGTGTCGACGCCCTTTTCCTGCAGCGCCTGCACGTGCGAAGCAGCCGTGTCACGCGAGGTGCGCCACACTGCCGGCGTATCCAGCGAACCGTAGTCCGCCGTCGCTGCGTGATGCGGCGTGTACGCATGTTGCATTGCGCCCACCGGCTGGTTGTCCGTGCCCGTGCGCAGCAGCGTCATCGGTGCCTGCTGTTGCTTCTTCGCCTGACGGCCCAGACCCGTTGCCACCACCGTCACGCGCAGCGCATCGCCCATTGCGTCGTCGTACACCGCGCCGAAAATCACGGTCGCGTCATCGGCAGCATAGCTCTTAATCGTGTTCATCACTTCGCGCGTTTCCGACAGACGCAGCGAACGGCTCGACGTGATGTTCACCAGCACGCCACGCGCACCCGACAGATCGACACCTTCCAGCAGCGGGCTCGCAACGGCCTGTTCCGCCGCGAGACGCGCGCGATCGACGCCGGCCACCGTCGCCGTGCCCATCATCGCCTTGCCCTGCTCGCCCATCACCGTCTTCACGTCTTCGAAGTCGACGTTCACCAGACCGTCGACGTTGATGATTTCCGCGATGCCGGCAACTGCGTTGTTGAGCACGTCGTCAGCGCACTGGAAGCACTTGTCCATCTCGGCGTCATCGCCCATCACCTCGAACAGCTTGTCGTTCAGGACGACGATCAGCGAGTCGACGTGATCCTCCAGTTGCTGCGAACCGGCTTCAGCGACGCGCATGCGCTTGCCGCCTTCGAACTCGAAAGGCTTGCTGACGACACCGACCGTCAGAATGCCCATTTCCTTGGCGATCTGCGCGACCACGGGTGCTGCGCCCGTGCCCGTGCCGCCGCCCATGCCTGCCGTGATGAACACCATGTGCGCGCCACGCAGTGCATCCGCGATGCGCTCACGTGCTTCTTCTGCTGCCGAGCGGCCCATTTCCGGCTTTGCGCCTGCGCCCAGACCCGTATTGCCCAACTGGATGACATTCGGCGCGCGCGAGCGCGACAGCGCCTGTGCGTCCGTGTTCATCACGATGAAGTCGACGCCTTGCACGCCGCGATTGATCATGTGCGTAACCGCGTTGCCACCCGCACCACCGACGCCCACCACCTTGATGATGGTGCCGTTGGTTTCCGTTTCCAGCATCTGGAATTCCATGTTGCCTCCGTCAAGAAAAAAAGAACCACTTCCTCGGCCGTTATTCGGCAGGAGATCGGGCAACCTCCTGTCGCGCGCCAGCCGCCGGCACCGGCGCGAATTTCCTTTACTTCGAATTCTTTTTAGAAATTGCCGAGGAACCAGTCCTTCATCCTCGTGAACACCTGACCCATCGATCCCGACTGCACCGCGACCTTGCGACCGCGCATGCGTTGCGAGCGTCCTTCGACGAGCAGACCCATTGCCGTCGAATAACGCGGATTGCGCACCACGTCTGCGAGACCGCCTGCATACTCCGGCACGCCGATACGGACCGGCTTCAGGAAAATGTCTTCACCCAGTTCGACCATGCCCGGCATCATCGACGCGCCGCCCGTCAGCACGACGCCCGAGCTCAGCAACTCTTCGTAGCCCGACTCGCGCACCACCTGCTGCACGAGCGAAAACAGTTCTTCGACGCGCGGCTCGACCACGGCCGCCAGCGCCTGGCGCGACAGCGTGCGCGGACCGCGCTCGCCCAGACCCGGCACTTCGATCATCTCGTCGGGATCGGCGAGTGCCTGCTTCGCGATGCCATAGCTAACCTTGATGTCTTCGGCATCCGGCGTCGGCGTGCGCAGCGCCATCGCGATGTCGCTGGTGATCTGGTCGCCGGCGATGGGAATCACGGCCGTGTGACGGATCGCGCCTTCGCTGAAGATCGCGATGTCCGTCGTGCCGCCGCCGATATCGACCAGCACCACGCCCAGTTCCTTCTCGTCTTCCGTCAGCACCGCGAGCGACGACGCGAGCGGCTGCAAAATCAGATCGTTCACTTCGAGGCCGCAGCGACGCACGCACTTCACGATGTTCTGCGCCGCGCTCACCGCGCCCGTCACGATGTGCACCTTCACTTCGAGGCGGATACCGCTCATGCCGATCGGCTCGCGCACATCTTCCTGGCCGTCGATGATGAATTCCTGCGTCAGGATGTGCAGCACCTGCTGGTCGGTCGGAATGTTGATCGCCTTGGCCGTCTCGATCACACGCGCGACGTCCGTCTGCGTCACTTCCTTTTCCTTGATCGCGACCATCCCGCTCGAATTGAAGCTGCGGATATGGCTGCCAGCGATCCCGGTGAACACGTTCGTGATCTTGCAGTCGGCCATCAACTCGGCTTCTTCGAGCGCTCGTTGAATGGACTGCACCGTGGCCTCGATGTTCACCACGACGCCTTTCTTGAGCCCTTTCGATTCGCTCTGGCCGAGTCCGATCACCTCGTAATGACCTTCGCCCTTCAGCTCGGCGACGATGGCGACCACTTTCGCCGTGCCGATGTCGAGGGCTACCAGCAGATCTTTATAGTCTTTACTCATAGCGTGCTCATTGCGTGTGATGTCCTGTTACTTCTTGCCCTTGTCGGGTTCCGTAATGAAGCGCATGCCTGCTGCACGAATGGCGAAACCGTTCGGATAACGCAAGTCCGCATATTCGATGTCCTTCCCCCAACGTTGCGTCACCGCGCCCCATGCCGCGGTGAGCCGCTTGCAGCGGTCGTAGAGCGTGTCCTGATTGCGCTCGCGTCCAATTTCGACCTGCATGCCGTTCGACAGCTTCACCGTCCACGCAAAGCGTGGCGACAGCGTCACTTCATCCGGCGTTGCGCCAACGGGCGCAAACCACTTCCTGAAGTCCTGATAACGCGCGACGACTTCTTTCGCGGACCCTTCCGGGCCATCGAACGCGGGCAGTTCTTCTTCGAGCTCGCCCTGGTTCGCGGTGAACACCTCTCCGTCGGTGCTCACCAGTTGATCCGTGCCCCACGTACCAAGCGGCTTGTACTCTTCGAGCGTCACCGCAAGCGCATTCGGCCACACGCGGCGCACGCTTGCGTGACGCACCCACGGCATCTGCTCGAACGCCGTGCGCGCCGTGTCGAGATCGACGGTGAAGAAGTTGCCCTTCAATCGGCCGACCACACCCGCACGCACGGTCGGCGAGTTGATGTGCTCGGTGTCGCCGTCGATACGGATTTCGCGCAGCGTGAAGTTCGGTCGCTGGATCAGCCAGTAACCGCCTGCCGCCAGCAGCACGAGCAGCAACAACGCATGCAATGCGTTGGCGGCGAGATTGAGCTGGCGAACGTTGTTCCACATGATCCGGGGCTTCTTCCTTAATCCTTCAGCGTCAATGCAAGCACCTTCACCACCAGTTCCTGGTAGCTGATGCCGACAGCACGCGCGGCCTTCGGCGGCAGCGAGTGATCGGTCATGCCGGGCGCCGTGTTCACTTCCAGGAAATACGGATTGCCTTCGCCGTCCAGCATGAAGTCGGCGCGGCCCCAATCGGTGCAGCCGAGCACGTCGAACGCCTGGCGCGCGATCTTCTTCAGGCGCGCTTCTTCGTCGGCGGCGATGCCGCACGGAATCAGGTACTGCGTGTCGTTGGCGATGTACTTCGCGTGATAGTCGTAGAACTCGCCAGCCGGCACGATACGGATGACGGGCAGATCGAGATCGCCCGCGATGCACGCCGTGTACTCGCCGCCGCCTTCAATGCTCTTCTCGACCACGACGATCTTGTCGAACTTCACCGCTTCCTCGAGCGCGGGCACGAGCGCATCGGCCGTCTTCACCTTGATGACGGCGACGCTCGAACCTTCGCTCGCCGGCTTCACGAACAGCGGCAAACCGAGCTTCGCAACGATGTCCTTCGCGCGCGCGGCGTAGTCGTCGCCACGCAGCACGGCCTCGAACGGCGGCGTCGGCACGCCCAGTTGCTGCCACACGAGCTTCGTGCGGAACTTGTCGAGACCCAGCGCCGAGCCGAGCACGCCGCTGCCCGTATAACGGATGCCGTAGAAATCGAGCGCGCCCTGAATCTGGCCGTTCTCGCCGTAGCCGCCATGCAGCGCGTTGAACGCGCGCACGAAGCCTTCGTCCTTCAACGCCGCAAGCGGACGCTCGGAAGGATCGAACGGATGCGCGTCGACGCCCGCATCGCGCAGCCCTTGCAGCACGAGACGACCGGAGTTCAGAGACACTTCGCGCTCGGCGGACACACCGCCGAGAAGGACCGCGACCTTGCCAAAAGATTTAGGATCGATACTGCTCATTTCACACCTTCGTTTCCTGCAAGCCGACCCGGCACGCTGCCGATCGAACCTGCGCCCATCGTGATCACCACATCGCCGTCGCGCACGATTGCAGCGAGCGCGTCCGGCACTTCATCCACTGTTTCGACAAACACCGGCTCGACCTTGCCCACCACACGGATCGAACGCGTGAGCGCTCGGCCGTCCGCTGCGACGATGGGCGCTTCGCCCGCTGCGTACACTTCCGTCAGCACGAGCGCATCGACCGTCGACAGCACCTTGACGAAATCTTCGAAGCAGTCGCGCGTGCGCGTGAAGCGGTGCGGCTGGAATGCGAGCACGAGGCGCTTGTCGGGGAATGCGCCACGCGCCGCCGCAATCGTCGCGGCCATTTCGACGGGGTGATGGCCGTAATCGTCGACGAGCGTGTAGGCCCCGCCGCCCGTCACGCTCACTTCGCCGTAGCGCTGGAAACGCCGGCCGACGCCGTTGAAATCCGCGAGCGCTCGCTGGATATCGGCATCTTTCACCTCAAGTTCAGTCGCAATTGCAATTGCGGCCAACGCGTTCTGCACGTTGTGCAGGCCAGGCAGGTTCAAAACGATATCGATAGGCGCCGCGTCTTCGCGCATCGCCGTGAAATGCATCTTGCCTTCGCGTGCTTCGACATTGACGGCACGCACCTGCGCGTCGGGCGCAAAGCCGTAACGGATGATCGGCTTCGACACGAACGGGAGGATCTCCTTCACGTTCGGATCGTCGACGCACAGCACCGCAATACCGTAGAACGGCAGACGGTGCGTAAATTCAATGAACGCCTGCTTGAGCCGCGCGAAATCGTGGCCGTAGGTGTCCATGTGATCGGCGTCGATGTTCGTGATGACTTCGATCACCGGGAACAGGTTCAGGAACGACGCATCCGATTCGTCCGCTTCGGCGACGATGAAATCGCCCGTGCCGAGGCGCGCGTTCGCGCCCGCGCTGATCAACCGTCCGCCGATCACGAAGGTCGGATCGAGGCCGCCCGCCGCGAGCACGCTCGCCACCAGCGACGTCGTGGTCGTCTTGCCGTGTGTGCCGGCAATCGCGATGCCCTGCTTCAGGCGCATCAGTTCCGCGAGCATCACCGCGCGCGGCACGATGGGAATGCGGCGATGACGCGCGGCCAGCACTTCCGGGTTGTCGCTGCGCACAGCCGTCGATACGACTACCGCATTCGCGCCTTCGATGTTCTCCGCGTCGTGACCGATCGCGATGCGCGCGCCGAGCGCGGCGAGGCGCTCCGTCACCGCATTGCGCGACAGGTCCGAACCGCTCACCTGATAGCCGAGATTGACGAGCACTTCGGCGATGCCGCTCATGCCCGCGCCGCCGATCCCGACGAAGTGAATGTGTTTGACGATATGTTTCATTGCTGCTTTCCTTCCGGGCTCAGGCTCGGTGTCACGCCTGCCACCGTTGCGCAGATCTGCGCGACCTGTTCGGTGGCATCGGGTTTCGCGAGCGAGCGCGAACGCTCTGCCATGTCCGCGAGCGACGCCCGCGTCTGGCTGCGCAACCAGTCGGCGAGGTTATCCACCGACAGATCGCGTTGTTGCACGAGCAGCGCCGCGCCGTGGTCGGCGAGAAACGCTGCGTTAGTTGTCTGGTGATCGTCGACGGCGTACGGGAACGGCACGAAGAATGCCGCCACGCCCACCGCCGCGATCTCGGCGACCGTCATCGCGCCCGAACGGCAGATCACGAGATCGGCGTTCGCATAGGCGCTCGTCATGTCGTCGATGAAGGGCACGAGTTGTACGTCGTCGCCCGTCGCGATGCCGGCTGCTTCGTAGTTCGCGCGCAATGCTTCGATATGCTTCGCGCCCGCCTGATGCACGATGCGCGGTCGCTCTTGCGGTGCGAGTTGCGCCAGCGCGCGCGGCACCACTTCATTCAATGCCGCCGCGCCCAGACTGCCGCCCACCACCAGCACATTCAGCGGACCACTACGCGCCGCGTAGCGTGCTTTGGGTGCTGGCGTGCGCGCAAGTTCCTCACGAATTGGATTACCCGTCCATTGCGCATGCGGCAACGCGTCCGGAAACGCGACGAGCACGCGCTTTGCGAGCTTCGCGAGCACCTTGTTCGCGAGACCGGCGATCGAATTCTGTTCGTGCAGCACGAGCGGCGTGCCGCTCAATGCCGTCATCACACCCGCCGGGAACGTGATGTAGCCGCCCATGCCGAGCACGACATCGGGCTTCACGCGACGCAGCACCGAGAGACTCTGCATGCACGCGCGCAGCAGATTCACGGGCAGCATCAGCTTGGTCTTCATGCCCTTGCCGCGCAGGCCGCCGAACTGCACGTATTCCATCGGAATGCCGTGTTTCGGGACGAGCGTCGCTTCCATGCCTGCGGGATTGCCGAGCCACACGACACGCCAGCCCCACGCCTGCATCAGGTGCGCGACGGCCAGGCCCGGGAACACGTGTCCCCCGGTGCCTCCCGCCATCACCATCAGCGTGCGTTGTTGCATCGTCATACCTTGCCCCCGCGCATGAGGACCCGGTTCTCGTAGTCGACCCGCATCAGCACCGCAACCGCGACGCAGTTCAGCAAAATGCCCGAGCCGCCGTAGCTGACGAGCGGCAGCGTGAGACCCTTGGTCGGCAGCAGGCCGAGGTTCACGCCCATGTTGATGAAGGTCTGCGCGCCGAACCAGATGCCGACGCCCTTCGCGACCAGACCCGCAAACGTGCGGTCGAGTGCGAGCGCCTGACGGCCGATCTCGAACGAACGGCGCACGATCCAGTAGAACATCAGGATCACGACGAGCACGCCGACAAAACCGAGTTCCTCTCCGATCACGGCAAGAATGAAGTCGGTGTGTGCTTCGGGCAGGTAGTTGAGCTTCTCGACACTGCCGCCGAGTCCCACGCCAAACCATTCGCCGCGGCCGAACGCGATCAGCGAGTGCGTCAACTGATACGCCTTGCCCTGCGCGTAACGGTCGTCCCACGGATCGAGGTAAGCGAAGATCCGCTCGCGGCGCCACGGCGACGCCCACACGAGCAACGTGAATGTACCGACAGCCGTCGCCACCAGGCCGCCGAAAATCTTGCCGTTCACGCCGCCGAGGAACAGCAGACCCATCGCAATCGCCGCGATCACCATGAACGCGCCCATGTCCGGCTCGAGCAGCAGCAGCATGCCGACCACGCCAACGGCGAAGCCCATCGGCAGAAAGCCCTTGGCGAAGCTGTGCATGTACTCCTGCTTGCGCACCGTATAGTTCGCCGCGTAGATCGTCACGGCGAGCTTCATGATTTCCGACGGCTGCATGTTCGTGATGCCGAGGGGAATCCAGCGGCGCGCGCCGTTCACGCCCTTGCCGACGTGCGGAATCAGCACGATCACGAGCGCGACGAGCGCGATCAGGAAGAGCTTCGGCGCGTACTTGTCCCACGTCGAGATGGGAATGCGGAACGCGATCACGCCCGCCACCGAGCCCATCACGACAAAGATGACCTGGCGCACGAGAAACGCGTAGTCGCGATAGGACGCGTATTTCGGCGAATCCGGCATGGCGATCGATGCCGAGTACACCATCACGACGCCGAGCCCCAGCAGCGCGACGACGACCCACAGCAGCGAGTGGTCGTAGTCGAGCATCCGCGAGCGCAGGGGACGCACGCCGTTGACGGCGCTCGACAGCCCGCCCGTGCGCGACGTGCGCTCGGCTGCTGCCGCGCCACCTGCGGAGCCGCGCTGCTTGCCGAGTTGCGACCCGAAGCGTTCCGTCCAGCTCATATCATCGTCCCCCGTTCGGCAGCGATGTCTTCGACTGCGCTCTTGAACACTGCGGCGCGATGCGCGTAACCCTTGAACATGTCGAAGCTGGCGCACGCGGGCGACAGCAGGACGGCATCGCCCGGTTGCGCGACGGCGCTGGCTGCGCGCGTCGCTTCTTCGAGCGTCGCGTGATCGGTCATCGCGATGCCCGTATGCGCGAGCGCCGCGCGAATCTGCGGCGCGTCGCGGCCGATCAGCATCACCGCGCGGCACCAGCGCATCACCGGCTCCGCGAGCGGATCGAATTCCTGGCCCTTGCCGTCGCCGCCCGCGATCAGCACGACGCGCTGCGCGAGACCGTCGAGCGCGGCAACCGTCGCGCCGACGTTGGTGCCCTTGCTGTCGTCGACGTAATCCACACCGTCGATCGACGCGATCAACTCAACCCGATGCGGCTCGCCGCGATACTCCCGCAAACCGTGCAACAGCGGCGCGCCCGGCAGACCGATGGCGCGCGCGAGTGCGAACGCGGCCAGCGCGTTCGTCGCGTTGTGCAAGCCGCGGATACGCAGCGCGTCAGCGGGCATCAGGCGCTTCAGCCCGATGTTCGGCGGCGTCGTGGATTCGCTCTTGCGACGGCGCGTGGGCGCGGGCTCGTCGGTCGCGTCGCGGTCGTGCGCATCGACGAGCCAGATCATGCCGCTCTCGCGCATCAAGCCGAGGTCGCCGTCGCGCGCCGGTTCGCCTGTGCCGAACGTCACCACCTGCGCGCTGCCTGGCTGCGACGGCGCGAGCGCCATCACGCGCGCGTCGTCGCGATTGAGCACGCGCACCGTGTTCTTGCCGAAAATCTTGCCCTTCGCCGCGGCGTACGCATCGAGACCGCCGTGCCAATCCAGATGATCCTGCGTGATGTTCAGGATCACGGCGGCGTCCGGCTCGAACGTGTGCGCCGTTTCCAGCTGGAAGCTCGACAGTTCGAGCACCCACACGTCGGGCAGCGCGGTGTTGTCGATCGCTTCCGTGAGTTTGTCGAGCGCGGCCGGGCTGATGTTGCCCGCGACCGCGACCTTCTTACCCGCGCGCTCGCACAACAGGCCCGTCAGACTCGTCGTGGTGGTCTTGCCGTTCGTACCCGTGATCGCGATGACCTTCGGCGCGTAGCCGCTTTCGCCGAGCGTGCGCAACGCTTGCGCGAAGAATTCGAGTTCGCCCCACACGGGGATATCGCGTTCGCGCGCGGCGGCAATCAGCGGCACGAGATCGGCGGCGAGCGGCGACAGGCCCGGGCTGATCGCAACCAGCTCGACGCCTTCCAGCAGCACGTCCGAAAACGGCCCGCCGACGAAATCTCCGTCGATGCCATGCGCTTCGAGCGCGGACAGATTCGGCGGCACTTCGCGCGTGTCGGCAATGCGCAGGCGGCAACCATGCCGCGCGCACCAGCGCGCCATCGCGAGGCCCGATTCACCGAGCCCCAGCACGAGCACCATCGGCTTTTGCCGATCCCGAAACTTCTCGCCAAACATCGACTGCTTCCCCTTGCTTTGCGACTTGCTTGCGACTTTAAGTACGACTCGAATCCGGCTTAACGCAACTTGAGCGTCGACAAACCGAACAGGCACAACATCAGCGTGATGATCCAGAAACGCACCACCACCTGCGTTTCCTTCCAGCCCGACAATTCGAAGTGGTGATGCAGCGGCGCCATCTTGAAGATGCGGCGGCCTTCACCGAAACGTGCCTTCGTGAACTTGAACCACGTGACCTGCAACATCACCGACACCGTCTCGGCGACGAAAATCCCGCCCATGATGAACAGCACGATTTCCTGACGCACGATCACGGCGATCGTGCCGAGCGCGCCGCCCAGCGCGAGCGCGCCGACGTCGCCCATGAACACCTGCGCCGGGTGCGTGTTGAACCAGAGGAACGCGAGCCCTGCCCCGCCCATCGCCGAGCAGAAGATCAGCATTTCGCCCGCGCCCGCGATGTGCGGGAACAGCAGGTATTTCGAATAGACGGCACTGCCCATCACGTACGCGAACACGCCGAGCGACGAGCCGACCAGCACGACGGGCATGATGACGAGGCCGTCGAGACCGTCGGTGAGATTCACTGCGTTGCTCGAACCGACGATCACGAAATACGTCAGCGCGATGAAGCCCCACACGCCGAGCGGATAGGTCATCGACTTGAGGAACGGCAGCAACAGGTCGGCGCGCGCGGGCAGGCCCATCGACAGACCGCTGCGCACCCACGCCATGAACAGGTCGAACACGCGCACGTTGCTCGCTTCCGACACACTGAACGCGAGATACACGGCTGCGAACAGACCAATCACCGACTGCCAGAAATACTTTTCGCGCGACGACATGCCGCGCGGGTCCTTGTAGACGACCTTGCGATAGTCATCCACCCAGCCGATCACGCCGAAGCCGAACGTGACGAGCATCACGATCCAGATGAAGCGGTTGGTCAGGTCGGCCCACAACAGTGTGGACACGGCGATGCCGATCAGAATCAGCACGCCGCCCATCGTCGGCGTGCCGGATTTCACCAGGTGCGTCTGCGGGCCGTCCTTGCGCACGGCCTGGCCGACCTTCATCTGCGCGAGCTTGCGGATCACCCACGGGCCGCAGACGAGCCCGATCAGCAGCGCGGTGATCGTCGCCGCGACAGCACGAAACGTCAGATAACTGAACACGCGCAAAAAGCCTACGTCGTTCTGCAGCCATTGCGCCAGCGCCAGTAACATACTTCTGTCCTTCTCTTTCAGTGTGCGCCGGGCGCGTTGCCCGGTGCAGCGGGTTGTGGACTCGTAACGGCGTCCACCACGCGTTCCATTTTCATGAAGCGCGAGCCTTTCACGAGATACGTCGCAGCCGCGCCGTGACCGGCCTGCTGCAATTGCGCGACGAGCGTGTTCACGTCGTCGCAATGGTGTGCTTCACTGCCGTACGCGGCGCAGGCATCGCGCGACGCGTCGCCCAGCGCATACAGCGCGTCGATGCCGCGCGCCTTCGCGTATGCGCCGACTTCGCGATGAAACTCCGGGCCGTTGTCGCCGACTTCGCCCATGTCGCCCATCACCAGCACGCGCGGCGACGGACGCTCTGCGAGCACGTCGATGGCGGCGAGCATGGAGTCAGGATTCGCGTTGTACGTGTCGTCGATCACGGTCGCGCCCGCCATCGAGCCGAGCGCCGCGCGCTTCACCTGCAAGCGGCCCTTCACTGCGCCAAATGCTTCGAGACCGCGCTTGATCGCTTCCAGCGAAACACCCGACGCGAGCGCCGCTGCCGTCGCTGCCAGCGCGTTGTGCGCGTTGTGCGCGCCGAGCACTTGCAGCATGACGTCGACGTGGCCTTCGGGCGTATCGATGCTCAACTGATTTCCGTCAAGCGTGCCTTGGACCGCAGCTTCCGTCGTGCGTTCTGCCGTATTCAGCGCGAAATCGACGATGCGATTGCCCGTTGCCGCGACGCGCCAGATGCCGGCGTAGGCATCGTTGGCAGGGAACACGGCGACGCCTTCGGCTTTAAGCGCGTGAATCACGCTGGCATGTTCGAGCGCGACGGCCTCGACTGTCGCCATGAATTCCTGATGCTCGCGCTGCGCGTTGTTGACGACCGCGACGGTCGGCTCGGCAATCGTGCCGAGCAGGGCCGTCTCGCCCGGATGATTCATGCCGAGCTCGACGACGGCGAGCTTGTGCGTTTCGTTCAGACGGAACAGCGTCAGCGGCAGGCCGACGTCGTTGTTGAAATTGCCGGCCGTCGCAAGACGCGATTGCTCACCGACAGCCGCCGCGAAGATCGACGAGATCATTTCCTTGACCGTCGTCTTGCCGTTGCTGCCCGTTACTGCGACGAGCGGCATCGCAAAGCGACGACGCCAGCCGTTGGCCAATGCGCCCAATGCCGTGCGCGTATCGCCCGTCACGCGCAATGCGGGCACGTTTAAATTGTCTGGCGTGCGGGTGACGAGCACCGCGCTGACATTGCGCGCGGCGACGTCGGCGAGAAAATCGTGCGCGTCGAAACGGTCGCCCTTCAGCGCGACGAACAGATCGCCGGGGCCGCACGAACGGCTGTCCGTGGAGACACGCTCGAACGCGACCGATTCGTCGCCCGTTACTGTTGCGCCGGGAATCAGTGCCACGGCTTCACGCAGCGAAAACATGTTCATTCGCCACCTCCGCGTGCGTGCGTGACGCGCGCAGCCAGCGCGAGCCGCGCGTGATCCTGATCCGAGAACGCGCGTTTCTTGCCCATGATTTCCTGCGTCGATTCGTGACCCTTGCCCGCCAGCACGATGACGTCCTCGCGAGCCGCGCAACGCACGGCCTGGAGGATCGCGCTCGCGCGGTCTTCAATGCGGCGCGCCTTCGACGCGTCCTTCATGCCGGCCGCGATCTGGTCGATGATTTTTTGCGGATCTTCGCTGCGCGGGTTGTCGCTCGTCACGACGACGCCGTCGGCGCAGCGCTCCGCGATTTCGCCCATCAACGGACGCTTGGTCGCGTCGCGGTCGCCGCCACAGCCGAACATGCAGATCAGCTTGCCACCGCGCGCATCGGCGATCGGGCGCAATGCCGTCAGTGTCTTTTCGAGCGCATCCGGCGTGTGCGCGAAGTCGATCACGACGAGCGGCTCGTCGTTCTGCAGGCGGCCGCCGAGGCGCTCCATCCGGCCGTTCACCGATTCGAGCTTCGCCAGTTGCGCGACAGCGGCGTCGAACGGTACGTCGGACGCGAGCAGCGCGCCGAGCACGCCGAGCAGATTGCTTACGTTGAACGTGCCGAGCGTGTTGACCTCGATGTCGGTATTGCCCCAGTCCGACGCGATGTGGAATGCCGTGCCTGTCGCTGTCGCGCGCGCATTGGACGCGACGATCGACGCGTCGGCCTGCACGTCGGCGTGCGATTGAAGCGCGTAGGCGATGGTCTTCGCGTGGCCTTTCGTGCTCGCGATCAGGCGGCGGCCGGCTTCGTCATCAGCGTTGATGACGGCGGCCTTCAGTTCCGGCCACGCGAACAGGCGCGCTTTCGCGGCTTCGTAGGCTTCGAACGTGCCGTGATAGTCGAGGTGGTCCTGCGTGAGATTCGTGAACACGGCGACGTTGAACGCGGTGCCGTTCACACGACCCTGATGCAGCGCGTGCGACGACACTTCCATCGCGACGGCTTTCGCGCCTGCAGCGCGCAACTGCGCGAGGTTGCGTTGCAGTTGCGGCGCGTCGGGCGTCGTGAAGCCTGTGTACACGAGGTGGCCCGGCATGCCGCTGCCGAGCGTACCGATGATCGCGCACGGCTGGCCGAGCGCCGTGAGCGCGGCCGAAATCCAGTTCGTGCACGACGTCTTGCCATTCGTGCCCGTCACGCCGATCACGCGCATCGCGTCGCTCGGATCGCCGTACCACGCGCTCGCGATCGTGCCCGCCAGTTCGTTCAGGCGAGGCACGGCGTACATCGTCGCGGGATCGATATCGCCCGTGAAACCGTCCGATTGCACGAGCACAGCCGCCGCGCCGCGCTCGATCGCGTTCGCGATGAACGGGCGGTTGTCCGCGCCGTCGACGGCATACGCGAGGAACACGTCGCCTGCCGCGATCGTGCGGGTATCGGCGTGCAAATGTGCGCCTGGCTGCACGCGTGCGCGCAGCCAGGTTAGCGCGTCAGCAATCTGCTGTTGCGCTGGATGAGAAGAACGCAGCGCACTCATCTAACGACTCCGGGGCGGTTCTTCGTACTGTCTGAAATCTGCAGCTTCTTCGGTGCGGCATGCGTCGAAAGTTTCTTTGCGCCGTTCGCACCATTGGCGGCCGGCTGCGATGCGGCAGCGGGCTTCGCGGGATTCATTTCGTCGGACACGACCATCTGCTTGACGGGCTGATCGGGCGGCACGTTCAGCGAGCGCAGCGTGTCGCCGACGATCGACGAGAACACCGGGCCCGACACCTGGCCGCCGAAGTGGCTGCCTGCAGTCGGTTCGTCGACGGACACGGCCACCACGATGCGCGGATTCGGCATCGGCGCCATGCCGACGAACGACGCGCGGTACTTGCTGTGGTCATAGCCACGGCCCACGTGCTTGTATGCCGTACCCGACTTGCCGCCGACGCGATAGCCGGGCACGGCCGCGTCTGGCGACGTGCCGCCAGGCGAGACGACCGTTTCGAGCATCGCGCGGACTTCGCGCGCGGTAGTCGGTGCGAAGACTTGCGTGCCAGTGGCCGGCTGGTCTTTCGGTGTGCGGAAAATCGACACGGGAAGGATCCGGCCGTCGTTCGCGATGGCCGTGTAGGCGCGACCCAGCTGGAACAGCGACACGGAAAGACCGTAGCCGTACGACATCGTCGCCTGCTCGATGCGGCGCCAGCTCTTCCAGGGGCGCAGACGGCCCGCCGCCGCGCCCGGGAAACCGACCTTCGGCGCCTGGCCGAGACCAATGCCCGTGTACATGTTCCACATCTCTTCGGGCCTGAGCTGCATCGCGATCTTGGTCGCGCCGATGTTGCTCGACTTCTGGATCACCCCGCCCACCGTCAGCACGCCGAAGCCGGAGTCGTCGGTGATGGGTGCGCCGTCCAGTACGAAACGGCCGCCACCCGTATCCACCAGTGTAGTCGGCGTAACGCGGTGCAGATCGAGCGCGAGCGACACCGTGAACGGCTTCATGATCGAGCCCGGCTCGAACGTGTCGGTCAGGATGCGGTTGCGCAGTTGCTCGCCCGTCAGATGCGAGCGGTCGTTCGGGTTATAGGTCGGATAATTGACGAGCGCGAGCACTTCGCCCGTTTGCACGTCGATCACCATCGCGGCGCCCGCTTTGGCCTTGAACTTCTGCACGGCCGCTTTCAGGTTCGTGTACGCGATGTACTGGATCTTGCTGTCGATCGACAGATCGACGTCCTGACCGTTGTGCGGCACGACCTGCTCGTCCACGTCTTCGACGATGTGGCCGAGTCGGTCCTTGATCACACGGCGGCTGCCCGACATACCGGCGAGCAGCTTCTGGTCGCCGAGTTCGACGCCTTCCTGGCCTTCGTCCTCGACGTTCGTAAAGCCGATCAGGTGAGCCGTGATTTCGCCTTCCGGATAAAAGCGCTTGTACTCGTTGCGCTGATAGATGCCGGGGATGTTCAGCGCTTCCACTTTCGCGGCCACTTCGACGGGCACCTGACGCTTCACATAGACGAACGTCTTGTCTTCCGACAGCTTCTTGCGCAGCTCCGGCTGCGTCATGTCGAGCAGCTTGGCGAGATCGGCGAGCTTGTCCGCGCCGAGGTCGTCGGGCACCGACTCGGGGATCGCCCAGATGGCGCGCACGGGCAAGCTCGTTGCGAGCACGAGGCCGTTACGGTCGAGAATCTTGCCGCGCGTGGCCGGCAACTCCAGGCGGCGCTGATAGCGGCTTTCACCCTGCTTCTGATAGAAGCCGTTGCCCGGGCCCTGAATCCAGAACGCGCGCGCCGTCAGCGCGACGAACGCCATGAACAGCAGGAACACGACGAGCTTCGAGCGCCACATCGGCAGGCGCACCGAGAGAATCGGATTCGCCGAGAACGCGACACTCTTGTTCTTGTTCGACGATTTCTTCATCGCGTGCCTCGACGAGCTTTCGTGGCAGATGCCGGAGTCGGCGCCGAAGTCGGAATGGGCGCGTCTTCGGCCGTAGCGGAGCCGGAGTCGAGCGTCAGATATTGCGTGCGTCCCGTGGTCGCGCCCTGCATCTTCAGAGAATCAGTCGCGATCTGCTCGATGCGCGAGGTCTTCGACAACGCGCTCTGCTGATATTGAAGCTGCGAATAGTCCTGCTGCAGCTGACGCTCCTGCGATTGGGCGCGCTGCAACTGGATAAAGAACTGACGCTGCTGATTGGTCGCGTTGACGACGGAAAGCGCACAACCCATCACGACGATCAGCAGGAAGATATTGAGGCGGTTCATGGCGCGATCCGCTCCGCGACACGCATCACGGCGGAACGGGCGCGCGGGTTTGCGGCGACTTCGGCGTCGCTCGCGAATACGCGGCCAATCAGTTTGAGCGGCGGGCTCGGCAGGTCGACAGCGCGGATCGGCAGACGGCGATCGACAGCAGGCGCATTCGAGTGCGCCTGCATGAACCGCTTGACGATCCGGTCTTCGAGCGAATGAAAGCTGATCACGACCAGCCGCCCCCCTTGCTCCAGCAACGACAATGCTGCTTCTAGTACGACTTGCAGCTCCGCAAGCTCTTGATTGATGTGAATCCGTATAGCTTGAAAGGTGCGGGTTGCCGGGTCCTTACCCTTCTCACGGGTTTTGACGACGTTAGCCACGATTTGGGCAAGCTCGCCCGTGCTGACGAGAGGCCCAAGACGGTCGGACTCTGCCCGGCGAGCAGCAAGCGCCTTTGCAATCTGAAAAGCAAACCGTTCTTCCCCATAATCCCGTATCACCTCCGTCATTTCCTGCACCGTGGCCCGCGCCAGCCAATCCGCGGCGGACTCGCCGCGCGTCGGGTCCATCCGCATGTCGAGCGGGCCGTCGGCGCGGAAACTGAAACCCCGCTCCGGGTCGTCGAACTGCGGCGACGACACGCCCAGATCCAGCAACACCCCCGACACACGCCCTACCCCGCGCTCGCTCATCGCGTCGCGCAGTGATGCGAAACTTTCATGCACGATCTCGAAGCGCGGATCGGCGATCTGCTGCGCGGTGGCAATGGCGAGCGGGTCCTTGTCGAATCCGATCAGACGCCCCGATTCGCCCAGCTTTGCCAGCACCGCGCGGCTATGGCCGCCGCGCCCGAACGTGCCATCTATATAGATACCGTCCGCGCGCGTGACGAGCGCATTCACCGCTTCTTCGAGCAGCACCGTGCGATGCTGCAATTCGTTACTCATCGCAGGCGCCATATGTATTACCTGCGGTCAGAATGTGAAGTTCTTCAGAGACTCGGGCATGCCCTGCGACATGGCCGCCTGTTCCTGCGCGTCGTAGGTTTCCTTGTCCCAGATCTCGAACCGGCTTCCCATTCCCAGCAACATCACTTCTTTTTCCAGCTTTGCCGCCTGGCGCAGCTCGGGCGCGATCAGCACGCGGCCAGCCGTGTCCAGATCGACATCCGCAGCACTGCCGAGAAAAATCCGCTGAAACCATTTGGCTTCCATCGGCAGCGCGACGATCTTGGCGCGAAAGACTTCCCACTCGGGGCGCGGAAATAGCAACAGGCAGCCGTCCGGGTGACGCGTGATGGTCACTCGGCCTTCTGCCTGTCCTTGCAGCGCATCACGATAGCGAGACGGGACGGACATCCGCCCCTTCGCATCGAGTGTCAGCGCTGACGCCCCTTGGAACACTTCACTCCCCTTTTTTCAGGGCGCTGAAAGATGTCGCCCGATTCTGGAAATTTACCGAAGAAAGCGCGTTGGATCACACAAAAATACACTTTCTCACACTGTCTCCCACTTTAGAGTAACCCCCAACACGGGTCAAGGGAGAGTCGCGGTTTTTTGACGAATTTTGTTTGCTAGAACAAGGACTTAGCGACGCCTGCTCAGGTGACGCCTAAAAATGGAAAATCGTTATAAATGAATGAACTAACGAATCTTGTGAAGGTGATACGTGAAAAGTGCGGGGGAAGAGCGTGGAATGAAAGCGTTCCTGGAGGATGAAAAGCGCGGGAAGAGAGAAGATTTGGAGCGAATTTCCAGGGGCGACGCGGGGTGCGCCGCCCACTTCGAACAGTTTTGCCTGAAACCAGATTACACGTGATACGCCGTGCGGGTCATGATCTTCGACGCGGCCCGCATCAGCGCGCGTGCCGGGAACGGCAACTCGACGCCGCCCGCATCCGTTGCAGCCTTGCCGTGCGCGGCTTCATCGATGCGCATCTGTTCGACGATCGCGCGCGACTCGTGATCGCCTTCAGGCAGCGTGGTCAGATGGCCGTCCAGATGCAGTTCGACCTGCCGCTCCGTCTCCGCCATGAAGCCGAGGCTCACGCGATCACCAAGGCGCCCGGCTGCAAGACCGATCGCGAGGGCGCCAGCATACCAGAGCGGATTGAGCAGGCTTGGACGCGAATTGAGCGCTTCGAGGCGCTTGTACGTCCACGCCAGGTGATCTTCCTCTTCGCGTGCGGCATGCTCGAAGGCCTGCTTGAGCGCCGGCGAGCCCGTCGCCAGCTTTTGCGCCTGATACAGCGCCTGCGCGCACACCTCGCCGACGTGATTCACGCGCATCAATCCCGCCGCGTGCGCGCGCTCCTCGTCAGTCAGCTCGACTGGCTCCGTCGACGCGGGCGGAACGGGTAGAGGACGCGACATGCGCGACACCCCGGTCATTGAGCGTAAACCCCGATCGAACTCATTAATCAATTCATCAAGCAGCATTCTGGCCTCCACGACGCGGCGCCCGGATCGCTTCGCGCAAACCCTTGTCCAGCAAGACTTTGCGGCCGGTGGCAAGAAAAATTCCGAAGCGCTTAGGACAGCCGATTCTGGATTTTAGATCATGTTGCGTAAACGAAACAGCGGCCTGGTTGCCGCCCTGCTTTTTCTTTGTGCGTATTGGTGTCTTTGCTACATTACGTGGCAACTTCTCGACGAAGTTACGTAAGGCTGCAACACACATAAATATTTGCCTTGCTTGAAAATAATTCGCATTTCCTTGGAGATCTTTCGATGAAAAAGTCGCTTCTCGCTCTTGCAGCAATGGGCGCATTTGCCGGCGTCGCACATGCTCAGAGCAGCGTGACGTTGTACGGCATTATTGACGAAGGTTTTAACTACACGAACCACGTGCAGACGGCAGCTGGCGCTGGCCGCACGAACCAGAGCCTGTACAACCTGTCGAGCGGCGTTCTGCAAGGCAGCCGTTGGGGCCTGCGCGGTACTGAGGACCTTGGCGGTGGCCTGAAAGCGGTCTTCGTGCTGGAAAGCGGCTTTGACGTGAACTCCGGCAAGTCTGGTCAGGGCGGCGCGCTGTTCGGCCGTCAGGCTTATGTTGGTCTGTCGAGCCAGTTCGGTACGGTTACGATGGGTCGCCAGTATGACTCCGTGGTCGACTACGTCGGTCCGCTGGAAGCCGGCGACCAGTGGGGCGGCTACATCGCGGCTCACCCGGACGATCTGGACAACTTCAACAACGCAAACCGCGTGAACAACGCAATCAAGTTCACGAGCGCGAACTACGCCGGCCTGACGTTCGGCGGCATGTATAGCCTCGGCGGCGTTGCAGGCGCGACGGGCCGCAACCAGATCTGGTCGTTGGGCGCTGGCTACAACAACGGCCCGCTGGTCTTGGGTGCTGGCTACTTGAACGTCCGCGATCCGAATACCTCGTTCTGGGGCAACGTGCCGAGCAGCGGCGCGAACCCGACGAACAACATCGGCAAGGTTACGGGCGTCCAGGGTAACCCGGTCATCTCGGGTTTCGCTACGGCCAACTCGTACCAGGTCGGCGGCGCAGGTGGTGCATACACGTTCGGCGCTGCAACGGTCGGTGTGACGTATTCGTTCATCCAGTTCGGCAACCTCGGCTCGGAAAACGTCACGGCTCCGGCTTACCGCGGCTCGGCAACGTTCAACAACGGCGAAATCAACTTCAAGTATCAGTTGACGCCGGCTCTCGTTCTGGGCGCAGCATATGATTACACGCGCCTCGCTTCGTTCAACGGTCATGGCGGCGCGCACTACAACCAGGGCGCACTCGGCGCAGACTACTTCTTGTCGAAGCGCACGGACGTCTACCTGATCGGCGTGTACCAACGCGCTGCGGGTACGGACTCGACGGGCCAGCAAGCAGTTGCTTCGATCAACGGTCTGACGCCGTCGAACTCGAACAACCAGTTCACGGCTCGCGTCGGTATCCGTCACAAGTTCTAATAAGTTGTGAAAGCGTAGTTACCCTCGAGGGCGCCTTAGGGCGCCCTTTTTTATTGGTGTGCCCGTCAGCCTGTCAGCACGTCAAATAGAAAAGGCCCAACGGGATGAACCGTCAGGCCTTTTCGGGTCTCGTTTGCCGACTGTCACGTCGATCTATGCGTTAGTGGTCTCTCTCGCCTGTACTCTTACCTGAGTGCGACGTTCACGCTCTGCCGTCACGCAATTCGCGACGCAGGATCTTGCCAACATTGCTCTTCGGCAGTTCCTTGCGAAACTCGATCATCCGCGGGCGCTTGTAGCCCGTCAGTTGAGTCTTGCAGTACGCGAAAATGTCGGCGTCGGTGATCGCGTCGTCCTTCTTCACGATGTAAAGCTTCACCGCTTCGCCCGAATGCTCGTCCGGCACGCCGACAGCAGCCACTTCGAACACGCCGGGGTGCTTGGCAACCACGTCCTCGATCTCGTTCGGATAGACGTTGAATCCCGACACCAGAATCATGTCCTTCTTCCGGTCGACGATCTTCACGAAGCCGTCGTCGTTGACGGTCGCGATGTCGCCTGACCGGAAGAAGCCGTCGGACGTCATCACCTTCGCCGTTTCATCCGGCCGGTTCCAGTAGCCCGCCATCACCTGCGGACCTCGAATGCACAACTCGCCCGCCTGACCGGGCGGCAGTTCGTTGCCGTCGTCGTCGCGAATCGATATTTCCGTCGACGGCAGCGGCAGACCGATCGTGCCGCTATATTCAGTGACCGTGGTCGGATTGCAGGTGACGCACGGCGACGTCTCCGACAAGCCGTAGCCTTCGACGATCGGCGCGTGCGTGCGCTCGTACCAGCGGTTGGCGACGGCTTCCTGCACGGCCATCCCGCCGGCGTTCGCGACCAGCAGGTTCGAGAAATCGAGCTTTGCGAAATCAGGATGATTGAGCATCGCGTTGTACAGCGTATTCACGGCGGGGAACGTCGTGATTTTGTAGCCGTGCAGCGACTTGATCATCCCGGCGATATCGCGTGGATTCGGAATCAGCACGCCGAGGCCGCCCGTACGGATCGTCAGCAGACCGCAAACCGTCAGCGCGAACACGTGGTACAGCGGCAGCGCGACAACGGTCACGAACTGGTCAATGTCGCCGCGCTTCTTACGCGCCGGCTCGACCCATACATGCGACTGCAGCACATTCGCGACCAGATTGCGGTGCAGGAGCGTTGCGCCCTTCGCGACGCCCGTCGTGCCGCCTGTGTACTGAAGAAACGCGACGTCGTCAGGACTCTGCTTCACGGGCGTGAACTTGCTGCGCGCGCCTGCGGAAATGGCATCGTTGAAGCTGACGTGGCCCGGCAGATTCCACGCGGGCACCATCTTCTTCACGCGACGTACGACGAAATTGACGATCAGGCCCTTCGCGCCCATCAGATCGCCCATCGCCGCGACGACGATATGTTTGATCGACGTATTGCGTACGATCGCCTGCAACGTGACCGCGAAATTCTCGAGCAGGATGATCGCTTCCGCGCCGCTGTCTTTCAGCTGATGCTCGAGCTCGCGCGGCGTGTACAGCGGGTTCACGTTCACGACGACGTAACCCGCGCGCAGGATCGCCGCGAGCGCGACCGGGTACTGCAGGACGTTGGGCATCATGATGGCAATGCGCGCGCCGCGCGCGATGCCCTTCGACTGGAGCCAGCCGGCAAGGCACGTCGACAGGCTGTCGAGTTCGCCGTACGTGATCTGCTTGCCCATGCAGGCGAAGGCCGGCTTCGCGCGAAATTCGCGAAAGCTCTCCTCCAGCATCGCGGTGACCGACTCGTATTGCGTCGGATCGATCTCTTTTGGCACGCCGGGCGGATACGACTTCAGCCAGACTTTTTCCATACGGCGTCTCCTCCGTGATTTTCGAATGGTCGTGCTAAAAGCCGCATCGTAGCATGCGCACACGTGTCGACATTCGGGATAAGCCCCCAGTTAGACGGTGCACTCGAAAGCGCGAACCGGGGCGCGAACGCGCAGCGGTTCCGTCCGCTGCGCGTGCGAAAAGCGACTCAGGCTCGTTCGACCTCGACGAGACAGTCGTAGAAAGTGGCGGAGCCGCCCAGGTCGGTCAGCGCCTGGCTGGTGACCTGGTTGGCGTTGCGGCCGTCCGGCGCAAGCTTTTTCCACCAGATCGACAGGCCGACGACGAGCCCGACACGCGCCTTGTCGGTGACGCGAGCGCGTGCCTGCATCGAGCCGCGATCGTTGAAGATGCGGACCTGATCGCCGTCGTTGATGCTGCGTTCGCTTGCGTCGGCGGGATGGATATCGAGATGCGGCTCGCCTTCCGTCGCGCGCAGGCTTTCGACGTTCACGAACGTGCTGTTGAGGAAATTACGCGCGGGCGGAGAAATCATCGCGAGCGGATAACGGGCCGCGAGTTCAGGCGAACCGTCCGCCGACTCATAAGGCGGCAGATAGTCGGGCACCGGTTCGAGGCCCGCTTGCGCGAGACGCTCGCTATAGAACTCGCACTTGCCGGACGGTGTGCGAAAGCCGCCGTTCGCAAACGGCGCATCGGAGACATTCAGCTTTGCCCAGCCATCGCGCTTGAGCGTCTCCCAGCTGCAGCCTTCCAGAAGCGGATCGTCCCAACGAAACGCCGACGACGCTACCGCCTCATCGCTTTCATACAGCGCTGGCTCGTCGAGGTTCATAGCGCGCGCGATGCCGCGGAAAATTTCCGTGTTCGGACGCGCGGCGCCGACAGGCGCGATTGCGGGCAGGTTGACCATGACGTGCGTGTGGCCGTACGACTTGTGGACATCGAGATGCTCGAGCTGCGTCGTAGCGGGCAGCAGCAGATCGGCGTAGTCGGCCGTATCGGTCTGGAAGTGCTCGAGCACGATCGTGAACAGATCCTCGCGCGCGAAGCCGGCGGCGACGCGCTCGGAGTCCGGCGCCACCGCGACGGGGTTCGAGTTGTACACGACGATCGCTTCGACCTTCGGCCCGAATGTGGCGTCACCCGGATGGCACAGCGCGTCACCGATTGCGTTCATATTCACGACGCGCGGCTGTTTCGACGGCCACCCAGGCATCAGGTCGGGCCGCGACAACGCATGCGAATCGACAGGCGCCCAGCCCGACGATGACAACAGCGCACCGCCCGCGCGCTCGCGCCAGGCACCCGTCAGCGACGGCAGGCAGGCGATCGCGCGAACGGCGTTGCCGCCGCCGCGTACGCGCTGCATGCCGTAGTTCAGGCGAATCGCCGACCTTTTCGTGCGGCCGTAGAGACGCGCAAGATCCACGACCACCTGCTCGTCGATTCCACAGATTTCAGCGACGCGCGCAGGTGGATAGTCGAGCGCGCGCGTTTTTAGTTGCTCGAAACCAAGCGTGTGATCGGCGATGTACGCGTGATCGAGCATGTCCTCCGCGATCAGTACATGCATCATGCCGAGCGCGAGCGCGCCGTCCGTCCCCGGCTTGAGTGCGATGTGCTGATGGCATTTTTCAGCAGTGAGCGAGCGGTACGGGTCGATTGCGATCAGACGCGCGCCGTTGCGCTTCGCCTCCTGCGCACGCGTCCAGAAGTGCAGGTTCGACGCGATCGGGTTTGCGCCCCAGATCAGAATCACCTCGCTCTCTGAGAAAAACTCCGTGAGCATCCCGAGGCTTGCGCCGTATGTATATTTGAGGCCCGCTGCGCCAGCCGCTGCGCAAATGGTCCGCTCCAGTTGAGAAGCGCCAAGCTTATGAAAAAAGCGCTGCGCGATGCTGTCGCCCTGCACGAAACCCATCGTCCCGGCGTAGCTGTACGGCACGATCGCTTCCGGCGCGCGGCCCGCGATTTCCGACAGGCGCTCGCCCGCGAGGCGCAGCGCTTCGTCCCAGCTGATCGGCTCGAAGCGTCCTTCGCCTTTTCGACCGATCCGGCGCATCGGCATCGTTAGCCGGCGTGGATGATGAACGCGATCCGCATAACGGCTGACCTTCGTGCACAGGACCCCTTGCGTCGGCGGATGATCCGGCTCACCGACAACCTTGATCGCGCGGCCGTTGTCGACGGTCACGCGCATCGCGCAGGTATCGGGACAGTCGTGGGGACAGACGGCGCGGGCGAATTCGGCGGGAGCGTTCATATTGGTATCGAGGGACAGCACGAATGAAGGTGTTGATTTTATTACGTTCCGGCGTCCGGATCTGACACAAGGCCGTCAAAAATAGGGATGGGCGTAGAATCGATTTTGATCTTCTCCGGAATCGACTGTCCGGATCAAACTGCACACAGCCAGACACTCAATCCATCATGAAACTGCTTCCTGAAATCCAAGCCGCTCGCGGCGAAATTCAGACTCTCCGACGAACAATCCACGCCAATCCTGAATTGCGATATGAAGAGACGCATACAGCGTCACTCGTCGCTAAAACATTGGCTGGATGGGGTATCGAGGTGCATGAAGGCATCGGAAAAACCGGCGTGGTTGGCGTGCTCAAGCGCGGGACGGGGACAAAGTCGATCGGCTTGCGCGCTGATATGGACGCGCTACCCATTCAGGAACTGAATACCTTCGAGCACCGCTCGAAGAACGAAGGGAAGATGCATGCGTGCGGTCACGATGGACATACCGCAATGCTGCTCGGCGCAGCGCGCCATCTCGCCAGGCACGGTGATTTTGACGGCACGATCGTCTTCATCTTTCAACCGGCCGAGGAAGGCGGCGCCGGCGCGCAGGCGATGATCGACGACGGGCTGTTCACGCGGTTCCCAGTCGATGCCGTATTCGGCATTCATAACTGGCCGGGCATGCCGGCGGGACACTTCGGCGTCACGGAAGGTCCGATCATGGCATCGAGTAACGAATTCCGCATTGAAATCAAAGGCGTGGGCTCGCATGCGGCTTTGCCGCATAACGGCCGCGATCCCGTGTTCACGGCCGTGCAAATCGCAAATGGCCTTCAAAGCGTGATCACGCGAAACAAGAAGCCCCTCGATACCGCCGTCCTGTCGATTACCCAGATTCATGCCGGCGATGCCGTGAACGTCGTGCCGGATACCGCGTGGCTTGCGGGGACCGTTCGGACTTTCACGACGGAGACGCTCGATCTGATCGAAGCGCGGATGCGGAAAATCGTGCAGAGCACGGCTGAAGCCTATGAGTGTTCGGTCGAGATGACCTTCCATCGCAACTATCCGCCGACGATCAATAGCGGGAACGAAGCACGGTTCGCTGCGGCGGTGATGAAGGAAGTCGTCGGTGAGGAGAAGGTTGACGATACCGTCGAACCAACGATGGGCGCAGAAGACTTTTCGTTCATGCTGCTGGCGAAACCTGGGTGCTATGCATTTCTGGGAAACGGCAACGGTGGACATCGCGAGGCCGGTCATGGCGCCGGTCCCTGCATGCTGCACAATGCGAGCTACGATTTCAACGATGAACTGCTGCCGGTTGGGGCCACGTACTGGGTGCGGTTGGCGCAGCGGTTTTTGGCGGAGGCGTGAACAGCTTAGGGCTCGAGAGTTCAGAACGGAGATGGGAACAGGCGCGTTTGCTGTTCCGCCGAGTATCGCCGGTATGTGGACGGTAAAGTGGTCGCTAGATGGAGAACCTGACGCCGCCCAGCCGAGTGAGGGTTATGCGGCGGAATGTCGACCGTGGATGGTGGGAATGAACATGCTCGGGCCATTGCGGCCCGGCCACCGCTATCGTGGTGTCTCGGCACGACATTAAAAGCGTGCTGCAGAAACGCCAAGACCCCGCTTTTGAGGGCGGGGTCTTGGTTTGTATAAGGAGCCTGACGATTACCTACTTTCACACGGGCAATCCGCACTATCATCGGCGTGGAGTCGTTTCACGGTCCTGTTCGGGATGGGAAGGGGTGGTACCGACTCGCTATGGTCATCAGGCATGACGGGTTGCTGCGTCGCATTGTGGTGCGCCACAGCCAATCTGGAAGAAGCGTAAAGAGGGTATGGGTTGTGTTGTTTCTGGCACAACACTGATCTCAACCTGTGTGTTCCGCTCACCCTCTCGGGGTAAGACACACCTGTTATAGGATCAAGCCTTACGGGCAATTAGTATCAGTTAGCTTAACGCATTACTGCGCTTCCACACCTGACCTATCAACGTCCTGGTCTTGAACGACCCTTCAAGGGGCTCGAAGCCCCGGGGATATCTCATCTCAAGGCGAGTTTCCCGCTTAGATGCTTTCAGCGGTTATCTCTTCCGAACATAGCTACCCGGCGATGCCACTGGCGTGACAACCGGTACACCAGAGGTTCGTCCACTCCGGTCCTCTCGTACTAGGAGCAGCCCCCTTCAAATATCCAGCGCCCACGGCAGATAGGGACCAAACTGTCTCACGACGTTTTAAACCCAGCTCACGTACCTCTTTAAATGGCGAACAGCCATACCCTTGGGACCGGCTACAGCCCCAGGATGAGATGAGCCGACATCGAGGTGCCAAACACCGCCGTCGATATGAACTCTTGGGCGGTATCAGCCTGTTATCCCCAGAGTACCTTTTATCCGTTGAGCGATGGCCCTTCCATACAGAACCACCGGATCACTATGACCTGCTTTCGCACCTGCTCGACTTGTCGGTCTCGCAGTTAAGCACGCTTATGCCATTGCACTATCAGCACGATTTCCGACCGTACCTAGCGTACCTTCGTACTCCTCCGTTACACTTTGGGAGGAGACCGCCCCAGTCAAACTGCCCACCATGCACTGTCCCCGACCCGGATCACGGGCCAAGGTTAGAACCTCAAACAAACCAGGGTGGTATTTCAAGGACGGCTCCACGCAAACTGGCGTTCACGCTTCATAGCCTCCCACCTATCCTACACAGATCGGTTCAAAGTCCAATGCAAAGCTACAGTAAAGGTTCATGGGGTCTTTCCGTCTAGCCGCGGGGAGATTGCATCATCACAAACACTTCAACTTCGCTGAGTCTCGGGAGGAGACAGTGTGGCCATCGTTACGCCATTCGTGCAGGTCGGAACTTACCCGACAAGGAATTTCGCTACCTTAGGACCGTTATAGTTACGGCCGCCGTTTACCGGGACTTCAATCAAGAGCTTGCACCCCATCATTTAATCTTCCGGCACCGGGCAGGCGTCACACCCTATACGTCCACTTTCGTGTTTGCAGAGTGCTGTGTTTTTATTAAACAGTCGCAGCCACCAGTTTATTGCAACCCCTTCACCCTTTGCCCGCAGGGGCATCAAGCTACAGGGGCGTACCTTATCCCGAAGTTACGGTACCAATTTGCCGAGTTCCTTCTCCCGAGTTCTCTCAAGCGCCTTAGAATACTCATCTCGCCCACCTGTGTCGGTTTGCGGTACGGTCAATGTGAAACTGAAGCTTAGAGGCTTTTCCTGGAACCCCTTCCGATTGCTTCGCCCCCTAGAGAGCTCGCGCCACGCCCTTGAATTCCGTGCCCGGATTTGCCAGAGCACCTTCTCCAACGCAGCGACCGGGACTTCCAACACCCGGACAACCTTCCGCGATCCGTCCCCCCATCGCATTTCACACTGGTGCAGGAATATTGACCTGCTTCCCATCAGCTACGCATTTCTGCCTCGCCTTAGGGGCCGACTCACCCTACGCCGATGAACGTTGCGTAGGAAACCTTGGGCTTACGGCGAGGGGGCCTTTCACCCCCTTTATCGCTACTCATGTCAGCATTCGCACTTCCGATACCTCCAGCACGCTTTTCAACGCACCTTCGCAGGCTTACGGAACGCTCTCCTACCATGCACATAAATGTGCATCCGCAGCTTCGGTATATGACTTAGCCCCGTTACATCTTCCGCGCAGGACGACTCGATCAGTGAGCTATTACGCTTTCTTTAAAGGATGGCTGCTTCTAAGCCAACCTCCTGACTGTTTTAGCCTTCCCACTTCGTTTCCCACTTAGTCATATTTGGGGACCTTAGCTGGCGGTCTGGGTTGTTTCCCTCTTGACACCGGACGTTAGCACCCGATGTCTGTCTCCCGTGATTGCACTCTTCGGTATTCGGAGTTTGCTATGGCGAAGTAATCCGCAATGGACCCTTCAACCATGACAGTGCTCTACCCCCGAAGGTGATACACGAGGCACTACCTAAATAGTTTTCGGAGAGAACCAGCTATTTCCAGGTTTGTTTAGCCTTTCACCCCTATCCACAGCTCATCCCCTAACTTTTCAACGTTAGTGGGTTCGGACCTCCAGTACGTGTTACCGCACCTTCATCCTGGCCATGGATAGATCACCTGGTTTCGGGTCTACACCCAGCGACTGAATCGCCCTGTTCGGACTCGCTTTCGCTACGCCTGCCCTAATCGGTTAAGCTCGCCACTGAATGTAAGTCGCTGACCCATTATACAAAAGGTACGCCGTCACCCCTTGCGAGGCTCCGACTGTTTGTATGCATGCGGTTTCAGGATCTGTTTCACTCCCCTCCCGGGGTTCTTTTCGCCTTTCCCTCACGGTACTGGTTCACTATCGGTCGATCACGAGTATTTAGCCTTGGAGGATGGTCCCCCCATCTTCAGACAGGATTTCACGTGTCCCGCCCTACTTGTCGTACACCTAGTTCTTCCTCGCTGTTTTCGCCTACGGGGCTATCACCCACTATGGCCGCACTTTCCAGAGCGTTTGGCTAACAGCAAAGATAAAGAGTACAGGCTGGTCCCATTTCGCTCGCCACTACTTTGGGAATCTCGGTTGATTTCTGTTCCTGCGGTTACTTAGATGTTTCAGTTCACCGCGTTCGCTTCACATGGCCTATGTATTCAGCCATGGATGACCCATACGGGCCGGGTTTCCCCATTCGGATATCGGTGGATCAAAGCTCGTTTGCCAGCTCCCCACCGCTTTTCGCAGGCTACCGCGTCCTTCATCGCCTGTGATCGCCAAGGCATCCACCACATGCACTTGTTCGCTTGACCCTATAACGGGTGTGTCTCATCGTGTTGCCACGCCAGACTCACTCGCTACAGGTTGAGTATTCGCGTTGTGCCGTATTCCAGGTTCGTCTTTCGATGAACTCAAAAAATACATTGATACAATCACAACCCTGATTCACCTACTCACGCGCCCATCTCTAAGCACGCTTTCGTGAATCTCTTTACTACTTCTTCCTGATTGTTAAAGAACGACAGCCGATATAAAGCGCTATGCTTTACATTATTCGCTGACTGGCTCAATCGCCAATGCATAGCACTCGGTTCACACTGAACGCTAGGCATTGAGGATTGGTGGAGGATGACGGGATCGAACCGACGACCCCCTGCTTGCAAAGCAGGTGCTCTCCCAGCTGAGCTAATCCCCCAGTCACACAGTACACAGGGGGTTTGCGATCAGCCACCGCAGACAAGACGCTGGTGGGTCTGGATGGATTCGAACCATCGACCCCCGCCTTATCAAGACGGTGCTCTAACCGACTGAGCTACAGACCCCTGAGCCTGTCTTCAATTAACAGCCGACAAGTGTGAGCGCTCAACTTGTGAAGCGCGAAGCTCTGGAAAGGAGGTGATCCAGCCGCACCTTCCGATACGGCTACCTTGTTACGACTTCACCCCAGTCATGAATCCTACCGTGGTGACCGTCCTCCTTGCGGTTAGACTAGCCACTTCTGGTAAAACCCACTCCCATGGTGTGACGGGCGGTGTGTACAAGACCCGGGAACGTATTCACCGCGGCATGCTGATCCGCGATTACTAGCGATTCCAGCTTCACGCAGTCGAGTTGCAGACTGCGATCCGGACTACGATCGGTTTTCTGGGATTGGCTCCACCTCGCGGCTTGGCAACCCTCTGTTCCGACCATTGTATGACGTGTGAAGCCCTACCCATAAGGGCCATGAGGACTTGACGTCATCCCCACCTTCCTCCGGTTTGTCACCGGCAGTCTCCCTAGAGTGCTCTTGCGTAGCAACTAGGGACAAGGGTTGCGCTCGTTGCGGGACTTAACCCAACATCTCACGACACGAGCTGACGACAGCCATGCAGCACCTGTGTTACGGCTCCCTTTCGGGCACTCCCACCTCTCAGCAGGATTCCGTACATGTCAAGGGTAGGTAAGGTTTTTCGCGTTGCATCGAATTAATCCACATCATCCACCGCTTGTGCGGGTCCCCGTCAATTCCTTTGAGTTTTAATCTTGCGACCGTACTCCCCAGGCGGTCAACTTCACGCGTTAGCTTCGTTACCAAGTCAATGAAGACCCGACAACTAGTTGACATCGTTTAGGGCGTGGACTACCAGGGTATCTAATCCTGTTTGCTCCCCACGCTTTCGTGCATGAGCGTCAGTATTGGCCCAGGGGGCTGCCTTCGCCATCGGTATTCCTCCACATCTCTACGCATTTCACTGCTACACGTGGAATTCTACCCCCCTCTGCCATACTCTAGCCCGCCAGTCACCAATGCAGTTCCCAGGTTAAGCCCGGGGATTTCACATCGGTCTTAGCGAACCGCCTGCGCACGCTTTACGCCCAGTAATTCCGATTAACGCTTGCACCCTACGTATTACCGCGGCTGCTGGCACGTAGTTAGCCGGTGCTTATTCTTCCGGTACCGTCATCCCGCCTCTGTATTAGAGAAGCGGTTTTCTTTCCGGACAAAAGTGCTTTACAACCCGAAGGCCTTCTTCACACACGCGGCATTGCTGGATCAGGGTTGCCCCCATTGTCCAAAATTCCCCACTGCTGCCTCCCGTAGGAGTCTGGGCCGTGTCTCAGTCCCAGTGTGGCTGGTCGTCCTCTCAGACCAGCTACAGATCGTCGCCTTGGTAGGCCTTTACCCCACCAACTAGCTAATCTGCCATCGGCCGCCCTTGAGCGCGAGGTCCGAAGATCCCCCGCTTTCCTCCACAGAGCGTATGCGGTATTAATCCGGCTTTCGCCGGGCTATCCCCCACTCCAGGACACGTTCCGATGTATTACTCACCCGTTCGCCACTCGCCGCCAGGGTTGCCCCCGCGCTGCCGTTCGACTTGCATGTGTAAGGCATGCCGCCAGCGTTCAATCTGAGCCAGGATCAAACTCTTCAGTTCAAACCTGTTACTGTTTTTCGGGCTCTTTCGAACCCGGTCGCTCACTCAAAATCACTGACGAATGATTCGATTTCTCGAACCTTCCTCAATTACTTCTGTGTGAGACTCGATTACTTTCGCTATCAGTGACCCGAAGATCACCGCGCGCTCGCCATCGAGCACCCACACTTATCGGCTGTTGATTGTTAAAGAACATTCGCGGGAAGCGCCTTGCTTTCACCGCGTTGCTGCGTCAGCAGCAGAGAAACGAGATTATGAAGAACCTTTTTCGTTTCGTCAACCGGTTTTTTTAACTTCCCAACCCGCCGACTCCACCGGAAAGCCCCGTCAATGCTGGCTCTCCCGCCTTCCTCGTTTCCTTCGCGCCGCGTTGGCCGCAGCGCGAAAGACCGGAATTCTAGACACTTGCCTGCGTGGTTGCAAGCGGTTTTTTGAGCAATACGATCAGCGGTGTTTAAAGACCGGTTTTCGCTTCTCGACGAAAGCCGTCATCCCTTCTTTCTGGTCTTCCGTTGCGAACAGCGAATGGAACAATCGACGCTCGAAATGCACGCCTTCTGCCAACGTTGTCTCGTAAGCGCGGTTGACCGACTCCTTCACCATCATCACCGCCGGCATCGGAAACTCGGCGATGGTCGCAGCCGCAGTGATTGCCTCGTCGATCAGATTCGCCGCCGGGATCACACGCGACACCAGTCCGGAGCGCTCCGCCTCGGCGGCATCCATGAATCGCGCGGTCAAGCACATATCCATCGCCTTGGCCTTCGACACCGCGCGGGGCAACCGTTGCGTGCCGCCGGCTCCAGGCATGACGCCTAGCTTGATCTCCGGCTGACCGAATTTCGCCGTGTCAGCGGCAAGAATGATGTCGCACATCATCGCGAGCTCGCAGCCGCCGCCGAGCGCGAAACCGGCAACAGCGGCAATGATCGGCTTGCGAACTGATCGGACAGCTTCCCAGTTCCGCGTGATGTAGTCGCCCTTATATACATCCATATAAGAGTACGTCGACATCATTCCGATGTCCGCGCCTGCCGCAAACGCCTTTTCGCTTCCAGTAATAACAATGGCGCCGATGCCTTCATCCGAATCGAACGCGCGCAGCGCTTCGCCCAGCTCATCCATTAGCGCGTCATTCAGCGCGTTGAGCGCTTTCGGACGATTCAATGTAATGAGACCGACGCGGCCCCGTGTCTCAACCAGAATGTTCTCGAAACCCATGCACTCCTCCTAAGTGTTTACCTGCAGGCGCAAGAGGCTCGCGCCGCATCCCAATAATGCTAACATTCACCAACCAACCGGTCGGTCAATAAATCGACAAGGTTTCCTCTAACGTTCAGTCAGCATCTTGCCCGCCATGACCCACCCACTCTTTACGAAGCACGAAGACACGTTGCAGAAAGCCCTTGCCGCCATTGAAACCCGCGGCTACTGGAGCCCATTCGCTGAAATGCCGAGCCCCAAAGTGTACGGGGAAACGGCGAACGCGGACGGCGAATCCGCGTTCAAGGCTCACCTGAACAAAAAGTTCGAACTCGACCAGCCGAGCACGGGCGAGACGGCGGCAGCAGAACAATCGCCTTTCGGTTTCCCGCTAGGGATCCGCTACCCCAAATCCGATCCGGATGCGCTGATTGCTGCTGCAGCCAAAGCCCAACGGAAATGGCGCGAAGCTGGTCCCAAGGCCTGGATCGGCGTGAGCCTCGAGATCCTCACGCGCCTCAATCGACTGAGCTTTGAGATCGGGTACAGCGTGATGCACACCACTGGCCAGGCATTCATGATGGCTTTTCAGGCGGGCGGCCCGCATGCGCAGGATCGCGCGCTCGAAGCCGTCACCTACGCGTGGGACCAGTTGCGCCGAATCCCCGCCGACGCTCATTGGGAAAAGCCGCAGGGTAAGAATCCGCCGCTCGCGATGCAGAAGCGCTTCAACATCGTGCCGCGCGGCACAGGTCTCGTCCTCGGATGCTGCACGTTCCCGACGTGGAATGGTTACCCCGGCCTGTTCGCAGACCTGGCAACCGGCAACACCGTAATCGTCAAGCCGCATCCGGGCGCGATCCTGCCGCTCGCGATTACCGTGCGCGTCGCCCGCGACGTGCTGCGTGAAGCCGGTTTCGATCCGAACGTCGTGACCTTGCTCGCGACCGAACCGAACGACGGCGAACTCGTTCAGAACCTCGCGCAGCGCCCGGAAATCAAGCTCATCGACTTCACAGGCAGCACGCAAAACGGCACCTGGCTGGAGCGCAATGCGCATCAGGCGCAAGTGTTCACCGAAAAGGCCGGCGTGAACCAGATCGTGATCGACTCCGTCGACGACATCAAAGCCGCCGCGCGCAACATCGCATTCTCGCTGGCACTCTACTCGGGCCAGATGTGTACCGCGCCGCAAAACATCTACGTGCCGCGCGACGGCATTCGCACGGCTGAAGGCACGATCCCCTTCCAGGCCGTTGCCGACGCCATTGCCGGCGCTGTCCAGAAGCTCGGCTCGGACCCGGCTCGCGCGGTAGAACTGCTGGGCGCGATCCAGAACGAAGCCATCGAGCAACGTATCGACGAAGCCCGCAAGCTGGGACACGTTCTCGCGGACAGCCAGTCGCTCGAACATCCGACATTCGCGGGCGCCCGCATACGTACTCCTCTGGTTCTGCAACTCGATGCCGCGACGGACAAAGCGAAGTTCACGAAAGAATGGTTCGGCCCGGTCTCCTTCGTGATCGCGACAGACTCGACCGCGCAGTCGCTCGAACTTGCCGGCCGCATCGCCGCCGAACATGGCGCGCTCACTCTCTCCGTCTATAGCACGGACGACACGGTGATCGAGGCGGCCACGGAAGCCTCGATTCTTGGCGGCGTCGCGCTCTCTATCAATCTGACTAGCGGCGTTTTCGTCAATCAGTCGGCAGCGTTCTCGGACTTCCACGGCACGGGCGCCAACCCCGCTGCGAATGCCGCGCTCGCCGACGCTGCCTTCGTCGCGAATCGCTTCCGCGTTGTTCAAAGCCGGGTTCATGTTGAGCCAAAGGCCGTTGCCGCGTAAGTCAGCCGAACGATATAGGACGTTTGACCGACGTTTTGGCCTATAACTTCAGGCCGACTGAAACCGCGTCAGACGTCGAACTAACATGCAGTTCAAGGGCCGGCGCGCTTGCCGGTCCACCCTCTTGCAGGAATCCCGATATGACCGACGCATTTATCTGTGACGCCATTCGCACTCCCTTCGGCCGCTACGGCGGCGCGTTGAAAGACGTCCGTGCCGACGACCTGGGCGCCGTCCCAATCAAGGCGCTGATCGAACGGAATCCCGGCGTGGACTGGCGCGCACTCGACGATGTGATCTACGGCTGCGCCAATCAGGCGGGGGAAGACAACCGGAACGTGGCACGCATGTCGGCGCTGCTCGCCGGCTTGCCGACGCACGCGCCCGGTACCACGCTCAACCGGCTGTGCGGATCGGGTATGGATGCAGTCGGCACGGCAGCCCGCGCGATCAAGGCTGGCGAGGCAAACCTGATGATTGCGGGCGGCGTCGAAAGCATGACGCGAGCACCGTTCGTGATGGGCAAGGCAAGCTCGGCGTTCTCGCGGCAATCGGAAATTTACGACACGACCATCGGCTGGCGCTTCGTCAACGCACAGATGAAGCGCGACTACGGCGTCGATTCGATGCCCGAGACAGCGGAAAACGTCGCCGTGGACTTCAATATCAGTCGCGCCGACCAGGACGCGTTTGCAATGCGCAGTCAGGAGAAGGCGGCCCGCGCACAACGCGACGGTACGCTCGCGCACGAAATCGTGCCCGTCGACATTCCGCAGAAGAAGGGCGAGCCTATCCGCGTGGCGCTCGATGAGCATCCGCGTGAGACGTCGCTCGAAGCACTCGGCAAACTGAAGGGCGTCGTGCGGCCGGATGGCTCGGTGACGGCAGGGAACGCATCCGGCGTCAACGACGGTGCGTGCGCACTTCTTATTGCCAGTGAGGCAGCGGCCGAACAATACGGCTTGCGGCGCCGTGCCCGCGTGATCGGTATGGCAACGGCAGGCGTCGAGCCGCGCATCATGGGCATTGGGCCGGCGCCCGCCACGCAAAAACTGCTGAAGCAACTCAATATGACGCTCGACCAGTTCGACGTGATCGAGCTCAACGAAGCGTTTGCATCTCAAGGTCTGGCCGTTCTACGTCAGCTCGGTTTGCGCGACGACGATCCGCGCGTCAATCCGAACGGCGGTGCGATCGCACTCGGGCATCCGCTCGGTGCGTCCGGCGCACGCCTGATTACGACGGCGCTGCATCAGCTCGAGCGCATCAACGGACGTTTCGCGCTGTGCACGATGTGTATCGGCGTCGGGCAAGGCATCGCACTCGCCATCGAGCGCGTCTGAGCGCGCCGACTGCCCGCACCGTATGGAGACGAGGAGACAAGCAATGACCTATGAAGCGATCGGCGTAGACATCGACGCCGCCACGCGCGTCGCGACCGTGACGCTAAACCGCCCCGACAAGCTGAACAGCTTCACGCGTGCCATGCATCAGGAACTGAGGGCGGCACTCGACGAAGTAGAAGCCGCCGGCGCACGCGCGCTCATACTCACGGGCGCCGGCCGTGGCTTCTGCGCCGGCCAGGATCTGGCCGATCTCGATTTCACGCCGGGCGCCATGACGGATCTCGGCGACCTGATCGATAAACACTTCAACCCGTTGATCCGACGTCTGCAAGCCCTTCCGCTGCCCGTCATCGCCGCCGTCAATGGAACGGCGGCAGGCGCAGGCGCGAATCTCGCGCTCGCCTGCGACCTCGTGCTGGCCGCACGTTCGGCGAGCTTCATCCAGGCCTTCGTGAAAATTGGCCTCGTGCCGGATTCCGGCGGCACGTGGTTCCTGCCGCAACGCGTGGGCATGGCTCGCGCGTTGGGGCTCGCGATCACGGGCGACAAGCTCAGCGCTGACAAGGCGGAAAGCTGGGGCCTTATCTGGAAGGCCGTGGACGATGCCGAATTGCAGAGCACGGCAACCCAGATCGCCGCGCAACTCGCGCAACAGCCCACACGCGCGATCGCGGCCATCAAGCAGGCGATGCGGTCGAGCGCCACGCAAACGCTCGATCAGCAACTCGACCTCGAACGTGACATGCAGCGCGAACTCGGCGCATCGCATGACTACGCGGAAGGGGTCCGTGCGTTCATCGAAAAGCGCGCGCCGCGCTTCGAGGGCCGCTGACATGTCCACGCAACCCAACCTGAGCAACACGATGACGCCCGACGAACTCGCGCGCGCGACAGCCGAAGCCATGTATGCGAACGATGCCTGCAGCAAGGCGCTCGGCATCGACATTCTCGAAGTGCGCGCTGGCTACGCGCGCCTTCGGATGAGCGTACGGCCCGACTTTCTGAATGGCCATCAGATCTGTCACGGCGGTCTGATGTTCACGCTGGCCGATTCGGCATTCGCGTTCGCCTGCAACTCGTACAACATCAATACCGTCGCGGCGGGCTGCTCGATCGAATTTTTGCGCCCCGTGCACGGTGGCGACGTCCTGACTGCGGAAGCTGTCGAGCAGACATTGAGCGGTCGTAACGGCATCTACGACATTCGCGTCACGAACCGCGCGAACGAGACCGTTGCGATGTTTCGCGGCAAGTCCGCGCAAATCAAAGGCACCGTGATCCCCGTCGACGACTGACAGGGAGCGCCACCCTCTTACGTAATTGCGTCGCCTTTCGCGCGGCATACTATTCTGAAAGCAAGGAGACATTAGATGACTACCCCGCTCCCGCTCGACCCTATCGAAAAGGCGAGCCGCGACGAACTCGCAGCACTTCAGCTCGAACGGCTGAAATGGTCGCTCACTCACGCCTATGAGAATTCCCCTGTCTATCGACGCAAGTTCGATGAAGCGGGCGTGCATCCCTCGGAGCTGAAGACACTGTCCGACCTGTCGCGCTTCCCCTTCACTACGAAAAAGGATCTACGCGACAACTATCCGTTTGGCCTGTTCGCCGTGCCGCAAGATCAGATTTCGCGCATTCATGCGTCATCGGGAACGACGGGCAAGCCGACCGTCGTCGGCTATACCGCGCGCGATATCGACACCTGGGCGAACCTCGTCGCACGTTCGATCCGTGCGGCAGGCGCGCGGCGCGGCGACAAGGTTCACGTGAGCTACGGCTATGGCCTGTTCACGGGCGGTCTCGGTGCGCATTACGGCGCCGAACGCGCAGGTCTCACGGTCATTCCATTCGGCGGCGGTCAGACCGAAAAGCAGGTTCAGCTGATTCAGGACTTCTGTCCCGACATCATCATGGTGACGCCGAGCTACATGCTGTCGATCGCCGACGAACTGGAGCGTCAGGGTGTCGATCCCAAGACGTGCTCGCTGCGCATCGGCATCTTTGGCGCGGAGCCCTGGACCAACGACATGCGCCGCGCGATCGAAGAACGAATGGGCATTGACGCCGTCGACATCTACGGCTTGTCCGAGGTGATGGGTCCGGGCGTGGCGTCCGAATGCGTCGAAACCAAAGACGGCCCGACAATCTGGGAAGATCACTTCTACCCCGAGATCATCGATCCCGAAACGGGCGAAGTATTGCCGGACGGCGAACTCGGCGAACTCGTATTCACGTCGCTGACCAAAGAGGCGTTGCCGATCATCCGTTACCGCACGCGTGATCTCACGCGTCTGCTGCCCGGCACCGCGCGCACGATGCGCCGGATGGAAAAAATCACCGGTCGCTCGGACGACATGATGATCATTCGCGGCGTCAACGTGTTCCCGACGCAGATCGAAGAACTGCTGCTGAAGCAGCACGCGCTCGCGCCGCATTATCAGATCGTGCTGACGAGAGAAGGCCCGCTCGACGTGATGACGCTGAACATCGAACCGTGCCCGGAGACCGCGCCGGACGCGGCCGCGCTGGACGCCGCACGTAAAGCTCTGGCGTATGACATCAAGGCACTGATCGGCGTGACGGCGAACGTTGTGCTGCTCGGCGTGAACGGCATCGAGCGATCGGTGGGTAAGGCGCGTCGCGTGATCGACAAGCGCAAGGCAGGCGCGTAACGCTCGACACGCGAGCAAATCGAAGAGTACTGGCGTACAAAAGCAAACAGCCCGACGGAAGTGACACAAACCGTCGGGCTGTTTCAGATCGGGCTATCCCCTGGCCTGAGGATCGGGACTCAGTATCACGACTCAGTATCACGACTCGGTATCACGAATTAGGCAGCAGCAGCCACATCCGGCCACCCTGCTTCATTTTCCCAGCCAGATCGCCCGCCTCGTCGCCGAGTCCCCAGAAGTAATCTGCACGCACGCCGCCCTTGATCGCCGAACCCGTGTCCTGAGCAAACACCAGACGATTCATCGGTGCATTGGTCATCGGGCGCGTCGTCTGGAGGAAGACGGGCGTGCCGAGCGGGATCGCCGCCGGATCGACGGCAATTGAACGCTCCGGCGTAAGCGGTACGCCAAGCGCGCCGATCGGACCATCGGCACCGCCGCCGGGCGCAGGCTCGCTCGACGGCATCTCGCGGAAAAACACGAAGCGCGGATTCGTGTCGAGCAGGCCATCGACACGCGTCGGGTTCGCGCGCGCCCACGCCTTGATGCCTTGCATGGTCGCCTGCGACGGCGTCAGTTCACCGCGATCGAGCAACCATCGGCCGATCGACTTGTACGGCTGATTGTTCGTCCCGCCAAAGCCGACGCGCATCACGCTGCCGTCTTCCATCACGATGCGTCCCGAGCCTTGCACCTGCAGGAAGAAAGCCTCGATGGGATCGTCGACCCACACGAGTTCATTGCCGTTCAGCGCGCCCGAACGCTCTAGCTGCGCACGCGCCGGCATCGCAGAACCGGGGCGGTACGCCGAGGGCCAACGGTACAAAGCCGTCTGATACACGCCTTGACGCACGCGTGAACCGCGCAGCAGCGGCTCGTAGTAGCCTGTCACGAGTCCGTCGAGCGTGCCGTCGGTGTTCGAGAACTGGAACGGCGTGAAGTAGGTTTCGAAGAAAGTGCGCGCGCTCGCCACGTCCAGGTCGTCAAGCATCAGCGCGGCCGCGCACGCGCGCCGCCATGTCGGCTGGCTGGCGAGGCGCACGCAGTTCTGACGCAGCGCCGCAGCCGCGCCGATCAGTGAATCGTCCTGCCAACCCGGCACCTGTCGCCACGCGACAGGCGTGAGCCGCTGGGCGGCGATCTGGCCGGGTATGATCGCGGCGCCTGTCGGCGGTGAAACGGATGGCCGCACCGCGCCGCCGCCGCCGCACGACGCAAGCAGTACGGCAAGTGACAGCGCCCCGCCCAGGCCGCGGCCCGGCGGGCAAAGCGCATACAATGATTGTTCTCGATGGAAACTGCCATGTCTGATCTGCTCGACGAATATCCGATGCTCATCTTCGCGCTGGAGTCGCTCCTGGCGCTTTCCCTGCTGATTTTCATCGTGGTGTGGACGGCGTCCGGCAAGAAAAAGCATGCCGCACGCCAGAAGCAGGACGCAAAGCAGGTCCCGCCGCAGCAGCAACCGCGTCGCTGACTGACAGCGCGCGGCGTCTCATGTTCAACGCGCGCTCAATGCAGCGTGCGCGGCATGCGCAGAACGAATTCCGGCACGGGCGCGTCCCAGCGCTCACCGTCCTCCGCCACGCAAAAATACTCGCCGCGCATCGTCCCCACGGGTGTCGCGATCACTGCGTAACTGGTGTACTCGAACTGCTCGCCCGGCTTCAGCAACGGCTGATGCCCGACCACACCCAGCCCTTTCACTTCCTGAACGCGATTTTCGCTATCCGTAATGACCCAGTGGCGCGCGATCAGTTGCGCGGCGACCTGGCCTGTATTGCGGATGGTGAGCGTGTAGGCGAAAGCGTATTTCCGATGCTCCGGGTCCGACTCCTCGGCGATGTACCGGACCTGGGAGGACACGCTGAATTCGTACTGGCTCATGCTGATTCCGATGGTGAGCAAAGCGCGCAATCGATCCGCGCAAGGCTGTGTGCAGGCGGCTCGGCGCGACTAGCGGCGCGCCGGCACAGGCGTTGACATGGTTTGGCATTCTGCTTGATGCAGCGCGGGGCCGCAACCGCATCGGCCAGCCGGACAAGACTCCAGAACATCATGAAAGCCATGCCGCGCCAAAGGCCGCGGCGCGTCAGCCGGCGCTAAAATAGCGGTTTTCCGTCTCCCGCCCCATCCCACGCCATGACTCAATTCCGCATCGCTCCCAGCATTCTGTCCGCCGACTTCGCGCGGCTCGGCGAAGAAGTCCGCAACGTCGTCGCCGCGGGCGCCGACTGGATTCACTTCGACGTGATGGACAACCACTACGTGCCGAACCTGACGATTGGCCCGCTCGTGTGCGAGGCGATCCGCCCGCACGTGCAGGTGCCCATCGACGTGCATCTGATGGTACGCCCCGTCGACCGCATCGTGCCGGACTTCGCGAAGGCCGGCGCAAACGTGATCAGCTTCCATCCGGAAGGCTCGGATCATATCGACCGCACGCTGTCGCTGATTCGCGACCACGGCTGCAAGGCGGGCCTCGTGTTCAATCCCGCCACGCCGCTGAATTACCTTGATCACGTGATGGACAAGGTGGATCTCGTGCTGATCATGTCGGTGAATCCTGGCTTCGGCGGGCAGTCGTTCATTCCCGAGGCGCTGAACAAGCTGCGCGAAGCACGCGCGAAAATCGACGCGTACAACGAAAAGACCGGCCGCGAGATTCATCTTGAAGTGGACGGTGGCGTGAAAGTCGACAACATCGCGGAAATTGCGGCGGCGGGCGCGGATACCTTCGTGGCCGGCTCGGCGATCTTCGGCCACCCGGACTACAAGACGATCATCGACAAGATGCGCGGCGCGCTGGCATCGGTTGGGCGCTGAGATGGAAACGGCGCCTCGTTACCCCGCTCCCGCCTTCACGGCCGGCAAGATTCGCGCGGCAATCGTCGATCTCGACGGCACGATGGTCGATACCGCCGACGACTTCACCGCGTCCCTGAATGGCATGCTCGCCCAGTTCGACGCGGAGGAAACCTCGCGCGAAGAAGTAATGGACTACGTCGGCAAGGGCTCCGAGCATCTGATCCGCAGCGTGCTCGCGCCGCGCTTCGAAGCCGAACTGGCGCAGTCGCGCTTCGACGAGGCGCTCGCGATCTACCAGGAGGAGTACGCGAAGATCAACGGTCTGCACACGCGGCTCTATCCCGACGTCGAAGCGGGCTTGATCGCGTTGCGCGACGCGGGTCTCGTGCTCGCGTGCGTGACCAACAAGCCGCATCGTTTCGCGACCCGGTTGCTCGAGCATCACGGGCTGCTGCGCTACTTCGGTATCGTGCTGGGCGGCGACAGCGTCGCGGCGAAAAAGCCCGATCCGCTGCCCATGCTCACCGCCTGCAAAGCGCTCGGCGTGTCGCCCGACGAGGCCGTCGCGATCGGCGATTCGCAGAACGATGCGTTCGCGGGCCGCGCAGCCGGCATGGCGACGCTGACCGTCCCGTATGGCTACAATCACGGCGAATCTGTTCAAACCATAAAATCCGATGGTATAGTTGTGTCGCTGTTGGGCGCCGCCAAGGCAATCGCAGCGCACAATGTAGTAAGATGAGCGCCGATCCAAGCAGCATCCAATCACTGACTTAACCAAAGTCTTCTCTCATGTTTCTGAATAAAAAACGGAGTCTGAGCACGATCGACCGGGGAGCCTGGCCCTGGCGTCGCTGGTCGCGCTGATACCTCGCTCGAGGTACGCTGAAGCTCGTCTTTGGCACCCGTTTTTTACTTCGCTGCGCTCACGCGCTTTTCCGAAACGCCGGTTTGACCGGCACACAACCGCTGCACTGAGTTTCAGCTAGCCGTCGTGTACCTTGCGTACTATCGTCGTGCTGTGAAGCCGTGCATGCGTTCGGGAAAGCGCGCGCCGGTCTCCCAACCTGTGACGAGCACATTCGACCGGTAACGCAGCCCCCGCTTTGTCCGACGCAACGCAGCGTTCGGACGCACGAACAGGATCGGAACATGACCGAACTCGAATTTCAGTCCCTCGCGAACGAGGGCTTCAATCGCATCCCGTTGATCGCCGAAGCGCTGGCCGACCTCGAAACGCCGCTTTCGCTGTACCTGAAGCTCGCGCAAACCGAGCGCAACGGCGCGAACTCGTTTCTGCTCGAATCGGTGGTGGGCGGCGAACGCTTTGGCCGTTACTCGTTCATCGGTCTGCCGGCTCGCACGCTGATCCGCACGCATAACGGCGTGACGGAAGTCGTGAAAGACGGCAAGGTCACTGAGACGCACGATGGCGATCCGCTCGAATTCATCCAGCAGTTCCAGGGCCGTTTCAAGGTCGCGCTGCGTCCGGGCCTACCGCGTTTCGCGGGCGGTCTTGCTGGCTACTTCGGCTACGACGCCGTGCGCTACATCGAGAAGAAGCTCGCGCACACGGCCCCGCCCGACGACCTGAACCTGCCCGACATCCAACTGCTGCTGACGGAAGAAGTCGCCGTCATCGACAACCTCGCGGGCAAGCTGTACCTCGTGATCTACGCCGATCCGACCACGCCCGAAGCGTACACGCGCGCCAAGCAGCGTCTGCGCGAACTGAAGCAACGCCTGCGTACGACGGTGCAGCCGCCCGTAACGTCGGCGAGTGTGCGCACCGAAATTTTCCGCGAGTTCAAGAAGGACGATTACCTCGCCGCCGTGCGCAAGGCGAAGGAATACATCGCGGCAGGCGAACTGATGCAGGTGCAGGTCGGCCAGCGTCTGACGAAACCGTATCGCGACAACCCGCTGTCGCTTTACCGCGCGCTGCGTTCGCTGAATCCGTCGCCGTACATGTACTACTACAACTTCGGCGAATTCCATGTGGTCGGCGCCTCGCCGGAAATTCTGGTGCGTCAGGAAAAGCGCAACGAAGACCGCATCGTCACGATCCGTCCTCTGGCAGGCACACGTCCGCGCGGCAACACGCCCGAGCGCGACGCCGAACTCGCCACCGAACTGCTGAACGATCCGAAGGAAGTCGCCGAGCACGTGATGCTGATCGACCTCGCGCGCAACGACGTGGGCCGTATCGCGCAGATCGGTTCGGTGTCGGTGACCGACAAGATGGTGATCGAAAAGTATTCGCACGTGCAGCACATCGTCAGTTCGGTCGAGGGCACGCTGAAGCCGGGCATGACCAACTTCGACGTGCTGCGCGCGACGTTCCCGGCGGGCACGCTGTCGGGCGCGCCGAAGGTTCGCGCGATGGAACTGATCGACGAACTCGAACCCGTGAAGCGCGGCCTCTACGGCGGCGCGGTCGGCTACCTGTCGTTCACGGGCGAGATGGACCTCGCGATCACGATCCGCACGGGCGTGATCTGCAACGGCAATCTGTACGTGCAGGCGGCAGCGGGCGTGGTCGCCGACTCGGTGCCCGAATCCGAATGGCAAGAGACCGAGAACAAGGCGCGCGCCGTGCTGCGCGCCGCCGAGCAAGTGCAAGACGGCCTCGATAGCGACTTCTGACGGAGACTGACCATGCTGCTGATGATCGACAACTACGATTCGTTCACCTATAACCTGGTCCAGTACTTCGGCGAACTCGGCGAAGACGTACGGACCTATCGCAACGACGAAATCACCCTCGACGAAATCGCGAAGCTCAACCCCGAGCGCATCTGCCTGTCGCCGGGGCCGAGCAATCCGCAACATGCAGGCATCACGCTCGACGTGCTGCGCGAATTTTCCGGCAAGTACCCGATTCTCGGCGTGTGCCTCGGCCATCAGGCGATCGGCGAAGCGTTCGGCGGCCGTGTGGTACGCGCGCAGACCATCATGCACGGCAAGGTGAGCCAGATCGAAACTGACTGCAAAGGCGTATTCTCCGACCTGCCGAAGCACTTCACCGTCACGCGCTATCACTCGCTCGCGATCGAGCGCGAATCGCTGCCTGATTGCCTCGAAGTATCCGCATGGACCAACGACGGCGAAATCATGGGCGTGCGCCACAAGACGCTGCCGGTAGAAGGCGTGCAGTTCCACCCGGAATCGATCCTGTCGGAACACGGCCACGCGTTGCTCGAAAACTTCGTGAAGCAGTCGAAGGCCGTGGCGCGTAGCGCTTAACAAGGAGACGTCAAAATGATTACGGCCCAGGAAGCGCTGCAACGCACGATCGAGCACCGCGAAATTTTCCACGACGAAATGCTGCACCTGATGCGCCTCATCATGCGCGGCGACATGTCGCCAGTGATGGCGGCCGCGATCATCACGGGTCTGCGCGTCAAAAAAGAGACCATCGGCGAGATCACCGCGGCCGCCACGGTGATGCGCGAGTTCGCCCGTCACGTCGACGTGCAGGACAACTCGAACTTCGTCGATATCGTCGGCACGGGCGGCGACGGATCGCACACGTTCAATATCTCGACGGCGACGATGTTTGTGACGGCGGCTGCGGGCGCAAAAGTCGCGAAGCACGGCAATCGCGGCGTGTCGAGCAAATCGGGCAGCGCGGACGTGCTCGAAGCGCTCGGCGTCAACATCGATCTGCAGCCGGAACAGGTGGCCGCCTCGATCGCCGAAACGGGCATGGGCTTCATGTTCGCGCCGAATCATCACCCGGCGATGAAGAACATCGCGCCCGTGCGCCGCGAACTCGGCGTGCGCACCATCTTCAACATTCTCGGTCCGCTGACGAACCCGGCCGGCGCGCCGAACCAGTTGCAGGGTGTGTTTCACCCGGACCTGGTCGGCATTCAGGTTCGCGTGATGGAGCGTCTCGGCGCAAACCACGTGCTCGTCGTGTATGGTATGGACGGCATGGATGAAGTGTCGCTCGGCGGCGCGACGCTGGTCGGCGAACTGCGCGACGGCAAGGTGACCGAGTACGAGATTCACCCTGAGGACTTCGGCATGCAGATGGTGTCGAACCGCACCCTGAAAGTCGCGGACGCGACGGAATCGAAAGTGTTGCTGCTCGAAGCGCTCGACAACAAGCCGGGCGTCGCGCGCGAAATCGTCACGCTGAATGCGGGCACCGCGCTGTACGCGGCGAACGTCGTGGAGTCGATCGCAGACGGCCTCCAGCTGGCCCGCGAAGCGATCGCGAGCGGCAAGGCGCGCGCGAAGGTCGACGACCTGGTCCGCTTCACGCAACAGTTCAAGAAATAAACGGGATTCACATGAGCGATATTCTCGACCGCATCATCGACGTCAAGCGCGAAGAAGTGCGCGCCGCGCAGCAAAGCGCGCCGCTCGAAGAACTGCGCCTGCAGGCATCGTCGCGCGATCTGCGCGATTTCGTCGGCGCGATTCGCACGAAGCATGAGGCGGGTCTCGCAGCCGTGATCGCCGAGGTCAAGAAGGCGAGCCCGTCGAAAGGCGTACTGCGCGACAACTTCGTACCGGCGGACATCGCGCGTTCGTACGCGAAGCACGGCGCGGCGTGTCTGTCTGTGCTGACCGACGTGCAGTTCTTCCAGGGCAGCGCGAAGTATCTGGAAGAGGCGCGCGCCGCGTGCGATCTGCCCGTTCTGCGCAAGGATTTCATCGTCGATCCGTATCAGATCCTCGAAGCGCGCGCGATGGGCGCCGACGCGATCCTGCTGATCGTCGCGGCGCTCGAACTCTCGCAGATGCAGGACCTCGAAGCGTACGCGCAGTCTCTCGGCCTCGCGGTGCTCGTCGAGGTGCACGACAAGGACGAACTGGTCGACGCACTGACGCTGAAGACGCCGCTGATGGGCGTGAACAACCGCAATCTGCGCACGTTCGAAACATCGATCGATACCACGCTCGGCCTGCTGGACATGATGCCGGACGACCGCATCGTCGTGACCGAGTCGGGCATCATGTCGCGCGGCGACGTCGAGCGAATGCGCGCGATGGACGTGAACTCGTTCCTCGTCGGCGAGGCGTTCATGCGCGCCGAAGAACCGGGCGCGGAGCTTGCGCGGATGTTCTTCTGATTCTCACCACGTTACAGAGCGAGCCGCGCGATGGGCATGGAACACGAGATCAAGCTGTCGCTGCCGACCGGTCAGGTCGGCGCTGCGACGCAATGGCTGATTCAACGCGCCGGTGGCAAGGGCCGCACGATCACGCTCGAAAACAGCTATTACGACACGCCGACGCTGACGCTCGCGCGCGCGAAAAGCGCGGTGCGCGTGCGCCGCACGCCGGACGGCTGGCTGCAGACGTACAAGACGGTCGGCACGTCGAATGGCGGCTTGCACAGCCGGCACGAGTGGGAAATGCCCATCAAGGGCAACGCGCTCGAAATCGACGCGCTGCTCGCAGTCTGTGACGACGAACCGTCGAAGGAAGCGTTGCGCAGCGCGCGTGACGACCTGATTCCGCTGTTCAGCACCAATTTCTCGCGGACCATCTGGCACGTGCGCATCGAAGGCGCCGATGTCGAGGCGGCCATCGACCAGGGCGAGGTTGTCGCGGTCGTGAACGGCGAAACGCGCCGCGCACCGATCTGCGAGATCGAACTGGAACTGAAGCATGGTGACGCGGGCGCGCTGAACGCGTTGTCGGCAGAAATCGCTCAGGCCGTGCACGGCTTGCGTCCCGATGACGTGAGCAAGGCGCAGCGCGGTTATCGTCTGCGCGAAAGCAACTCGCAATAAGCGGCGACGGCAGCAAACACCCGAGCAGGCGCGTGGCACCTTGAGCGCGCCCGCGTTTGCTGCCACACTAGCCCGCCATGAATTCCGCAAAACGCTCCCGCACCCCGCCGACGCAGCCGTCGCTCTTCACCGACGACGACAGCCGCGCCGCCGCGCCCTCTCCCATCACAGACACTCAGACGCTCGAAGCGCAATTCGAAGCCCTGCCGCCCGCCTGGCGCGCGCACCTCAAACCGTTTATCGATAGCGACACGTTCGCGCCGCTGTGCCAGTTCGTCGATGGCGAACGCGCGTCCGGCAAGACCGTCTATCCCGCCGACGTATTCCGCGCGCTGCGACTCACGAGTCCCGACGACGTCAAGGTCGTGATTCTCGGCCAGGACCCGTATCACGGCGAAGACCGTGGCACGCCGCAGGCGCACGGCCTCGCGTTTTCAGTGCCGCCTTCGGTGCGGCCGCCGCCATCGCTGCGCAACATCTTCAAGGAAATCGCCGCGAGCCTGGGGCACGAGGCGCCGCAGCACGGCTGTCTCGATGCGTGGGCGCGACAGGGCGTGCTGTTGCTCAACACGGTGCTGACCGTCGAACGCGATCGTGCCGCGAGCCACGCGAAGCGCGGCTGGGAAAAATGCACCGACACGCTCATCCACGAACTCGCGATGCGTCACGATGGGCTCGTGTTCATGCTATGGGGCGCGCACGCGCAGGCCAAGCGTGCGCTGCTCGGTGGCAAGTCGCATTGCGTGCTGGAAGCGCCGCACCCGTCGCCGCTGTCCGCGCATCGTGGGTTTCTCGGCTGCCGGCATTTTGCGCTCGCCAATGAATTCCTCGAAGCGCACGGCCGTCAGACCATCGACTGGCGTTTGCCGGAAACGGGCGAAGTGTTCGCCTGACACGCACCACATCCACCGAAAACCCAAAAAGAAAACGCCACGGAATTGTGTTCCGTGGCGTTGTGTTTTGCCGTCGCGATAGGGCCGATCACCGTATCGGATGGGCAAGCGGCCAGCCGGATGGCTCACCGCATAACCGTTTCAGACAACTCAGGCAGCAGCAATCGCTTCGCGTGCGCCGGCCAGTGCCGCCGTCGCTGCGTCCGGGCCCATGTTCAGGCCTTCCGCGTAGATGAAGTTCACGTCGGTCATGCCGAGGAAGCCGAGGAACGTCTTCAGGTAAGGCGTCTGCGAATCGCCCGGCGTGCCCACGTACTTGCCGCCGCGTGCCGACACCACGAACACCTTCTTGCCCGTCACGAGACCTTCCGGACCGTTCGCGCCGTACTTGAACGTGATGCCAGCGCGTGCGATGAAGTCGAAGTACGTCTTCAGTTGCGACGAGATACCGAAGTTGTACAGCGGCGCGCCGATCACGACGAGGTCGGCGGCTTGCAGTTCGGCGATCAGCACTTCGCTGCGGGCTGCGATGGCTTGCTGTTCAGCCGTGCGCTGTTCGGCGGGCGTGAAGAACGCGCCAAGGATCGCGTCGTCGAGGTGCGGCAGTGCGTCTTCGTGCAGATTGCGGACGACGACTTGCGCGCCCGGATTCGATTGTTGCAGCTTCGCCGTCAGTTCGTTGGCCAGCAGCGTCGATTGAGCGCCTTGCGAGCGAGCGGACGAGTTGATTTGCAGGATCGTGGTCATCTGTGACTCCAGTGAGGGGCGCGCTGTGTTGCGCGAGTGGAGCCATTGTGTTTTTTTACCCGCCCGGGAAAAAGTAGCGCGGCGGCGACGGATTGTTGCAACGATAGAACAATCCGCCGCCGGGGATCTCGCCGCGCAAATAGTCCGGCGACCGCTTACTTGCCGCCCAGCCAGCGTTTGCGCGCCGTCACGGCCGCCGCGCGTTTGTCGTTCGCGGTGAGTTTGTAGCGTGCGACCTCCGGTCCGTCCAGCTTGACCTGCGCGACGCGCAGTTCGTCGCGGCGGAACGCGTGCACCTCGACCTTCGCGCCGGGCTGGTAGCGCGACAGCAGCGCGTCGAGATTCGAGCCCGTCACGCGCAAGCCGTCGACGGCAATCAGCACGTCGCCCGCCGACAGACCGGCCTTCTGCGCCGCGCTGCCGTCATGAACGGCCGCCAGCGTGCAGTCCGCGCCGCCGCGCACCCGCGCGCCGAGCGACGGCTTGCCCTTCGGATCGACGTCTGCCTCGAGCGTCACGCCAAATTGGGGCAGCAGCGTGTCGAGCGGCAGATCGCGCGTACCGCGCACGCCGTCGGCGAACAGCTCCGACAGGTCCGCGCCCGTGGCCTCGGCGAACAGCGCCTCGACGTCGGCTTCCTCGACACCTTGACTCTTGCCCTCGAAGAAGTCGCGTCCGTAGCGCTGCCACAGCAGGCGCATCACGTCATCGAGCGATTTTCGGTTCTGCGTTTGCGCGCGAATCGTCAGATCGAACGCGAGCGCGACCAGTGAGCCCTTCGTGTAATAGCTGACGATCGCGTTCGCGGCGTTTTCGTCCTGGCGATAGTACTTGACCCATGCGTCGAACGAGCTTTCGGCGACTGTCTGCTTCAGGCGCCCGCTACCGCGCAGCACGCCGCCGATCGTCTTCCCCAGCAGCGTGAAGTAGTCGGTATCCTTGATCAGGCCGCTGCGCACGAGCACCAGGTCGTCGTAGTAAGACGTGAAGCCCTCGAACAGCCACAGCAGCGACGTGTAATTTTCCTGCGTGAGATCGTACGGCGCGAACACGGCGGGCTTGATGCGCTTCACGTTCCACGTGTGGAAGTATTCGTGGCTGCACAGGCCGAGATACGTGCGATAGCCCTCCGTCGTCTCGTCGCGGCCTTCGACGGGCAAATCCGCGCGATTGCAGATCAGCGCCGTCGATGCGCGATGCTCCAGACCGCCGTAGCCATCGGTGACGGCTTGCGTCATGAAGACGTAGCGGTCCATCGGCGCCTTTTTCGAGCGCGGCTCGAAGAGCGCGATCTGTGCTTCGCACACGCGCTTCAGATCCGCCGACAGCCGCGCCATGTCCAACCCGATCACGCGCCCGGCGATCACGATGTCGTGCGGCACGCCGTGCGCCTTGAACGTCGCGAGTTCGAATTCACCGAGTGTGACGGGATGATCGATCAGCTCGTCATAGTTCTGCGCGCTGTACTCGCCGAAACCATAGCGTTTCGTGCCGCGCGCTTCCGTCAGTGCCGTCGCGACGCGCCAGTTGCGGAACTGCGGACCGGCCGGCTTCTGAATATCGACGACGCACGGCGCGTCCTCGAACCCGAGCGGCGACAGAAACACGCTCGTGCCGTTGAAGAAGCCCGTCTTGTCGTCGAGATGCGCGGCGCGCACCGACAGGTCCCATGCATAGACCTCGTAGCGCAGCGTCAGCGCGCCCTTGACGGGCGCCGCCTGCCACGAATGCTTGTCGGTCTTTTCGAGCCGCACCTTGCGGCCCGTGTCGCTGAACGCGCGCAGCGTGACGATATTGCGCGCGAACTCGCGGACCATGTAGCTGCCGGGAATCCACACGGGCAGCATGAAGCGCTGGCCCGACGGATCGGGCTCGGCGACGGTCACGGTCACTTCGAAGAGATGGGCGGCGGGTTGCTTCGGAACGATGGTGTAGCGGATCGGCTTCATCGGCGCTCGTGTGTGGAAACTCATGAAGAAAACGACAGGAGGCGCCGCGCGCCTCCTTTCAAACAGATTCAGACAATGGGTGCAGCTCAGCGCACCGACGACAACGCCTTGTCCAGTTCGTCCGCCGGCACGGCGCCCGGCAGGCGGCGGCCATCCGCGAGGAACACGGTGGGCGTACCGCTGACGTTCATCGATTGTCCGAGTGCGAGGTTCTTGTCGATCGCTGCCGTGTCGCAGGTGCCGGGCGCGGTCGGCGCGCGGTGATCCTGCATCCAGGCTTCCCATGCCTTCGCGCGGTCGGAGGAACACCAGATCGACTTCGACTTCACCGTCGAATCCGGCGACAGGACCGGGTACAGGAACGTGTAAACGGTGATGTTATCCATCGACTTCAGCGTCGTTTCGAGCTGCTTGCAGTACGGGCAGTTCGGATCGGAGAACACGGCGATCTTGCGGCTGCCGTTGCCCTTCACCACTTTCACCGCGTTTGCGAACGGCAGGCTCGCGAAATCGATGCGGTTGGTTTCGGACAGGCGCGCTTCCGTCAGATTCTTGCGCGTCTTCGCATCGATCATGTCGCCGAGAATCAGATGGTCGCCCGTCGCGTCGCTATAGACGATCTGCGAGCCGAGGTTCACCTCGTAGAGCCCGTCGATCGGCGACTTCGACACGCTTTTGATCGTCGCTTCGCTCAGACGCGATTGCAGCGTCGACTTGAGCTTGTCGGTGGTCTGGTCGGCCTGTGCCGAACAGCCGAGGCCGATAGTGGCGACGGCCAGCGCCAGCGCGGCGAGACGGATACGTTTCTTCATGCTGCTGCTCCTGATTCGGTTCGGCGCGCGGCCCGTTTGCCGCTCGTCTGCGCCTGTGTTCAAGTTCCGCGCGGGTTTCCGGGTGTGCCGGATTGTTCCCTTTTGCATCGATGCGTGTGGGGTGCATCAGACAGTGCTGCGCAGATGGTATGCCTTGCGTTCAATCCTGTCAGATCGCGCGCGCCGCCGTGCCGTTCCATCTGCGGCGCGGCTGGCGCATGGTTCAGCCCAGCGCCGCCGAAACCAGCCAGCGCTTGACCAGCGGCTGCGCGCCGACGAATGCCATGCCCGTGTTACGAACCGCGCGCGCAATATTGCCCGGCAGCCCGAACAGCTTCTGCAGGCCGTCGGTAGCGATGGTCAACGCGCGAATGTCTTCGCTGCGCGAACGCTCGTAGCGGCGCAACAGCACCGTGTCGCCGATATCGCGGAACGCCTCTTTTTTCACGATCACGTCCACCAGCGACGCCACGTCGCGCAAGCCCAGATTCATGCCCTGCCCCGCGAGCGGATGGATCAGGTGCGCGGCATCGCCGACCAGCGCGACGCGCGGCGCGACCAGCCGGTCGACGGTTTGCAGCGCAAGCGGAAAGCCTTGAGCGCGCGTCACGCATTCGAGTGTGCCGAGCGCGCCCATCGTCGCCCGTTCGACTTCCGCCGCGAGTTGCGCCGGATCGAGTTTGACGAGCGTGTTCGCATGATCGGTCATCGCCGACCAGACTAGCGACACGTGCCCATCCGGCAGCGGCAGCAGCGCGATGATCTCGCCGTCGCGGAACCACTGATACGCCGTCTCGCCGTGCGGCCGCCCGGCCTTGAAGTTCGCGACGACGCCCGTCTGCCGGTAGTCGCGCCGGTTCACCTTCGAGCCGATCTGCGCGCGCACCCACGAATGGGCGCCGTCCGCGCCGACCACGAGATCCGCTTCGAGCACCTCGCCGTTGGCTAGACCGATCGTCGCGCCGCCCGTCTTGACGTCGAGCCCCTGCGCACGCGTGTCAAGCCACGTGAGGTTGGGCTGGAAGCGCAGCGCGGCGTCGAGCGCCTGTTCGATCAGCGATGATTCGGCGATCCACGCGAGTTGTGGCACGGACGCCTGGAACGCCGAGAAATGCAGTTCAGCATGTGCGTCACCGTAGACGCGCATGTCGTAGACGGGCGCAAGCCGCGAAGTGTCGAGCGCCTGCCAGACGCGCAGGCGTTCGAGCAGCGCCTGCGAACTCGCGGACAGCGCGTAGACGCGCGAGTCGAATACGGCGTCGGCGGGCAGCGGCTGACAATGCTGCGCGAGCAATGCGACGCGCAGGCCGCTTTGCGTGAGCGCAAGCGCCGCCGTCTTGCCGACAAGCCCGCCGCCGATCACGGCGACGTCGAAGGACTGATGGTGAGCATTCATCCGGGCATTATAGCCGTGAGGGGTGCCGGGGACGGACCGGCGGGACAAGCTTTGCGCGCGGTTTCGCGCGTTGTTTGAGCGGGGATTGATGCAGGTCGGGCACAAGTCTCGTCGATTGTGGACTGCATATGCACGCGCTCGCGTAGCGAACGGCGCGTGCCACCGCTTCTCCGCTGCCGCGAGCGCGCCGCCGGACAGGGTTACAATTGCGGTTTTCGGTTATCCGGCACCTTCGGCGCGCGTTTGCAGCGCGGCGGGTGTCATACGACAGTCCGCCTGTGCCGCATGTTTTCGGCGCGTGCTTCTGGCACGTGCCTGGCGCCAGCGGACTTGCGGGCCGCGGACAGTATCGCGCCGCGCCACGCGTAGCCCGCGCTCCGTTCGCCGAAGCCTGTCACCACCTGATTTTGTAGAGAACCTTCATGAGCCTCAAATGCGGCATCGTCGGCCTGCCTAACGTCGGCAAGTCCACCCTGTTCAATGCGCTGACCAAGGCGGGCATCGCCGCCGAAAATTACCCGTTCTGCACGATCGAGCCGAACGTCGGCGTAGTCGAAGTGCCGGATGCGCGTCTGACGGCGCTCGCCGGCATCGTCAAGCCTGAGCGCATCGTTCCCGCCGTCGTCGAGTTCGTCGACATCGCGGGTCTGGTGGCGGGTGCGAGCAAGGGCGAAGGCCTCGGCAACCAGTTCCTCGCGAACATCCGTGAAACGGATGCGATCACGCACGTCGTGCGCTGCTTCGAGGACGAGAACGTGATTCACGTCGCGGGCAAGGTCGATCCCGTGTCGGATATCGAAGTGATCAACACGGAACTCGCGCTTGCTGACCTGGCGACGGTTGAAAAGGCGCTCACACGCTATGCGAAAGCCGCGAAATCCGGCAACGACAAGGAAGCGGTGAAGCTCGCTGCCGTGCTGGAAAAGGTTCGCGTGCAGCTGGATCAGGCGAAGCCGGTTCGCGGGCTCGACCTGACGGAAGAAGAGCGCCTGCTGATGAAGCCGTTCTGCCTGATTACGGCCAAGCCGGCCATGTACGTCGCGAACGTGAAGGAAGACGGCTTCGAGAACAATCCGCACCTGGACGCGGTGCGCAAGTACGCCGAAACGGAAAACGCGCCCGTGGTCGCCGTGTGCGCAGCGATCGAAGCGGAAATCGCCGATCTCGCCGATGAAGACAAGGAAGTGTTCCTCGCCGACATGGGCATGCACGAGCCGGGTCTGAACCGTGTGATTCGCGCGGGTTTCAAGCTTCTCGGCCTGCAGACGTATTTCACTGCGGGCGTGAAGGAAGTGCGCGCGTGGACGATTCATGTCGGCGATACCGCGCCGCAGGCAGCGGGCGCGATTCACACGGACTTCGAACGCGGGTTTATTCGCGCGCAGACGATCGGCTTTGATGATTACATCGCGTACAAGGGTGAACAAGGCGCGAAGGAAGCGGGCAAGATGCGTGCGGAAGGGAAGGAGTACATCGTGCATGACGGCGACGTGATGAACTTTTTGTTCAACGTCTGACGAGCAATTGTCAAATGCCTCCCCGCCGCTTCGCGCCGGGTGCGCAAAATACCCAAAGCCGCGTATCGACGCGGCTTTTTTTTTCACCCTCGTTGCACGCGCACCTATCTATGCTCCGGGTAATCGCCCTTTCTACAATTATTTTTCCGATGTTAAATTGCCCGTTCGACACCGAGCCTTACATATAGAAAATTCACCGACGCTTTCCTGTCATCGACCACAACTAGAATCGCGCGACCGCATTCCGCGCTTCCGCAAAAAATGGAGACTCTCGATGCATTGCAAGCCGCTCTTCCGTTCGCTATCCGTCGCGGCCGTTCTGGCCTTCGGCGTCCATCAAGGCGCTTACGCCGCCACTGAAATCCAGTTCTGGCATGCGATGGAAGCCGCCCTCGGCGAACGCCTGAATACGATCGCCAACGACTTCAATGCATCGCAGAGCGACTACAAGATCGTCCCCGTCTTCAAGGGCACCTACGACCAGACGCTTGCAGCCGGCATCGCCGCGTACCGCAGCGGCAACGCGCCCGCGATCCTGCAGGTCTACGAAGTTGGCACGGCGACGATGATGCAGGCGAAGAAAGCCGTCATTCCCGTCTCCGACGTGTTCAAACAGGCGGACATGACGCTCGATGAAAAAGCCTTCGTGCCGACCATCGCCAGCTATTACAGCGACTCGAAGACGGGTCATCTGATCTCGATGCCGTTCAACAGCTCGACGCCCGTCCTCTACTACAACAAGGAAGCCTTCAAGAAAGCCGGCCTCGATCCGAACTCGCCGCCCAAAACGTGGGCTGAACTGGAGCAGGACGCGCTGAAGCTGAAAGCAGCGGGCATGTCGTGCGGCTATTCGTCGGGCTGGCAGAGCTGGATTCAGCTCGAGAACTACAGCGCCTGGCACGGCGCGCCGTTCGCGACGGAGAACAACGGCTTCGACGGCGCCGACGCCAAGCTCGAATTCGACAAGCCGCTGCAGATCGCGCACATCACGTTCCTGCAGAAGATGCAGAAGGAAGGCGCATTCACCTATGTCGGCCGCAAGGACGAACCGGTGTCGAAGTTCTATAGCGGCGATTGCGGGATCATCACTAACTCGTCCGGCTCGCTCGCAACAATCCGCAAGTACGCGAAGTTCGACTTCGGCACAGGCATGATGCCGTACGACGCGAGTGTGAAGGGCGCGCCGCAGAACGCGATCATCGGCGGCGCGAGCCTGTGGGTGCTGTCGGGCAAGGACCCCGCCGTCTATAAGGGCGTCGCGAAGTTCCTCGCCTATCTCAGCTCGCCGCCCGTCGCCGCGAAATGGCATCAGGACACGGGTTATCTGCCCGTCACCACGGCCGCTTATCAGTTGACCCAACAACAGGGCTTCTACGAGAAGAATCCCGGCAGCGACACGGCTATCAAGCAGATGCTGAACAAGCCGCCTCTGCCGTACACGAAGGGCCTGCGTCTGGGCAACATGCCGCAGATCCGCACCATCATCGACGAAGAACTCGAACAGGTCTGGTCCGACAAGAAGACGCCGAAGGATGCGCTCGATTCGTCGGTGTCGCGCGGCGACGAACTGCTGCGCCGCTTCGAGAAAGCGGGTAGCTGATCCACCGTAGGGGCGCGCATTCGCCGCTGTCGGGCAAGGCGCGTCCCATCCGTTCACTGTTGCTAAGGACGTCGATGGACAAGCGTTCCCGCTTCGGCACCAGCCTCCTGCCGTATCTGCTCGTCGCGCCGCAACTCGCGATCACCCTGCTGTTCTTTCTGCTGCCCGCGGGCGAAGCTCTCTGGCAATCGACGCAGACACAGGACGCGTTCGGCACGTCGAGCGAATTTGTCGGCTTGAACAACTTCAAGCAGCTATTCGGCGATCCGCTATACCTCGCATCGTTCGAAACGACGCTGATTTTCTGCGCGCTCGTCACCGTGTCGGGTCTCGCGATCTCGCTGCTGTTCGCCGCCTGCGCCGACCGCGTGACACGCGGCGCGAGAGCCTATCAGACGCTGTTGATCTGGCCGTACGCGGTCGCGCCCGCGATCGCCGCCGTGCTGTGGTCATTCCTGTTCAACCCGAGCATCGGCCTCGTGACCTTCGCACTCGGCAAGGCGGGCATCGTCTGGAATCACGCGCTCAACCCGGGACAGGCGATGTTCCTCGTCGTGCTCGCCTCCGTGTGGAAACAGGTCAGCTACAACTTCCTGTTCTTCTACGCCGGACTGCAGGCCATTCCGCGCTCGCTGATCGAAGCGGCCGCGATCGACGGCGCGGGTCCTGTGCGGCGGTTCTTCGGCGTCGCGCTGCCGCTGCTTTCGCCAACGACGTTTTTCCTGCTCGTCGTCAATCTCGTCTACGCGTTCTTCGACACCTTCCCGATCATCGACGCCGCGACGGGCGGCGGTCCGGCGCAATCGACGCGCACGCTGATCTACAAGATCTTCGCCGAAGGCTTCCAGGGTCTCGACATTGGCAGTTCGGGCGCGCAGTCGGTGGTGCTGATGCTGATCGTGGTCGGGCTGACCGTCGTGCAGTTCCGTTTCATCGAGCGGAGGGTTCAATACTCATGATCGAGAATCGCCGCGGCTTCGATATCTTCTGCCACGTCGTGTTGCTGATCGGCGTGGTGCTGGTCGTGTTTCCCGTCTACGTCGCGTTCTGCGCGGCGACGATGAGCGAGCATGAAGTGTTCAACGTGCCGCTGTCGCTTGTGCCAAGTACGCATCTGTTCGAGAACATCGCGAACATCTGGACGCACGGCACGGGCAACGCGGCCAGCCCGTTCGGCACGATGCTGATCAACAGCCTCGTGATGGCGCTCGTGATCGCGATCGGCAAGATCGCCGTGTCGATCATTTCGGCGTTCGCGATCGTGTTCTTCCGCTTTCCGGGCCGCAACGTCGCGTTCTGGCTGATCTTCATCACGCTGATGCTGCCCGTCGAAGTGCGCATCTTTCCGACCGTGCAGGTCGTCTCGTCGATGCATCTGAGCAACACCTACGCCGGGCTCACGCTGCCGCTGATCGCATCCGCGACCGCGACATTCCTGTTTCGCCAGTTCTTCCTCACGCTGCCCGACGAGCTGATGGAAGCGGCGCGCATCGACGGCGCGGGGCCGCTGCGCTTCTTCTGGGACGTCGTGCTGCCGCTGTCGAAGACGAACCTCGCGGCGCTCTTCGTGATCACGTTCATTTACGGCTGGAATCAATACTTGTGGCCGATCCTGATCACCAACGAGCAATCGCTGACGACGGCCGTGGTCGGTATCAAGAGCATGATCGCTTCCGGCGACACCGCGACCGAGTGGCATCTCGTGATGGCCGCGACGCTGCTCGCGATGCTGCCGCCGCTCGTCGTCGTTCTGGCGATGCAGCGCTGGTTCGTGCGCGGTCTCGTGGATGCGGAAAAATAAGGATAAACAGTCATGTCTGCACTGACGCTCAAGGGCGTGAAGAAATCGTACGACGGCAAGCAGAACGTTCTGCACGGAATCAACGCGGACGTCGAGGATGGCGAGTTCGTCGTGATGGTCGGGCCGTCGGGTTGCGGCAAGTCGACGTTGCTACGGATGGTCGCGGGGCTGGAGGCGATCTCCGAGGGTGAGATTTCCATCGACGGCAAGGTCGTCAACAACCTGGAGCCGAAGGATCGGAACATCGCGATGGTGTTCCAGAACTACGCGCTATATCCGCATATGACGGTTGCGGAGAACATGGGTTACGCGCTGAAGATCGCGGGGCTGACGAAATCGAAGATCGAGTCGCGGGTTCTGACGGCCGCGAAGATTCTCGAACTGGAACCGCTGCTGTCGAGAAAGCCGCGCGAGCTGTCGGGCGGCCAGCGACAGCGCGTCGCGATGGGCCGCGCGATCGTGCGCGAGCCGGCTGTGTTTCTGTTCGACGAGCCGCTGTCGAATCTGGATGCCCGTTTGCGCGTGCAGATGCGGCTCGAAATCCAGCGTCTGCATGGGCGGCTCAAGACGACGAGCCTTTACGTGACGCACGACCAGATCGAAGCGATGACGCTCGCGCAGCGTGTGATCGTGATGAACCGTGGGCATGCGGAACAGATCGGCGCTCCCACCGAGGTGTATGAGCGGCCTGCGACGACGTTTGTTGCTGGGTTTATCGGCTCGCCGGGGATGAATTTGCTGAACGGCTGGATCACCGAGGATGGCGCTTTTTTTGAAGTCGCTGGGGAGGGACCGAAGTTGCCTTTGGCGGGGGTGCCGTGCGTTGGTCGCGAAGTCGCAGCGGGCCGCGCGTGTGTGCTTGGAATTCGGCCGGAGCATATGACGCCCTCGGAGGCCGTTGTGCCTTCGGCCACGCTTGCCGTTGATTCTTGCGAATTGCTCGGCGCCGATAATCTCGCGCATGGGCGCTGGGGCAAGCACGATGTGACTGTGCGTTTGCCGCATGGGCATCGGCCGCAAGCCGGCGAACGGCTTCAGGTCGCGTTGCCCGCGCAGCATGTTCATTTCTTCGATGAGGAAAGCGGGCGGCGCCTCAATTGAGCTGTGCGGTTTTGCTTTCGGTTTTGCTTTTGCTTTCGCCTTTGTTTTTGCTTTCGTTTTTGCTGGCATCAGCGATGCGTTAGCTCGCTTCATGCGTCGCCCCACGCAGTGGCAAACCCCGGCCCCAAACAAAAAGCGTCGCAGACACACGAAGTACAATACTGTTTCCGCCCGCGGCGCGCGCCAACCCAAGATCCGCTGCGCCCGGCAAATACCAGCAACACCCAAACCCAAACCCAAACCCATTCACCCAACGCCGCCCGCCGTCGCGCGGACCGCGAACCCAACTCAAGCGTAAGCAAATGGCCCAATACGTCTTCACCATGAACCGGGTCGGCAAGATCGTGCCGCCCAAGCGTCAAATCCTGAAAGACATCTCGCTGTCATTCTTCCCCGGCGCCAAGATCGGCCTGCTCGGCCTGAACGGCTCGGGCAAGTCCACGCTGATCAGGATCATGGCCGGCGTCGACAAGGACATCGAAGGCGAAGCCACGCCGATGCCGAACCTGAACATCGGCTATCTGCCGCAGGAGCCGCAGCTCGATCCGCAACAGACCGTGCGCGAAGCCGTCGAAGACGGTCTCGGCGACGTGTTCCACGCGCAAAAGAAGCTCGATGAAATCTACGCCGCCTACGCCGAGCCGGACGCCGACTTCGACGCGCTCGCCGCCGAGCAGGCGAAGTACGAAGCCATCCTCGCGACATCGGACGGCGGCAGCCCCGAGCAACAGCTCGAAGTCGCCGCCGACGCGCTGCGCCTGCCGGCGTGGGACGCGAAGATCGAGAACCTGTCGGGCGGCGAAAAGCGCCGCGTCGCGCTGTGCAAGCTGCTGCTCCAGAAGCCCGACATGCTGCTGCTCGACGAACCGACCAACCACCTCGACGCCGAATCCGTCGAATGGCTCGAACAGTTCCTCACGCGCTTTCCCGGCACCGTCGTCGCCGTCACCCACGATCGCTACTTCCTCGACAACGCCGCCGAGTGGATTCTCGAACTCGACCGCGGCCACGGCATTCCGTGGAAGGGCAACTACAGCAGCTGGCTCGACCAGAAGGAAGAGCGCCTGAAACAGGAAGAAGCGAGCGAATCCGCGCGTCAAAAGGCGATCAAGAAAGAACTGGAATGGGTGCGCCAGAACCCGAAGGGCCGTCAGGCGAAGTCGAAGGCGCGTATCGCCCGCTTCGAGGAACTGAACAGCCAGGAATACCAGAAGCGCAATGAAACGCAGGAAATCTTCATCCCCGTCGGCGACCGCCTCGGCAATGAAGTGATCGAGTTCAAGAACGTCAGCAAGTCGTATGGCGATCGCCTGCTCATCGACGACCTCAGCCTGAAGATTCCGGCGGGCGCGATCGTCGGCATCATCGGCCCGAACGGCGCCGGCAAGTCGACCCTCTTCCGCATGCTGACGGGCAAGGAGCAGCCGGATTCGGGCGAAATCGTGCAAGGCCCGACCGTCAAGCTCGCGTACGTCGATCAGAGCCGCGACGCGCTCGACGGCTCGAAGACGGTGTTCGAAGCCATCTCCGGCGGCGCAGACGTGCTCACCGTGGGCAAGTACGAAACGCCGTCGCGCGCGTATATCGGCCGCTTCAACTTCAAGGGCGGCGACCAGCAGAAGATCGTCGGCAATCTGTCGGGCGGCGAGCGCGGCCGTCTGCATCTGGCCAAGACGCTGATCGCGGGCGGCAACGTGCTGCTGCTGGACGAACCGTCGAACGACCTCGACGTCGAAACGCTGCGCGCGCTCGAAGACGCGCTGCTCGAATTCGCCGGCTCGGTCATGGTGATCTCGCACGATCGCTGGTTCCTCGACCGTATCGCCACGCACATTCTGGCGTTCGAAGGCGATTCGCAAGTCACCTTCTTCAACGGTAACTACCAGGAGTACGAAGCGGACAAGCGCGCGCGTCTCGGCGAAGAAGCGGCGCGTCCGAAGCGTCTGCGCTACAAGCCGATCACCCGTTAAGCCTCCGCTATTGCGCTGTATCGCCGTCCGCAGCCGGGCCGTTTTGCACGGTTCGATGCGGACGGCATGAGAGTTGCTCCCATCACTCGCAAGTCGCATTCGATCCAGGCAGTTTCAGACGCAGGCACCCGCTGCCTGCGCCGCGTGCCGAAGCGCGGCAAGATCCACCCTATCTACCCCGAACCACGGCCGGCGCACGGACGAGGAGGTGGCATGGCGATGTCGATGGGCAAGCGCGTGACGTTGGCCGTCGCTGGCGCGATCGTGGTGCTCGTCGTGATTGCGCTCGGCGGCTTGTATTTCGTGCAACACGAAGTGAAAGAGCGCGTCGCCGAAGCGCTCGCGCCGCTCGGTACGGCGGAAAGTATCGACGTCGGTTTTTCGGCGATCACGCTGCGCCATGTCCGGCTGACGGCGCCCAGCGACTGGCCGACACCCGACGCCTTCACCGCCGACGAAATCACGATGACACCCGACATCCGCGATCTGCTCGCGCATCGCGTGCATCTGCAAAGCATCGTGGTGCGCGGCTTCAGTCTCGTGCTCGTGCGCACCGCGAGCGGCAAGCTGGAAATCTTGCCGAAGCTGCGTCAAACGGTGAGCCGTCCCGGCCAGCCGGCAAGCGAAGCGAGCGGCGCGGCGTCGAACCGGCCGCCGCTACCCGCCGAGAAACTCATCGACCACATCGCGTTCGCGGACGGCCAGTTCGTCTTCTACGACGAGATGATCCGCAAGCCGCCTTACAAGGTGACAGTCAGTGACGCGAGCGCGAGCGTCGACCACATCCATCTGCCCGATCTCACCGAACCGACCAGTCTGTCCGTCAAAGGCTCGATCAAAGGGCCGGCGCACACGGGCACGGTGACGTTCGACGGCTGGATGAAGATTGCCACCAAGGATTCGCAGACGACTACGACGCTGCGCGGCGTCGATGTCTTGACGCTCGATCCCTATCTGTTGAAAAAGGCCGGCGCGAAAACGCAGGTGACGGGCGGCACGCTCGACCTCAACCTGCAGGCGACGGTGACGAGCTATCACATTCATGCGCCGGGCACGGTCACGCTGCATCATCTGCAACTGGCCGCGACGGACGACCCGCTCGACACGTTCATGCAGATCCCGACGCGCGCCGCCGTCGCCGCGCTCAAACAACACGGCGACGACATCACGCTGCACTTCGTCATAGACGGCAATCTGCGCGACCCGAAGTTCAAGCTCAATGAAAGCGTGATGACGGAGCTGCGCGCGAACTTCGCGAAGGCGCTCGGCGTCAGCGCCGAGGGCGTCGCGAAGGGCGCGGGCGAGACGGTGAAAGGGCTTGGGAACGCGCTGAAGAATTTGCTGGGACAGTGAGGCCCGCTTCAACGCGGTCTTACACGGGAAGACCCAGTTCCCTGAGTTTCGCTTCCGTTTGCGCGGCGTTCGTGTGATGCACGCCGTGCCAGCCCAGTTCCGTCGCGGCGGCTGCGTTCTTGAGGTTGTCGTCGATGAAAACCAGTTCGTGCGCCTCGATTTCCGGCAGATGCGCGCGGATACGGCTTAGCATCTCCGCGAAAATCGCCGGGTCGGGCTTGACCATCTTCACGCGCCCCGACACGACGATATCCTTGAACCGCCGCAGCACGGGGTAGTGCTCCCACGCGTAGGGGAAGGTCTCGTCCGACCAGTTCGTCAGGCCGAAGAGCGGCACATTCGCGGCTTCGAGCTTCTCCACCGTCGCGACGCCGTCGTCGAGTTGGCCCGCCACCATTTGATGCCAGCGCTCGTAAAACGCGCGAATCAGCGCTTCGTGCCCGGGAAACTTCGCGACCAGTTCGGCCGTGCCTTCCGCGATCGGCTGGCCGCCGTCCTGACGGATGACCCAGTCCATCGTGCAGACATTCGACAGGAACCATGCGCGCTCGGCATCGTCGGGAATCAGTTCGCGATACAGATACTGCGGGCTCCAGTCGATCAACACGCCGCCGAAATCGAATACGACTGCCTTGATGGTCATGCGAACTCCGTTTGCAGAATGTCAGCGAGAGGACGCACCTTGACGCGCTTGCCCGTCATCGACGAGTTTGTCCAGACGAAGTTCTGGTGCTCGACGATCTTGTCGGCGGCGAGGTGCGGCTTGTCTTGCGTGGTGTGCAGATCGGCGGCGATCGTGGTGCGCAGGCCGAGCAGTTCGGCGCGGCGCGCCGTTGCGTTGACGCAGAACTCGGACGCATAACCACAGATCACCACGCTATCGATGTCTTGTTGACGGAGCTGATCGGCAAGCGGCGTCTCATGGAACGAATCGCCGACTGTCTTGTAGATCGACGCGTCCGTTTGCTCGCGCACGAGCGTGGCGGGCAACTGCCACGCGTCGCTGCCGCGCGCGAGCGGTCCGTTTGCGTCGCTCTCGTGCTGCACGAAGAAGACGGGCGCATTCGCCTTGCGCGCCACGGCCGCGAGCCGGTTGATGCCGTCGATTACTGCTTCGCCGCGATACGCGGGCGAAGGCCCGCTGAAGAACATCTGCTGTACGTCGATGACGATGACGGCAACACCGGACATGGGAGCCTCGCTATTCGTTGGTGATGGATTGAGCGAAACGGCGACGTTAAAAGGCCGAGTCACCGTTTAGAAGCGACTCGTCAACATAGCTGCGAATGGGATTGTGTGTGAAAACCCGCTGCACGATCGACTCGCGTTGCTTTCGATCGATCGCGCAGCGGAACGCGGCGCAGCGCGTCAGACCGGCTGCGTGCGCGTCTCGAGCCACGCTTTCGCGTCGCCCGACACATGCGGCGACACGCGGGCGCGCACCATCTCGTGATACGCGTTGAGCCACGCGCGCTCGTCATCGTTCAACAGGTTCAACGCGACGCAGCGCGTGTCGATCGGGCACAGCGTCAGCGTTTCGAATTCGAGGAAATCGCCGAACTCGGTCTTCCCTGCCGCGCGGTTCAGCACCAGATTTTCGATGCGGATGCCCCATTTGCCCGGACGGTAAATACCCGGCTCGATCGACGTGATCATCCCCTCTTCCATCGCCGTCCACGCCTCGGCGGGCGCGTAGTGCGAAATCACCTGCGGGCCTTCGTGGACGTTCAGGAAGTAGCCGACGCCGTGGCCCGTGCCATGTCCGTAGTCCGCACCCGCTTCCCAGATCGGCGCGCGCGCGATCGAGTCGAGCATCGGCGAACGGATGCCGCGCGGAAACTTCGCCCGCGACAGCGCCATCATGCCCTTCAGCACGGTCGTGAAGTCGCGCCGATGTTCGTCGTTGATCGTACCGATGGGCACGACGCGCGTGATGTCCGTCGTGCCGCTCAGATACTGGCCGCCCGAGTCGATCAGCAGCAGGCCGTTGCCTTCGATCGTCGAATGCGACGCGGGTGTCGCGCGGTAATGCGGCATCGCGCCGTTCGCGTTGAAGCCGGCGATGGTCGCGAAGCTCAGCGTGACGAAGCCCGGTCGGCGCGCGCGCGCCGCCGTGAGCTTTTCGTCGATGGTCAGTTCGGTAATCGTTTCGCGGCCCAACGCGCCTTCGAACCATGCGAAAAATTCGGCCAGTGCTGCGCCGTCCTGCTCCATCGTCGCGCGCACGTGTTCGGCTTCGGCTTCCGTCTTGCGCGACTTGAAGAAAGTGGATGGATTCACAGCCTCGACGATCGCCACCGAAGCAGGCACCGATTGCAGCAGGCCATACGTAATGCGGCGCGGGTCGATTAGCAGCGTCTGGCCGTTCGGCAGCGCGGCGAGCGCGTCAGCCGCTTTCGCGTAGGCCTCGACGCGAATGCCGTCGCGCGCGAGCGACTCGGTCAGTTCCGCCGGCACCTTGCCGTCGACCACGAACAGCGACGCGCGCTCCAACCCGATCAACGCGTGCGCTACGAACACCGGGTTGTAGTTCACGTCCGCGCCGCGCAGGTTCAACAGCCAGGCGAGGTCGTCGAGCGTGGAGATGAAGTGCCACTGCGCGCCTTTTTCCTGCATCGCGCGGCGGATCTGGTCCAGCTTCTGCGCGCGCGAGACGCTAGCGTGCGGCGCGACGTGTTCGTAGACGGCGCCCGTCGGCAGCGACGGACGCTGCGGCCAGACGGTGTCGAGCAGATCGAGGTCAGTGCGCAGCTCGACGCCGCGAGCCGTCAACGCGTCGGTCAGCGCGCGCGCCGCCGCCACGCCGAGCACCGCGCCGTCGACGCCGACCGTCGCGCCCGCTGGCACGTTCTGCGCCAGCCAGTCGATGTGCGGCGCGCTTTGCTGCCCGCCGAACATCTTCATCAGCTGGATGCCCGTGCCCGCCAGTTGCGCGTCGGCCTGCACCCAATAGCGGCTGTCGACCCACAGCCCGGCGAAATCCGCCGTCACGACCAGCGTGCCGACCGAGCCGGTGAAGCCCGACAGCCATTCGCGGCCTTGCCAGCGGCCAGGCAGATATTCGGAAAGATGCGGGTCCGCCGATGGCACGAGGCAGGCGGCGAGCCCAGCCTGCTTCATGGCGCCGCGCAGTTGCGCAATGCGCTCGGGGATCGAGGTGGTTTCGGGGAGTCGTACGTTCATCGGTTTCACCTGCAAGAATTCATCGACGGGAGAACAAGCCGACCGTCACGGCAACGGCAACAAGCGCGATAGCGGTGCAGACGGGCCACTCGAGCGTGTCGCCGTCGTGGAAGAGTTGAGTGACATTGCCGACCATGTGCGCGATGACGGCACCCGCCACGCCGATCAGCATCGCCATCCACAGCACCACGTGGCTCGCGCGCCGCAGCGGGTGCAGCCACCAACTGGCCGCGCCGACGACGGCGCCAAGAATGATCAGTCCGGGCCAGCCCATTAGCGTCCACCGCCGATCAAATTAAGACTGTTCTGATAGGCGGCTGTTTTATCGATGGCTAGCATTTTTTCTCTTTCACTAGAAGGTCCACGCGGCTTTCTGCGTAGCGGTTGAGTTTAGGGGCCGGGATTAGGTTAAGCAAGCTGAAAGCCTCCCGTGCCAGATCGCTGCGCCCACCCCACCGTCCATGCGAATTGCCCTTATTGAACCTGACCTCCGGCATGCGGAAATCGTCGGCCGGCTACTGCTTGCCGGAGGGCATGCCTGTCATCACTTCCCCTCCAGCGCGCCTTTTTTGACAGGCGCCGCAAGCGAGTTCTTCGATCTCCTCGTCACCGACGCGTATTGCGGCGACGCCGCTGCCGAAGACGTGATCATGCGGGTGCGCCAGGTTCTGCCGGGCTTGCCCGTCATCGCCATGATGACGATGCCCCGCGAAAGCGAACTGGTCGCCATGTTGCAGTCGGGCGCCGACGACTGCCTGTCGAAGCCCGTGCGCGGCCCCGAAATGCTGGCCCGCATCGAAGCGCTGATGCGCCGCGCCGGCATTCGCCGCCCGCGCAACCGGGTGCGCGAAATGTTCGGCGAATATGCGTTCGACGCCGGCCACTCGATCGTCAGCTTTCGGGGACAGAGCGTCACCCTGACGCCAAAAGAACTGCAGTTCGCGCTGCTGCTGTTTACCAACATGTCGCGGCCGGTGTCGCGCGCACACATCCTGGAGACGGTCTGGTCGCGCCGCCGCGACGTAAAGTCGCGCACGCTCGACACGCACGCGTCGCGCATCCGCACCAAGCTCGAACTGCGGCCCGAATTCGGCTACACCCTTACGCCGCTGTACGGCTACGGCTACCGTCTGGACCAGATTCCCGTCGAAAACACGGATATCGCGGATAAACCCACGCCGACTGAAAGAATCGCGGAAACGCTATAATATTGGGCCTAACCATAGCCCCAATACCGCGCCCAAAAAGCCGTAGAGTCCCCGTGCAACTGCTAACGATCGGAATCAACCACCACACCGCGCCCGTCGCCTTGCGCGAACGCGTGGCGTTTCCGGTCGAACAGATCAAGCCGGCGCTCTCGACGTTCAAGGACATCTTCCTCGGCCGCACGGCCCGCACGGCGCCAGAAGCGGCCATTCTGTCCACCTGCAACCGCACCGAACTCTACTGCGCCACCGACGACCAGGCCGCCCGCGAAGCCGCCATCCACTGGCTGTCGAAGTACCACAACATCACCATCGACGAACTCGCGCCGCACGTGTACGCGCTGCCGCAGTCGGAAGCCGTGCGCCACGCGTTTCGCGTCGCGTCGGGGCTGGATTCGATGGTGCTGGGCGAGACGCAGATCGTGGGCCAGATGAAGGATGCAGTGCGCACGGCGTCGGAAGCTGGCGCGCTCGGGACGTATCTGAACCAGTTGTTCCAGCGTACCTTCGCCGTCGCGAAAGAGGTGCGCACCACGACTGAAATCGGGGCGCAATCGGTTTCGATGGCCGCCGCGGCGGTGCGCCTCGCACAGCGGATTTTCGACAAGGTGTCGAATCAGCGCGTGCTGTTCATCGGCGCGGGCGAGATGATCGAGCTTTGCGCGACGCACTTTGCCGCGCAACAGCCGCGCGAGCTGGTCGTCGCGAATCGCACGGCCGAACGCGGCCAGCGTCTCGCCGACCGCTTCAATGGCCGCTCGATTCCGCTGTCGGAATTGCCCACGCGCATGCACGAGTTCGACATCATCGTGTCGTGCACGGCATCGACGCTGCCCATCATCGGTCTTGGCGCCGTCGAGCGCGCGGTGAAGGCCCGCCGTCACCGCCCCATTTTCATGGTCGATCTCGCCGTGCCGCGCGACATCGAACCGGAAGTCGGCAAGCTCGAAGACGTATTCCTGTACACCGTCGATGACCTCGGCGCGATCGTCCGCGAAGGCAATGCCTCGCGCCAGGCTGCCGTCGCGCAGGCGGAGACGATCATCGAAACGCGCGTGCAGAATTTCATGCAGTGGCTCGACGCGCGCAGCATCGTGCCCGTCATCCGTCACATGCACACGCAGGCCGACGCGCTGCGTCGCGCCGAAGTCGAAAAAGCGCAAAAGCTACTCGCGCGCGGCGACGATCCCGCTGCCGTGCTCGAAGCGCTGTCGCAGGCGCTCACCAACAAGCTGATCCACGGTCCGACGCACGCGCTCAACCGCGCCAGCAGCGAAGAACGCGATTCGCTCATCGAACTGATGAGCGGTTTCTACAAGCACGCTCACTCTTCCGAGCGTTAGCGGCGCTACACGCCGCGGCATCGCGCGGGTTGCCGACCAGGCCCGCGTGGTGCTTCATCCCATTGTCCGGGGCTTTCGTCCCGGGTTATCTTCCCGGTTTCCCGAATCCAGCTGTTCTTTCCGGAGCCCGCTCCGACCGCCCCAATGAAAACGAGCATGCAAGCCAAGCTCGACCAGCTCACCACCCGGCTGGCCGAACTGAACGACCTGTTGAGCCGCGAAGACATCACGGCGAACATCGACCAGTACCGCAAGCTCACGCGCGAACACGCGGAACTGCAGCCCGTCGTCGAGCACTACGCTCTCTGGCGCCAGTCGATGAACGACGCGGCCACCGCGCAGGAACTGCTGTCGGACGCATCGATGAAGGACTTCGCGGAAGATGAAATCCGCTCGGCGCGCGAGCAAATGGAAAAGCTCGAAGGCGAGTTGCAGAAAATGCTGCTGCCAAAAGACCCGAACGACGAGCGCAACATCTTCCTCGAAATCCGCGCGGGCACGGGCGGCGACGAATCGGCGCTGTTCGCGGGCGACCTGCTGCGCATGTATCTGCGCTACGCGGAACGCAACCGCTGGCAGGTCGAGATGATGTCGGCGAGCGAATCGGATCTGGGCGGCTACAAGGAAGTGATCGTGCGGATTGCGGGCGACGCCGCGTATTCGAAGCTTAAGTTCGAATCGGGCGGCCACCGCGTACAGCGCGTGCCCGCAACCGAAACGCAGGGCCGTATCCATACGTCGGCGTGCACGGTGGCGGTGATGCCGGAAGCGGACGAAATCGGCGAAGTCGAAATCAATCCCGCCGATCTGCGCATCGACACGTTCCGCGCGTCCGGCGCGGGCGGCCAGCACATCAACAAGACCGACTCAGCCGTACGCGTCACTCACTTGCCGACGGGCATCGTCGTCGAATGTCAGGACGACCGTTCGCAGCACAAGAACAAGGATCGCGCGCTGAAAGTGCTCGCCGCGCGTATCAAGGACAAGCAGTACCACGAGCAGCATGCGAAGGAAGCCGCCACCCGCAAGAGCCTGATCGGCTCGGGCGACCGCTCGGAGCGCATTCGCACGTACAACTTCCCGCAAGGCCGTCTCACCGATCACCGGATCAACTTGACGCTGTATCGCCTCGAAGCGCTGATGGAAGGCGATCTCGACGAGCTGATCGCGGCGCTCGTGTCCGAACATCAGGCGGAACTGCTCGCGTCGCTCGGCGACGCGGACTGAGCCACGCGCATGAGTACCGTCGATACCGTCGCCACGTTGCTGCGCGCGTCGCCGCTGCCCGCGCTGGAAGCGCGCATTCTGCTCGGACACGCGCTGGAGTGGCGCCGCACGGAGCTGATCACGCGCGCCGACGACGCGCTCGATGCCGCCAAGGTGGCGACCTTTCGCGATCTGGAAGCACGGCGCGTGGCGGGCGAGCCGATCGCGCAACTGATCGGCTCACGGGAGTTCTTCGGTCTCGATTTCCACGTCACGCGCGACGTATTGATTCCGCGCCCCGAAACCGAACTGCTCGTCGAAACGGCTGTGCAGGCGCTTGAAGGCCGCGCCCCGCGCTCGCGCGTGCTCGACCTCGGCACGGGCACGGGGGCGATTGCCGTGTCAATCGCGTGGTCGCGGCCGGACGCGCGGGTTTGGGCCGTCGATCGCTCAACTGAAGCGCTGGAAGTCGCCCGGCGCAACGCAGTGAGGCTTCTCGAACCGAAACGTCCCGGCGGCGACCTGCAATTCGCGCAAAGCGACTGGTACGCCGCGCTCGACGACTCGCTCACGTTCGACGTAATTGTCAGCAACCCGCCGTATATCGCGAGTGGCGACCCGCACCTGTCGCAAGGCGATCTGCGTTTCGAGCCGCGCGGCGCGCTCACCGACGGGGCCGACGGCCTCTCGGCGATCCGCGCGATCGTCGCCGGCGCGCCGGCCCGGCTCGTGCCGAACGGCGTGCTGTGGATGGAGCACGGCTACGATCAGGCCGAAGCCGTTCGCGCGATCCTCACGGCGCAAGGTTTTGCCGACGTGCGCTCGGAATGCGATCTAGCGGATATCGAACGCATCAGCGGCGGTCGCTGGCCGGCCTGACACGCCGCGGCGCGGCGTTCTGCAACAGCGGCTATTCGCGCCGATCCAGCCGCCGGTCGCTATCAGAGAAATCCGCTATCATTTCACTCTATCTCTTATACACACCGGAACCGCAAGGTCAGTCATGGACACGCAACAACGCATCAAGCAAATCGTCGACGAAAACCCCGTCGTGCTCTTCATGAAAGGCAACGCGCAATTCCCGATGTGCGGCTTCTCGGGCCGCGCGGTGCAGATTCTGAAGGCATGCGGCGTCGATCAGTTCAAGACGGTCAACGTCCTCGAAGACGACGCCGTACGCCAGGGCATCAAGGAATTCTCGAACTGGCCGACCATCCCGCAGCTGTACGTCAACGGTGAATTCGTCGGCGGCTCGGACATCATGATGGAGATGTATCAGTCGGGCGAACTGCAGCAACTCTTCGCTGCCGCCTGAGCCACGCAACTGAGCCACGAGAGACGGCGCCGCACGTCATGGAAACACGCGCCGCGGCGCCTCGCCGTCTCATTGTCGCCATCACGGGAGCGACGGGCGCCATCTACGGCGTCCGGCTGCTCCAGACGCTGCGCAAACTGGGCGGCGTCGAAAGCCATCTGCTGATTTCCAGCGCAGGATGGCTCAATATCCAGCACGAACTCCAATTGTCGCGTGAAGACGTGCATCCGCTCGCGGATGTCGTTCATTCCGTGCGCGACGTCGGCGCGAGCATCGCGTCTGGCTCGTTCGCGACCGACGGCATGATCGTCGCGCCGTGTTCGATGAAAACGCTCGCGAGCATCGCGCACGGCCTTTCCGACAATCTGATCACGCGCGCCGCCGATGTCACGCTGAAGGAACGTCGACGGCTCGTGCTGATGGTGCGCGAAACGCCGTTCAACCTCGCACATCTGCGCAACATGACGGCCGTCACCGAAATGGGCGGCGTGATTTTTCCGCCGCTGCCCGCCTTTTACAATCGGCCCGAGACGATCGATCAGATGGTCGACGATACCGTCGCCCGCGTGCTCGACCTGTTCGCGCTGGGTCCAGCGCTGGCGCCCGCGTGGCAAGGGTTGAACAGTCCGTCGCAGTGAAGCGCGCCGCTGACGCCACTGGATTCACAACTGCCACGAGACAATCAAATCCCCGTTTCGCCGTTTATCAAATGACAGTGCGGGCTTATATTCGCTTCAACGAAACTTATCCGGCCTTCATCCGGCCCGCACTGCCATGACCCGCTTGCCTTCCCTGTTCCTGTCGCACGGTGCGCCGACGCTGCCAATCGACCCGTCGATGCCACGCGCGGAATTCGCGTCCCTGTCTGCTGAAGTGCCGCGCCCGAAAGCGATCCTGATGCTGTCCGCCCATTGGATGACGCAGCAACCCGCAGCCAGCACGTCGGACGCGCCTGAGACGATTCACGACTTCTATGGCTTCCCGCGTCAGTTGTACGAGATTCAGTACCCGGCGCCGGGCGCGCCCGATATCGCGCGCCGCGCCGCCGCGCTGCTCGGCGAACAGGGCATTCCGACCGCGACGCAACCTCACGGTCTCGACCACGGCGCATGGGTGCCGATGCTGCTGATGTTCCCGCACGCTGACGTGCCGATCGCGCAACTGTCGATCCAGCCGAGGCTCGATCCCGCGCATCACTTCCGCGTTGGGCGCGCGCTGCGCCCGCTGCAGGACGAGGGCGTGATGATCGTCGGCTCGGGGCAGATCACGCACAATCTGCGCGAAGCGGATTTCTCGGCGCGGCCGGAAGACGCCGATCCGCGTGTGACCGAATTCACCGACTGGTTCGAGGCGCGCCTCGCCGACCGCGATATCGATGCGTTGCTCGATTACCGGCGTCAGGCGCCGCACGCCGCGTTCATGCATCCAACCGATGAACACCTGCTGCCCGTGTTCGCCGCACTGGGTGCCGCCCCTGACGACTACAAGCTCGGCATTCAGTCACTCGGGACGTTCCAGCGCTCGCTGGCGATGACGAACTACGTGTTCGGCAACGCGTAAGCGTTCTCGGGGCGCGTCGCGCATACAAAAAAGCCCGCCAGAATCTGGCGGGCTTTTTTATTGGTCAGACAGTCGATCAGGCGCCGATGCCTTCGAGAATCTCATCGTGCGATTCACGCTCGTTCAGATACTCGGTGCGATAGCCCGTATGCACGCCCCAGTAGTAGAAGATCAACGAGAACGCGATCACGACCAGCATGTCCCAGCCATACGGCAGCACGCCCAGACCGCCAAACTGCTTGCTGCCGATCAGCGACAGGATCGCCATCACAGGCAGATACGCGACCAGCCACCATGCCGCCTTCAGATCCTGGTTGAAGCCTCCGAAGCCCGATTTTGCCTGGAAGTAGAAGAACACGGGGAGCGCCACGATCATCAGCAGGATGATCTCGCCCGTCAGCGGCCACTTCGCCCAGTACAGGATCAGCGACGCGCACACGAATGCGAACGGCGCGATCACGCTCATGCCGCGAATGTGCAGCGGACGCTCGAGGTCGGTCGCCGCGCGGCGCAGCGCCATCAGGCTGATCGGGCCCGTCAGATACGAAATCACCGTCGCCACCGAAATGACGGCCGCCAGCGAACTCCAGCCACGGAAGAAGAACAGGAAGATGAACGATACGAACAGGTTGAACCACATCGCCGGACGCGGTACGCCATACAGCGGATGCACGGTGCCGAACATCTTCGGCATCGTGTTGTTACGCTCCATCGCGTAGATCATGCGCGTGGTGGTCGCCATATAGGTCGTGCCCGTGCCGCTCGGGCTCACGAACGCGTCGACATACAGCAGGATTGCCAGCCAGTTCAGGTTCAGCGCGATTGCCAGTTCCGCGAACGGCGACTTGAAGTTGAACTGATTCCAGCCCTTCACCACGTCAGCCGGGTTCACCGCGCCGATATACGCGATCTGCAGCAGCACGTAGATCACCAGCGCCAGCAGGATCGAGCCGATCACCGCGAACGGCACGCTCTTCGCCGGATTGCGCGCTTCGCCTGCCAGGTTGATCGGGCTCTGGAAGCCGTTGAACGCGAACACGATGCCGCTCGTCGCCACCGCCGTCAGCACGGCCGACCAGCCATACGGCGCGAACACGCCCGCGCCGCCAAGACTTTCGCCCAGGTTTTCCTTGTGGAAGCCACTCATCATCAGACCGAGAATCGTCAGGCCCGGGATGATGAACTTGAAGATCGTGATGGTGGTGTTAGCGCGTGCGAACACCTTCACGCCCCAGTAATTCAGCAGGAAGTAGATGACCACCAGCACGGCCGAGAGCAGTAGGCCCGGCGTCGTCAGTTCGCTGTTGATAAAGAGGTTGTGCGCCCATTGGTACGGCCAGGTGCTCATGTACTGGATCGACGCTTCGGCCTCGATCGGAATCACCGACACGATTGCGATCCAGTTGGCCCACGCGCTGATAAAGCCCACCAGCGCGCCGTGCGAGTAGCGCGCATAACGAACCATGCCGCCGGACTCGGGGAACATCGCGCCGAGTTCCGCATAGGTCAGCGCGATTGCGAGAATCACCACCGCACCGATCACCCACGCGCACAGGGCCGCAGGGCCCGCAATCTTGGCCGCCTTCCAGGCGCCGAACAGCCAGCCGGACCCGATAATCGAACCGAGCCCCGTCAGCATCAGCGCGAAAGGGCCGATGTGCCGTTGAATAGAACTTTTCACGTCTTCTCCTATATCTGAAAGCACGCCGCTGCCGCGGCCGTTAGACACGGCTAGAAGTCATAGGAAAGACCAGGGCATACGGCGGGCGGTCGCGAGCGCGATTGCGGGTTTCTTCCACAGGTGCAACCGGTCGAGCGCGGGGCGTAGTTTAACGGTTGCACCGCGATTGCAGTCAAAATACGTTTGAGCCCTACAAAAAAATCGCGAAAATGGCAAGCTTTGTAAGCATTTTGGTGCCTAATAGCCCCGATCTATATGAGGATTTAAAGATTACGGTTGACCTTCTCTCGAAATGCCCGTATAAAGGACGGGCAGGATTTCAAGCGGCGAGTGAATTGGTTCTTTCGTAGTTCGCCCATCAACGGTACTCCGGTTGGTCCTATTACCCTTCCTTGATTTTCATGCACACTCGGGCTTCGGCCTTATTTACCATTTTTAGGAAACAGTAATATGGAAACCGGTACCGTCAAGTGGTTCAATGACGCAAAGGGCTTTGGTTTTATCACGCCGGACGCCGGCGGCGAAGATCTGTTCGCGCATTTCTCGGAAATCCGCGTAGAAGGCTTCAAGACGCTGCAGGAAAACCAAAAGGTTACCTACGACGTCAAGACGGGCCCGAAGGGCAAGCAGGCCGCTAACATCAAGCCGGTCTAAGCTTAGCTTCCTTCCGGAACGCAGAAAAACCCCGCCTAGGCGGGGTTTTTTCTTTTCTGCGTTAATCGGGATTTCGGCGCGAAATCTAAAATCTTTACCGGTTTACCGGAAGACGCGCTGCGCGTGAATGCCTAAGCCAGTTGCAACGCTGGCGAGGCGATCGCCGAATACGGGACGCGCATCGGGAAAAGCCGCAGCTAGCGCGCCCGACAAAAACGCTAATCCCGTCGATCCACCCGTGAAGTACAGCGCATCGACATCGCGCGGCGCGACGCCCGCACGTTGCACGGTATCGCGCGCAGCCTGGACGATGCGCTGCGTCTCATCCTTGCCCGCCGCAATCAGTTGCGCTTCGTCGAATGCGAGGCGCAAATCCTCCTCGACGATTTCCAGATCGATCAGCGTCTCGCCGCCCGCCGCGACACCGATCTTCGCTTCTTCCGCGTGCGCCGCGAGCGCATGGCCGAAACGCTGCTCGACGACGCGCATCAGCCGGTCGTGATGCCGCGTGTTCGAATACAGGTGCCGCATCAACGCAAGCTCGGACACGCGCTTGGGCGTATAGATCGTGTTGATCAGATGCCAGGTGGCGAGATCGAAGTAAATGCGGTTCGGCATCTCGCGCCCTTCCGGATCGAGCGATTGATAGCCGAGTTCGCGCAGGATCGTCGCCAGCTCGACGCGCCGGTCGAAGTCCGTTCCGGCGACGTGCACGCCGTGATGCGCGAGCACATCGTCCTTGCGCTCGATACGCTTCATCCGCTCCGGCCCGACGCGCACCAGCGAGAAGTCCGACGTGCCGCCGCCGATATCCGCCACCAACACCAGCCCTTCTTGCGTCAGATGCGCTTCGTAATCGAAGGCGGCCGCGATCGGCTCGTACTGGAAGTGAATTTCGTCGAGACCCACCGAGCGCGCCGCCGCTTCGAGCTGCTGCTGCGCAAGCTGATCGGCGCGCGGATCGTCGTCGACGAAAAACACCGGGCGCCCGAGCACCGCGCGGCTGATCGGCGTACCCGCCGTCTGTTCCGCGCAGCGCTTCAGATGCGTGACGAAGATCGCGATCACGTCCGTGTATTTGATCGCGGAGCCGTCGCCGAGATCCGTATTGTTGTCGGCGAGCGCAGAGCCGAGAATGCTCTTCATCGAGCGCATCAGCCGGCCGTCGAAGCCGTCGACATACGCTTCGAGCGCCGCGCGGCCGTACTCGCGCCGGTTTTCGTCGGTGTTGAAGAAGACGGCCGTAGGCAGCGTCGTGTAGGCGCCTTCTACAGGCGCCAGCTTCAGCGTCGCCTGCCCGGCTGGAGAACCGCCGACAGGAACGGCAACCGCCGAATTCGACGTGCCGAAGTCAATCGCGCAATAGGTCATGGCAGGATTCGCCGCTCACGCAGGCGCGCACAGAAAAAGGACGGGCTTTGTAACATGAAAGCTGTGACACCATCAACCGGGAGCGCGCAGTCCACGCTGCGGCGATGGGGAATGCAGATTGCTTCATCGAAAGGTCGCGCCGGGCTCGAATGAATCCGACAGGATACGCTGTTCGACGGCCCGCTTACAGAATCCTCATAAACATTGGCTCGCTCATTCAGGAGACTCGATGCAGGAACCTTCCGCCGCCACGGTTCGCGCCGACCCGGCCAGCATCGTCGAAACCGATCTGCCTTCGCGGCTCGACCGCTTGCCGTGGGGCCGCTTCCATTCGCTGATCGTCGTCGCGCTCGGCGTGACGTGGCTGCTCGACGGGCTGGAGGTGACGCTCGCGGGGTCCGTCGCGAGCGCGATGAAGTCGAGCGAGGTGCTGCGCTTCTCAAACGCGGACGTCGGGCTGGCCGGCAGCGCGTATATTGCTGGCGCTGTGCTGGGGGCGCTCGGCTTCGGCTGGCTGACCGACCGGCTCGGCCGACGCAAGCTGTTCTTCATCACGCTAGCGCTCTATCTCGCAGCGACGGCGGCGACCGCCTTCTCGTGGAACCTCACGAGTTTTCTGGTGTTTCGCTTCCTGACGGGCGCGGGCATCGGCGGCGAGTACACGGCGATCAATTCGACGATCCAGGAATTCACACCCGCCCGCGTGCGCGGACACACCGATCTCGCGATCAACGGCACGTTCTGGATCGGCGCGGCGCTTGGCGCGGTCGGTTCGCTGGTCATGCTCGACCCGCATCTGCTGCCCGGCGACTGGGGCTGGCGCGCATGCTTCTTCATCGGCGCGGCGCTCGCCCTGGCGATCCTGCCGATGCGCGTATGGATACCCGAAAGTCCGCGCTGGCTGCTCACGCACGGCGAGGAGAAGGAAGCACGCGAGATCGTCGAAGGGATCGAGGCGCGCTTTCGCGCGGACAATCACACGCTCGCCGACGACGCGCTCAAACGCCTGCGCCTGCGTGCCCGCGAGCACACGACGCTGCGCGAAGTCTTCCACACGCTGTTCATGGTGCACCGGCGGCGGGCGCTGGTCGGGCTGTCGCTGATGACGGCGCAAGCGTTCTTCTACAACGCGATTTTCTTCACCTACGCGCTCGTGTTGACCGATTTCTATCATGTGCCCGGCGAGCATATCGGCTGGTACATCCTGCCCTTCGCGCTCGGCAATTTCGCGGGGCCGCTGCTGATCGGCAGGCTGTTCGACGTGATCGGGCGCCGGAAGATGATCGCCGCGACTTACGCGATTTCGGCGCTGCTGCTGACCGTGAGCGGCTACCTGTTCGAACAGCAGTTGCTCACCGTGACGACGCAGACCATCGCGTGGATGGTGATTTTCTTCTTCGCGTCGGCGGCGGCGAGTTCGGCGTATCTGACCGTCAGCGAATCGTTTCCACTTGAAATTCGCGCGCTCGCGATTGCGGTGTTCTACGCGTTCGGCACGGCGCTCGGCGGTATCGCGGGGCCGGCGTTTTTCGGCCGGCTGATCGACACGCAGCAGCGCAGCGAAGTGTTTTCGGGTTATCTGGTCGGCTCGGCGCTGATGCTGGCCGCCGCGGTGATCGCGGCAATCTGGGGCGTGGACGCGGAACGGCAGCCACTCGAAAGCGTCGCCGCGCCGCTTTCCGCAATCGACGACGATTGACGGCCTATGAGCGCAGGCGACAGCCGCGTAATAAAGACAGCCGCGCAATAAAAAACGCGGCCGTCGGCCGCGTTCCGTGTTTAACACATGACGCAATGAAGCAAGCTTAAAACGCCTTCTTCCACCCGCCCGCAAAAGCAATATCACCGAGCGGCACGCGCGTGCGCGCCGCCTTTTCGCGCTCGCGCAGCACGGGGTCGAGTTTGTCGACGTCGCCATAGTGACCGAGCGAAATCATCGCGATCACCTCGATGTCATTAGGCACCGCGAACGCCTTGCGGAACGCGTTGACATCGAAGCCGCTCATCTGATGCGCCGCGAGGCCGAGCGCGTGCGCCTGCAACACCAGCGATAGTGCTGCCGCGCCCGCGTCGTACGGCGCGCAACGATTGATTTCGCCCTTTGCCGTCAGCGTGTGCGCCGTCACGCAGATCAGCACGGGCGCCTTCGAATTCCAGCCCTGATTGAACGGCACGAGCGTGTCGAACGCTTTCTTGAACGAGACTTCGTCCGCCGTGCGGTCGAACACCACGAAGCGCCAAGGCTGCAGGTTGTACGACGAAGGCGCCCAGCGCGCCGCCTCAAGCACCGTGCGCAGTTGCTCACGGCTCACGGGCTCGCTCGAATATGCGCGCGGGCTCCAGCGGCCGGCGATCAGCTCATGAATGGGAACGTCGGTGCGTGCGGGTTTGGTGGTCATGCGCATTTCTCGGTCGAAATTCATGATCGGCGGGCAGCGGGCCCGATGGCCCACTAGCATAACCCGAGCCGTCCGGTTCGCGCCCTGCTGGTCGCGCAGTTTTAAGACGCAAGAGCGCATAAGAAAAGCGCGCTGAGGCCCTTCGACCCCGACGCGCTCCTGATCGCCGTGACGCGGACTACAGCATCAAGCAGCCTGCGCCGCGACGCTCCGCTCGCCACGGTTGATCCGCAGCACGATGATCGATGCGACGAGACACAGCCCGCCCGAGATCATCGATGCCACCGTGTACGTACCGAGACTCGCGCGCAGCATGCCCGCGCCGAGCGCCGCGAAGGCCGCACCCAGTTGATGGCCGGCGACCACCCAGCCGAACACGACGGGCGCCGAATCCTTGCCGTAGACGTCGGTGGCGAGACGCACCGTCGGCGGTACGGTCGCGATCCAGTCGAGACCATAGAACACCGCGAACAGCGGCAAGCCGAAGAAGTCGATGCCGAATGCGTGCGGCAAATACATCAGCGACAGGCCGCGCAGCCCGTAGTACCAGAACAGCAGCACGCGCGCGTTGAACCGGTCGGACAGCCAGCCCGACAGCGTTGTGCCGAACAGATCGAAGATGCCCATTGCCGCGAGCAGCGACGCGCCCTGCACTTCCGTCATCCCGTAGTCGCCGCACATCGCGATCAAGTGCGTGCCGACGTAGCCGTTGGTGCTCGCGCCGCAAATGAAGAAGCTGAAGAACAGCAGCCAGAAGTCGCGCGTCTTGCTCGCCATTGCCAGCGTGCCGAACGCAATCGCGAGCGGGTTCTGCTTGCTCATGTCGGATTTGACGGGCGAGTCGGCGGGTTCGCCGAACGGACGCAGCGCCATGTCGGCGGGACGCTCCGGCAACAGGAACGCCACCAGCGGCAGCACTAGGGCCGCCGCGATCGCGACCGTCCACACGACGGGCCGCCAGCCATGATGCTGCGCGATCGCCGCAAGCAGCGGCAGAAACACCAGCTGGCCCGTCGCCGAACTGGCCGTGAGAATGCCCATCACGAGACCGCGATGCGTGCTGAACCAGCGGTTCACAACCGTCGCCGACAGCGTCAGCGCCGCCACGCCCGTCGCGCCGCCGACCATCACGCCCCACACGAGGATCATCTGCCAAGGGTGCGTCATCAGCGACGACAGGCCCACGCCCGCCGCCATCATGCCGAGCGCCGTCAGAATGGTCGGACGCACGCCGAAACGCTGCATCGCCGCCGCCGCAAACGGCCCCATCAGTCCGTACAGCGCGATGTTCACCGAAATGGCCAGCGAGATCGTCGCGCGACTCCAGCCAAAGTCATGTTCGAGCGGCACCATCATCACGCTCGGGGTTGCGCGCGTCCCGGCCGCCGCAAGCAGCACCAGAAACACCACGGCCACGGCCAGCCAGCCGTAGTGGAAACGCCCACCAATTATTCTTGCTGCCCAGTTCATCGGTTCTCCAAGGTTTCCGTCACGGCTCACGGTGCTGCAATGCCAGCCGCATTCTGATTTTTACCGCTTTCGTAAAGGTGTTGTGACTGACCTGTCACAATCGGTGTTGCGATCTTAGTTACCGATCGGTAACATGTCAAGGCGTCGACTCAAGGACCACACGACCATCATGGCTAATTCCGACACTCCCAAACGCGCGCCGAGCCGTCGTTCGCAAACGGCCGGTTCCGAAGCACAGCAGCATCTTTTGCGCGCCGCCGCCGATCTGTTCTACAAGGAAGGCGTGCGCGCGGTGGGCGTCGATGCCGTCGTCGAGCGGGCGGGCGTCAACAAGATGAGTCTGTACCGCCAGTTCTCTTCGAAAGACGATCTGGTAGTCGCGTACCTGGAACAGTCGGACGAGCAGTTCTTCAGACGTTTCGACGAAAGTCTCGCCAAACATCCGGGTGAGCCTCGGAAACAGATCGGCCAGTATTTCGAGGATCTGGCGGGGCGCGCATCGAAGGAAGACTATCGCGGCTGCCCGTTCGTCAATGTATCGGCGGAATTTCCGGACCCGGCACATCCGGCGCGGCTCTGTGTACTGAACAACAAGACGAAACTGATGGAGCGGCTCAACGCGCTCTGCACGGAAGCGGGCGCGCGCGATCCGGGCGAACTGGCGAACGCGCTCGCGTTGCTGATCGAAGGAATCTACGCGTCGAGCCAGACCTACGGACCGGGCTGCGGACCGATTGCGGTCGCGCCGCGCGTGGCAGAGCAACTTGTCGCGCAGGCGTGTGGAGAGGCGTCGGTAAAATAGCGGTTTTGCCTTTCCTGCCCGCACCGCCATGTCTTCAACGCCTCCCCAATCGCACGATGCCATCCTCGACGCCACGCGCCACTGGCTGACGCGTGCCGTGATCGGGCTAAACCTGTGCCCGTTCGCGAAGGCAGTACACGTGAAGGAGCAGATTCGCTACGCGATCAGCGAAGCGACCGAGATGGAAGGCGTATTGGCGGATCTGGAAACCGAGCTGCGCACTTTGGTGGATGCCGATCCCGCCGCCATCGACACGACACTGCTCATCATTCCGCACGCGCTCGGCGATTTTCTCGAATACAACGACTGCCTGTTCTTCGCGGACCGAATGCTGAAGCAACTGCGCCTCGAAGGCACGCTGCAGATCGCCAGCTTTCACCCTCAGTATCAGTTCGAAGGCCACGAGCCAGACGATATCGAAAACTACACGAACCGCGCGCCCTACCCGATTCTGCATTTGCTGCGGGAAGCGAGCATCGACCGCGCGGTCGACGCCTTTCCGGACGCCGCCGACATCTACGAGCGCAACATGGAAACGTTGCGTCGTCTCGGCCCGGAAGGCTGGCACAAATGGATGAGCGAGCCGGCCAACGACTGACCGGCTAACGCTCGGTGAGGCTCAAGCCTCGGCGTAGAACCGCTCGCGCAGTTCCGCAATGCCGAGCGTATCCATCACTTCATTGAGCCGCTCGGCGGGCCGCCGGCGCGGCAAATCCTTGTAGGTCGCGACGATGAGCTCGTTTTTCATCGAATGCTCCCAGCCGACCAGCTCCGTCACGTTGACCTGATAGCCGTGCGCTTCCAGTTGCAGGCAGCGCAGCACGTTGGTGATCTGGCTGCCGAATTCGCGCGTATGCAGCGGGTGCCGCCAGATTTCCGTCAACGCGTTCGCCAGCGACTTGCCCTTGTTCCTGCGCAGAACGCCCGCCACTTCCGCCTGGCAGCACGGGACGACGACGATGTATTTCGCATGTTTTTCGAGCGCGAAGCGGATTGCGTCGTCGGTGGCCGTATCGCACGCGTGCAAAGCGGTGACGATGTCCACGTTCGGCGGCAGTTTGTCCGATGTAATCGATTCAGCTACGGAAAGATTGAGAAACGACATACCCTTGAAGCCGAGGCGTGCCGCCAGCTCCTCTGACTTCGAAACGAGTTCCTCGCGCGTCTCAATGCCGTAGATATGCGAGTTATCCCGCAGTTCCTTGACGAACAGGTCGTAGAGAATAAAGCCGAGGTAGGACTTGCCCGCGCCGTGATCAACAAGGGACAGTTCGCCTTTCGTCGCTTTCACGTCCTGGAGCAACGGCTCGATGAACTGAAACAGGTGATAAACCTGCTTCAGCTTGCGGCGGCTGTCCTGGTTCATCTTGCCGTCGCGCGTGAGGATATGGAGTTCCTTCAGCAACTCGACGGACTGGTTAGGACGGACTTCGTAGGATTTGCTGGACATCGAATGAGCGTGCCACCGATTGCATCGCGAACGTGCGTCAGGTGACGGAAAAAGGGAAAAGTGTCTGTCAGTTTACCCAAAGCGCGACGGACGGTCCCGGTTCTTGCGCGCGGACGGCGATATCGCACCTGGCTTGGAATAGTTCGTGCCTGAGCATCGCCCGGGTTCGAACCTGCTGAAGGGCGTGTCGCAAGGCAGTCGTCTGATGCAAGCCAGATAGAGCATGGCGGCTTGCAGGATGCATAAAGAAAGACAAGCTACCGGTTACTGCAACGTCAAAGAACCGCCGGTACGCGTGGGGGAGGTCGAGCCGGAACAGGGGTTCGAACGTTATGTAACCTGAAGTGCGCCGGGACTGCAACGAAGCGCGCTCAGATCTGATGAGGCGGCAAATGGATACGACACCCAACGGAAACGCCGAGCAAAAGTTTCAGGAGCTCATGGCGAAGCTGCTGGCCACGCCCGAGTGGACAGAAAAGCAGCAACTGGAACTCGAAATGGCGCGCGACATCTCGGTGGAAATGCTGCGGCTCGCGGAAGTCATGCGCGACGGCAGCGTCGATATGGAGACGTGCCTCACCCTGCTCAAATACGCGAAAGTGCTGGACTTCGTGATGACGACGCTCGCGTCGCGCCGCGACATCAAGCCTCAGACATTGCGCGTGATCTTCAAACTGGCCGGACTCAAAGTCGACGAAGCCTATCCGGGCTGAGTCCGCCGACGGCTGCGCGGCCCGCTCGCGCAGCCGTTTTCCAATTTCCCTTTGTCTGCTTTGGCTCGTAGCCGTTTGCGACAGCCTTTGGCCAGGTTTTGCGCCTCGGCCTACATGTTGCTTCCCATTTCCCCTCTTGTCTCACATGCTGATGCCGCTGCGTCGCAGCATGCGCCTGCACGAGATGACTTCTATCATGCCCAACTGGTCAGGTCGAAATTCAATAAGCGCATAAGACGCAAGCCGCCTCTTCGTCCCGACTCATGCAATACGGCAGTCCCGCCACAGAACGGTACGCCGACACACAGCATCCGCCACACGCTCGCAGCACGACCGTAGGAAAGCGACCACCGGACCGGCATCGCCGAGGGGCGCCAACCATACGACAGATGCCGCCAACGGAGGAGACGTCGTCATGAGGAAAATGCGGTGGGTGGTGATCTTGCTGTGCTTTCTTGCTATCGCGGTGAACTACATCGACCGCGCGAATCTGGCTGTTGCCGCGCCTGAAATCCAGAAGGCGCTCGGCATCGGCCCGGCGCAAATGGGCTTTATCCTGAGCGGCTTCTTCTGGACTTACGCGCTGATGCAAATGCCGTTCGGCTGGTTCGTCGATCGCGTCGGCGCGCGCATCGCGTTGCCGCTCGCCGTCGGCTGGTGGTCGCTGTTCACGGCGGCGACGGCAGGCGCGAGCAGCGTCGCCGGCATGTTCGGCTGCCGGCTGATGCTCGGCGTCGGCGAGGCGGGCGCGTATCCGTCCTGCGCTAAGCTCGTCAGCCAATGGTTCAAGCCGTCGCAGCGCGCGCTCGCGACGAGCATCTTCGACAGCGGCTCGCGCGTCGGCTCGGCGCTGTCGATTCCCGTCGTCGCGCTGATCATCGGCACACTTGGCTGGAAGGCGTCGTTCGTCGTCACGGGGATCATCGGGGCGGTGTGGATCGTCGGCTGGCTCGTGATCTACCGCAGCCCGGCGCACGGCGACATGACGGGCGAACAGGACGTCGTGCCCGATACCCGTGCCGCGCGCGCCGCCGACAAGGTCACGTGGGCGTCGCTGTTTCGTCATCGCACGCTGTGGGGCATGATGCTCGGCTTCTTCTGCCTGAACTTCGTGATCTACTTTTTCATCACGTGGTTTCCGAGCTATCTCGTGCAGACGCGCGGCTTTTCGCTGAAGTCGCTCGGCACGCTCGGCATGATTCCCGCGCTGATGTCGATTCCGGGCGGCTGGATCGGCGGGCTGGTCTCGGATGCGCTGTTCCGGCGCGGCTGGAGCCTCACGGCGGCGCGCAAGACCTGCATGGTCGGCGGTATGCTGCTGTCGTCGGTGATCACGCTGTCGGCGTTCACGTCGAACATCTATCTGATGCTCGCGTTCTTCGGCATCGCGTACGGCAGCCTCGCGTTCGCCGCCGCCAGCATCTGGTCGCTGCCCGCCGACGTCGCCCCCACGCCGCGTCACGTCGCGTCGATCAGCGGTATCCAGAACTTCGCGTCGAACCTGGCGGGGATCGTCATCACAACGTTCACGGGCGTGATGGTTGCGCTGACCAAAGGCTCGTTCACGATTCCGCTGGTCGTCGCGGGCGGCTTCTGCTTTCTCGGCGCGTTCAGCTATCTTGTGATCGTCGGCCGCATCGAGCCGCTGCCCGCCGATCCCGAACGCCCCTACGTGCCGGAAGGCGCGCAACGCTCGCACGTCTGATTTTTCAATAAGGTACCGAATAATGTCGACAGCCATCGCCGCGCACGCCGCCATCCGTCTTCATCCGAACGACGACGTGATCATCGCGACGCGCCAGCTCGTGTCGGGCACGCGCATCGAAACCGAGGACCTGGTCGTGACGGGTCTGATTCCGCCCGGTCACAAGATCGCGACGCGCGCGATCGCGAAGGGCGAACCCGTCAAGCGCTACAACCAGATCATCGGCGTCGCGCGCGAGGCGATTGCGCGTGGACAGCACGTGCACACGCACAACCTCGGCATGGCCGAATTCGCGCGCGAGCACGAATTCGGCGTCGACACGCATCCAACTGGAGCGGCCCGCGAACCGGCGCATTTCATGGGCATCCGTCGAGCGGACGGCCGCGTCGCGACGCGCAACTACATCGGCATTCTGACGAGCGTGAACTGCTCAGCGACCGTCGCGCGCGCGATCGCCGATCATTTCCGGCCCGACGTGCATCCGGAAGAACTCGCGGCGTACCCAAACGTCGACGGTGTGATCGCGTTGACCCACGGTCTTGGCTGCGGCGTCGATCTGCGCGGCGAAGGCATGGCGATCCTGCAGCGCACGCTCGCAGGCTACGCGTCGCATCCGAACTTCGCGTCGGTGCTGTTCGTCGGGCTGGGCTGCGAGACGAACCAGATTGGCGGCGTGCTCGAATCCGGCGGTCTCGCCGACAACACCGCGCAACTGCGCAGCTTCACGATTCAGGACAGCGGCGGCACACGCAAAACCATCGAGCGTGGCATCGCGATGGTGCGCGACATGCTCACCGACGCGAACCGCGCGGTACGCGAGAAGGTGAGCGCGTCGCATCTGATGGTCGGCTTGCAGTGCGGCGGCTCGGACGGCTATTCGGGCATCTCGGCGAATCCGGCGCTGGGTGCGGCCGTCGACCGGCTCGTGCAGCATGGCGGCACGGCGATACTGTCCGAGACGCCCGAGGTCTACGGCGCGGAGCACCTGCTCACGCGCCGCGCGGTGAGCCGCGAAGTCGGCGAGAAGCTGCTGGCGCGCATCGCGTGGTGGCAGGACTACTGCACGCGCAACGGCGCGGCACTCGACAACAATCCGTCGGCGGGCAACAAGGTCGGCGGCTTGACGACCATCCTCGAAAAGTCGCTCGGCGCGGTGGCGAAAGGCGGCACGACAAACCTCGTCGACGTGTACGAGTACGCGCAGCCGATTCGCGCGAAGGGCTTCGTGTTCATGGATTCACCCGGCTATGACCCGATGTCGGCGACGGGCCAGGTCGCTTCGGGCGCCAACCTGATCTGCTTCACGACAGGACGCGGTTCCGCCTATGGCTGCGCGCCGTCCCCGTCGTTGAAGCTCGCGACCAACACCGCGCTGTGGGAACGTCAGGAAGAGGACATCGACATCAACTGCGGCGGCGTGATCGACGGCACGGCCTCCATCGATCAACTCGGCGCGGACATCTTCCAGATGATGCTCGACTGCGCGTCAGGCACGCGCTCGAAAAGCGAACTGCACGGCTATGGACAGAACGAGTTCGTGCCCTGGCAAGTCGGCGTGGTGACCTGAGCGCGGATCGGCCGGACTGACGTTACGCAGCGGCAGGCGCGCCGAGCGGCGGCGTGCCATCGTGGAACATCGACTTCAGTTGCGCGCGCAGTTCGGGCGAGTCGCTATGCTTGTGCGCCTGCATCGCGTGAGCAACGGCAGCTTCGAGCAGTTCGCTTTCCGAATCGGCGCATAGGGCGACCGTGCAGTTGATGTCGCTCGGGCATTCGCGGCAATCGATGTATTTGCGACCCATGACAGACTCCTCAGATCAAAGTGATTGCGCGCAACGCGTGCGCTGGCGTCGCCTCGGCGTGCATATCGGCGAGGCTTCCGGCAGCGGGAAATGAGTGAGTTGTGCGCGGCCGGGCGGCGCGGCGTGCGCCGGAAAGGAAGGTGGGTGAGAAAAGTATAGGTCGCAGTGTGTGCCCGCCTGCTCCGGGTTTGCCCCGCTTCCAGGTGGGTGGGACAATACCGGCCTTCGCGCCGAGCGCGTTTCACCGCCATTCACGTCACTTTCCATCGATGCCGAATTCGTCCGATCACCCCTCGCATCACGCCCGCGTTGCCGTTATCGGCGGCGGCCCTGCGGGGCTGATGGCCGCCGAAGCGCTGGCGAGCGGCGGCGCGCGCGTCGACGTGTATGACGCGATGCCATCCGTCGGACGCAAGTTTTTGATGGCGGGCAAAGGCGGCATGAACATCACGCACTCCGAGCCGATCGAGCCGTTTCTCGGCCGATACGGCAAGCGCCGCGCCGACATCGCGCCGTTACTCGACGTGTTCGGTCCGGACGCACTGCGTACATGGCTCGACGAACTGGGCGTCGCGACCTTCATCGGCAGTTCGGGCCGTGTGTTTCCGACCGACATGAAGGCCGCGCCGATGCTGCGCGCGTGGTTGCATCGGTTGCGCGAAGCGCGCGTGCAATTTCACATGCGACATAAATGGATCGGCTGGGCTGAGCCCGCTTCGTCCGATGCGCATCGCCTGCGCTTCGCGACGCCCGAGGGTGAGCGCGAAATGTGCGCGGATGCCGTCGTGTTCGCGCTGGGCGGCGGCAGTTGGGCGCGCCTCGGCTCCGATGCCGCATGGGTTCCGTTGATGCAGCAGCGCGAGATTTCCATCGCGCCGCTGTTGCCCGCGAACTGCGGCTTCGACGCGGACTGGACCGAATACTTCCGCCAACGCTACGCGGGCCAGCCGGTGAAGCCCGTTTCGATCGCCGTGGAAAGCGTGGACGGCACGGTCCAGCATCGACAAGGTGAGTTCGTTGTGACGTCGACGGGGATCGAAGGGAGCCTCGTGTATGCGCTGTCTTCGGTGATTCGCGATCGCCTGCTCGCCAATGGCGAAGCAACGATAACGCTCGATCTCGCGCCGGGCTTGAGCGCGCAACGTGTGATCGATGAAGTGACGCGGCCGCGCGGCTCGCGCTCGATGTCGAGCCACTTGCACAGCCGTATCGGTATCACGGGCGTGAAGCTCGGCTTGCTGCACGAGTGTCTGTCGAAGGAAGACTTCACCGATGCAGCGAAGCTCGCGCAAGCCATCAAATCATTGCCGCTGCGGCTGACGCGCGCGCGGCCCATCGACGAAGCGATCAGCAGCGCAGGCGGCATTCCGTTCGAAGCGCTCGATGGCGCGTTGATGATCCGGCAGTTGCCCGGCGTGTTCTGCGCGGGCGAGATGCTCGACTGGGAAGCGCCGACGGGCGGTTATCTGTTGACCGCGTGCTTCGCCAGCGGCCTCGTGGCTGGACGCGGCGCGCTGGCTTATATCCTTCGGCGCTAACTCACCCGGTCACGGCTTCGTTGCGACTCTCTTGGCCTTGAGGCGCCACAGCGAAGTGACTTCGGCCTGACGCGCGGCGTGCAGCGGATCGGCGGCGTCCGTCGCTTTCGGATGACGCGGCTTGATGTCCTCGCGTCCGACGACAACCAGACCCGCGTTGTCGATGGCGGCCAGCAGCCAGTCGCGCGTGCGCATGCCCAGATGTTCCGCGAAGTCCGACAGAATCAGCCAGCCCTCGCCGCCCGGTGAAAGATGAGCGCCGAGTCCGTTCAGAAAGCCGAGCAGCATGCGGCTTTCGTAGTCGTACACGGCGCTTTCGATCGGCGACGCCGGACGCGCCGGCACCCACGGTGGATTGCAGACGACGAGCGGCGCGCGACCTTCGGGAAACAGATCGGCCGCGATCACATCGACCTGTTTGTCGTAGCCGAGCCGCGTCAGGTTCTCTTTGGCGCACGCGAGCGCGCGCGGGTCCTGATCGGTCGCGACGATCCGCTTGACGCCCCGCTTCGCGAGCACCGCCGACAGCACGCCCGTGCCGACACCAATATCGAACGCCTTTTCCACCGATGGAAGCGGCGTTCGCGCGACCAGATCGACATACTCGCCGCGCACGGGGGAGAACACGCCGTAGTACGGATGGATGCGCTCCTGCAAAGCGGGAATCTCAACGCCCTTCTTGCGCCACTCATGCGCGCCGATCATGCCGAGCAGTTCGCGCAACGAGACCACGGACGGTTCCTGCGAAGGCGGGCCGTAGACTTCTTCGCATGTCTGCTGCACGTTCGGCGCGCGGCGCAATGGAATCGTGTAGTCGCCTTCGAGCGGGATCAGCAGCATGCCGAGCGTGCGCGCGCGTTGCGACTGCGCTTGCCGGTGCAGGTTGAATGCATCCAGAAGGGTTTCAGCAGCCTGCTTGCGCGGCTTGCGTTCCAGGCGGCGGGTCATCGCTTGCAGCAACTGACGCGCGTTCTGGAAGTCGCCGCGCCACAACAACGCAGTGCCTTCGCAGGCAAGGCGGTAGGCGGCGTCGGCTGTCGTGCGGTCGTCAGCGATCACGACGCGCTTCGCGGGCGGAACGGCGGCTTCCGAGCGCCAGCGAGCGGATTGCGGGCCGTCGGCTTCGGGCCAGGTGAGCGTGGGGAAATTGGTCATGTCCGTATTCTATTGAACCGTTGGGCCTCGTCGACATCGTGTCCGTTTCGGAGGGATGAGACTTTTGAGGACGACTGAACGGGAGACAGTGGATTGGACCAAAGAAAAACGGGTTACACGGTATGCCCGTGTAACCCGTTTTTTTGATACTGGTGCCGGCTGCAGGACTCGAACCCGCCACCTCATGATTACAAGTCAAGCGCTCTACCTGATGAGCTAAGCCGGCGTGAGACTTGAGACCGCGATTCTACTTCATTTCACGACTTTGAGGTGACCTCTTCCGCCGCCTTTTGTTCCATCGTCGTCGGGACGCGGCTCTTCATCGGTTTCGCTGATTTTTTCCGCAGCGGCCTGTGGCGCCGCTTCCGGCGCTTCGGCGATCACGGCTTCTTCGTCCTCGGAATCCGTCGCCTCGCCGCCCGCCGACTCGACCGGGAACGCCATGCCTTGCCCGTTCTCGCGCGCGTAAATGGCGAGCACGTTCGCAACGGGCACCTCGATCTTGTGCGACTTGCCCGAGAACCGCGCGTTGAACTCGATCCACTCGTTGCCCATCTGCAGCTGGCTCGTCGCCTCGAAGCTGATGTTCAACACGATCTCGTTGTCGCGCACGAACTGGCGCGGCACGCGCGTCTGGTTATCGACACGCACCGCGATATGCGGCGTATAGCCGTTATCGGTACACCATTCGTACAGCGCGCGCAGCAGGTACGGCTTCGTGGAAATCTCTTGCATCAACTGTCCTTTTGCCGGGCAGGCGCGCGAACCAGACGCCGCGCGCCACACCCGAAGCCAATCTCAAACTCAGCGGCGCATCACCTTTTCCGACGGCGTCAGCGCTTCGATATAGGCCGGACGGCTGAAAATACGCTCGGCGTACTTCATCAGCGGCGCAGCGTTCTTCGACAGTTCGATGCCGTAGTGATCCAGACGCCACAACAACGGCGCGATCGCGACGTCGAGCATCGAGAACTCTTCGCCGAGCATGTACTTGTTCTTCAGGAAGATCGGTGCGAGCTGCGTCAGGCGGTCGCGAATGGCCAGGCGCGCCTTTTCGTGGTTCTTCTCGGCGGCCTTGCCCTTCTCGTTCTCGAGCGTGCCGACGTGAACGAACAGCTCCTTCTCGAAATTGAGCAGGAACAGACGTGCGCGAGCACGCTGGACGGGATCGGCGGGCATCAGTTGCGGATGCGGGAAGCGCTCGTCGATGTACTCGTTGATGATGTTCGATTCGTACAGGATCAGATCCCGTTCGACGAGGATCGGCACCTGACCATACGGATTCATCACGGCGATGTCTTCCGGTTTGTTGAACAGGTCGACGTCGCGGATTTCGAAGTCCATGCCCTTTTCGAACAACACCAGCCGGCAGCGCTGGGAGAACGGGCAAGTAGTGCCGGAATACAGAACCATCATGTTTGCGTTTCCTCAAAAAACTTAAAGGGCCAGCGAGTGGGAAAACCGTCCTGCAGGTCTTCCCTTGCGCCGGCCCCACACCAGTTACGGCGTGACTATTTGATATCTTTCCAGTACGCGGCGTTCAGTCGCCAGGCGAAAAAGCTCAGGACGCCCAGAAACAGCAGCACCCACACACCAAGCTGGCGACGGGTCTTCTGCGTCGGTTCGGACATCCATGACAGGTACGACACGAGGTCGGCCACAGCAGAATCATAATCTACCGGCGACATCGTCCCCGGCGTGACCTGCTGGTATCCCATGAATTTCTTGACCTTTTCCTTCGTGTGTTCGTCGATTTCGTCTTCGAACTTCGCCGTTCTTTGCCCCTGAAGCTGCCACAGCACGTGAGGCATGCTCACGTTTTCGTACACCATATTGTTCCAGCCGGTCGGCCGTGTGTCATCGCGGTAAAAACTGCGCAAATACGTATACAGCCAGTCGCGGTTTCTTGCCCGCGCTTCCACCGACAGATCCGGCGGCGTCGCGCCGAACCACGCTTTCGCGTCGTCGGGGCGCATTGCGACCGTCATCGTGTTACCGACTTTATCTGTCGTGAACAGCAGGTTTTTTTCAATTTCCTTCTGCGAAATGCCGATATCCTGCAATCGGCTGTACCGCATCAGGTTCGCACTATGGCAATTCAGGCAGTAGTTTACAAACAATTGGGCGCCGTGCTGCAACGAAGCAATATTGTCCGCGTTGTCGGGCGCACGGTCGAGCGGGAATTCGCCTTCCGCGCGAACGGACGCCGCGGATAGCGCCAGCACGGTTGCACCGAGCAGCGCGAGCGTCGAAAGCAGTTTTCTCATTTTCGTTTTCTCCTGGCTCGCGGTTAGTGGTGTTTGAACCGCACTCGTTCGGGCGGCTGCTTGAACTTACCAAGCGGCGTCCAGAACGGCATGCCGAGGAAAAACGCGAAATAGATCAGCGCGCAGATCTGTGCGATCAGCGTCGAGGCTGCCGACGGCGGCTTGGTTCCGAGGAACGCCAGCGTCAGGAAGGCCAGCACGAAGATCCCGTAAAACACCTTGTGGAAGAACGGCCGGTAGCGGATCGATTTCACCGGCGACCGGTCGAGCCACGGCAGGAAGAACAGCGACACCACCGCGCTGCCCATCACCACGACGCCCCAGAACTTGGACTCCGTGAACGCCATCGCGAGGATCACCAGAATGGCGAGCACAGGCAGACCGAGCTTCCATTTGCCGCGCGCGCGGATCAGCGCGAGCAGCCCGAGCAGACCGATCACGATCATCAGCACGATCTTGAACGGGTCGGTGGTGGCGCGCAGCATCGCGTAGAACGCGGTGAAGTACCAGACAGGCGCGATTTCCGGTGGCGTTTGCAGCGGATTCGCCGGGACGAAATTGTTCGACTCGAGGAAGTAGCCGCCCATTTCCGGCGCGAAGAAGATGATCGCCGCGAACACCATCAGGAAGACACACACGCCCATGAAGTCGTGCACCGAGTAGTACGGGTGGAACGGAATGCCATCCAGCGGAATGCCGTTCGCGTCTTTCTTCGCCTTGATCTCGATGCCGTCCGGGTTGTTCGATCCCACTTCATGCAGCGCGACGATGTGCACGAACACCAGCCCGAGCAGCACCAGCGGAATCGCGATCACGTGAAACGCGAAGAAGCGGTTCAGCGTGACGTCGGACACGACGTAGTCGCCGCGAATCCACAGCGACAGGTCCGGACCGATGAACGGAATCGCCGAGAACAGGTTGACGATCACCTGCGCGCCCCAGTACGACATCTGGCCCCACGGCAGCAGGTAGCCAAAGAACGCCTCGGCCATCAGGCACAGGAAAATCGCGCAGCCGAAGACCCACACCAGTTCGCGCGGCTTGCGATATGAGCCGTACAGCAGCCCGCGGAACATATGCAGATACACGACGACGAAGAACATCGACGCGCCCGTGGAGTGCATGTAGCGGATCAGCCAGCCCCACGGCACCTCGCGCATGATGTACTCGACCGATGCGAACGCGAGCAGCGAATCGGGCTTGTAGTTCATCGTCAGGAAGATGCCCGTGACGATCTGATTGACCAGCACCAGCAGCGCCAGCGAGCCGAAGAAGTACCAGAAGTTGAAGTTCTTCGGCGCGTAGTACTCGGAGACGTGAGCTTTCCAGGTCGCCGTCATCGGAAAGCGGCGATCGATCCAGCCCGTGAGTCCCGTTGTTTCTACCTCTTTTTCGGTCGTCGCCATTACGCTTCTCCTTTCTCGTCCTTGCCGATCACGAGCGTGTTGCCGGTGATCATGTAAGGCGGGATGTCGAGGTTTTGCGGCGCTGGTTTGTTCTTGAAGACTCGGCCGGCCATGTCATAGGTCGAGCCGTGGCAGGGGCAAAGAAAGCCACCCGGCCAGTCGTCGGGGAGATTGGGCTGCGCGCCCTCCTGGAAGCGCGGAGTCGGCGTGCAGCCAAGATGGGTGCACACCGCGACGGCAACGAAAAGATTCTTGTGGTCGGCGCGCGAGCGGAACTCGTTCTTGGTGTAGTCCGGCTCGGGCATCGAAAACGGGTTCTTGCTCTCGGGATCGGCGACTTCCTTGTCGGCCTTCTGAACGTCGGCCAGCTGCTTGTCAGTGCGATTGATGATCCAGACCGGCTTGCCACGCCATGCGACCGTCATCATGTCGCCTGGCTTGAGGTTGGAGATATCGACTTCGACCGGCGCTCCTGCTGCCTTGGCTTTTTCGGATGGTGCAAATGAACTAACAAAGGGTACGACGGTGGCGACTCCTCCGATGCCACCTGCTACGGTCGTCGCAATCAGCCAGGAACGGCGGCCGCCATCGACGCGTTCATCTTCCTTGTCTCGCATCACACGCCCCACTTCTGAGTTGGATTTTTCCTTCACGTCGGGTCTACCGCCGCTAGTTTGCTCGAATGGAGTCGGCATTTACAAGGGCCGATTGCCAAAAACCGTGCGAAGTCATTGATAAATCAGGGTTTCCCCGCACGGATCGCAAACATTTTTACGGCTTTTATTAAGCATTTCCTCCGTTTTTCGATCCTTTTCTTCGCCTAATCCGGCCGGTATTCAAACTGGATTATGAATATCGATAAAAAGATGTTCGAGTTCGAACTGCTCGGACAGATGCGCGCCCAGCGCCTGCACACCGTAGCGCTCGGTTGCGTGATGACCGGCCGCGATGAACGCTACACCGCTTTCCGCCGCCGTGTGCACGGTCGGCTCCGAGATTTCCCCCGTCAGATAGACATCGGCCCCGGCGTCGATCGCTGCGTCGAAATAGCCCTGCGCCGCGCCCGTGCACCACGCGACGCGGCGCAAATTCTTGTCGGGGTCGCCGAATACGAGCGGCGTGCGGCCCAGTGTCTGCTCGACCTCCGCAGTGAAGTGCGCAAGCGTGATCGGCATGGGCAGCGTGCTCATCCAGCCGATGTCGTTGTCGCCGAAACGGCCGTCGGCGATCAGACCGAACTTCGCGCCGAGCTGCGCGTTGTTACCGTACACAGGATGATCGTCGAGTGGCAGATGAAAAGCGAACAGATTCAGGTCGTTCGCGAGCAGCGCCTTGAGCCGCTGATATTTGCGGCCGGTGATCTGCGGCGCCTCGTTGCGCCAGAAGTAGCCGTGGTGGACCAGCACGGCGTCCGCGCCCCACTCCAGCGCGGCTTCCAGAAAGGCCAGCGACGCCGTCACGCCCGTCGCGATTTTCTCGACCTTGCGCCGCCCTTCGACCTGCAGACCATTGGGGCAATAGTCCTTGAACCGCGAAGTTTCAAGGAGATTGTTCAAGTACAATTCCAGTTCGATCCGATCCATATCACCCTCTAATTTTCAGATGCTCAGACGCTTTTGGCTGTTCTTCGCCCAGGCGGTGACCGTGCTGCTGGCGCTGATGTTCATCATTGCGACCCTCAAACCGCAATGGCTGCAGCGTCAAGGGCAGTTCGGCAAGCAACTGGCCGAGCCGATCGTCGCGCTCCGAGAGGTGGCACCCGGGATCGGCAGCGGCGGCAATGCCCAGAATTCCTACGCGGATGCGGCGCAAAAGGCGATGCCCGCCGTCGTCAACGTGTTTTCCAGCAAGGACGGCTCGCTTCCGCCCGACCCGCGCGCGAAAGATCCGCTTTTCCGCTACTTCTTCGGCGACAAGAACAAAAAGCAGCAAGAGCAACCTGCAGCCAATCTCGGCTCTGGCGTTATCGTGAGTTCGGAAGGTTACATTCTAACGAACCAGCACGTCGTGGACGGCGCCGATCAGATCGAAATCGCGCTCGCCGACGGGCGCACCACGAACGCGAAGGTGATCGGGGTCGATCCCGAGACCGATCTCGCCGTGCTGAAGGTCAACATGACCAACCTGCCCACTATTACGCTCGGCCGCATGGACCAGACGCGCGTCGGCGATGTGGTGCTCGCGATCGGCAATCCGTTCGGCGTCGGGCAGACGGTGACGATGGGTATCGTCAGCGCGCTTGGCCGCAATCACCTCGGCATCAATACGTTCGAAAACTTCATCCAGACCGACGCGCCGATCAATCCCGGCAACTCGGGCGGCGCGCTCGTCGACGTGAACGGCAACCTGCTTGGCATCAATACGGCGATCTACTCGCGCTCGGGCGGCTCGCTCGGTATCGGTTTCGCGATTCCCGTTTCGACGGCGCGCAGCGTGCTCGAGAGCATCATCACGACGGGCACCGTGACGCGCGGCTGGATCGGCGTCGAGCCGCAAGACGTGACGCCAGAGATCGCTGAGTCGTTCGGGCTGGATCAGAAGTCGGGCGCGATCGTCGCGGGCGTCCTCAAGGGCGGTCCCGCCGACAAGGCGGGCATCAAGCCCGGAGACATTCTGGTGTCGGTGAACGGCCAGGACATCACCGATACCACGCGCCTTCTGAACGTGATCGCGCAGATCAAGCCCGGCACCGACGCGAAGGTGCATCTGGTGCGCAAGAACAAGGAGATGGATCTGAACGTGATGATCGGCAAGCGCCCGCCGCCGCCGAAACAACCTGCAGATGAAGGCGATGACGACGATGGCGGTTGAGCGATCAATCGATCGGCCGGTCGGGTAGCGAGGTCAAACAAAAAGGGCAGCCTCCAACGGAGCACTGCCCTTTTTGCTGTCCGGCGCGGCCCGGCGTTTTGGCGTTCGTTCAGCTTGCCGCCCCGCCTTCGTTTTCCGCCGTGGCGACCGGCTTGCTGACGAACAGCCGCGCCGCGATGATCCCCGCTTCGTACAGCACGATCAGCGGGATCGCGAGAATCAGCTGCGAGAACACGTCCGGCGGCGTCACCACGGCAGAGATCACGAACGCGCCAACGATCACGTACGGCCGGATTTCCTTGAGCTTCTTGATGGTCAGCACGTTCATGCGTACGAGCAACACCACGACGATCGGCACTTCGAACGTCACGCCGAAGGCGAGGAACATCGTCAGCACGAAACTCAGGTAATTGTCGATATCCGTGGTCATCTCCGCGCCGAGTGGCGCGTTGTAATGCGCCATCACGCGGAAAATAGTCGGAAACACGACGAAATATGCGAACGCCATTCCGCACAGAAACAGCGTATAGCTGCTGCCGACGAGCGGACCGACCAGCTTCTTCTCGTGCTGATACAAGCCTGGCGCGACGAACGCCCAGATCTGGTACAGCACGATCGGCAGCGCGATCACGAAGGCGACGAGCATCGTCACTTTCATCGGCACGAAGAACGAGCCGGTGACATCGGTGACGATCATCTTGCCGTCCTTCGGCAGATTGTTCATCAGCGGACGCGCGAGCAGCCGGAAGATGTCGGGCGCCCAGTAGACGAGCCCGACGAACACGACAATCACCGAAATGCCCGCGCGGATGATGCGGTCGCGCAGTTCGACGAGATGCGAGATGAAGGTCTCTTCAGTGCCTTCGTTCTGATTTTGGGGGTCGCTCACGCCGGCCCTCGGTAGGAGATTGATGCGCGGGACATCGGACGATCAGAAAAAACGTGTCGGCCGACGCAGGCTGACGGGCGTATGCCGTGCGACGCGCGCGGCACCCGATTGGACGCGCGTGCGCCGCAACGTGGCGCGCTTGTACCAGTTCGGCGTGGCCGTCTGCTTCACGCGCCAGTTCTTGCGTTTGGACGCGGCGGCGTCGGTGCTGCGCCAGGACGTGCCGTCCGTTGTAGAAACGGAACCGTCGGTCGCGCTCATCAGGCTGTCCGTCGCACCGCCTGCAATGCTCGGGGACACCGACGTGCCCTGCGTCCACGCCTCGTTCAGTTCCGTTTCGTGCTTGCGCATGTTGTCGTGAATCGTGCTTTCGACGTTATGCGCCGCAGACTCGAACTCGGTCTTCATGCGGCGCAGTTCGTCGAGCTCGATCTCACGTGTGACTTCGGCCTTCACGTCGTTGACATAGCGCTGCGCGCGGCCAAACAGCGCGCCCGCCGTGCGGGCCACGCGCGGCAGGCGCTCGGGGCCGAGCACGACCAGCGCGACCACGCCGATCAACGCCATCTTGGTTAAACCGAGGTCCAGCATGGATAGGGCTTCCCGTCAGTGCGCGCGTGTCAGCGCAAGCTCGGCTGGCGCCGGATTAGCGGGAATCGCCGGAATGCGGCGCCTTTTCCTTTGCGTCGACATCGACGGTGTTCGTGCGCGAGAGCTGGTCGCGCTGCTGGCCTTCAGGCGTTTCGCCGTCCTTCATGCCTTCCTTGAAGCCCTTCACCGCGCCGCCCAGATCAGTGCCGATATTGCGCAGTTTCTTCGTGCCGAACACAAGTGCGACGATCAGCAGAACGATCAGCCAATGCCAAATACTCAACGAACCCATAAAAATCTCCTTAACCCCCACCGTCGTGCCTGGCGACGGCAACTATGCGCCTTGCGGCCTGAATCGAAGCACGCTTCACGAACGCGCTCCGTCTGCAAAACTACCGCCGACGGCGCTTTATTGCGTCAGCGCCCTCGGTCCCATTATGAACATGTCTGCGAGTCGCTGTCGTTACATCCCTACATAAAGTCACGACGTCACAATGCTGGGCCCGCCATTGTGCGTAGTCAAAAAGCGGATGCGGCGAATCTTTGTCGATCGGCTTAGTGGCGAACGTGCGCCAACGCGCCTCTTTCGCTGCACGCCGATAGCGTTTGACCCGCCGTCAGCCCATTCTCAGCCAGGGGCGCGGTCCCGCCAGCAGATGCGCGTGCAGGTGATAGACCTCCTGCCCACCGCCGGGCCCCGTATTGATGACCGTGCGGAAACCCGTCTGCCCACCCTTGTACGCAACGCCCAGCTGATCGGCGAGACGTGCAACCAATATCAACATTTTACCAAGCAGGGCCGAATCGCTCTCGGTACAGTTCGACAGCGTTTCGATGTGCTTGCGCGGTATCACGAGCACATGCGTTTCGGCCGCCGGACGGATGTCGCGGAACGCGACGAACTCGTCGTCTTCGTGGACTTTCGTCGACGGGATTTGACCCGCGGCGATCTTGCAGAACAGGCAATTTGGATCGTGGCTCATGGTCTCGGTGAACGGCAAACGCGGCACGCGCCAGATGCGCTGCTCAGAACCAGCCGCGCGGATTCGTCAGCGGCTTGTTGTCGTACAGATACAGCCAGCCTTTGATGATACGGTACAACGTCCATATCGCGACAGCCCACAGGATAGGCACGCCGATCAGCACGATGAACAGCGCAACGCCGATCAGATGCCCGATCAGCCCCATCCAGAACGTACGGATCTGCCAGTCGAAATGCGCTTCGTAGGGCGTGCCGATGGTCTCCGGCCGCTTGATGTAGTTGATGATGATCGCGATCAGCACCGAGATGCCGCCCGTCAGCCAGTACACGGCGTAGAGCGCGTAGATGATGTGCGTCAGCGTGCGCAGGCTGCGCTGCCGGTCGATTTCGACTGCGCTCTGATACGACGGTGGCGGATAACCGCCGTGCGACTGTTCCATGCTTGCGTCCTCCTGGAGGGTGCGAATGGATACTGTTGCTGTGCCGGTGCTGCGTGTCTCGTCGCTGTGTTGCGCCGCGCGCACGCTTGCGCGCGCGGTTATGTCCTGCTCGCGCTCAGTCGCCGTTCTGCTCGCGATCGCGACTCTTGCGCAATGCCTTTTCCTCGATGCCCGACAGCCCTTCGCGACGCTCCAACTCAGCGAGCACGTCGGCGGGATTCAAATCGAAGTGCGACAGCATCACGAGGCAATGAAACCATAAATCGGCCACTTCGCCGACCAGCGCCTTGCGCTCCGCTCCGAGACGCACGTCCTTCGCGGCCAGCACGACTTCCGTGGCTTCCTCGCCGATCTTCTTCAGCACCGCGTCGTCGCCCTTGTGGAACAGGCGCGACACGTACGACGTGTCGGGATCGCCGCCCTTGCGGCTGTCGATAACGGCTGCGAGACGCCGAAGCGTATCGTTCGTCGATTGCGTGTTTTGCGTCATTTGTAGATGTGTTCGGGGTCTTTCAGCACGGGCTCGACGGCAACCCAGTTGCCGGCATCGACCGAGCCTTCGAATTTCTGGAAAAAGCACGAATGCCGGCCCGTGTGGCAGGCGATGCCCGATACCTGCTCGACCTTCAGCAGCACGACGTCCTCGTCGCAATCGAGCCGCACTTCATGCACATGCTGCACGTGGCCCGATTCTTCGCCCTTGAACCACAGGCGTTGGCGCGAGCGGGAAAAATAGACGGCGCGGCCCGTTTCGATCGTCTTCGACAGCGCTTCGCGGTTCATCCACGCGAACATCAGCACGTCGTTGGTCGATGCTTCCTGCGCGATTACGGGCACGAGGCCGTTCGCGTCCCACTTCACCTTGTCGAGCCAGCCGACTTCAGACGGATTCACGTTACAACCTCACCGAAATGCCCTGATCGGCCATGAAGCGCTTGCACTCGCCGACCGTGTGCTCGCCATAGTGGAAGATGCTCGCGGCCAGCACGGCGTCTGCGCGGCCGTCCTTGATGCCGTCGGCCAGATGCTGCAGCGAACCGACGCCGCCCGACGCGATCACGGGAATGGACACCGCGTCCGACACGGCGCGTGTCAGCGCAATGTCGAAGCCGCTTTTCGTGCCGTCGCGGTCCATGCTGGTCAGCAGGATTTCGCCCGCGCCCAGTTCGGCCATCTTGCGCGCCCATTGGACGGCGTCGAGGCCCGTATTCTTGCGCCCGCCATGCGTGAAGACTTCCCAGCGCGGCGTTTCGCCATCGGCCGACACGCGCTTCGCGTCGATCGCGACGACAATGCACTGCGAGCCGTATTTATCGGTCGAATCGCGCACGAGCTGCGGATTCGCCACTGCCGACGAATTCATGCTCACCTTGTCCGCGCCCGCGTTCAGCAGGCGCCGCACGTCTTCGACGGCGCGCACGCCGCCGCCGACGGTCAGCGGAATGAAGACCTGCGAAGCCACAGCTTCGATGATGGGCAGGATCAGGTCGCGCTGGTCGGACGTGGCGGTGATATCGAGGAAGGTGAGTTCGTCCGCGCCCTGCTCGTCGTAGCGGCGCGCGATTTCGACGGGGTCTCCCGCGTCGCGCAACTCGACGAAGTTGACGCCCTTGACCACGCGGCCAGCCGTGACGTCCAGACAGGGAATGATGCGTTTAGCTAAAGCCATGATCTTGCTAGTTCGTGCCAATACCGCTGGTGAGGCCGCTCGCCCGTGTGTGAATCACAGGTGAACGGCGCAAGGCCGGCATGCCGGACGCTCTGCGCACCTGAACGATGCTTCAGGTGCGCACGATGCGCAGAAAACCCGACGCTCAGGCGTCGTCCGATTCGCGCAGGCGGTCCGCGTGCGTCTGTGCCGCGGCAAAATCCAGGTCGCCCGAGTAGATAGCACGGCCGCAGATCACGCCTTCGATGCCCTCGGCTTCCACTTCGCACAGCGCGTCGATATCGCCCATGTTCGACAGGCCGCCGCTCGCGATCACGGGAATCTTCACCGCGCGCGCGAGGCGCACCGTCGCCTCGATATTGATGCCCTGAAGCATGCCGTCGCGGCCGATGTCCGTGTAGATGATCGACTCGCAGCCGTAGTCCTCGAACTTGCGCGCGAGGTCCGCGACTTCGTGGCCCGTCAGCTTGCTCCAGCCGTCGGTGGCGACCTTGCCGTCCTTCGCATCGAGGCCGACGATGATATGTCCGCCGAACGCCGTGCACGCTTCGAGCAGGAAGCCGGGGTTCTTCACCGCCGCCGTGCCGATGATCACGTACTCGAGACCGTCGTCCAGATAGCGCTCGATCGTGTTCAGGTCGCGGATGCCGCCGCCCAGCTGCACGGGAATCTCTCCGCCGACTTCTTCGATGATCGCGCGAATCGCGTCTTCGTTCTTCGGCTTGCCGGCGAACGCGCCGTTCAGGTCGACGAGGTGCAGGCGCCGCGCGCCGCGGTCGACCCAATGTCGGGCCATCACCGCCGGTTCCTCGTGGAAAATCGTCGCCTGGTCCATATCGCCCTGTTTGAGGCGTACACACTGACCGTCTTTCAGGTCGATGGCGGGGATCAGCAGCATAGCAATCGGGTGTTGTCAGGGAAAAAAGTTGAAGTTCGGCTGGCGGCAAATCCGGCTGGGGCCGGCGCCAGGCCGTTCCGCTAGTTTAGTACATGTCTTTCGGCGACCTTGCCGGCAGGCTTCGGATGCATATGCATGTGAGCGAGGCAGCAGGGACGGATTGAGAACATGGACGGTTAAAGATGCTGACGGCAGGGATCAGGGATTCCAGTGCACGAAGTTGCGATACACGCGCAAGCCCGCATCGGCGCTCTTTTCCGGGTGGAATTGGGTCGCAAAAATGTTATCCCGCGCCACCGCCGAGGTAAAGGGCACGCCGTACACGGTTTCACCCGACGTATGCGCGGCGTTTTCCGGCACGACGTAATAGCTGTGCACGAAGTAGAAGAACGCGTTGTCGGCCACACCGTCCCACAAGGGGTGCGGCTGCGCCTGACGGACACGGTTCCAGCCCATCTGCGGCACCTTGAAGCGCGAGCCGTCGTCCTGCAACTGGCCTTCGAGATCGAAGCGCACCACCTTCCCAGGCAACAGGCCCAGGCCCTTCGTATCGCCTTCCGCGCTCCAGTCGAACAGCATCTGCTCGCCGACACACACGCCCATCAGCGGCTTGCTGCGGGACGCTTCGACGACGGCTTCCTGCAAGCCGGATTCGCCGAGTGAGCGCATGCAGTCGGGCATCGCGCCCTGGCCCGGCAGCACCACACGGTCCGCTGCGCGAATTGCTTCGGGCTTGTCGACAATTGCCACGTCCGCTTCGGGCGCGGCTTTCCTCAACGCCTGGGCAACCGATCGCAGGTTGCCCATTCCGTAATCCACAATCGCAATCGAAGTTTTCATTTCAAGTTAGGCAGCAACGCCTTCAATCCGTTGACGATGAACTCCACCGCCAGCGCCGACAACATCAAACCCATCAACCGCGTGCCGATGTTGATTCCCGTCCGACCGACCCAGCGGGCAATCGGTTCAGCAAGACTCAGCGATCCGAAACACAGCGCCGCAATCACAGCGCCGATGCCAATCAGAGTAATCCGCTCGTACCAATGAGGATAGCTGGCCGAATAGACTAGGACAGTACTGATAGAGCCCGGCCCCGTCAGCAGCGGAATCGCCAGCGGCACGACGGCGATGTTGTCCTTCATCTCCGCCTCGTGACGCTCTTCCGGCGTCGAGCGGGCATTGCCGACCTGAGCGTTCAGCATGCTGATCGACATCAGCAGCATGATGATGCCGCCGCCCACTTCGAGCGCGCCGATCGAAATGCCGAAGAAGCGGATGATCTGCTGCCCGATCAACGTGCTCACCGTAATCACACAGAACACCGAAATCGACGCGACACGGATGGTGCGGCGCTGTTCGGCGGACGATTGCTGCGACGTCAGGCTCAGAAAGAACGGTATCGCGCCGACCGGGTTGATCAACGCCAGCAGCGAAATAAACGACTTGATGGTGTCCATCTCAAGCCGGCCGCGCGCCGCGCAACCGGTCCTTTGGGTGGCTTGGTGGCTATTGGTCGCTCAGAGACTGCCCTTGGTCGACGGAATCTGCCCCGCCGCGCGCTCGTCCAGTTCGACGGCCATGCGCAATGCGCGGCCGAACGCCTTGAACACCGTTTCCATCTGATGATGCGCGTTCAGGCCGCGCAGGTTGTCGATATGCAGCGTAACGCCGGCATGATTGACGAATCCGCGGAAGAATTCGATGGAGAGATCGACGTCGAACGTGCCGATGCGCGCGCGCGTGAACGGTACGTGGAATTCCAGGCCCGGCCGGCCGGAAAAATCGATCACGACGCGCGACAGCGCTTCGTCGAGCGGCACGTAGGAATGACCGTAGCGGCGAATGCCCTTCTTGTCGCCGACGGCCTTCGCAATGGCCTGGCCCAGCGTGATGCCGACGTCTTCGACGGTATGGTGGTCGTCGATATGCGTATCGCCATGCGACTCGATGTCCAGATCGATCAGCCCGTGGCGGGCAATCTGGTCGAGCATGTGATCAAGGAACGGCACGCCCGTGGCCAGCTTCTGCTGACCGGTGCCGTCCAGGTTGATCTTCACACGGATCTGCGTTTCGCTGGTGTTGCGAACGACTTCCGCAAGGCGCATGGCAATTCCTCGAATCTGACTTTGAAAAAAGTGGGGTTGTGAACGTGCTGGCTTCAGTTCAGCACGAGTTTCAGCGCGGCGAGCATTTGAGCGTTTTCTTCCGGAGAACCGACCGTCAAACGCACGCAATTCGCGAGCAATGGATGCATTTTACTCACGTTTTTGATCAAAACCCGCGAAGTAAGAAGGGTTTCGAACGTCGCCGATGCATCGGGCACACGCACCAGCAGGAAATTGCCAGCGCTCGGGAACACTTCAGCGCCCGGCAGCGCGGCGACCGCCTGAGCCAGCTTCGTGCGTTCGTCGCGCAATTGCGCGGCCTGCGCGTCGAGCACGTCGATATGATCGAGCAGGAAATCGGCCGTCGTCTGCGTCAGCACGTTGACGTTGTACGGCGGGCGCACCTTGTCGAACTCGTTGATCCATTCCATGCGGCCCGCCATGTAGCCAAGGCGGATGCCCGCGAGGCCCAGCTTCGACACCGTGCGCATCACGACGACATTGTCGAAGTCTCCCGCACGCGGCATCCAGCTCTCTTGCGCGAACGGCTGATACGCTTCGTCGATCACGACCAGGCTCCCGCTCGCCGCTGCGATGATGCGCTCCATGTCGGCGGCATCGAACAGCGTGCCCGTCGGGTTGTTCGGGTACGCGAGGTAAATCACGGCCGGCCGGTGTTCAGCGATAGCGGCGAGCATCGCGTTCGTATCGAGCGTGAAGTCGGCGTTCAGTGGCACGCCGACGAACTCCATGCCCGCGAGTTTCGCCGACATCGCGTACATCACGAAGCCCGGCACGGGCGCCAGCACCTTCGCGCCTGGCGTCGCGCACGCCACAGAGATGATGCTGATCAGTTCGTCCGAACCGTTGCCGAGCAGCACCTCGCAGTTCGCCGGCACGTTCATCACGCGCTTGAGCTTCTCGATGAGCGCCTGCGGACGCGGCGCCGGATAACGGTTCAGCGCGACGGCCGCGAGATGCTCGCCGAGTTGCGCGGCCAGCGCTTCAGGCAGCGGAAACGGATTCTCCATTGCATCGAGCTTCACGAGGCCCGTCGCATCGGCAACGGGGTAGCTCGTCATCGCGAGCACGTCGCGGCGAATAATGTCTTGAGGTGTCGTCATGGCGTCGGGCGCGCCCGCCTTCTGACAGGCGACAGCGCAATAGGGGCGGCTCGCAGCCGCCCCGGGTTGAGTTCTCTGTCTTCGGAAAACGGAGCCGTCTCAAAATTCAGCGCGTATGTTGCCCGCGTGAAAAAGCGGCTCGCCGCAAGGTCAGCCTGTGTTCTTCATCCGGTACTCGGCGCTGCGTGCATGCGCCTGCAGGCCTTCGCCATACGCAAGCTCAGCGGCAATTTCACCGAGCGTCTGCGCACCGTCCGCGCTCACTTCGATGAGGCTGGAGCGCTTGAAGAAATCATAGACGCCGAGCGGCGACGAGAAACGTGCGGTACGAGACGTAGGCAGCACGTGATTTGGCCCCGCGCAGTAGTCGCCGAGGCTTTCGCTCGTGTAGCGGCCAAGGAAGATCGCGCCCGCGTGGCGAATCTGCTGCGCCCACTGTTGCGGCTCCAGCGCGGAAATTTCGAGGTGTTCCGGCGCGATGTCGTTGGCGATCGCGCACGCCTGCTCCATGTCACGCACCTTGATCAGCGCGCCACGTCCTTCGAGCGACGCCTGGATCACGTCGCGGCGGGGCATCGTCGGTAGCAGCTCGTTGATGGCGTCTTCGACGCGCGCGATGAAACCTTCGTCCGGGCACAGCAAAATGGATTGCGCGAGTTCGTCGTGTTCGGCCTGCGAGAACAGGTCCATCGCGACCCAGCGCGGATCGGTCGTGCCGTCGCACAGCACGAGAATTTCCGACGGACCGGCGATCATGTCGATGCCGACCGTGCCGAACACGCGGCGTTTCGCCGACGCGACATACGCATTGCCGGGGCCGCAGATCTTGTCGACGGCGGGAATGGTTTGCGTGCCGTACGCGAGCGCGCCGACCGCCTGCGCGCCGCCAATCGTGAACACGCGATCCACACCGCCCAGCAGCGCCGCCGCCAGCACGAGCGGATTCTTCACGCCGTCCGGCGTCGGCACGACCATGACGATTTCGCGCACACCGGCCACGCGCGCCGGAATCGCGTTCATCAGCACCGACGACGGATACGCCGCCTTGCCACCCGGCACGTAAATACCCGCGCGGTCGAGCGGCGTCACCCTCTGGCCAAGCACGGTGCCGTCGGCTTCCGTGTACTGCCAGCTATGGCTGCCGCATTCGATCTTCTGCTTCTCGTGATAGCCGCGCACGCGCGCCGCCGCCGCTTCGAGCGCCGCGCGGCGCTTCGGCTCCAGGCCTTCCAGTGCCCCTTCCAGTTCCGACATCGGTAGTTCGAGCGCGCCGACATCCTTCGCGTTCAGACGGTCGAAACGGTTCGTATAGTCGAGCACGGCGGCATCGCCACGCGCCTTCACGTCGGCCAGAATCTGCGCGACCGAGCGTTCGATCGCTTCGTCTTCGCTCGCTTCGAACGCGAGCACCGCATGCAGCGACTTCTGGAAATTCTCAGTGCTGGAATCGAGTTTGCGAATCTTGATAGACATGCTGGTATCCGTTTCGGTGAGGCGCGCGCGTCAGACTCGGCTATGGCCTTTGCGTCAGGCCGTTGCGCCGGTGCGTTGCGACGCGCGCTCGAACGCGTTGAGAATGGGCGCCAGCGCGGCGCGCTTGAGCTTCAGCGCCGCCTGGTTCACAACGAGGCGCGACGAGATCTGCATGATCTCTTCGACCTCGACAAGATTGTTGGCGCGCAGCGTGCCGCCCGAGCTGACCAGGTCGACGATCGCGTCGGCAAGGCCCACCAGCGGCGCGAGTTCCATCGATCCATACAGCTTGATCAGATCGACGTGCACGCCCTTGGCGGCGAAGTGCTCGCGCGCCACTTGCACATACTTCGTGGCGACGCGCAGGCGCGCGCCCTGGCGAACCGCATTCGCGTAGTCGAAGCCGGCGGCGACCGCCACCGACATCCGGCAGCGCGCGATGTCCAGATCGATCGGCTGATACAGACCGCCGCCGCCGTGCTCGATCAGCACGTCCTTGCCCGCGACGCCGAAATCGGCGGCACCGTACTCGACGTACGTCGGCACGTCGGTGGCGCGCACGATGATCACGCGGAGGTTGGGATCCGTGGTCGGCAGAATCAGCTTGCGCGACGTTTCCGGATCTTCCGTCACTTCGATGCCCGCTGCCGCGAGCAGCGGCACCGTTTCCTCAAAGATGCGACCCTTCGACAGCGCGAGCGTCAGCGGCTTACCGACCGCCGGCGACGTCGACGTTTGCGGCAACTCGCTCATGCCTGATTACCCTTGATGCGGCGCACGTTCGCGCCGACTGCGGTGAGTTTCGATTCCATCCGGTCGTAGCCGCGATCCAGGTGATAGATGCGGTCGATCAGCGTTTCGCCATCCGCGCACAGGCCCGCGATCACGAGACTCGCCGACGCGCGCAGATCGGTGGCCATCACCTTCGCGCCCGACAGCTTCTCGACGCCGTTGACGAGCGCCGTCTTGCCATCGATCGTGATGTTCGCGCCGAGACGGTTCAGTTCCTGCACGTGCATGAAGCGGTTTTCGAAGATCGTTTCGACCACTTGCGACGTGCCTTCCGCCAGCGTGTTGAGCGCCATGAACTGCGCCTGCATGTCGGTCGGGAACGCCGGGTATTCGGACGTGCGGAACGAGACGGCCTTCGGACGCTGGCTCATGCGCACGCGCATCCAGTCGTCGCCCTCTTCGATCGTCACGCCTGCTTCGCGCAGCTTGTCCGTCACGGCTTCGAGAATCTGCGGACGCACATGGCGCAACGTGACGTCGCCGCCCGCCGCCGCGACCGCGCACAGGAACGTGCCCGCTTCGATACGATCCGGCACAACCGTGTGCTGTGCGCCGTGCAGTTTGTCGACGCCTTGAATCACGAGACGGTCGGTACCGATGCCGTCGATCTTCGCGCCCATCGCGACCAGAAGATTCGCAAGATCACCGACTTCCGGCTCGCGCGCGGCGTTTTCGATGACCGTCTCGCCTTCCGCGAGCACGGCCGCCATCAGCAGGTTTTCGGTGCCCGTGACGGTGATCATGTCGGTGATGATGCGCGCGCCCTTCAGACGCTTCGCGCGCGCTTCGATGAAGCCGTGCTCGATGTTGATCTCGGCGCCCATCGCCTGCAGGCCCTTGATGTGCTGGTCCACAGGCCGTGCGCCGATCGCGCAGCCGCCCGGCAGCGATACCTTCGCCTCGCCGAAGCGCGCGACGAGCGGGCCGAGCACCAGAATCGACGCCCGCATCGTCTTCACGAGTTCGTACGGCGCGACCAGATTGTCGACCTTCGACGCGTCGAGCATCACCTTGCCGTCGCTGCTTTCCGTGCGCACGCCCATCTGGCCGAGCAGCTTGAGCGTCGTGCGCACATCCTGCAGATCGGGCACGTTATCGAGGTGAACGGGCTCCGCGCTCAACAAGCCTGCGCAAAGGATCGGCAGCGCCGCGTTCTTCGCACCCGAAACAACGATCTCACCAGCGAGCTTCTGCCCGCCTTCAATCACGAGTTTGTCCATGCCTGTTTGTTCCTGATCTGCCCGTCCGCCTGCGGGCGTCTTGTTGTGGGCGGTTGCTGCGGCGCCGTTTGCGGCGTCGCGATTCTCTTGTGTAAGTCGCACTAATGTTCCAGCTAATTTGCAGCTACGTCTAAAGCTTATTGTGCAGCTTGTTTTTCCGCTCTCTTGCAGCCAGGTTGTTGAGCGCCGTCCTCCGACAGACAGCAGGTTTTTCCGCGTAATGTCTATACGCGAGTCAGGCGCTTTGCCATTCGGTGGGCGTCAGCGTTTTCATGCTGAGCGCGTGGATCTCTTCACGCATGCGGTCGCCGAGCGCCGCATACACGAGTTGATGCCGTTGAATCAGACGCTTGCCTTCGAAATTCGGCGACACGATGGTCGCGAAGAAATGCTGGCCGTCGCCTTCCACTTCGAGATGCTCGCAAGGAAGGCCCGCCGCGATGTAATTCTTGACCTGTTCGGGAGTGGGTAACATGTGTGCTCCTAGTGACGCAGCTTGAAGCCGGAAGCGAGCATGCGCATCGCCAGCACGGCCAGCACGACGAAGAAACCGCCGACAATCAGCAGGCTCCACATCGGATCGATATCCGACATACCGAAGAAGCCATAACGAAAGCCGTCGATCATGTAGAAAAACGGGTTCAGCCGCGAGATTTCGCGCCACACGGGCGGCAGCGTATGCGTCGAGTAGAACACGCCCGACAGGAACGTGAGAGGCATGATCAGAAAATTCTGGAACGCGGCGAGCTGGTCGAACTTCTCGGCCCAGATGCCCGCGATCAAACCAAGCGTGCCGAGAATCGCCGAACCGAGCACCGCGAACGCGATGATATAAAGCGGCGCGCTGAAGCTCATCGGGATGAACCAGACCGTGACGATGAACACGCCCAGCCCGACGCTCAATCCGCGCACGACAGCGGCGAGCACATACGCGCCGTACATCTCCCAGTGCGACAGTGGCGGCAGAAGCACGAACACGAGATTGCCCGTGATCTTCGACTGGATCAGCGACGACGAACTATTCGCGAACGCGTTCTGCAGCACGCTCATCATGACGAGGCCCGGCACGAGAAAGCTCGTGTAGAGCACGCCCGGATAGACCTGCACGTGATCGCGCAGCGCGTGGCCGAAGATCGTCAGATACAGCAATGCGGTGATAACCGGTGCGAGCACCGTCTGGAACGCGACCTTCCAGAAGCGCAGCAATTCCTTGTAGAACAGAGTACGGAAACCGTTCATGCCAACCCCTCGACCACTTCCGGCCCGTTCATCACCTGCATGAACACGTCTTCGAGGTCGGCCTTGCGGACCTCGATTTCATCGAACGTGCAACCCGCCGTGCGGCATTGCGCGAGGATGCGTTCCACGTCGTCGTAGCTCGACAGGCGCAGCAGATGTTGACGTCCGTTGACATTGGTGGGGTCGACTTCGAGCGCCCGCAATTCGGCGGGCAGCACACCCTGCGCGAAACGGATGAACAGTTGCGTGCCCGCGAAACGTTCGAGCAGCGTGCTCGTACGCTCCAGCGCGACGACTTCACCCCGCCGTAGCATCGCAATGCGATCGCACAGCGATTCGGCTTCTTCCAGATAGTGCGTGGTCAGCACGATCGTGTGCCCTTCGCGATTCAGGCGCGAGATGAATTTCCACAGCGTCTGGCGCAGCTCAACGTCGACGCCTGCTGTCGGCTCGTCGAGCACGATCACAGGCGGCCGGTGCACCAGCGCCTGCGCGACCAGCACGCGACGCTTCATCCCGCCCGACAGCGCACGCATGTTCGCGTCGGCTTTTTCGGTGAGATCGAGATTGGCCATCACTTCGTCGATCCAGTCGTCGTTCTTGCGCAGGCCGAAGTAGCCCGACTGGATGCGCAGCGTCTCGCGCACGGTGAAGAACGGATCGAACACGAGTTCCTGCGGCACGACGCCGAGCGCGCGGCGCGCGAGACGGAAGTCGTCGACGACATGGTGGCCGTGAACCGTGATGCTGCCTTCATCGGCGCGGGCGAGGCCGGCGAGGATGCTGATGAGCGTCGTCTTGCCGGCGCCGTTCGGACCGAGCAGCCCGAAGAATTCGCCTTGTTCGACGGTGAAGCTGACGCCTTTGAGCGCTTGCAGATCTTTGTAGCGCTTCCTGACGTTACGAATTTCAATCGCTGACATGACTGTGCGCCGTCAAAGTGGACAGCGCCTGATAGATCGCCCGGCAAGGGCGCGAAAGCATGGGGGAAACGAAATTGGGGCCGGGTGCAAAAGACCGCTTGCGCTGCTGCTGCAACCACTACGGCCGTTTCCGCGATGCGGGATGAAACGGCCACGCGCCAAAAAACGTTTGATTATAGGGCAAAAGTCGAACCGGCCGACTTGCCTTGGGAGAACGTGAGCCAGCGCAAAGCGTGAAACGCAGCGCGAAGCTCACTGACGCGTGAGCGTCAATGTCGTACGGTGATCAGGGTATCGACGCCGTAGGCTTGCGCGAGACTGGAGAGCCCCGCAGGGAGGTTGACGACGACGAGCGGTGTGCCGCGTGCGCTCGCCGCGCGCTGCCATGCGAGCAGCACGGCCAGCGCCGACGAATCGAATTGCGTGAGTGCCGCGCAGTCGACCGCCGTCGCGCCGCCGCCGATGCGCGCGAGACCCGCCGCGAGCGCGGCCTTCGCGCTCGCGTGGGTCAAGGTGCTGCCGGTTTCGAACGTGTTGACGGACGTGCTTACCGGCGCGCTGACAAAGTTGTTCACGACTGTTTGCCGTTCGCGAGTTGCTGGTTGCGTGCCGTCAGGAACTGGATCAGGCCGTCGACGCCGCTCTTCTGGATCTGTTCGTTGAACTGCTGCTGGTACGCCTGGATCAGCCATGCGCCGAGCACGTTCAGGTCATACACGCGCCAGCCTTGCGGCGTCTTGTACAGACGGTAGTCGAGTTCGACGGGCGAGCCGTTGTTCATCACGACCGAGCGGACCACCACGTCGGTGTCATCCGGGTTCGCGCGGAACGGCTTGTACTGGATTTCCTGGTCCTTCACCTGAGCCAGCGCGCCAGAATACGTACGGATCAGCAGATTCTTGAACTGCTCGACAACGGCATTCTGCTGCTCCGGCGTCGCCGTGCGCCAGTTGCGGCCCATTGCGAGTTGCGTCGTGCGGCGGAAGTCCGTGTACGGAAGAATCTTCTCGTTCACGAGCTTCGTGACAGCATTGATGTTGCCGCTCTGGATCGTCTTGTCGGCGCGCACGGCGTCGATCACCTGCTGCGTGACGGTCTTGACCATCGCGTCGGGATTGCTGCTATCGACGGCTTGTGCGGATGCCGCGCCGCTGAACGCAAAGAGAGCTGCAATAAACGGGATAAAGAAGAAGAATTTTTTCATTTCCAGTCCTGCAAAAAAATTTAGCTTAGGTTGGAGGCGACGATATCACGCGAGTTCAGCCGTCATCCACGCCCAAACTGCGAGAATCGTATCCGAGTGTTACGACAGACGGATACGCCACTCGCATTTGTTATGCCTCAGCGCAGCTTCAGCGACGGGTAGCCGAAGTGCGCCGGCGGCACGATCTGACCACCGGGGACGGTCGGCGGCGCATCGGTGCCCGACGCCGGCTGAGCTGCGCCCGCTGGCTCGTTCGAAGACGCACCCGAAGCCGCCTCCGGCGCCGAAGCCGGCGTGGGTGCGGGCGCAGTTGCCGCGCCGCCATCCACGTCTTCGTATTTCGGCAGCGGTGCTTCGTTGCCGTAGTCCGGCAGCCCCGTCGACGCATTGCCGCCCGTCAGCAGATAGCGGCGGCGCTGAAGATATGCGTTACGCACAAACGAGTATTTGTCGAGCGCCGCGCCTTCGAGCACGTCGCTTGCGTTCAGCAGGTTCGCGCGCGTGTTGACCACGTTCAGACCGTAGAGCGCCCAGCTCACGCTGTCCGGCTTCACGTACGTGAGCGGATTGATGAAGTAGTTGCCCACCATGCCCACGCCGTCGCGCACCGTGCTCGGCCCGAACAGCGGCAGCACCAGATACGGACCGGGCGGCACGCCATAGTGACCGAGCGTCAGGCCGAGGTCGTTGTCGTGCTTCGGCAGCTTCGCGAGCGTCGCGACGTCGAACAGGCCACCGACACCGAAGATCGTGTTGATCACGATACGCATGATGTCCGATACACCATCGGCGATCTTCAGCTGCAGCAGGTTGTTCGCGGCGATGTACACGTCGCCGATGTTCGAGAAGAAGTTCGTGACGCTGTCACGCACCGGTTGCGGCGTGACAAACACGTAGCCCTTCGCGACCGGCTTCAATGCGTACTTGTCGAGCGTGTCGTTGAAGGTGAAGACCGTACGGTTGAAGCCCTCGATCGGATCTTCCTTCGTCGGGTTCTGAACGGTTGCGCAACCCGCCAGCGCTGCCACCGCCAGCGTGATCCCCGCGACACGTAAGCGTGTCGTGTTCATTGTTATTCTCCTTATTGGCCGGATGCACCCGAAGCGGCTGCAGCCGGAGCTGCAGGAGCCGGCTCTGCCGGCGCAGGCGCCGCTGCAGATGCACCAGGTTTGGCAGCGCCCGAATCCGCTGCCTTGCTATACAGGAACTGCCCGATCAGATTCTCCAGGACGATGGCCGATTGGGTCATCGTGATCGTGTCGCCGGCTTTCAGCATTTCGCTGTCGCCACCCGGCTCAAGACCGATGTACTGCTCACCCAACAGGCCCGACGTCAGAATCTTCGCGGACGTGTCTTTCGGAAATTGATATTGCTTGTCGAGATCGAGTGTCACGACGGCCTGATACGAATTGCTGTCGAAGCCGATCGATTCGACGCGGCCCACCGTCACGCCCGCGCTCTTCACGGGCGCGCGCGCCTTGAGGCCGCCGATATTGTCGAACTTCAGCTTGACCGGGTACGTCGCCTGAAACGACAGCGAGCTCATGTTGCCGGCCTTCAGCGCGAGGAACAGCAACGCGATGAAGCCGAGCACCACGAACAGACCTACCCAGAAATCGAGAGCAGTTTTTTTCATCGTCATCCCAAAGAGAATCTATGCCGCTGCGGCGCGAGCGCTGCGCGGCGCACCGCGCGAAGCTTGGCTCGCCACCGCCTAGCTGAACATCAGCGCGGTCAGCAGGAAATCGAGACCGAGCACGGCCAGCGACGCGTAGACAACCGTCTTGGTCGTCGCCCGCGACACGCCTTCCGGCGTGGGCTTCGCTTCGTAGCCCTGGTAGAGCGCGATGAACGTCACCGCGAAGCCGAACACGATGCTCTTGATCACGCCGTTGCCGACGTCGCGATACGCATCGACACCGCCCTGCATCTGCGACCAGAACGCGCCGGCGTCGACGCCGATCATCAGCACGCCCACCACGTAGCCGCCGAGCACGCCCACCGCGCTGAAAATCGCCGCGAGAATCGGCATCGAAATGATGCCTGCCCACATGCGCGGCGCGACGACCACTTTTAGAGGATCGACGGCCATCATTTCCATCGCCGTCAGTTGCTCGCCCGCCTTCATCAGGCCGATCTCGGCCGTGAGCGACGTGCCCGCGCGCCCGGCGAACAACAGCGCCGTCACGACGGGCCCGAGCTCACGCACCAGCGACAGCGCGACCAGCAGGCCGAGTGCCTGTTCGGAGCCGTAGCGGTTGAGCGTGTAGTAGCCCTGCAAGCCGAGCACGAAGCCGACGAACAGCCCCGACACCGCGATGATCACCAGCGAATAGTTACCGACGAAGTGGATCTGCTTCGTGACAAGACGCGGACGGCGCAGCAGCGGAAAGAATTCGAGCACGAGGCGCACGAACATGCGCGCCGCATAACCCGTCTGTCCGAGCCCGCAAATGACGGTACGGCCGATGAAGCTGATCATGCGCGGCCTCCGCCAATGCCGAAATCCGCCGCGAGCGGCGTGCTGCTCGGATAGTGAAATTTGAACGGACCGTCGGGCGTGCCGTCGATGAACTGGCGCACGGTCGGGTCCGTCGAGGCGCGCAGTTCGGCCGGCGTGCCCTCGGCGAGGACACCGCCGTTCGCGAGGAAGTAGACGTAGTCGGCGATTGCGAACGATTCGGGCACGTCGTGCGTGACGAGGATCGACGTCGCGCCGAGCGCCGTGTTGAGCGTGCGGATCAGGTTCGCCGTGATACCGAGCGAAATGGGGTCGAGGCCGGCGAACGGCTCGTCGTACATCATCAGTTCGGGATCGAGCGCGATGGCGCGGGCGAGCGCCACGCGGCGGGCCATGCCGCCTGAAATCTCCGACGGCGCGAGGTCGCGTGCGCCGCGCAGACCAACCGCGTTGAGCTTCATCAACACGAGATCGCGGATCAGGTCTTCGGGGAGGTCGGTGTGCTCGCGCAGGGCGAAGGCGACGTTTTCGAACACCGACATGTCGGTGAACAGCGCGCCGAACTGGAACAGCATGCCCATCTTGCGACGCAGTTCGTACAGGCCTTCACGCGTCTGCGCGCCGATGTCCTGCCCGTGGAACAGCACCTGGCCGCGCTGCGCGCGCACCAAGCCGCCGATCAGCCGCAGCACGGTCGTCTTGCCGCACCCCGAGCCGCCCATGACCGCGACCACCTGGCCGCGTTTGAAGCGCAGATTCAGGTTCGACAGGACGAGCCGCTCGCCGTAGCCGAAGTCGACGTCGCGCAGTTCAAGGAGGGTCTCGGAAGAGGAAGGCACGTAACTGACAGTCCTTTTACACGGAAGGCCGAATTATAGGGCCTTCGTGCAAACCCTGCCTTGACGACGCTAACGATTTAACTTTTCTAAACTTTTTGTTGCAAAAACGCCTTTTGTAACGTCACAGCGGCTGATGCGGGATCGGTGGCCTCGGTGATCGCGCGCACGACGGCGGCGCTTTTCACCCCCGTAGCGAGCACTTGCGGCAGCACATCGCCGCTGATCCCGCCGATTGCGACGAGCGGCACGACGCCTTCCAGCAGTGTCACGTAGCGCGCGAGCCTTGCCAGACCTTGCGGCGCGGTCGGCATCACTTTCGTCGTGGTCGGAAACACTGCACCGAGCGCAATGTAGCTCGGACGGAAGTGCAGTGCCGTCAGCATTTCGTAGTAACCGTGCGTCGACAGGCCGAGGCGCACACCAGCCCGCGACAAAGCATGCAGATCCGCCGTATGCACGTCTTCCTGGCCGAGGTGCACGCCGTACGCGCCGGCATCGATGGCCGCCTGCCAGTGATCGTTGATGAAGACGCACGCGTCGTGCTCGCGGCCCGCCGCGACCGAGCGCGCGATTTCCCGCTTCAGCTCGTCCGGTTCCGCCGTCTTGCGACGCAGTTGCAGCGTCTTCACGCCGAAGCCGGCTACGCGCTCGACCCATTCCGCCGTCGGCAGCACGGCATAGATGCCGAGTGCATCCGGACATGCGGCAAAAGCTTGCGCCGGAGCGTCCGGCAAACCGGCGACACGCGGGAAGCGCGAGATGTCACACGGCCACGCATCGTCGGATTTCGTCTCGTCGCCGTCGCGCCACGCGAGCGCGAGCACCAGAGCATCGTGCGGATCGAAGCCGCAATCGAGAAACGCGGCGAGCGCGGCAATCCAGTCTTCCGCAAGATGGCCTTCCAGCTGATAGCGCACACCGCCCAGATGCAGCACGGCGCGGCCCGCGGCCGCCTCGATCACGCCCGCGCCCTGTGTCTGCCAGCGCACGATCTGCTCGACATGCTGCTGGCTGCTTTGCTTCAGGTCGGTGAAGACGATCAGGTCGCCGCCATTCGCGTCGTCGGGCGCTGTCAGGCAGATGCGCCAGTTGACGTGCGTCGGCGGCCAGTCGCCGAGGCGCGCACGGATGCGTTCAGCTGCTTCCGTGAGTTCATCGGCGGGCGGCCAGAACAGGTCGCGGCCCGCGAGTTTCAGAGTTTCCGTCATGCCGCAGCGCTCCCATCCTGATGCCAGAACGGCATGCCGACGACGGGCGTGCTCGCGTGGGCAGTTTCACGTTCGGCCATCGGGCCGGCCAGATAAGCCTCGCGGCCCGCTTCGACGCCCATTGCAAAGGCGCGCGCCATCGTCTCCGGGTGCGTGGCCTGCGACACGGCCGTGTTCAGCAGCACGCCGTCGAAGCCCCACTCCATCACCTGGCACGCATGCGACGGCACGCCGAGGCCCGCGTCGACGATCAGCGGCACGTCGGGCAAACGCTCGCGCAGCACGCGCAAGCCATACGGATTCACGACGCCCTTGCCCGTGCCGATGGGCGCGCCCCACGGCATCAGCGCTTCGCAGCCCGCGTCGAGCAGACGCCGGCCGATCACGAGATCTTCCGTGCAATACGGCAGCACCTTGAAGCCGTCCTTCACCAGTTGCGCGGCCGCTTCGATCAGGCCGACGGGGTCGGGCTGCAGCGTGTAGTCGTCGCCGATCAGTTCGAGCTTGATCCAGTCGGTGTCGAATACTTCGCGCGCCATGTGCGCCGTCGTGACTGCCTCGCTCACCGTCTGGCAGCCGGCCGTGTTCGGCAGGAGCGGCACGCCGTGACGCTTGAGCAGATCGAAGAAGCCGGCTTCCGCGCCGCCCTCGCTCATCTGCCGGCGCAGCGCGACCGTCACCATACCCGGCTTCGACGCCGCGATCGAATCCGACAGCGACTGCAGCGACGGATAGCGCGACGTGCCCAGCAGCACGCGGCTCTGGAAGGTTTCGCCGTAAAGCGTGAGCGCGTCGGCGGGTGCGTTCGCGTGTGAGTTCATGTGTGATTCCTTGTCAGTGGCTGGCGTCGCGTGGCCCGGCCTCAGCCGCCCGCGACGGGATGCACGACGTCGAGCTTGTCGCCCGCCTGCAACGCGCGCGCCGCATGCTGCCCACGCGCGACGAAATTGCCGTTCAGCGCGACGGCGAACGGCGGCCGCGCGCCGTACGCGCTGAGCGCGTCGGCGACGGTCGCGCCTTCGGGCAACGACAGCGGCTTCTGGTTGATCTGGATGTCCATATCTATGAATTCAAACATTGAAAGTGACAGCGGGCTCGCGGTCCAGCCGGAACAGCTCGCTCCAGCGCGCGTTGCGCTGCCAGTCGGCGAAACCGTCGGAATCGGCGACGCGGCCATCGAGCAGCGCCGACGCGAGCCGCACCGCTTCGCCCGCGACTTCGGGCACGATCATGTAGCCGTGCCGGTACAGCCCGTTCACGCGCAGCGTGCTCGCGCCGTCCCACAGCAGCACGGGGCGATGGTCGGGCAAAGTAGGACGGCATTGCGAGTTCAGTTCGAGAATGCGCGCCTCGCCGAAACCGGGATGCACCGAAAACGCCGCGCTCAGTAGTTCGAGCGCCGAGCGCACGCTGACGGGCGACATATCCTCGCCCTCCACTTCCGTCGCGCCGATCACATACAGATCGTCCTGCTTCGGCGCGATATAGAGCGGATAGCGCGGATGCAGCAGCCGCACCGGACGTGTCAGATCGATGCCGGGCGCGTGCACGCGCGCGACTTCGCCGCGAATGCCGCGCAGCGTCGGCATGACGGGCTTCGCGCCCAGCCCGCGGCAATCGATCGTGATCTTCGCGGGCGGAAGCGCGCTGTCGTCGACAGACGTGTTCCAGTGCGTTTCGACGCCGCGTTGTGCCAGCCCCGCCGCCAGCGCCGACAGCACCTGGCGGTTATCGAGCTGGCCTTCGTGCGGCAGCAGCCAGCCTTGCGAGAAGCGGCCGGCGAGCGCGGGCTCGGCTGCGCCGACCTGCGCTCCTGCTAGCGCAACGAGTCCGCCGTCGAGCAGTTCGGCGGGCGCGTTGGCGCGCAGCCGTCGCTCGAACAGCGGCGCCTCGGCGCGATCGCTGTGATGCCAAACGATCAGCGAGCCGTTGCGCTGGAAAAACACCGGCTCCGGCAATTGCGCGAGCAAGGTCGGCCACGTTTCCAGCGACGCCGCGCCCAGCCGCGTAATCAGCAGTTCAGCGCTGGCGGCCTCGGCGAGCGGCGCGAGCATCGCGGCGGCGACCCACGCGGCCGCCTGCGAGCCGGCCGCGTCGCCGCGCTCATAAAGCGCAACGCGATGCCCCTCGCCCGCGAGTTGCCACGCGACGAGACGCCCGCACAGCCCGCCGCCGATCACGGCGAAATCCGGTTGAGCAGAAGTCCTCATCGTGCGGCTCCGAAGCAAGCCTCGCGCGCCGCAAACCGCGCGCCCACAATACGACGGGCGAAACCCGTAGCAATAAAGCGAATAGGTGAAGAATGAGCGGTCATCAAATCCTTTCCGTACGGCAAAGTGCGCACGTACCCAAGGACGAAACCGGCGGGCAAGGCCAGCCGGGCATGGGCGCTCACAAAAATCGGGAACGCCGCCCCGGCGGAAGGAGAACTTCCAGGAAATACTTCCCGAAAACTTCCCGCGCCGGTATTACCCGGATCGGGTGCGAAGGGTCTCTCTCAGCCTCGCTGCAGCGACTGCCAGCGCACGAAGCACCCCTGTTTCGTCCGGACCATTAGACCATAAAAGCTGCGGGCGCCGCAAACCCGGGCAGACCTCAATCGGCCGCGGCCGATTTTGGCGAGGTTCCCTATTGCTCTGGCACAATGGCACGCGTCAATGCGGACGGAATGCCGCGCCACTGCAAGGCCGTTGTTGGGTTTGCGCGGCCGCGCCGAGGCACGGTGAAGCGTCCGCTTAAGTTCAGATTAAGTCGGTGCCGGAACAATCGCAGCCGGGCCACCCACTCGACGGGATGCGACAGCAGCACCATGCCGCTGCGCAACGCATCTCGCCGCCGCCCGGCCGACCGTATGAAAGGATGCTTATGATCGACAACTCGAAAAATCCGTCGGACATCACCGCGTGGGGCCTCATCAAGCCCTACTGGGTGTCCGAGGATCGATGGAAAGCGCGGGGCCTGCTCGCGCTCGTCATCGCGATGAATATGACGATGGTCGCGGCCAACGTCTGGTTCAACACCTGGCAGCGCACGTTCTTCGACGCGATCCAGCAATACAACTATCCCGTCTTCAAATATTCACTGCTGCAGTTCACGGTCATTGCGCTCGCGCTGATCCTGCTCGGCTCGTACCGGACCTACTTCCGACAGATGCTCGAATTCCGCTGGCGGCAGTGGCTCACCAACCGCTATCTGAACGAGTGGCTGGGCGACCGCGCGTTCTACCGGATCGAACGCGACAGTCTCGCCGACAACCCCGACCAGCGGGTTTCCGCCGACCTGCAAGGGTTGGCCAGCGCCTCGCTGAATCTGTCGCTCGGCCTGCTGTCGACCACGGTCACGCTGTTCTCGTTCATCGTGATCCTGTGGAACCTGTCGGGCGCGTTCGCGTTCCACATGTTCGGCACGGAGTTTTCGATTCCGGGTTACATGGTGTGGGCGGCGCTGATCTACGCGGCAGCCGGCTCGTGGGTCACGCACAAGGTCAACCATCCGCTGGTGTCGATCAACTACCAGCAGCAGCGTGTGGAAGCCGACTTCCGTTTCTCGCTGATCCGCATTCGCGAAAACGCCGATCAGATCGCGCTGTATCAGGGCGAGCGTTCGGAAGAGCAGCAGCTCAAGGGCGTGTTCTCGCATATCCGTGAAAACTGGCGCCTCATCATGCGCTTCACGCGGCGCTTCAACATCGTCGTCATCAGTTATTCGCAGCTGGCTATCGTCTTTCCGTACATCGCGGCTGCGCCCAAGTACTTTTCGAAGAGCATCTCGTTCGGCATGTACCAGCAGGTGACGGGCGCGTTCGGCACGGTCAGCGATTCGTTCTCCTGGTTCATCAACAATTACGATTCGCTCGCCGAGTGGCGCGCCACCGTGAACCGTCTGCGGGAATTCAATCGCGTGATGCGTTCGCAGCATCTGCATGAGTCGGTCGTCGAAGGCACCGCGCACGGCGGCATCAACGTGCACGTCACGGATGCCGATTCGATCGAAGTGACGAATCTTCGTCTGCAGCGTCCCAACGGCGAGCCGATGGCGAACGTCGGCTCGTTCACCATCGCGCCGAAAACGCGCTGGCTGGTGCGCGGGCCTTCGGGCGCGGGCAAGAGCACATTGATGCGCACGCTCGCCGGCCTGTGGCCGTTCGGCGAAGGCACGATCGAAAAGCCCACGGATGCAAAGCTGCTGTTCATCCCGCAGCGCAGCTATCTGCCCATCGGCACGCTGAAGGCGGCGCTCTGTTATCCGTCGGAGGCTTCGGCGTATTCAGACGAAGCGTGCCGCGAAGTGCTCACGGTCTGCCGCTTGCCGGAACTCGCGAACCGCCTGGGCGAATCGGCGCATTGGGAACGTTCGCTGTCGCCGGGCGAGCAGCAACGTCTTGCCGCAGCGCGTGCGTTGCTGCAACAGCCCGACTTCCTGTTCCTCGACGAAGCAACGAGCGCGCTCGATCCCGAGAACGAAAGCATCATCTACAACGCGCTGATCGAGCGTCTGCCGAACGCGGCGATCGTCAGCGTCGCACATCGCAAGACGCTCGAAGCGTTCCACGAGCACACGTTGTTCATCGAACGCGCGGTCGAGCGCGAGGCCGCGTGAGCGACGCGCCGTTCGAGCGCGTCGTGCTCGTGACGGGCGCGGGCTCCGGTATCGGTGCCGCGCTCGCCCGGCGCATCGCCGCGCCGCGTGTCGCGCTGATGCTGCACGCGCGCGGCGCGGACGACGCATCGCGTGCGCGGCTCGATCAGGTCGCGGCGACCTGCGCGGCGAGCGGCGCGGCGTGCGCAACGGTGCTTGCCGATCTCGCCGAACGCGGCGCGTCCGAACATGCCGTCCATCAGACGCTCGCGCGCTTTGGCGCGCTCGACCAGATCGTCGCCAACGCGGGACACGCACAGCGTCAAACCATCGGCACGCTCGATTTCGATGCGCTTGCGGAGTCGTTCGCGGCAATGCCCGCTGCGTTCGCCGCGCTCGTCAAACGGGCAGCGCCTGCGCTCGAAACATCGAAGCGCGGACGCGTCGTGGCCGTGAGTTCGTTCGTCGCGCATCGCTATCGCGCGGACTCGGCGTTTGCGGGCACGGCTGCCGCGAAGGCCGCGCTCGAATCGCTGGCAAAAACGGCGGCCGCCGAACTTGCGCAGCACGGCGTCACGGTGAATTGCGTTGCACCGGGTTATACGCGCAAGGAACGCGGACCGAGCGCAGAAAATGCGCCTGCGTGGACGCGTGCGGCGGAGGCGACACCGCTCGGGCACGTCGCCGAACCCGACGACATTGCCGCGCTGATCACCTTCCTGCTTTCCGACTCTGCGCGTCACATCACCGGTCAGGTGATTCACGTCGACGGCGGGCTGACGCTCGGCTAGACGTCGCGCGAGCCTTACGCGGCTCCAGTCAGCGCAACATCCTGAAAGACTCTCGAACAGTTCGAAAGCACTTCCGAAGCGCATGCGCTGTTCCGTGCTTTGCGCGCGGGCATTTCCAGCGACGATTGCATCGTGGGCCAAACGCTCCCCTGGCGCAGCCCGCGACGCAAACTCAACGTCACTGGAAATACCTGCCATGTCATTCGACCGCCGCCTTCCCTCGCTTTCCCGTTTGTCTCTTCGTATCGCCCAGTCCGGCCGCGACGCCGCGCTGACGGCCACGGCCGTGCTGCTGTTCGCGACGGCTGCGAACGCCGCGCAGACCGCGCCCGTGAACCAGGCCGAACCCGCCGACGTGTGCCCCGCGCTGTCGCACATCGTGTCGTCCGCCGACTTCAAGAAGCTGCGCGACGAGCCTGCTGCGACGCTGCCGGGCGTCGATCCGATCGATGACTGCCGTGCCAACACGCATTCCTACGACTGCCGCTGGCGCGCGCACTGGGAAGCCGACGGCTTCGTCAACGATCCGCTCGAAGAAATCGGCGCGGATATCGCCGCGTGCTTCCCGAACGTCGTGCACGACATCAACACGCCGACGCGCCAGCACTTCATCGTGAAGACGGCCGATCGCCGCGTGAGCGTCACGGCGAACGTGCAAGGTCAGAACGAACTGCGTCTGCGCATTGCGCGCTGAGTGTTCTTGACACGGCCTGACGTCATCTCAATCAGCCTGTTCGCGAGCGTATCGTGATCGCCTCTTCATTCGCGCATGTTTTGCGGTTCTTGCTCGCGGCGTGTTGTTTGATGTCGCTGGGCGGGTGCGCGTGGACGTTGATCACGGCCGCCGATGCGACGGGCTCTGTGATTCAGGCGGGCTATGCGATCGCTTCGAACTATTCGTCGCCGACCTTTATCAACGGACGGCGCGCGAAGATCAGCACGGTTTGCATCGAGGTGAACCAGCTGGTTTCGGTTGGCGACTTCGTGCCTGCGTTGCAGCTTGCGCTCGATAAGCGCGGGATTCGATCTGACGTGTATAACCCGGGCACGTCGCCTGCTGGGTGCGAGGCGCGGCTCGTATATAACGCGTCTGTCGACTATGGGCGACGCTCGTTTAGCGATGAGCCGACGCAGTATCTATCCATGATCGATCTCACGCTGATTCAGCATGGGCGGATTCTCGTTACCGCGCGGTATCAGACGGGTGGGCTTGGGGTCGATCGGTATTCGAGTGCTTCGGTGAAGCTGGATGGGTTGATCGATAAGATGGTCGTGAATCAGATTGCTGATTTGCAGGTTGAGACTATTCAGACTTCTGCTATCGGGAAGTGATGCTCCGCAGGGGCTTTGCCGGGCGGGGTTTGGGTTGCCTTTGCGTGCGGTTCCGCGGGTTGGTTTTTGTGTGCTGGCGGTGACGGGCGGTATGCTTGGCTTTGTGCTGGTAGCGACGGGCGGTTTGCTTGGCTTTGCGTTGGCATCCGCGATTCGTTAGCCTGCTTCAAGCGTCGCCCCTGTGCGGGGCGGCACCTACTTTTCTTTGCCGCCGCAAAGAAAAGTAGGCAAAAGAAAGCGGCTAACACCGCCAACATTTCTTCTTGCCTGAGGGCCCCCAAAGGGTCTTACGCCTCACACGGCAACCGCGTGACTCATGCTTGTTGCCAACGCTCTGAATGGGCGCCTCACCCGCTCCATGCGCCCGCGTCGCCACATGCCGCGCCAGACAATCCACTGCCGCCCAGGTGGCAAACTGTGTGTAGGCCGTAGTACCCCACACGCCTCACTCCGGACCGATAGCGCACGCGTTCCACCCTGTAAGAGCGCCAACCTATACGACGCGACAACCTACACACAGTTTGCCACCTGGGCGGCACATACCATTCGCTGCCGCTAGTTCTTGTTCGGGTGCTTGAAGTGGGTGAGGCGCCCATTCAGAGCGTTGGCAACGAACGCGAACAAAGACGTTGCCGTGCGAAGCATAAGACCCGTTGGGGGCCCTCAGACAAGAACTAGAACTGGCGGTGTTAGCCGCTTTCTTTTGCCTACTTTTCTTTGCGGCGGCAAAGAAAAGTAGGTGCTGCCCCGCACAGGGGCGACGCGTGAAGCACGCTAACGAAACGCGGATGCCAGCGCAAAGCCAAGCGAACTACACAAGCGTCGCAGACAAAAAAACCCCAAAACCTCTTACGCACGAAAGATTTCGAAAGCACCCACAGCTTCCGCGCGAAGCGCACCCCAACTACTATCGCCAGGATGAACTCATCCATTATGGTCGTCGACGACGACCCCGTCGTCCGCGACATCGTTCGCGACTATCTGCAAGGCCGTGGCTTCACGGTGTCCGTGCTCGAGAACGGCATGGCGCTGCAACAGGCGCTGCAGCACGAACGTCCTGCGCTCGTCGTGCTCGACATCATGATGCCGGAGCTGGACGGTATCAGCGCATTACGCGCGCTACGTCTCGCAGGCGACAACATCCCCGTGATCCTGCTGACCGCGCGCGCGGATGTGATCGATCGTGTGATCGGTCTCGAACTGGGTGCGGACGACTATCTCGGCAAACCATTCGATCCGAGCGAACTCGTCGCGCGCATCCGCAGCGTGCTGCGACGGCGTGAAAGCGCAGCCCCGAGCGCACCCGAAAATCGCGCGCCGTATCGCTTCGGTCGCTTCGAAGTGAATTTCCCCGCGCGCGAACTGCGCCGCGACGGCGAACGCATCGCCCTGCGCTCAAGTGAATTCGCAATGCTCAAAGTGTTCGTCTCGCATGCGATGACTGTGCTCACGCGCGCGCAACTGCTCGAAAAACTGCACGGCGGCACCGATACGCACCGCAATCGCAGCCTCGATGTATCGATCTGGCGCTTGCGCCGGCTGATCGAAGTCGATCCGTCCGAGCCGCGCTACGTGCAGACCGTGTGGGGCAAAGGCTATGTGTTCGTGCCGGATGGCGAGATCGGCGCAGCGGAACGTTATGACGCGCCCGTCGCGAATCTCTGACACGCTGTAATCCGCCCTTCACGAACGCATCGGCAAGCGTCAACAGCCTGCGCGTCAACGCAGAAAAGAACGCGCGCATGAACGGGACAACAACCAACGCGCGAGCCGCGCCACCCGCGCAAAGCATCAGAACGTCAACACGCTCATGAACATGCGCTGCAGCCAGCCGAGCGTCGTCGAATCGGCAAGCATGCCTTGCCCCGCCTGCTCGATGCGTGCATTCGCCACCTTGCTCGACGCAACGTAGTTCCCCGACTCGATATCCTTCGGGTTCACGATGCCCGACAGACGCAGCCGATCACGGTTGCCGCCCATCGAAATCAGCTTCTCGCCTGATACGACCAGGTTGCCCGTCGGCATCGTGCCGATCACCGTGACGGCGAGCGTGCCCGTCATGCCGCTCGTGTCGGCAATCGATCCCTGCCCCTTGAACGTCGTGCTCGCCGAGCCGATATTGAACAGCCGCGCCAGACGCGCCGCCGTACCCGTCGATTTGTCGGCGGCTTCGGCGGTGATGTCGCTCGCGCGGCTCGCCTGCGCATTCGTGCTGTTCGAGCCGGTGTACGACTCGGACAGACGGATCGTCAGCACGTCGCCGATATGCTGCGCGCGCGGCGTCTCGTACAGCAGAATCCCCGTGCCCGCCTGAAAGATCGCGCCCTGTGTGTTCACGTTGAGCGGCGCGGTCGACAGCGGCGGCAGCATCGGCGTGTCGACGATCGAATCTTTCGTGGCGCCGCAACCGGCGAGCGCGTAGAAAACAGCGGCGCTCGTCAGCACGGCGGCCGCGCGTGGCATGTGCATGGCGTTCATGGTGTGTCGTGCCTCTGCGTGTGATGAAGCAATGAAGCCAATTGAAATCACCCGTTAACCCGCGTCGGGACTGCTCGCCTGCCATTGCCGCACAACCGACTTCATATACGCGTCGGGGTCCTTCAGCAGGTAGATGAGCGTCGCGTTGTGCGTCGCGGGCAACAGGCACAACGTGATCGAACTCACGTCGTTTTCCCAGATGTAGACGGGCAGCTGGCCAGCCGTCGGCGAGCTGACCTGCGTGGCCGTGCGCGGCGCGCCGTAGCGGTCCTCGAACGCGTCGCGCAGATCGTCGGCCGTGATCTCGTCGATCACGAACGAAATCTCGTACAGACGGAAGCCACTCTGTCCATCGACGCGCACGAAGCGCAGCACATGCTCGTCAGCAGGCGTGCCGTCCACGACGGCACGCGATATTTCCCACCCGTCCCCCGCGCGATGCGCCCACTGGCACGCGATCGTCAGGCTCTGCGATGTCTTCAGCCGCATGCCGAGCGAACCCGCGACGTTGTCCGTCTCGCAGACGGGCACGCTGCCGAGCGGCGTCGCGCGCACCCGCGAGACGGCGCGAAATTCGTCGAGCGTGATGCCGAGTGGAATGCCGCGAAACGCGAACGGCTTGTCGACGGTGCGCTTTTTCGCGCCGATCGCCGACATGCGCAACGCGGCCGCCTGTTGCGGCGGCAACATGTTCTGCGCGCTCGCCACGAACGGCATCAGCACACAGGACATGGCCACGGCGCATGCGGTCAGCGCGCGCCCGATCGAAGTGAGTTGCATGGCTCGCCTCGCGTAACTGATGGCAGCAGCTCAGTCGATGGCTGCGGCACAGGCGTCGAACGGCGTCGCGGCCACATGGCCGACGACGGGCAGAATCTTCAGCGTCGCCGAGGTCAGCCGGCACGGCAGCGCCGCGACAGCGCAACCGTCGAGCGGCAGCACCGCCGCGCCCACGGCCGACCACATCGCGAGACGCGCAGCAGCGCGTCTTACGCGCGTGTAAAAGCGTGATTTCGGCACGGCGAACTCCGGCACGTTAGGCCGTCGTGTTGACGTGATTGCCGACCATGCCGACGGGCGACGCGGACGTTTGCGTCGCGCCCGCCTTGTCGCCCGTCGCCGTCGCGGTGGCCGTCGTGGACGTGCCACGCGCGGACGGCTTTTCCGCGGCGGAGGGTCGGGCGATGCTTTGCAGTTGCGTGGTGAAGTGGTTGTTCTGAACAGTCATGGCAAACCTCATGAAGTGCGAGAGTCTTCGGGATCGCCGTGCGCCCGTTCGCGAAAGCATCGCTGAGTCCGGCGCACACGGCGGCGTGTGGCATGACGAATGATCCCGTCTGCCTCGTTGTCACGATGGCTCAAGCAACGCACGTATTTCTGAGGTGCTTACGACCGCTTGCGAATGCACGCGAAATCTTTCCGAACGCGCAAGATGCAGACGTTTTCGCTCAACATCCGGAAGGCGCGCGAGAGAGAAATATTGCGGACTGCAACGTGCGCCGCAGACCGCGCCGCCCCGCCCAGCAAGGAAGGCTTGAGAAGCCGCTCGCCGCGTCCACGCTGCATGAGAGTTGGAGTAAGTGTTGGTAAGGAAAGCTTCAACCGCCGCGCAGCCTTGCCGGACTAGAATTTCGGTATGAATCCACAGGTCCTCATCGTCGACGACGATCCCGTCGTGCGCGATCTGCTTTGCCGCTTCCTGCAATCGAATGGCTACGATGCATCCGTGCTGCATGACGGCACGCATCTGCAACGCCGTCTCGAACGGGAGCGGCCTTCCGTCGTCGTGCTCGACATCATGATGCCGAACACCGACGGCCTGCGCGCGCTCACCGCATTGCGCGCCGCCGGCGACGACATTCCCGTGATCTTCGTGACGGCACGCGGCACGGTGGCCGATCGTATCATCGGGCTGTCGCTCGGCGCCGACGATTACATTACGAAGCCTTTCGATCCACGCGAACTGCTCGCGCGCATCCAGACCGTCTTGCGCCGGCGCGGCCCAGCGACGACCAGCGCGCCGGAAGCGCGCAAGCGTTATCGCTTCGGTCCGTTCGAACTCGACTTCGCGACGCGCACACTGTCACGCGACGAGACGCGCGTCACGCTGCGTGACAGCGAATTCGCGCTGTTGAAGATCTTCGTCAACAATCCGTACAAGGTGCTGTCGCGCGTGCTGATTCACGATCTCGTGCATCGCGACGACCTGCCGTTCCGCGACCGCAGTCTCGATGTGCCCATCTGGCGTCTGCGCCGCGTGATCGAAAACGATCCGTCGAATCCGTGCTACGTGCAGACGGTGCGTGGCAAGGGCTACGTGTTCGTCCCCGACGCGGACCCCAATGGCGCGCCGTTCGCCGCCGATCCCGCGTGACTCCCGCGTGACCCGATTCAGGAATCCGCTGAATACGCTGTTCGGCAGGATGGCGTTGCTGTCGTCGGCGGTGCTGTTTGCGATTCAGGCTGGCTGGTTCGTGCTGGTCGTGATGCAGCCGCCGCATCACGAGGTGGACGGCTACGCGCGCGGCATTCTGCTCGCGCTGCAGGCCGCGAACGGCGAGCCCGTCAACGGCGCCGACGTCGCGCCGGCGCTGCGCGTGCATCTGGTGCCGACATGGAACATGCCGGCCACCGTCCATCTCGAACCGCCCACGCGCAGGCCGTTCGTCGAACTCACCCGCCATTTGCGCGCGAGCCTGCCTCCCGGCACCGAAATCGCCGTCGACGACACGCATATGCCGCGTCTGTGGGTGCGTTTTCCGCGCAAGTCGATGTGGGTCGTGATACCCGTCGATGTTCCACCGCGTCCGCGCTTCGTGATCGAATCCGTTTCGATGCTGCTCGCCGCGCTGCTGCTGTCGCTGCTCGCCGTCTGGCAGATGCAGCGGCCGCTCACGCGCGTCGCGCATGCGGCGCGCGCGTTTGGCGCAGGCAGCCGGCCCGAGCCCGTATCCGAACAGGGACCGCGCGAACTGCGCGATCTGATCGGGTCGTTCAACGACATGATGCGGCGTCTGAACGAAGCGGGCGACGATCAGGCCGTGATGTTCGCGGGCGTCGCGCACGATCTGAAAGCGCCGCTCACGCGTCTGAAGCTGCGCGCGAGCGTGCTCGCCGACGAGAACGAACGCGCGGGCCTGATCCGCGACGTCGATTCGCTGACGAATATCGTGCAACAGTTCCTGGAGTTCGCGGGACAGTCGGCGGAATCGGGACCGATGACGGAAGTGGACGCTTTCCTGCGCGAGCAGTTTTCTTCCACGGACGGCAGTGAAGGCGATGAGGCCGACGATAGCGACAATGGTGAAGCACCGCTTTTCAGGCTCGATCTGCAGGCCGGTTCGCGCTTCACGCTGCCGCGCACGCTGCTCGACCGGCTCGTCACCAATCTCGTCGACAATGCGTTCGAGCATGGAGCGCCGCCCGTCGAAATCGCGACGTCGCGCGACGAACTGCAATGGTTCATCGACGTCCGCGATCACGGGCCGGGCATTCCCGAAGATCGCATCGCGGCCGCGATGAAGCCGTTCGTGCGGCTCGATGCTGCGCGCGGTGGCGAAGGGCATTGCGGGCTGGGCCTCGCAATCGTCGTGCGCCTTGCGCATCATCGCGGCGGCAAGTGCACGGTGGAGAATCACCCGGAAGGCGGACTGCATGTGCGCGTCGCGCTGCCTGTCGCCGAGCCGGAAGCTTGAGGCAATTCCAGGCCGCGAATAGCGGCTAACGCACGTTGGACACGTTACTCACGTTACGTACGCGTGATTTGCGCTTACCTTGCCTTACGGTTGCGCCATTTCACCGCGCTGCGGACCTATAGTGCAATCCGGCGTCCTCGGCGCCTCCCTGTTCGGTCCGTCCCGCTGCCACCTGGGACGGGCCGTTTTTTTTGCGCGACGGAAAAGTCAGAGAAGTAGGCGGTCGCGCAACGTATCGACCGTCGATTGGGAAAGGCCGAGGCCGCGCGTGAGATAGCCCGACATCGTGCCGTAGCTGGACTGCACCTGATCGAAGGACGCCTGCAAATAGCTGGTCTGCACGCTCGCAAGCGGCTTTTCGGCATTCGCGGCCAGATCGCCGCTCTCCTGGCGACGCGCCTCGACACGCGCCGAAATCGAATTCGCCATATACGTGTTCGACAGCAGATAGTCCTGCATGATGATGTCGAACGGCACGTTGGCGATACTCAACAGGAGCGCCGCAGCCCAACCCGCGCGATCCTTGCCCGCGCTCGAATGAAGCAGCTGTGGGCCGGCCGTGCTGGCGAGTTGCGAAAGCAGCGAGCCGAATGCCGCGCGCTGCATGGCATCCATCACGTAGAGCCGCTGTGCGCGTTCCATCGACGACACTGCGCTCCCCTCGCGATCCAGCATGGGTGTGATGACATCCTCGCGTCCTGTGACGTTGATCTTCACGTATGCCGCGTTGGCGGGCAGCGCGTCGGATGCACGCTCGATCTCGCCGGGCGTACGCAGATCGTAGACAGCCGTAATGCCGAGCGAATCGAGCACGGCTGCATCGGCGGCGTTTTGCGTCAGCGCATTCGAGCGGTAGAACGCGTTGCGCCGCACGACGCGGCCGTCGACTGTCGGATAGCCGGCCGCCGTCCCACCCACATCACGAAAATTTTCCAGTGACGCGAGACGCGGCGTCGGCGCCTGATCCGAGCCCGCGTTGTTGCCGCCGCACGCCGTCAGCAGCGTGCTGCCCATGCCGGAGAGCAGCAGCGCACCCGCCGTGCTCTTCAGGAAGCGGCGGCGCGACGCGAGCGGCGCTCGCATGTGCGATGGCGCCAGCACAGTCGGCAAGGCGTAGAGATCGTGCGCAGCGGCGAGCGAAATGTCCGCTTTCGCAGAGGAAGTCATCGTTGTGTCTACAAGGTGCGGCGCGGGCGCCGCGCGCAAATGCGAAAGACGCACGCGGGTCACGTGCAGGTTTGACGAACCGATCGACAGTGTAATTAACCGCATGGGTCGATCACTTACGGCGTCGACGTGCAGTGTAATGGACGAAAACAGCTCAAGGGTTACACAGTAGCAATCAGTAAGGAATCGCAATGTGGGCGCCTCGCCCGCCGTTCCGCCATGTGAGACGCGGGCTGGAATACGGGCGCGCTTTTTTTGCCGCGCATTGGCCGCAATCGAGGCGGACCGTAGAATACAAGCCACCTGCGGCACGCCGGACGAGCATCAGAATCACAACAGCAACCCACGTACACGGGATCACAGGAGAGGGGATGGCGTCATTTCAGTGGTTTACCGAGCTGTCGACGAGCGAAAGGCGCACGCTCTTCGCAGGCTTCGGCGGCTATGCCGTCGACGCGTTCGACTTCATGATCTACTCGTTCCTGATTCCGACACTGATCGCGACGTGGGGCATGTCGAAGAGCGAAGCGGGGATGATCGCAACGAGTTCGTTGATCTCCTCGGCGATAGGCGGCTGGATGGCGGGCGTACTCGCCGACCGCTACGGCCGCATCCGCGTGCTGCAATGGACGATCGCGACCTTCGCGCTGTTCACCTGCCTGTCCGGCTTCACACACAACTTCTGGCAACTGCTGACGACGCGCACGCTGCAAGGCATCGGCTTCGGCGGCGAATGGTCGGTGGTGACGATCATGATGGCGGAGACGATCCGCTCGCCGCAGCATCGCGCGAAAGCCGTCGGCACCGTGCAGAGCAGCTGGTCGTTCGGCTGGGGAGCGGCGGCCATTCTCTACTGGGCGTTCTTTGCGTTGCTGCCCGAAGAATATGCGTGGCGCGCGTGCTTCTGGATCGGCATCGTGCCCGCGCTATGGATCATCTATATCCGCCGCAACGTCAGCGATCCCGACATCTATATCGCGACGCGCCGCGCACGCGACAGCGGCATCGACACCTCGCATTTCCTGCAGATTTTCTCCGCCGCGCACGTGAAAACGACGATCCTCGGCAGCGCGCTGTGCAGCGGCATGCTGGGCGGCTACTACGCGATCACGACCTGGCTGCCGACTTATCTGAAGACCGTGCGCCATCTGTCCGTGTTCAACACGAGCGGCTATCTGGTCGTGCTGATCGTCGGTTCGTTCATCGGGTATATCGTCGGCGCGATTCTCTCGGACCGGATCGGACGGCGCGCGTCGTTCATCCTGTTCGCGATCAGCTCGTTCCTGCTGGGCATGATCTACACGATGCTGCCCATCACCGATGGTGCGATGCTGCTGCTCGGTTTTCCGCTCGGCATCGTCGTGCAGGGAATATTCGCGGGCGTTGGTGCGTATCTATCTGAGTTGTATCCGAATGCGATTCGCGGCTCGGGACAGGGTTTCTGCTATAACCTCGGGCGCGGTGTCGGCTCGTTCTTTCCGATTCTGGTCGGCACGCTGTCGCAGACGATGACGCTCGTGAAGGCGATCGGCATCGTCGCGGGTTCGGGCTATCTGCTCGTCGTCGTGGCGGCGCTGGCGCTGCCCGAAACGAAGGGCAAGTCGCTTGCGGCCGAAAGCGCGGAATCGGCGGAACACGTGTAATACCACCCATGCAAACGATCGTTCTCGGCGGCGGCATCATCGGTGTCGCCACCGCTTTCTACCTGCGCGAGCGCGGCTGCGACGTCACCGTGATCGAGCGCGAATCCGACGTCGCGCTAGCGACGAGTTTCGGCAACGCGGGCGTGATCGCGCCCGGCTACGTGACGCCGTGGGCCGCGCCCGGCATGCCGTTCAAGATCCTGAAGTATCTGTTCAAGCCCGCGTCGCCGCTGATCTTCCGGCCAACGTTCGATCTCGCGCAATGGCGCTGGATCGCGCGCTGGCTGCGCGAATGCGATCTCGCGCGCTTTCGCGTCAACAAGCAGCGGATGCAGCGCATCGCGTACTACAGCCGCGAATGCCTGCGCGAGTTTCGCGGGCATCATCCGTTCGAATACGGACGCAGCCAGGGCTATCTGCAACTCTTTCGCACGGCGTTCGACGTCGAACTCGCGCAGCCCGCGCTTGCCGTGCTACGCGACGCGGGCATCAGGCATCGCGAAGTGAGCGCGGCCGAATGCGCCGAGATCGAGCCGGGACTGCGCTGGGCGCGTCAGGCACCGTTGAGCGGCCTCTATCTACCCGACGACGAAGCGGGCGACTGCGCGCGCTTTACGCGGGAATTGCGCGCGATCTGCGAGGCGAACGGCGTGCGCTTTCGCTTCGATACACGCGTGACGGCGCTCGACGTGCGTGGCCGCGCGGTGCATGGCGTGCATGTCGAGAGCGCGGCGGGCAGCGAGACGCTGGTGGCGAATGCCGTCGTCGTGGCGGCGGGCGTCGATAGCGCGGATCTGCTTGCGCCGCTTGGCGTGAAAGTACCGCTGTATCCCGTGAAGGGTTATTCGGCGACGCTGCAGATCGTCGACGATGAAAAGTCGCCGCGCGCCGCGTTGATGGACGAATCGTTGAAGACGGCGATCACGCGGTTCGGGCCGAATCTGCGCGTCGCGGGTACGGCCGAGCTTGGCAACCGGCAGACCACATTGCGCGAGCAGGCGCTGCAGACGCTGATGAAAGTGCTCGACGACTGGTTCCCGCATGCGACGGCGCCCTCTTCTGCTCAGTTCTGGGTTGGACGCCGTCCGATGACGCCCGATGGCGCGCCGTTGCTCGGGCCGTCCGGCATTGACGGGTTGTGGATCAATCTTGGACATGGCTCGACCGGTTGGGCGATGTCGCTGGGGTCGGGGCGGGTGGTCGCGGATCTGATTACGCAGCGCGAGCCGGAGATCGATCTGGATGGGTTGACGTTGGAGCGGTATCGCGGTTCTTGATTTTGATTTGGTCTGCTGCGGTTGGTCTGCATTGCGCGTCATGCGTAGACGACGGGCACGCTTGCCAGTGATCGATATCGCGCGCCGGTGCGAGCCAGCGTGCTCGAATAGAGCGTCAACGAGTCGAAGCGCGCGTTCAGCTCGTGTCGCAAGTCCGTTGCCGGGCCGACTGCCGCCGCGTCCTGGCGGTAGCGCGCGAGCGTTACATGCGGTCTGAATGAGCGGGCATCGACGGGCAGGCCGAGCGCGATCATCGACGAGCGCACGCGCCAGTCCAGAGCGACGAATTCATCGGACATGGCGAGCGTGGCCACCGTCAGGCGCGGGTGTGAGGCGCGTGGCCAATGTTCGATTTTTGTTATTGGCGTGAGCTTGAGCGGCACTGTCTCGTGCGTTAGTGATTCGATCAGCGGTGCGGCTTTTTCTTGGGGCAGTACGCCGATGAACGTTACCGTCAGGTGCAATTGTTCGTAGGGGACGCGGCGCGCGGTTGTGGGGATGTCGATGGACGATAGCGCGTCGCGGGTCGCCGTGTCGGGGACTAGTGCTATGAAGCACCGCTGGTAGTCATGCTGATCGGTCGTCGCTTCGATGTTCGGGTCTGAGGCGGACCCGGCGCTTTCTTTTTGGTCTGGCTGCGGATCGGTGCGTTGCATTGTGGCTCTCCTGGCGCGTTCCCGCTCATCGACACTTTATGCCTGTTCGATCGTGTCTGCGATGGGTGGTTCGGTTTGGGTTGCGCTGGCATCCGCGATTTGGTTTGCGCTGGCATCCGCGTTGCGGTGTTTGCTGCGCATGCGGTTTCGTTTTTTTTGACTTTGCGCTGGCATCCGCGTTTTGCCTTCGTGCTTCATGCGTCGCCCCTGTGCGGGACGGCACCTACTTTTCTTTGCCGCCGCAAAGAAAAGTAGGCAAAAGAAAGCGGCTAACACCGCCAACATTTCTCCTTGCCTGAGGGCCTCCAAAGGGTCTTACGCTTCACACGACGGCGCCTTTGTTTGCGTGCGTTGCCAACACGCTGAATGGGCGCCTCACCCGCTTCGAATGCACTTGCACAGGCAAGCGGCAGCGAATGGTATGTGCCGCCCAGGTGGCAAACTGTGTGTAGGTTGTCGCGTCGTACACGGTAGCGCTCTTACGGTGGGACGCGTGCCCTATCGGTCCGAAGTGAGGCGTGCGGAGCACCTGGGGCCTACACACAGTTTGCCACCTAGGCGGCGGTGGAATAGCTGGCGCGGCGTGCTGCGACGCGGGTGTGTGAAGTGGGTGATGCGCTGGATTGGAGCGTTGGCAACGAACGCGAACAGGAAAGTTGCCGTGTGAAGTGAGGGACCGGTTGGGGCCCTCAGGCAGGAAGAAGAATTGGCGGTGTGAGCCGCTTTCTTTTGCCTGCTTTTCTTTGCGGCGGCAAAGAAAAGTAGGTGCCGCCCCGCACAGGGGCGACGCGTGAACCGCAAACACCATAACGCGGATGCCAGCGCAACGGCTAATAAACCGAACTGCCTGCGCAGCAAACCCCGCAACGCGGATGCCAGCGAAAACGCCGAAACATCCTAGCGTCGCAGACAAACAAAACCAACTACCTCGGCAATTCAGAATGCCCCATCAGATACGCATCAACTGACCGCGCACACTGCCGCCCTTCGCGAATCGCCCACACCACGAGCGACTGTCCACGCCGCATATCACCCGCAGTGAACACCTTGTCGACCGACGTGAAATAAGCCTTATCGCCTTCGGTGGAAGCACGGACGTTGCCACGCGCATCCTTATCGACGCCGAAGGCCTCAAGCACAGGCGAAACAGGCTGCGTAAAGCCCATCGCCAGCAACACGAGATCGGCCTTCATTTCGAATTCGGAATCGGGCACTTCAACCATCTTGCCGTCCTTCCATTCGACACGCGCCGCGATCAGCTTCTCGACCTTGCCGTTCTTGCCTTCAAAGCGCTTCGTAGCAACCGCCCAATCGCGCTCGCAACCTTCCTCATGCGACGACGACGTGCGCAGCTTCACCGGCCAGTACGGCCACACGAGCGGCTTGTTTTCCTCTTCCGGCGGTTGCGGCAGCAATTCAAACTGCGTGACACCCTTCGCACCATGACGGTTCGACGTGCCCACGCAATCCGAACCCGTATCGCCACCGCCAATCACGACAACATGCTTGCCCTTCGCGAGCAGCTGATCCGCAACCTTGTCGCCCGCGTTGACCTTGTTCTGCTGGGGCAAAAATTCCATCGCGTAATGAATGCCCGAAAGCTCGCGTCCCGGCACAGGCAAATCACGCGGCGTCTCGGAGCCGCCCGTCAGAATCACGGCATCGAACTGATCCTTCAGTTCTTCAGGCGTGATGGTTTCCTTCGCCGTGTTGCCGATGTGCGCCGGAAGCGGGTCCTTGCCCACGAACACGTTCGCGCGGAACGTCACGCCTTCCGCTTCCATCTGGCGCATGCGGCGGTCGATCAGCCACTTCTCCAGCTTGAAGTCGGGAATGCCGTAACGCAGCAGGCCGCCAACGCGGTCGTTCTTCTCGAACACCGTCACGTCATGACCGACGCGCGCGAGTTGCTGCGCAGCCGCCATGCCCGCCGGGCCCGACCCGACGACGGCAACCTTCTTGCCCGTCTTGTGCTTCGGCGGTTGCGGTGCGACCCAGCCTTCCGTCCATGCCTTGTCGATGATCGCGTGCTCGATCGACTTGATGCCGACCGGGTCGTCGTTGATGCCCAGCGTGCACGCCGCTTCGCACGGTGCCGGACAAATGCGGCCCGTGAACTCGGGGAAGTTGTTCGTCGAATGCAGGACTTCGATCGCGTTCTTCCAGTCCTGACGGAATACCAGATCGTTGAAGTCCGGGATGATGTTGTTCACCGGGCAGCCGTTGTTGCAGAACGGGATGCCGCAGTCCATGCAACGCGCGCCCTGAATCTTGGCTTCGTCGTCGGTCAATGCCGCGACGAATTCCTTGTAGTGCTTCACACGCGTGAGGGTGCTTCGTACGCCTCGTGGCGGCGCTCGAACTCGAGAAAACCGGTTGCCTTGCCCATATGGTTCTCTATGTCTATCTAAATCGGTGAGGGGATCGGCGCCCGCCGCTTTGCGCTTTCGCAAGCGGCAGGTGCGCTTCGTTATGTCGTCAGTGGTTGGGTCGGGAAACGATCAGGCCGCGAGCACTTCCTTGGCAGCCTTCTTCGCGCCCATTTCGCCCAGCGCGCGCTTGTATTCGGTCGGGAACACCTTCACGAACTGACGGCGCGACGCATCCCAGTTTTCGAGCAGCGCCTTCGCACGCGGCGAGCCCGTGAACTGGAAGTGACGTTCGATGAGCCCCTTGAGCATCGCTTCGTCGGTCTGGCCCATGTGCCACAGCGCCTTGTCGACCGTGCGTTCCTGTTCGGCCTGTTGCAGCACCGGCTCGAGCGCGACCATCGACTTGTTGCACTTCGCCGCGAACGATCCGTCCACGTCGTACACGTAAGCGATGCCACCCGACATGCCCGCCGCGAAGTTGCGGCCCGTTTCGCCGAGCACGACGACCGTGCCGCCCGTCATGTATTCGCAGCCGTGGTCGCCCGTGCCTTCGACAACCGCCGTCGCGCCCGAGTTACGCACGCAGAAACGCTCGCCCGCAACGCCGCGGAAGAACGATTCGCCTTCGATCGCGCCGTACATCACCGTGTTGCCGCAGATGATGTTCTCTTCGGACTTGCCGCGGAAATCGTTCGTCGGACGGATGATGATGCGGCCGCCCGACAGACCCTTGCCGACGTAGTCGTTGCCGTCGCCGACCAGATCCAGCGTGATGCCCTTCGCGAGAAACGCGCCGAAGCTCTGGCCCGCCGTGCCCTTCAACTGGATGTGGATCGCGTCGTCGGGCAAACCGTCGTGGCCGTACTTCTTCGCGATCGTGCCGGACAGCATCGCGCCGACCGTACGGTTCACGTTGCGCACCGGCTGGATGAACGACACGTGCTCGCCCTTCTCGATCGCCGCCTTCGCCTTCTCGATCAGCACGTGATCGAGCGCGCGGTCGAGGCCGTGGTCCTGCGAATCGACGTGCATGCGCGCGACGCTCGCGGGGACGCTCGGCTGATAGAACACGCGCGAGAAGTCCAGACCCTTCGCCTTCCAGTGCTCGATGCCCTTCTTCATATCGAGGAATTCGCTGCGGCCGATCAGGTCGTCGAACTTGCGCACGCCCAGTTGCGCCATGATTTCGCGCACTTCTTCAGCGATGAAGAAGAAGAAGTTCACGACGTGTTCCGGCTGGCCCTGGAATTTCGCGCGCAGCACGGGGTCTTGCGTCGCGACGCCGACCGGGCACGTGTTCAAGTGGCACTTGCGCATCATGATGCAGCCTTCGACGACGAGCGGCGCCGTCGCGAAACCGAATTCGTCCGCGCCGAGCAGCGCGCCGATCACGACGTCGCGGCCCGTCTTCATCTGGCCGTCGGCCTGCACGCGGATACGGCCGCGCAACTGGTTCAGCACCAGCGTCTGCTGCGTTTCGGCAAGGCCCAGTTCCCACGGCGTGCCGGCGTGCTTCACCGACGACAGCGGCGATGCGCCCGTGCCGCCATCGTGGCCGGCGATCACGACGTGATCCGCCTTTGCCTTCGCGACACCCGCAGCGACCGTGCCGACACCCACTTCCGACACCAGCTTCACCGAGATGCTCGCTGCCGAATTCGCGTTCTTCAGATCGTGGATCAGCTGCGCCAGATCTTCGATCGAATAGATGTCATGGTGCGGCGGCGGCGAAATCAGACCGACGCCCGGCACCGAGTAACGCAGCTTGCCGATGTACTCGGACACCTTGTGACCCGGCAACTGTCCGCCTTCGCCCGGCTTCGCGCCCTGCGCCATCTTGATCTGGATCTGGTCGGCCGACGACAGATACTCCGCCGTCACGCCGAACCGGCCCGACGCGACCTGCTTGATCTTCGAGCGCAGCGAATCGCCTTCCTTCAGCGGGATGTCGGTCACGACTTCATCGCCGAGGATGGTCTTCATCGTGTCGCCATTCTTGATGGGGATGCCGCGCAGTTCGTTGCGATAGCGGTTCTCGTCCTCGCCGCCTTCGCCCGTGTTCGACTTGCCGCCGATACGGTTCATCGCCACAGCCAGCGTGGCGTGCGCTTCCGTCGAAATCGAGCCGAGCGACATCGCGCCCGTGGCAAAGCGCTTGACGATTTCCTTCGCCGATTCGACTTCGTCGAGCGGAATCGCCTTCGACGGATCGACCTTGAATTCGAACAGGCCACGGAACGTCATGTGACGCTTGGTCTGATCGTTGATCAGATGCGCGTATTCCTTGTACGTCTGATACGAGTTGCTGCGCGCCGAGTGTTGCAGCTTGGCGATCGCATCCGGCGTCCACATGTGGTCTTCGCCGCGCACGCGGTAGGCGTACTCGCCGCCCGCGTCGAGCATGGTCGCGAGAACCGGGTTGTCGCCGAACGCGTCGCGATGCAGACGGATCGCTTCTTCCGCCACTTCGAACAGGCCAATGCCGCCGACCTTCGACGCCGTGCCCTTGAAGTACTTGCTCACGAGATCTTCAGCGAGACCGACTGCCTCGAAAATCTGCGCGCCCGTGTACGACATGTACGTCGAAATACCCATCTTCGACATGACTTTGTACAGGCCCTTGCCGACTGCCTTCGTGAAGTTGTAGACCGCCTTTTCCGCCGACAGGTCGCCCTTCATGCCAACTGCCATCTGCGCGAGCGTTTCCATCGCGAGGTACGGGTGGACAGCTTCCGCGCCAAAGCCCGCGAGCAGCGCGAAGTGGTGCGTCTCACGCGCCGAGCCCGTTTCGACGACGAGCCCCGTGCTCGTGCGCAGACCTTGCTGCACGAGGTGCGAGTGGATCGCCGACGTAGCGAGCAGTGCCGGAATCGCGACGTTGTCGCGGTCGGTCTTGCGGTCCGACACGATCAGCATGTTGTAGCCGGACTTCACGGCATCCACGGCTTCCGCGCACAGCGACGCGAGGCGCGCTTCGATGCCTTCCTTGCCCCATGCAACCGGGTAGCAGATGTTCAGTTCGTACGAGCTGAACTTGCCGCCCGTGTACTGATCGATCGCGCGAATCTTCGCGATGTCCTTGAAGTCGAGCACAGGCTGCGACACTTCGAGACGCATCGGCGGGTTGATGTTGTTCGTATCCAGCAGGTTCGGCTTCGGACCGACGAACGACACCAGCGACATCACCATGTTTTCACGGATCGGGTCGATAGGCGGGTTCGTGACCTGCGCGAACAGCTGCTTGAAGTAGTGATACAGCGTCTTGTTCTTGTTGGACATGACGGCCAGCGGCGAGTCGTTGCCCATCGAGCCAACGGCTTCTTCGCCTGCCTGCGCCATCGGCGCCATCAGGAACTTGAGGTCTTCCTGCGTGTAGCCGAACGCCTGCTGGCGGTCCAGCAGCGCAGCCGCTTCGCGGCGCTCCGCGACGACGTCTTCCGCGTTCGGCTCGATTTCGTCGAGCTTAATGCGCACTGCGTCGATCCAGCTCTTGTACGGCTTGGCGTTCGCGAGGTTGTCCTTCAGTTCCTTGTCGTCGATGATGCGGCCGTGCTCCATGTCGATCAGGAACATCTTGCCCGGCTGCAGACGCCACTTCTTGACGATCTTCGATTCGGGAATGGGCAGCGTGCCCGCTTCCGACGCCATGATGACGAGGTCGTCGTCCGTGACGATGTAGCGCGCCGGACGCAGGCCGTTACGGTCGAGCGTCGCGCCGATCTGGCGGCCGTCGGTGAACGCGATTGCAGCGGGGCCATCCCACGGTTCCATCATCGCGGCGTGGTATTCGTAGAACGCGCGGCGGTTGTCGTCCATCAGCGTGTGCTGCTCCCATGCTTCGGGAATCATCATCATCACCGCGTGGACGAGCGGGTAGCCGGCCATCACGAGCAGTTCGAGACAGTTGTCGAACGACGCCGTGTCCGATTGGCCCGGATAGATCAGCGGCCACAGCTTCGGCAGGTCGTCGCCGAGCACGTGCGAGGCGATCGCGCCCGTACGCGCGTTCAGCCAGTTGACGTTGCCCTTCACCGTGTTGATTTCGCCGTTGTGGGCGATCATGCGATACGGGTGAGCCAGTTCCCACGCCGGGAACGTGTTGGTCGAAAAGCGCTGGTGCACGAGCGCGAGTGCCGACACGACGCGCTCGTCCTGCAGGTCGCGGTAGTACACGCCGACCTGGCCCGCCAGCAGCAGACCCTTGTAGACGACCGTGCGCGCCGACATCGACGGCACGAAGTATTCCTTGCCGTGCTTCAGCTTGAGCGCCTGGATGCGGTGGCTCGCCGTCTTGCGGATCACGTACAGCTTCCGCTCCAGCGCGTCCGTCACCATGATGTCCTTGCCGCGTCCGATGAAGATCTGGCGGATCAGCGGCTCGCTCGCCTTCACGGTCGGCGAGATCGGCATGTTGTGGTCGGCGGGCACGTCGCGCCAGCCGAGCACGACCTGGCCTTCGGCCTTCACCGTGCGCTCCAGTTCCTGCTCGCAGGCGAGACGCGACGCGTGTTCCTTCGGCAGGAAGATCATGCCGACGCCGTATTCGCCCTCGGGCGGCAGCGTCACGCCCTGCTTGGCCATTTCCTCGCGGTAGAACGAGTCCGGAATCTGGATCAGGATGCCCGCGCCGTCGCCCATCAGCGGATCGGCGCCGACAGCGCCCCGGTGATCGAGGTTTTCGAGGATCTTCAGGCCCTGCTGGATGATTTCGTGGCTTTTCTTGCCCTTGATATGCGCAACGAAGCCGACGCCGCATGCGTCGTGCTCGTTTGCGGGGTCGTATAGACCTTGCGCGGCGGGAACCGTGGAAAGCGGCTGCTGATGGTCGTTCATGGGGACACCGTCTGTCAGGGGCCGTGGGGCCGTTGAACCATTTTGTTTTTGCCCGCCGAGCGGACTTCGACCGCGCGGGCGGCCGCGGACGCGCGATATTGCAGTTGCACATCGGGACGCCGGAAATCGGAATATACGCGACGAATCAAAGGAATAGCAAACAAAATGTGATGGTCGGACCCCTATTATCAATGTGGTGCATTTTTCGCCCTATTAATTGGTGCCACATCAAAATAGGGCAAAAGAAAACGGCATGCGTAGATGCCGTTCGCTTTCCGCTTTCGCCAGCAAGCCATTGAGCACAAAGGCTTTACTGGGTTTGCGGCGTTTCCCGGACCTTGCGCGGCCGGCCGCGCGGCAACGGCGAGACGCGCCGGTTCGCGGCGCGCGCCGCCCACTCCCGATACGAGTCGCTACCGAGCACCCAGCCCTTCAACGTGGCCTGCTGAAGCTGGCTGGCTTCGCGCTCGTCGAGCGGCTGTTCGCACAATTCGCGGTACGCGCGCTGCCGTTCGAACGGCGTATTGCCGAGCGACCAGTACAAACGGTGATCGGTGATCAAACTGTCTAAGGTCAGCCCGATGTGATGCCGATAACTGGACCATCGGTAGTCTTCGGGCGTGCTCACCAGCTGGTTGCGCACCGGCGACATTTCGACCACGCGGCTCGCAAGCAGGAAGTACTTCTCGCCTTCGATCACCGTCGCGCGATAGCGGCCTTCCCACAACGTGCCGCGCCGCGAGTACCGGCGATTGAAGTGCGCGACGTAACGCCGGCCGACGGCCTGCATCGCCTTGGGCAAGCTCGATTCGTCGGTGGGCGTGACAAGCAGTTGCACCGCGCCGGGCATCAGCGCGTATGCGTGAACGGAAAGATGGTGATCGCGCGAAGCCGCCTTCAGGCAATCGATGAACAGTTCGTAATCCTGGTCGTCGACGAATGCGGGCTGCTGGTCGAGTCCGCGCAGGATCACGTGTTGCGGCTGGTCGGGGACATAAAGACGTGCAAGCCGTGCCATGCTGGATTATCCAAAGTCGCGTTGGTACATACCCGAAGGTCCGAAAAACTGCGTCGGCGCGGCCTCACGCGCCAAGCGGGTCTGCCGGAAAACGGCATAAAGCCTAGGCAGAACGCTCTAGCCGGCGCGTATGGTTTGTTTGAAACGTTGTGGTCATAATTGGCGGGCCTTTTTTGGAGGAGCACAAATGAAATTAAAACAGGCCTTGGGGGTCGCGGCACTCGCTTGCATAACAACCACAGCGCACGCGCAATCGGCCGGCAGTTTCTTCGTTACAACAGGGTGGTTGCATCTCGCGCCTCAGTCCAGTAGTGACCCGTTGAAGGAGACAAACGTCAACGGTACGCCCGTCAATATCACTGTGCCCAACACGGGCGCCGAACTCGGCAGCGGCGACACCATCGGTTTCACCGGCGGTTACTTCGTCACCGACCATATCGCCACCGAGTTCGTGATCGGCGTGCCGCCTCAATTCGACCTGAAAGGCACGGGCGCATTCCAGCAATACGGCAAGCTCGGCTCGGCGAAGCAATGGAGCCCAACGCTGCTGTTCAAGTACTACTTCAACCAGCCGCAAGCCAAGTTCCGTCCGTATCTCGGCCTCGGCGTGAGCCGTGTTTCGTTTACCGACGAGAAAATCACGAACGGCGCTTTCGAAGCCAACGTACTTCATGGTCCGACCACTGTAACTACGGATAGTTCGTGGGAGCCCGTGTTTAATGCCGGCTTCACGTACGCGTTCACGGACCACTGGTTTGCAGGCTTCTCAATCTCGTACCTGCCGCTCTCGACAACCGCCAAGCTGAACACCCAGGCGCAGACGCCGATCGGTACCGTCAACGTGCAATCGGAGACGAAGATTCGTCTGAACCCGATCGTCACGTACGTGAACCTCGGTTACCGGTTCTAACACAACAGGGTAGACGAGATTTTCGGGCTTGAACAACGCCGATGTGCAAAAGCGCGTCGGCGTTTTTGCATGCGTTCACAATACCTGTATCTGCACGCCTTCGTCTCCGACGTATCGCGACATCATTCCTGCCATACACGCCGCCCGGCCGTTGTAAATTTGACTGAAACGTGCACGCCAGCGGTGCAATTTCTGCCGCATGCGGCATGCATCGGCCCTGTGGGAACGTCTGTGCGAATCATGTCGCCGGGCGGGCATCGAAGTTGCGTCAGAGGAAACTTCCCGCGCTGTGTTGCGGGGATAATCAACTACCCTCATCGACGGAGCGACCATGACTGCACTTCCTAACACGCGAGATGCCCTGGGCGAATCCTGGACCACGGCTGGCCGTCGTGCGCGGCGCATTGCGCGCCACAGTCGACACGCGGCTGAAGATATTGCAAGCGAACTGCGCACACTGATGACCGAACTCGAGAATACGCTCGGAGACGGCACGCAAGCCGACGCCGCGGTGCTGCGCACGCAGATGCGCAAGCGTCTCGACGAAGCGCGCACACGTCTGAACGACACGCGCGATGCGATGCGCGAACGCGCCGAAGCGGCATTGCACGATGCCGACGACTACGTGCATGAAAATCCGTGGCGGACGATCGCCATTGTGGGTGGCGTTGCACTGATCGCAGGCGCCTTGATTGCGCGCGGCGGTTCACGCTGACGCACGCGACGCCTGGCTGGGCGACCGGCCAGCCAGCGACGGCTGGACCTCGGATAGCGCGTAGAACGGGCGCGGCGCGTAAGCGCGCCGCTTCCTTTTTGTCTCGAGCCGAGCGTCGGACGTTCGTGCGCTGTGCCGTTGCGCAGACTGTTGACGTCGCGCGGTTCAGGTTACGCGGCGTGCCTAGACGCGGGGACATACCGCGCGTCACCGCATCAATCGCCATCGACGATAAACAGCCGCTGGTATTCCTTCGACGCATACCGGTCCGTCATGCCCGCGATGTAATGCGCGATTAGGCGTGGTTGCCTGGCTGCGTCCGGCGTCTGGTAGGCGGGCGGCAGCAGACGAGGATCGCTGATGAACGCGTCGAACAAACCAGCGATCACACGCTGGGCCTTGTTCGCCATGCGCATCACGCGATAGTGGCGGTACAGGTTCTGGAAGAGAAACCGCTTGAGCTCCGTCGCCTGCGCAGCGACAGCGTCGCTGTGTGCGACAAGCGGCGGCGCGCGGCGCACGTCGTCGAGCGACGCGGGCGCATGCCGCGCGATATTGTGCGTGGTCGCGTCGATCAGGTCGACGATCAGCGTGTTGATGATTCGCCGCACAGTCTCATGAATCAGCCGGCGTCCCTCGATCTGCGGATAATCGCGCCGCGCTGCGTCGTAATGCGTGTGCCATAGCTCGACTTCGGCGAGTTGATCGATCGTGAGCAATCCCGAGCGCAGACCGTCGTCAACGTCGTGATTGTTGTACGCGATTTCGTCGGCGAGATTGGCGATCTGCGCTTCGATCGACGGTTGCCGCCCTTGCAAAAAGCGCTCGCCGAGTTCGCCGAGACGCCGCGCGTTTTCGCGCGAGCAATGCTTGAGAATGCCTTCGCGCGTTTCGAAGCACAGATTCAGGCCATCGAATGCGCCGTAATGCTCTTCGAGATCGTCGACGACGGCGAGACTTTGCAGGTTGTGCTCGAAGCCGCCGTAGTCGCGCATGCATTCATTGAGCGCATCTTGCCCGGCATGGCCGAACGGCGTGTGTCCGAGATCGTGCGCCAGCGAAATCGCTTCGACGAGATCTTCGTTCACGCGCAGATTGCGCGCGACAGAACGCGCGATCTGCGCGACTTCGAGACTGTGGGTGAGCCGTGTGCGGAACAGATCGCCCTCGTGATTCACGAAGACCTGCGTCTTGTACTCGAGCCTTCGGAAAGCGGTCGAATGGACGATGCGATCGCGATCGCGCTGAAACTCGGTGCGCGCGCTTGGCGGCGCTTCGTGATGGCGCCGGCCGCGCGATTGCGAAGAATGCGCGGCGTACGGCGCGAGATGCGCTTCGAGCGCGGCGATGGTGGGCAGCGATACGACGCCGGTAGCGGGCGGCACGGAAGCGGCGTCGAGTGATTCGCTCAGATGGTCGCTGCGTATTTCACTCACCGATATCTCCGAATCAGATGCGACTGCCGCTGTGTGCTGTGTCAGGCCGCTTCGCTTCGCGTCAGGTGCCGACGCTGGCGCCGAGGGTTTCGAGCACCGCCTCGTCGGGGGCGCGGGTGATCAGTGTGTCGCCGAAACGCTTCAGCAGGATGAACTTGATTTCGCCCGCTTCCGCCTTCTTGTCAACGCGCATCAGATCGACGTAACGCTCCGCGCCGAGCGTAGGCGCCTGAGTAGGCAGATGCGCCGCCTCGATGACGGCGACGAGCCGCTTGCGCGCAGCCTCGTCCAGATGGCCGAGCCGCACGGACAGGTCCGCCGCCATCACCATCCCGCAGCCCACCGCTTCGCCGTGCAGCCACTCGCCATAGCCGAGACCCGCTTCGATTGCGTGACCGAACGTATGACCAAAATTGAGAATTGCGCGCAGACCACCTTCGCGCTCATCCTTGGCCACCACGGATGCCTTGATCTCGCACGAACGTTTGACCGCTTCGGCGAGCGCTTCCGGTTCGCAGCGGTTGAGCGCTTCCATGTTCGCTTCGATCCACTCGAAGAACGTTGCGTCGGCAATCGCGCCCGTCTTGATGACTTCCGCGATCCCGGCCGCCAGTTCGCGCGGCGGCAGCGTGCGCAGCGCGCCGATATCGGCGATCACGGCTTGCGGCTGGTAGAACGCGCCGATCATGTTCTTGCCGAGCGGATGGTTGATGCCCGTCTTGCCGCCAACCGACGAATCGACCTGCGACAACAGCGTGGTCGGCACCTGGATGAACGGCACGCCGCGCATGTAGCAGGCGGCTGCGAAACCCGTCATGTCGCCGATCACGCCGCCGCCGAGCGCGATCAACGTAGTCTTGCGATCGGCCCGCGCGCCGAGCAGCGCGTCGAAGATCAGATTCAGCGTTTCCCAATTCTTGTGCGCTTCGCCGTCGGGCAGCACGACCGTTGTCACGTCCTTGCCGAGCGGCGCGAGCGCCTTGCGCAAGGTGTCGCCGTACAGAGGATCGACCGTCGAGTTGGTGACGATCGTCACCGACGCGCCGCGAATATGCGGCGCGAATAGCTCGCTTTTGCCGATCAGATCGGCGCCGATATGAATGGGATAGGCGCGTTCGCCCAGTTCGACGTTGACGGTGATCATGGAATTCATCTCGCCATTATGACGCAGCAGGTTTGGCGACGCCCGCCATCTCGAGCTGCATCAGCACCATGTTGACGAGCCCGTTGACGGACGGACGGCCCGTTTCGATCACGAAATCGGCGCATTCGCGGTAGAGCGGATCGCGGACTTCGTAGAGCGCTTCGAGGCGCCCTTTCGGGTCCTCGGTCTGCAGAAGCGGGCGGTTCTTGTCGCGGCGCGTGCGCAGCCAGAGATCATGCGGATTGGCGCGCAGATAAACGACGATGCCGTGCGCGCGCAGCGCGTCGCGGTTTTCCGGGCGCAAGACCGCGCCGCCGCCCGTGGCGAGCACGATGCTTTCGCGCCCGGTGAGCTCGGCGATCACTTGCGCCTCGCGGTCGCGAAAGCCCGCTTCGCCTTCGAGTTCGAAGATCACCGGGATGCGCGCGCCCGTGCGCGCCTCGATTTCATGATCGGAGTCGAAGAACGGGCGATCCAGCCGGCGCGCCACGGCCCGGCCCACGGTGGTCTTGCCTGCCCCCATGAGCCCTACAAAAAAAACGTTGGCGTGTGCGTCCCGCGGTTGCAACTTATCCTCTGGCTAATCCGGTGTAGTTCGTGCGGCAGCTTACTGGCAAAGCGCCTGCCTTGTCGAGCCTGACGGCCCGCGCGGCTGCCGCCGATCATGCTTTCGGCCCGCGTCCATGGCGCTTTCCCGACGATCCGTCAATTTGTCTGCACAACCCACGGCGTGATGAAAACGACGAGTTCGCTGGTCAGATCGCGGTGGGCGCGATGCCGAAAAAGCGCGCCCAAAAGCGGTATTTTGCCCAGGAGCGGCACGCGCGTCACATCATCGCGGTCGTCCGACTCGTAGATTCCGCCAATCGACACCGTCCCGCCGTCCTCCACCTCGACGCGCGTCTGCACATGTTTGGTGTTGATGGCGGGCCCCGACGCCGTCTGCTCGCCGACACTGTCCTTCGCGACGTCGAGATCCAGCACGACCCGGCCGTCCGGCGTGATTTGCGGCTCGACCTCCAGTTTGAGGCTGGCGCGGCGAAACTGCACGCCCGACACGCCCTGCCCGACTTTCGCCTGATACGGCAGCTCGGTGCCTTGCTCGACGATCGCCTTCATCCGGTCCGCCGTCACGACGCGCGGACTGGACACGATCCTCCCGAGCCCTTCCGCTTCGAGCGCGCTCAGCTCGATGTTCACGAGCCGCGTCGCCTGCGCGGCGAACAGCGTGAAGCCCGCCGTGGCCGCGTCGAAGCCGGAGATCGGACGCGCGGAGAGATCGTAGATCGCGCCGTCCTTGCCGCCGACGACGCCCGTCGCCTTGCCGTCCTCGTTCGTGGCGAGCATCGACAGCTTCACGCCGAGATTGCGCGAAAAGCCCTTCTCCGCTTCGACGATGCGCGCCTCGATCAGCACCTGACGCGTCGGCCGGTCGAGCGATGCGATCAGTTCTGCGATCTGCGCGAGGCGCGCGTCGAGATCGGTCACGAACAGCAGATTGGTGCGCGGGTCGGCCATCGCCGCGCCGCGCTTCGACAACACGCGCTGATTGCCCGATGCCGTCAGCAGCTTGCGCAGCTCTTCGGCGTGCGCGTAGTGCAGCTCGAAGGTGCGGCTCGCGAGCGGCTCGAGCTCAGCGGCGCGCGCGTGCGCTTCGAAGCGCTGACGCTCGCGCGTCGCCAGTTCGGACAGCGGTGCCACCCAGATCACGTTGCTGCGCTGTTCCATCGCGAGACCGTTGACGTCGAGCAGCGTATCGAACGCGGCGCGCCACGGTACGTTGTCCAGATGCAGCGTGACCGCGCCGCGCGCCTTGTCGCTGGCGACGATATTCAGGCCGGTGAACTTCGCGAACGCGCCGAGCACGGCCCCCAGTTCGGCGTGCTGGAAATGCAGCGTGATCGGGCTGTCGGCGGGAATCGACGGTGAGGCGTTCGTGCTTAGGCGCGCGGCGGGCGCAAGCGGGACGGGCGGGCCTTCGAGCGGCTCCGTGCGCGCTTCGCCCTGGCGTTTCGGTTCCGCTTCGTCGCGTGCGGCAGAAGACGGTTGCGCCGCATCCGGCGATGCATCCGCCTCGCGCCCCGGCGCGGTGGTTTCATCGGTGGCATCCGGCGTGAACGGATTGGCGACGTCCGTCGTAACCATGCGCGGCAACGGCGGCAGACCGGCGGGCGCAAGCGCGTCGTCGAACGGCATGTCGGCGGGAAGCGGTGGCAGCGATGCGCGCGCCGCCATGGCGACGAAAGCAGCACACACGAGCATCGAACGCATGACGTTGAGCCGCCTCATTCGACAGCCTCCGCGAGCGTCAGCGAATACATGCTGCCATCGCGCTTTGCAAGCGTGAGGGCGCGTGCATCGACATGCGCGACCCGCTCGTCGCCCCACCGCTGCCCTGGTTCGAGCGTCTCTGCGTTGTCGCCTGCTTCGATCAGCGCAAGACCGCGCAGGCGGTCGGCCAGAAGCCCGACCAGCCGCATCGACGACGAAGCGTTCTCCACGGCCGACGCAAACGCCGCAGGTTGAAACGGATCGTAGAACACGATCTCTTCGTCGGGATCGAACGCGTCAGGATCATCGCGCAGCGTTCGACGCGCAGCGTTCCGCACAGGATGAACCGCGCTGAACGAATGCAACGTCGCGTTGATTGACAGGGCCTCGCCCTGACGCTTGAGCGTCACTCCTTCGGGCACGACGAGGACCGGCAAACTCGCGAGCCCTTCCAGAAAATCGACGACATGATCGAAGTCGGCTTGAGCCGTCACATGCAGAGGACGCATGGTGTCGAGTCCGCTGCCCGTGACGACACCCGGCTCGATTACGAGCAACGATACTTCGTTGCGTGCCGCGAGCTGCGAAATCACGCGTATGTCGTCGGCCGAGGTCCAATTCGAAGGCATCGGCGCGACGCTCGCCGCCTGACGCAATGCAGGCAACTGCGCAACGGCCGTTTCGGCTTCGCCCAGTTTGCGTTGCGCGGCAGATAACATTTCGCGGCTCGCCTGCACGCCGCTCATATCCGTGGCGAGCCATGCATTCGCGCCGAGCACGAAAGCAGCGACGGCGATGCACAAAGCGACAGCCCAGCGTCGCCGTACGCTCCATGCTTCGAGTGGCACACGCAGACGCTCAACGAGCGTGTGTCCGAACCGCTCGCGCGTCGCCGGCATGCCGATGCGCCCAGCAATAGTCGTGTTCATTGCTTCCCTCTCGTGTTTTGATGAGGCGCTGCCGGCGCCCGGGTTTTTTCAGGTGGCCCGTCCCATTTCAGATGTGCTTTGATTTCGAACGGCGTCGATGCCTCCGTCGCGCCCGTCGCACGATGCACGTCGCTCAAGTCCGAATCCTTCACGCCGTTCAACGCGGCGAGACGGTTCAGCCACGCCGCCGACGCGGCATGATCGGAAGACGCGGCAAGCAGTTCGGTATCGCGCCCGCGTTGCCGTAACTGGCTGACGACGACAGCCTCGGACGACTCCCGGCTCAACGCATCGAGCAGATCGAGCAAGTACATGAGCGGTTCGGAAAGCGTCGCGGCGCGCTCGCTCCTCAGGCGCTCGTCGCGTGCCTCACCGACAAGCCGAGTGTGCTCGGCAAGCGGCGGCGCGAGCACAGCAAGGCGTTGCCCGATCGCCGCGCGCTCCCGGTCGATACGCACCCGTTCGAACGTCTGCCACGTCATCAGCAACGCCACTGCGGCGCAACCACACAGCGTCGCACTCGTCCATTCGACATAGCAGCGCCGGCGCGCGAGCCGCGCATCGCGCTGCCGGTGCGGCAACAGATTGAAACCGTGGGCGAAGGTCATTGCGTAATGCCCCGCAATGCAAGACCGAATGCGACCGCGAACGAAGGCTCATGCAACAGATCCGAGTCGGGTATCACGTTGCCGTCGCTGAGCGAAGAACAGTCGAACGGCAAGACGGAACAGCCCAGCACATCGCCGATATCGGCGAGCGAAAAGCACACGCCTTCGAGCAACTCAATTTCGCCACCCACCAGCGCGCACACGTTCAGGTTGTTTTCCGCGAGATCGCGCAACGCGTCGGCGACGCACGAATATTCAGGCGATGGATAACGGATTTCTTCCGCGATCGTTTCCCCTTCGATGCGCCAGCCGTACACGCCATCACTGCCGATCCAGATCGCCGCATACGGTTCGTGCAGTTCGAGTTCGAAGGTCGCCGCGTGGCGCAGCGCACGCAACGCCGCATGTGGCTCGACGTCAACCGTTGTCAGCGTCACGCCCGCCATCGCCGCGCTTTCGATGCGCGCTTCGAGATGCTCGCGCGCCGTCGCGGCAATCGACACCTTGCGAAGATGCGGCGGCGACTCGTCGACATACCAGTCGACGGCGAGCGCATGACGCTCGATGCCCGCGACGCGCTCGGCTTCCATCAGCACCGTAGGCTCGATCGACGCGGCGGAACCATGCGGGCCGCTCGCGTGATTGATGGGCAGATGCGCCGTGAAGGTCGCGGAACCCGGAATCGCCATTGCGCAACGCAGTGCCGCCGACATGCATTGCTGGGGCACATGGCAGAATGCCTCGGACAACGCGCGCGCCACCGCTTGCCGGTCCACGATCTCGGCGCCGGCCATCGCGCCCGGCGCGAGCGGCTCCAAAGCCACGCATTCGATGCGCACGGCTCCCGTCTTTCGCGCACTGCAGCTCAGCGCCACGATCCTCACTGCTTGTGCGCCGACATCGATGCCGACTGCCTGACGCCGCATCGCCATTCGTAACGTGTGTTTCAACGCCATTCCTTCCTCCCTCAGATACCAACGGAAACTGAAGGCCCGCGGCATCCAGAGAACGCGGGCAACGGAAGGCATTCTGCGCAGCGCGACACACAAGCGAAATTCAGCCGAATGGCTAATGGTCGGGTAACGGATATCCGGCGACAATCAAAGGCACTACAGTGTTCTCATAGCCGTGCGGACCGCGTCGGCCGTAAGCACGCCGAAAGCTGCCGGGTCGGGCGGCTATAATCGCGGGACCGTTTTCTGGTGTTCATATGCAATCCACGACTCCTACGTCTCCGCCCCCGGCACCGCAGAAGCGCAAACGTCCACTCTGGCTGACGATCATCCTTGGCTTCGTCGGGCTGATCTTCGCCGGGATCCTCTGCGTCTTGCTCGTGCTGGGTTACGCGCTGGTCGTCGCCACGCCCAATCTGCCTTCGCTCGACGCGTTGACCGACTATCGTCCGAAGGTGCCGCTGCGCATCTACACGGCCGACCACGTGCTGATCGGCGAATTCGGCGAAGAGCGGCGCGACATCGTGCACATGCGCGAGGTGCCGGACAATCTCAAGAAGGCAGTGCTCGCCATCGAAGACGCGCGCTTTTACGATCACGGCGGCGTCGATCTGATGGGTATCGCGCGCGCCGGCATGGTCGCGCTCACGAACGGCCACGCAACGCAAGGCGCTAGCACGATCACGATGCAGGTGGCGCGCAACTTCTTCCTGTCCAGCGAGAAGACCTACACGCGCAAGATCTATGAGATGCTGCTCGCGTACAAAATCGAATCGAAGCTGAGCAAAGATCAGATTCTCGAGGTGTACATGAATCAGATCTATCTCGGCCAGCGTGCGTACGGCTTCGCGAGCGCGGCGCGCGTGTACTTCGGCAAGGACCTGAAAGACCTGTCGCTGGCCGAATGCGCGATGCTCGCCGGTCTGCCGAAAGCGCCGTCCGCGTATAACCCGGTAGTGAATCCGAAGCGCGCGAAGGTGCGTCAGGAATACATCCTTCAGCGCATGCTGGAGTTGGGCTATATCACGCAGGACCAGTACGACACGGCGAGCCGCCAGCCGCTCATCGTCAAGGGCGCGGGCAAGGAGTTCAGCGTGCACGCGGAGTACGTCGCGGAAATGGTGCGGCAGATGATGTACGCGCAGTACCGCGAAGAGGCGTACACACGCGGCCTCAACGTCGTGACGACCATCGATTCCGCCGACCAGGACGTTGCATACCGGGCGTTGCGCAAAGGCTTGATGGACTACGAACGGCGTCACGGCTATCGCGGTCCTGAAGCGTTCATCGACCTGCCAACCGACGCGGACGAACGCGAGCAGGCCATCGACGACGCGCTGCTCGAGCATCCCGACAACGGCGAGATCATCGCGGCCGTGGTGACGTCGGCCAGTCCGAAGCAGGTGCAGGCCACGCTGATCGACGGCAATGCCGTGACGATCCAGGGCGACGGGCTGCGCTACGCGACATTCGCGCTGAGCGCGCGCGCGCAGCCGAACCAGCGCGTGCGGCCTGGCGCGATCATCCGTATCGTGAAGAACGACGACGGCAACTGGTCGATCACGCAGTTGCCGCAGATCGAAGGCGCGTTCGTATCCGTCGTGCCGCAGGATGGCGCAATCCGCGCGCTGGTCGGTGGCTTCGACTTCAACAAGAACAAGTTCAATCACGTGACGCAGGCATGGCGTCAGCCGGGTTCGAGCTTCAAGCCGTTCATCTATTCGGCTTCGCTAGAAAAGGGTTTGGGACCGGCAACCGTCATCAACGACGCGCCGCTGTTCTTCAGCGCAGCTGAAACAGGCGGCCAGGCGTGGGAGCCGAAGAACTACGGCGGCGGCTTCGATGGCCCGATGTCGATGCGTACCGCGCTGCAGAGGTCGAAGAACCTCGTGTCGATCCGCATCCTCAACCACATCGGCACGAAGTACGCGCAGCAGTACATCACGCGCTTCGGTTTCGATGCGGAACGTCACCCCGCCTATCTGCCGATGGCGCTCGGCGCTGGCCTCGTCACACCGCTCCAGATGGCGGCCGGCTACTCGGTGTTCGCCAATGGCGGCTTTCGCGTGAATCCGTATCTGATCGCCGAAGTCACCGATCAGCGCGGCATGGTGGTCGCGCATGCGGACCCGCTCGTCGCTGCGAGCAACGCGCCGCACGCGATCGAGCCACGCAACGCGTATGTGATGAACAGTCTGCTGATGAGCGTCGCGCAGCGCGGCACGGGCGCGAAGTCGAACGTCCTGAAGCGCACGGATCTCGCGGGTAAGACGGGCACCACCAACGATTCGCGCGACGCGTGGTTCGCCGGCTATCAGCACACGCTTTGCGCGATCGCCTGGATGGGCTACGACAACCCGCGCAGTCTCGGCGACAAGGAAACGGGCGGCGGGCTCGCGCTGCCCGTGTGGATCGACTACATGGGACGCGCGCTCAAGGGCGTGCCCGAGTACAAGATGCCGATGCCGGAAGACGTCGTATCGATCAGCGACGAGCTGTACTTCGACGACTTCACGCCGGGCAACGGCTTCGTGTCGACGGTCGGGGTGACGCTGCCGCCGCCGGGAGCAAGCGATGCCGCCAGCGGTGCGCCAGCCGCGGTCGGCGCGCAGGAGAAAGAGGACATCATGAACCTGTTCAAAGGTCACTAAGTCCGGCTGAGTCAGGATTGCCGGGCTGGAAACAAAGCCGCCGCGTATCGAACGCGGCGGCTTTTTCATTTTCGGCAAACGTGCATCGGCTTCACACGCGCCGGCACGAAACGCTCACGGCGCGATATGGACGTCTTCGCCTGCCTGCTGCGTCGCGTATTCGGACAGCGCCGCGTAGAACTCGGTGCCATTGCGCGTATCGCGCCACGCGCCGTCGACAAAACGGAAGTGGTATCCGCCCGACTTGGCGGCGATCCAGATCTCCTGCATCGGCGGCTGCAGGTTGACGATGATCTTCGTGCCGTTCTCGAATTCGAGCGTCAGCACGTTGCCGCTGCGCTCGAATTCGACGTCGGCATCCGTATCGTCGAGCGAGCGTTCGATGGCTGCCAGCACAGCCTCGGCGCGGGTCAGGTATTCACTGTCGGACATGCTAAACTCCAGCGATTAATTATTCAGGGACAGTCATGCGAGTCGTTTTCCGGACGAGCTCCACGGCCACGATTCTAGCGACTCTGGCTATTGTCGCAGGTGTCGCGCTCAGCGGTTGCGGACAACGCGGTTCGCTTTATATGCCTACCGTTCCGCCTCTTCCGGCCAAACCGAACGAACAGACCCAGCCGCCCTCGCCCGACGAAGTGAAACCCGGCGCCGAATCCGCTCAAGGTTCCGTTCCGGATACGTCGGGCACGCCATTGTCCCTGTCGCCCGACACTGAACTTCGCACCGAGCCGAAGTCGAACGCGCCCGCCCAACCGGCGTCCGGCGCGTCCGAAGCTCAATAAGACTGCCGTATGACTCAATCCGCTTTTACCTATGTCGACGGCGTGCTGCACGCCGAAGGCGTGTCCGCCGCGTCGCTTGCCGAGCAGTTCGGCACGCCGCTCTATGTCTACTCGCGCGCCGCACTAAGCGAGGCGTGGCATGCCTACGCCGACGCATGCGCCGGCCGGCACGCAACCGTGCACGTCGCCGTCAAGGCGAACAGCAATCTCGCCGTGCTCAACCTGTTCGCGCGCATGGGCGCGGGCTTCGACATCGTGTCGGGCGGCGAGCTGGCGCGCGTGCTCGCGGCTGGCGGCAAAGCGGAAAACACCGTGTTCTCGGGCGTCGGCAAGAGTGTCGCGGAAATGCGCGAAGGGCTCGCGGCGGGCGTGAAATGCTTCAACGTCGAATCGATTCCCGAACTCGACCGCCTCAACGCGGTTGCGGGTGAAATGGGCAAGAAGGCGCCTGTATCGCTGCGCGTGAATCCTGACGTCGATGCAAAGACGCATCCGTATATCTCGACAGGTCTCAAGTCGAACAAGTTCGGCGTTGCATTCGACGACGCGCGCGCCACGTATCGCGCCGCCGCTGTGATGAAGAATCTCGACGTGGTCGGCATCGACTGCCATATCGGTTCGCAGATCACGGAAGTCGCGCCCTATCTCGACGCCGTCGACAAACTGCTCGAACTCGTCGAGCAGATCGAAGCGGACGGCGTGAAGATCAAGCATATCGACGTGGGCGGCGGACTCGGTATCACCTACGACGACGAAACGCCGCCGGATATCAGCGATTTCGTGCGCACGTTGCTCGACCGGATCGAAGCGCGTGGGCATGGCCATCGCGAAGTGTATTTTGAGCCGGGCCGCTCGCTCGTCGGCAATGCGGGCATGCTGCTCACGCGCGTCGAGTTTCTGAAGCCGGGTGCAGAGAAGAATTTTGCGATCGTCGATGCAGCAATGAATGACCTCGCGCGCCCCGCGATGTACGAGGCTTATCACGCGATCGAACCGGTCGTGCAGCGCGCCGGGGACAAGCATGTTTATGACGTCGTCGGTCCCGTCTGTGAAAGCGGTGACTGGCTTGGACGCGAACGCAACCTCGCCGTCGAGCCGGGCGATCTGCTCGCGATCCGTTCCGCGGGTGCCTACGGTTTCGCGATGAGCTCGAACTACAACACGCGTGCGCGCGCAGCCGAAGTGATGGTCGACGGCGACATGGCGTACGTCGTACGCAAGCGCGAAGAAGTGAAAGACCTGTTCGCGGGCGAGACGGTTCTGCCGGAGTAACATCCGCGCGTTTTGGACGCTCAAAGCAAAAAGGCGATGCGCTCACAGCGCATCGCCTTTTTTGTCGCCTGTCGATTCGCGCTCGTCAGGCTTTTGCGCGCTGCCTGATTCTGTCGCGCGCCCAAACCAGCACACGCCAGCCCAGCAACGCAATCACGATCGCGCCGTAAATCTTCGGCAAGATCAGATCGTGCTTGCCCGCCTTCATCCACCAGAAATGCAGGATCGCGAGCGCTGCGATCGGGTAGATGGCGCGGTGCAGCGTCTGCCAGCGGCGGCCGAGTTTGCGCACCATCGCTTTCGGCGATGTGATGGCAAGCGGTAACAGCAGCACGAACGCCGCGAAGCCGACCGTGATGAATGGCCGCTTGCCGATGTCCTTCACGATCGCGGCGATATCGAACCACTTGTCGAACCAGAAGTACGTCGTGAAATGCAGCGCGGCGTAGAAGAACGCGAAAAGGCCGATCATCCGGCGAAAGCGCAGCAATGCGTTCCAGCCGGTCAACTTGCGCAGCGGCGTCACCGCCAGCGTGATGCAGATGAAAACCAGCGTCCACAAGCCCGTCGAGCGCGTGATGAACTCGATGGGATTCGCGCCCAGTCCGCCCGTGAAGCCGAGCAGCACGAGCCGCGCAAGCGGATACAGCGCTGCGACGAAGACCGCGATCTTCGCGGGCACAGTCCAGCGGCTGACGCCTGCATTGGTGCTGGCTTTTCGTGTCGAACGCACGGTGTTCGTGGCGTTGCTGGCGGTCGCGGTTTGGGTCCTGTCGGTTGCCATGCGCGTCGCCATCAGAAGTTCTTCTTCAGGTCCATGCCCTGATACATCGACGCGACCAGATCGCCATAGCCGTTGTAAATCAGAGTGTTCCGCTTGGGCGTGAAGATGCCGTCACCGATGCGCCGTTCAGTCGCCTGGCTCCAGCGCGGATGGTCGACGTTCGGGTTCACGTTCGAATAAAAGCCGTACTCGCTCGGCGCGTAAGTGCTCCAGCTGGTCGGCGGCTGCTTGTCGACGAAGCGGATTTTCACCAGCGACTTCGCGCTCTTGAAGCCATACTTCCACGGCACGATGATGCGCACGGGCGCACCGTTCTGATTCGGCAGTACCTGACCGTAGACGCCCATCGTCAGCAGCGTCAACGGATTCATCGCTTCGTCCATCCGCAGACCTTCCGAATAGGGCCACTCGAGAATCGGCTCGGACAATCCAAGCATCTGCGACGGATCGGCAAGCGTGATGAACTGCACGTATTTCGCGTTCGCCGTCGGTTGCGCGCGCTTGATGACTTCCGACAGCGGAATGCCGATCCACGGAATCACCATCGACCAGCCTTCGACGCAACGCATCCGGTACACGCGCTCCTCGAGCGGCGCGAGCTTTAGTAACTCGTCGATGTCATAGACCTTCGCGTTCTTCACCTCACCTTCGACGCTCACCTTCCACGGACGCGGCCGCAACGTCCCGGCGTTGTGCGCAGGGTCGCTCTTGTCGGTGCCGAACTCGTAGAAGTTGTTGTACGTGGTGATGTCCTTGTAAGACGTGACCTTGTCGGTGACGACGAATTTCGGATTGGTCTTCGCGCCGAGCTTCAGCGCCTTCGGATCGGGCGACGAATACTCTGCGTACGCCTCACCGTGCACGCCGATCAGGCTGCCGAGCGCCACCGCGCCCGCCGCCTGCAGGATGCGCCGGCGATTCTCGAACACGCGCTGCGGCGTGATTTCGCTGCGCGCGATGTCGTCGCCGTACAACTGGCCTCGGTCGCTTCGCTTGATCCACATGCTGAAAACTCCTTGCCGGGCGCATCGGCCCTATCGGTATCCATTCGACTCGCGCGAGGGAGTCACCGTTCTTCGTTCTCGGTTCTTCGTTCTGTTAACACACGCGGCGAGCGATTCTTCCATACCGGCATAAAAAAAAACCGCCGGTGCAGCGCACACGGCGGTTTCTGGTCGTTCCGACCCGGCGAAACTGAAACTTACAGCTTGCCGTAGCTGTGCAGCCCCGACAGGAACATATTGACGCCGAGGAACGCGAAGCTCGTCACCAGCAGGCCCGTCAGCGCCCACCATGCGGCGACCGCGCCGCGCAGGCCTTTCATCAGACGCATGTGCAGCCACGCCGCGTAGTTCAGCCAGACGATCAGCGCCCAGGTTTCCTTCGGGTCCCAACTCCAGTAGCCGCCCCACGCTTCGGCCGCCCACAGCGCGCCGAGAATCGTCGCGATCGTGAAGAACGCGAAGCCGACGGCGATCGACTTGTACATCACGTCGTCAAGCACGTCGAGCGTCGGCAGACGGTCGGCCAGCACGCCGCGCTCCTTCATCAGATACGCAACGCCAACCATCGCCGACAGCGCGAAGCTGCCATAGCCGATGAAGTTCGCCGGCACGTGGATCTTCATCCACCAGCTTTGCAGCGCGGGGACGAGCGGCTGGATCTGCTGCGCGTCGCGCGCGATCGAGTACCACATCAGGAAGCCGACGGCCGCGCTGATCACCAGCAGCACGAACGCCCCGAGCGAGCGCGTGTTGTAGTGCTGCTCATAGTACAGGTAGAACAGCGCCGTAATCAGGCTGAACAGCACGAACACTTCGTAGAGGTTCGAGATGGGGATATGGCCGACGTCCGATCCGATCAGATACGACTCGTACCAGCGCACCATCAGGCCGACGAAGCCCATCAGCACCGCCACCCACGTCATCTTCGAGCCGATCGCGGCGCCCGTCGGAGAACGCGACAGCGTGCCGATCCAGTAGAACAGCGTGGCCAGCACGAACAGCGCGCTCATCCACAGGATGGCCGACTGGCTAGACAGGAAGTACTTGAGGAAGAACGCGTGATCGGCGCGGGCGAGATCGCCGCCGTAGATCTGAATGGCCGACAGCGACAGCACGGCGATGCACGCCATCAGCAGACGCACGGGCTTCCAGCGCCAGCCGAGCACGACAAACACAGGCACTGCGCACACCAGCACCAGTTTGTCGTAGTAATTCATGTACTCGTGGTAGCGCGACAGCCCGAACCCGGCGCCCGCGACCATCGCAAGCGCGAACAGCCAGTCGGACAGGCCGAGGCGCTTCAGGAATGGACGATCGTCCAGCAGCGCCTCGCCGGTCAGATGCGGGGTCGAATGAGCCGCCGTATCGGCGCGCGGCTTGGCGCGCGAGGATGAGGAAACTTGAGTCAGGTCCATGATCTTACCGGGTCGAATCGGGTGAATCTGCGGACGCTTCGCCCGTTGCACGGGCAGCGCCCTTCGCCTCGTGGGCGGAATCGACATCGACAGGCTTGCCGCCCAGCGCGACGCCGACAGCATCGCGGGTTTGAGCGAATTCCTTCTCGAAATCGAACGTCTTGCGCGCCGTCGACATCGCCATCACGACGTTCACGCCATTTCCGCTGCGCTCCGCGTCCTTGAGCCAGAACCACAGCCGCCGTTCACGAACATAGAACATCGAAAAGATGCCCAACACGAGTAGCAGGCTGCCAAGATACACGACTTTTTTGCCCGGTGCGCGCGTCAACTGAAATACCGAAGCTTGCACCTGCTTGAAGGAGTCAAGCTGCAAATAGACGGGCGAACCGTACAGAAAGCTGTCGGAAATCGCGTTGATCGAGCTCTGGACAAAGCGGCTCGTGGTCGGGTCGGCCGTTGCCGGGCCTTCTCCCGCCTGCTTGCGCGCGAGTTGCCATACGTCCCACATCGAGCCTTCGAGCATGCGAAGCAAGAGTCCTGCCGCCTTCTCCTGCTCGGCCTTGGGGACAGAACGATCGATGAACGCGGCGACCGCCTGGAAACCGCCAACCTTCTGACCATTGGCGGCCTTGCCCAGACTCGGATCGTCGCCCGCGAACAGTGTCAGCACGCGCGATGCACTCTCTTCCAGATGCTGCTGCAACTCCGCGTTCGACTGCACCGAGCGTTGCGCGAAATCGCGCGCCGCCTGCGCACGGATGGCGGGGTCCTGGAGCGCCGCGCGCATCCGCATCCATTCATTGACCGTGCCGCCCGCGTCGGCGGGAATGCGCAGATATCGGAATGCATCGTCGGGATTCGCGCGCATGCCCGCGAGGAACACGCGCTCGCCGCTTACATCGACGGGCAGCATGTAGTTGTTGTACTCGCGCGCCTGGCCGTCCTTGTCGCGCACCTTGTACTGCACCGACGGGCCGACGTTATGCAGATCGACGGGCTTCGACGTCTTCGCGCCGGAGCCGAGGCGCTCGTCGAAGGCTTCCTTCAACGACTGATGCGCGGCGACGCCGCGTGCATCGTTCTGACCGTTGCCGTTCGAGATGTTCTCGACGTTGATCGCGCGGAAATCGGCAAATTCGACCGTCTGGCCGTCCGCGCCGGGCATCGACGCGCTCAACACCTTCGAGCCGCCGATCTCGCCGCTGAACGGCTCGCTCTTGACGCTGCTGCCCGTCATCGGCCAGGCCGTCGTCTGCATCTGCGAGCCGCCGTCCTGGAAGCTCGACTGATAGATCGATACGCCGTCGTATTCGAACGGCTTGTTCACTTCGACGCGTGCCGGAACGCGCGCGCCCGTCTTGTGGTCGATCACGACGATGTCGCTTGCAAAGAGCTTCGGCATGCCCGTCGAGTAGTAATCGACGATGAACTTGTTCAGTTCGATCGAGAACGGCAGATCCTGGATCAGCGAGCCGTCCTGCTGATTCAGGATCGCCGTCGACACATGCTGGCCTTCCGGCACCCACGCGTAGCCGCGGAACGTCGGGTTGCCTTGCGACAGGCGATGCTCGGGCGGAATGTCGTTAATGACGGTGTTGCTTCGGATCGGCGTCTTGTCGAACAGCCACATCTGCAGCTTGATGGGCAGATTGCTGTCGAGCAGCCCGCCGATGCAGATGATCACGATCGCAATGTGCGCGAAAATGTAGCCGAGCTTGGTCAGCGCGCCGCGCTTGGCGGCGATCAGCGTCGCGCCTTCCGATTCGCGCGTCACGTACTTGTAGCCGAGCTTTGCCGACAGCTTGCCGAGCGTGGCCGCGGCTTGCGCGCGCGTCGCATTCGGCACCTCGAACTCGCCCTTGTGATGGAACGCGCGCAGGCTGCCTTCGCGGACCTTGTCCTTCCAGCTTTTCATATCGGCGATCATCTTCGGCGCGTTGCGAATCACGCACAGCGAGACCGACACGAGCAGAAAGCCGAGGATCAGTATGAACCACCACGCGCTGTACACGTTGTACAGGCTCAGCGAGCGGAAGATGTCGGCCCAGAACGGCCCGAACTGGTTGACGTAGTTCGGATACGGATCGTCTTGCGTGAGCACGGTGCCGATGATGCTCGCGATCGACAGGATCACGAGCAATGCGATGGCAAAGCGCATCGAACTCATCAATTCGACGGACGTGCGCAGGAAGCGCTGCCGCGACTTCAACTCCAAACCCGACGTGGTGAAGCTCATTCAAACTCCGACTGAACAGCAAAAAAGGGTGCAGGGATATCGCTGCTTGCGATTCCCTCACCCTTTTCTTGTTTTTTCGCCGGCCATCTTGCGACCGGCTTCGCTTTCGTACGGACTCTTAATGCAAGCCCGCGATGTAATCCGCCACCGCCTTGATCTCGCTATCGGACAAACGCGATGCGACGGCGTGCATTGCTTCGTTGTTGTTACGCGCGCCCGTGCCCTGCGTGAACGCGGTCAACTGTGCCACGGTGTAATCCGCCCATTGCCCCGACAGGCGCGGATACTGTGACGGAATGCCCTGCCCCGTCGGCCCGTGACAGCTTGCACACGCGGGAACGCCCTTGTCGGCGAGGCCAGCGCGATAAATCTTCTGCCCGAGGGGCACGGTGTCCTTGTTGTGCGCGTAACCGGGCTTCGGTGCCTGCGACGCGAAGTACGCCGACACGTTGACCATGTCCTGATCGGTCAGCGCCGCCGCCATACCCGCCATGATCGCATTGTTACGGGCGGGCTGCTTCGCACCTGGCTGTGTTTTGAAATCTTTGAGCTGCTTGACGAGATACTCGGGGTGTTGGCCGGCGAGCTTCGGATACGCCCCGCCCGCACTGTTGCCATCCGCGCCGTGACATGAGGCGCACACCTGCGCTGCGATTGCCTGCCCCCGATTCAAATCCGGCTTTGCCTGATCTGCTGCTCTTGCCTGTACCGCCAAACCTGAAAGACCTGCTGCTGTGTGAAGTACCACCAGAAACTTGCCCAGTCGATTCATTCGCACACCCTGTTTCGTCTTGTGGGAATTAGAGGTTCTGCAAAATACGACAGCGACCGATCAGCCGCCGAGGCCCGCGCGGCGGCCTCTCAGGTTTTCAGTAAACCATCGTATTGTACAATAACTCGCTAATCGATCTGGCGCCAGTCGGGCCTCTCCGGCCTTTACGGCGGGGCTGCATCGCCCTTGCAGGGCAATTCATCACGTCCGCCGATGTGCGCAGGACGTCCGCTCGACGTCCATTCACCCCTCCATCTGGTCTTCTCCATGTCTTTTCTGCTCCACCAAGCGCGCTTCTTCACGACCGTCAATCACTTGCGCGATCTGCCGCCTACGCCGCAACCCGAGGTCGCTTTCGCGGGGCGGTCGAATGCGGGAAAGTCGACGGCCATCAACCTCCTCTGCAACCAGAAGCGCCTCGCGTTTGCCAGTAAGACACCCGGACGCACTCAGCACATCAACTACTTTTCGGTGGGACCGGCAGACGAACCTGTCGCGCATCTCGTCGATCTGCCCGGCTATGGCTATGCCGAAGTGCCCGGCGCGGCGAAGGCTCATTGGGAGCAGTTGCTGTCGAGCTATCTGCAAACGCGGTCGCAGCTGCGCGGCATGATTCTGATGATGGATTCGCGCCGGCCGCTCACCGAGCTGGACCGCCGGATGATCGAGTGGTTCGCGCCGACGGGCAAGCCGATTCACACTTTGCTCACCAAGTGCGACAAATTGACTCGCCAGGAGAGCATCAACGCGCTGCGGGCGACGAAGAAAGGGCTGGATGAATATCGTGCGGCGGGTTTTCAGGGCGAACTGTCCGCCCAGCTTTTTTCCGCGCTCAAGCGGGTCGGCCTCGACGAAGCGCACGAACTGATCGAAAGCTGGATTGCGCCCGGCACAGCGGGCGATTCCGACGAACCGGCTTCGGCTGAATAAAGCCCGATAGCGCGCGAAGGCCCGCTGCGAAACGCGGGCGGCGCTTTACGTTCGCCCAGAAAAAAACCCGCCGCTAGAAAACGGCGGGTTAAACAGCCTAATCGAAAAACGACAGGCACCCGCTCAGGGAGGAGAAGCGGGGAGGTCAGCGCTAGGCGCCTTGCTCGATCGGTATGATATACCATTGTCTCGAAAAGTTTCTGGCAGGGTGCCGCCAGCATTTTTGACTTTTGCAGATATCCTCACATGAGCTTCTATCCGCATCACCGCCCGCGCCGCATGCGCCGTGACGACTTTTCGCGCCGCCTGATGCGCGAGAACATCCTCACCACTAATGATCTGATTTACCCCGTCTTCGTGCTCGAAGGGACGAATGTCCGTCAGGCCGTTCCGTCGATGCCAGGCGTCGAGCGAGTGTCCGTCGATCTGCTAATGGGCGTCGCCGAGCAGTGTCTCGAACTGGGCGTGCCCGTGCTGTCGCTGTTTCCGGTGATCGAGCCTTCACTGAAGACGCCCGACGGCCGCGAGGCAACCAACGAAGCGGGCCTGATTCCACGCGCGGTGCGCGAGTTGAAGAAACGCTTCCCCGAACTCGGCGTGCTGACCGACGTCGCGCTCGATCCGTACACGAGCCACGGCCAGGACGGCGTGCTCGACGAAAACGGCTACGTGATCAATGACGAAACGGTCGAGATTCTCGTCGAGCAGGCGCAGACGCAGGCTCAGGCGGGCGTCGACATCGTCGCGCCGTCCGACATGATGGACGGCCGGATCGGCTCGATTCGCGAGATGCTGGAGAGCGAAGGCCACATTCACACGCGGATCATGGCTTATTCGGCGAAGTTCGCGTCGGCGTTCTACGGCCCGTTCCGCGATGCCGTCGGTTCCGCGGCGAATCTCGGCAAGGGCAACAAGATGACGTATCAGCTCGATCCCGCCAACTCGGACGAGGCGCTGCGCGAAGTGCGCGCTGACATCGACGAGGGCGCGGACATGGTGATGGTCAAGCCGGGCATGCCTTATCTGGATATCTTGCGTCGCGTGAAGGACGAGTTCCGCTTCCCGACGTATGTGTACCAGGTGAGCGGCGAATACGCGATGCTGAAGGCCGCCGCGCAAAACGGCTGGCTCGATCACGACAAGGTGATGATGGAATCGCTGCTTGCGTTCAAGCGCGCAGGCGCGGATGGCGTGCTGACCTACTTCGCGCTGGACGCTGCGCGCTTGCTGCGGGCGCAGAAGTAGGATTGCGATGCCGGCCGCGTATGGCGGTGTTGCGATGTCGCGGTAGGGAGTGACTGAAAGCGGAGACTGCCTTAGGGCGATCTCCGCTTTTTTGATTGCAGGCTGATGCGGACGGTGTCGGTTACGCGTGCGTGACGTTTGGTGCTTAGGTCTGCGGTGCCGTCATGGCCCGGTCGAGACTTCTCAGGAATTTGTCCGCAGATTCGTATCCGACGACGCGCAGCACCTCTCTCCCGCCACGGTCGAAAAAGATGATTCCTGGCGGCCCGAACAGGTTAAAGCGTTTGAGCAGAACCTGATCGTCTGCGTTGTTCGCCGTCACGTCCGCGCGCAGCAGATTCATTTGCTTGAGCTTCGCCTGGACGCGCGGATCGCTGAATGTGAACTTCTCCATTTCCTTGCAGCTGACGCACCAGTCCGCGTAAAAATCGAGCATGGCGGGCTGTGCAGCCGTTTTGACGGCTTCGTCGAGCTGACCTGATGAGCGCACTGGCGCGAAGGCCAGATCGCTCTGTTGGGCCTGCCCGGACGGCGCATTCAATGTCCGTCCCGCGAGCACGGCGAGCGGCTTCAGCGGGTCCGTCGATCCTGCTGCCAGCCCAACCAGTAATGTGGCGGCCCAGATCGCCAATGCTGCGCCGATTCCGCGTGCAAGGCCGCGCCAGATCGAGCCTGCGCCCGCGTGCGGAGAAAATAGCCCCAGGCCGGCGGCCGCGACCAGCAGCCACAATGCGGCCAACAGCATTTGGGCGATCGGGCCCAAAACCGGCCACACGATCCAGAGCGCGGCCGCGAGTAGCACGACTCCGAAGAAAACCTTGACGCTGTCCATCCAGGCACCCGCGCGCGGCAGCAACGTGCCGGCACCAAGCCCGATGATCAGCAGCGGTACGCCAAGCCCGATACCCATCGAAAACAGTGCCGCACCGCCCAGCACCGCATTGCCGGTGTGCGCGATGAACGCCAATACCGCGAACAGCGGTGCCGTCATACACGCACCGACTACCAAAGCAGAAAGTGCTCCCATCACCGCGACGGCCGCAAACTTGCCTCCCGAGCGCTTCCCGGACGCCTGTGAAACGCCGTTCTGCAAACGCTGCGGCAACACGATATCGACTCCAGCGATCAGCGTGAGCGCAAAAAGGGACAGCAAAACGCCAAACGCGCCGAGCACCCACGGATTCTGCAGCCAGGCGCCAAGGCTTTGCCCAACGAGCGCGGCCGCGATGCCAAGCACCGTGTACACGAGCGCCATCCCGACAACATAAGCCAGCGACAGCGAAAAACCGCGTGCGCGCGTAACCCGTGGCCCCTCGCCGATGATGATTGCCGACAGAATCGGGATCATCGGATACGAGCAGGGAAGCAGACTCAGCACGATGCCGGCGACGAAATATAAGCCGACGATTGCGAAGAAGCCGCCGCCCTGTAGCAATGATTGCGCATAGTCTGCGCTGGTCGCGCGCTCGTACCACGAGGCGCTGGTTTGAGCGTCCTGAGCCGGCTGCGTGTTCGTATTACCCGCTACGGCCGCGTGCAACGCCGCTCCCGCCACGTGGTAGACGCGCTCCATTGGCGGATAGCAGATGCCCGCGTCGGCGCAGCCTTGCGACGTAACGGCAAGATCGAACGGACCGTCCGCCTGCTTTACGGGAACGCGGAAAACCAATTCGCCGCGATAGGTTTCGACATTTTTCCCGAAGGTTTGATCGAACTTCACATGCCCTGCGGGCAATTGCGCGTCACCGATCCTGGCCGTACCGTTGCGCGTCGCAAAGGCGAATCGCTCCCGGTACATGTAGTAACCGTCGGCGATCTTGTAGTGAACCAGCACCTCGCCTGGCTGCTCGGATGCGCTGAATCTAAAAGCGACCGCGGGATCGAGAAAGTCGTCCGCCGCACGAACCACGCTCGCCGTAGTCAGCGATAGCAGCAGTACGCCTGCGACAAAGGTGAGAAAGCGCGCGACATTCCGCCAGCGCCGGGACAAACCGTTAAACATGGATTGGGCGGTGCGTTTCGGCATTCACCCATTGGCCATACGCGGCCGACGCAGTGACTTGCCAGGAAAGGATTTCGGGCGTGTCGTACGGATGCTGAGCCTGGATGAACTGTTCGAGTTCAGGCGTTCGAACGACGCTCGTCTTGAACAGCAACTGGATCTCTTCCGCCGATTCGATCTTGCCCTGCCAGTGGTAGCTCGACTGGACGCTGCCAAGTTGCGTCACGCACGCGGCGAGACGTGCTGAAAGTGCGTCCTGAGCCAATTTTTGCGCCGTTGCGAGGTCCGGCACGGTCGTCAATACCAAACTCACATTCACGTTCACCGACCGCTCCAGCGCTTTCCAAGACAGGGGTGACGTTATCGTATCACCTTGTCCTGATAGCTCGCTGGCGCTCGAATGGCATAGGCAAAACGCACGCTGGAAATAAAAAAGCCAGGCTCACGCCTGGCTTTTTTAGTCGCTGTCCGAAGGCTTATTCAGCTTCAGCAACGTTTTCGACTTCCTCGACTTCCGGACGGTCGAGCAGTTCGACCAGTGCCATCGGTGCGTTGTCGCCGACGCGGAAACCGAACTTCAGGATGCGCAGGTAGCCACCCGGACGGTTCGCGAAACGCGGGCCCAGCACGTCGAACAGCTTCGTGACCGAGTCACGATCGCGCAGGCGATTGAACGCCAGACGACGATTTGCCAGCGACGGCTTCTTGCCGAGCGTGATCAGCGGCTCGACGACTTTACGGAGTTCCTTCGCCTTCGGCAGCGTCGTCTTGATGACTTCGTGCTCGATCAGCGAGTTGGACATGTTACGGAGCATTGCCAGACGGTGGCTGCTCGTGCGGTTCAGTTTCCGCAAACCATGACGGTGACGCATTTCAATTTCCTTGAATCAAAGTTTTGGTCCAGCTCTTCTATCGCTTTCCTTGTGTACAGCGTGGAAAGCACGGGCCGGTAGTGAAAAAGGCAAGACGCGGATTTTAAAGGAAAATCCGCGTCCTTACCAGTCGATACTACTTGACTTACTTGTCGAGACCAGCCGGCGGCCAGTTTTCGAGCTTCATGCCGAGCGTCAGGCCACGCGAAGCGAGCACTTCCTTGATCTCGTTCAGCGATTTGCGACCCAGGTTCGGCGTCTTCAGCAGCTCGTTTTCCGTGCGTTGGATCAGATCGCCGATGTAATAGATGTTCTCGGCCTTCAGGCAGTTCGCCGAACGAACCGTCAGTTCGAGATCATCAACCGGACGCAGCAGGATCGGATCGATCTGCGGAGCGCGCGACGGTGCTTCTGCCGCTGCTTCCGTGCCTTCCAGCGCTGCGAACACCGACAGCTGATCGACCAGAATACGCGCCGATTGACGGATCGCTTCTTCCGGCGAAATCACGCCGTTGGTTTCGATGTTCATCACGAGCTTGTCGAGATCGGTACGCTGTTCGACACGCGCGCTTTCCACGGCGTAGCTCACACGGCGAACCGGCGAGAACGACGCGTCCAGCACGATGCGACCAATGATTTTGGCCGATTCTTCGCCGTAACGACGCACGTTGCCCGGGACATAGCCACGGCCCTTTTCGACCTTGATCTGCACGTCGAGCTTGCCGCCCTTCGACAGATGCGCAATCACGTGATCCGGGTTGATCACTTCGCAGTCGTGTGCGAGTTCGATGTCGCCAGCCGTGACAACACCTTCGCCTTCCTTGCGCAGCGTAACCGTCACTTCGTCACGGTTATGCAGCTTGAACACCACGCCCTTCAGGTTCAACAACAGGTTGACCACGTCCTCCTGCACACCATCGAGCGTCGAGTATTCGTGCACGACGCCTGCGATCGTCACTTCGGTCGGCGCGTAGCCCACCATCGACGACAGCAACACACGCCGAAGCGCGTTACCCAAGGTGTGGCCATAACCCCGTTCAAACGGTTCCATGACCACTTTCGCATGGCTTTCGCCAAGCGATTCTACAGCGATGATCTTGGGCTTCAACAAACTGGTTTGCATAGGTTTTCCTTTTCAATACCCTCGGCTCGTTACACCGATAAGGCTGACCGGTAACAACCTGAAAATAAACAGCCGAGGTGCCCCCTTGCCTAACGCAATCGGGGAACCTCGGCCGTCAATCCGATTAGCGCGAATACAATTCGACGATCAGGCTTTCGTTGATGTCGCCAGCGATGTCGCTGCGTTCCGGCATTTGCTTGAACGTGCCTTCGAACTTCTTCGAATCGACAGCAACCCACTGCGGCAGACCGCCTTGTTCGGCGAGCGACAGCGCTTCGAGAATACGCGCCTGCTTCTTCGACTGTTCGCGCACGGCAACCACGTCGCCAGCCTTCACTTGCAGCGACGGGATGTTCGCGACAACGCCGTTCACCGTGATCGACTTGTGGCTCACGAGCTGACGCGCTTCAGCGCGCGTCGAACCGAAGCCCATGCGATACACGACGTTGTCGAGACGCGACTCGAGCAGCTTCAGCAGGTTTTCACCCGTGTTGCCCTTGCGACGGTCGGCTTCAGCGAAGTAGCGGCGGAACTGGCGCTCGAGCACACCGTAGATGCGCTTCACTTTTTGCTTTTCGCGCAGCTGCGTGCCGTAATCGGACGTACGTGCGCCCGAGGTGCGGCCATGTTGACCAGGCTTGCTGTCAAGCTTGCACTTGTCAGCGAGCGAACGACGGGCGCTCTTCAGGAAGAGATCGGTGCCTTCACGGCGAGACAGCTTGGCTTTAGGGCCGATATAGCGTGCCACTTTGCATTCCTTCTATGTTTGATCACGTGAATTTTCATTCACGCTAGTCCGAACCCTTTGGGTCGAACGGTGGGCTTAGTCAATTCAATAACGCAAGCAGCCTGTTACCGCCGTTAGCGGCAACAGGCGCAAGCGGTGCAAGCGTCTTAGATACGACGACGCTTCGGCGGACGGCAGCCGTTGTGCGGAACCGGCGTCACGTCGGAGATCGCGGTGATCTTGATGCCAAGACCATGCAGCGCGCGCACCGCGGACTCACGGCCAGGGCCAGGGCCCTTGATCCGCACTTCGAGGTTCTTCACGCCGTATTCCATCGCCACGCGGCCAGCCGATTCAGCTGCGACCTGAGCTGCAAACGGGGTCGATTTACGCGAACCCTTGAAGCCCTGACCACCCGACGTCGCCCAAGCCAATGCATTGCCTTGACGATCGGTGATCGTGATGATGGTGTTGTTGAACGACGCGTGAACGTGAACCACGCCCTCGGCGACGTTCTTCTTGACCTTCTTGCGAACGCGTTGCGCCGCGGAGTTGTTCGAAGCCTTAGCCATTACGTTTTCCTGTAACTGTCAGTCCCGCTTACTTCTTCAGCGATTGCGCTGCACGACGCGGACCCTTGCGCGTACGGGCATTCGTACGCGTGCGCTGGCCGCGCAGGGGCAGGCCCTTACGATGGCGCACGCCACGATAGCAGCCGAGATCCATCAGGCGCTTGATGTTCATCGTCGTTTCACGGCGCAGATCGCCTTCAACGATGAACTTGCCGACTTCTTCACGCAGCTTTTCGAGGTCTGCGTCGTTCAGGTCCTTGACCTTCTTCGAAAATGCCACACCAGCTGCGACGCAAATGTCGCGCGAGCGCGTGCGGCCAATACCGTAAATTGCCGTCAGGCCGATTTCGGTATGCTGGTGGTTCGGGATGTTAACCCCTGCGATACGAGCCATTGTTTTTCCTCAAACAAAAAGCGCAAACAAAAGCGCGGCGTTCAGCCTTGACGCTGCTTGTGGCGCGGATCGGAGCTGCAAATCACGCGAACGACGCCCTTGCGCTTGATGATCTTGCAATTGCGGCAAATGCGCTTAACCGATGCCATCACTTTCATGATATTACCCTTTTTTCAAATCACTTCGCCCGGAACACGATCCGCGCACGCGACAGATCGTAAGGCGTCAATTCAACCGTAACCTTGTCGCCCGGAAGGATACGGATGTAGTGCATCCGCATCTTGCCGGATATGTGTCCCAATACGACATGGCCGTTTTCCAGCTTCACCCGAAAGGTAGCGTTGGGGAGGTTTTCGATAACCTCGCCCTGCATCTGGATTACATCGTCTTTGGCCATAAGTCCTTTCAACGCATCGGGACGCCGCCGCCCTTGAAGTTAGCCTTCTTCAGCAGCGACTCATACTGTTGCGACATAACGTACGACTGCACCTGCGCCATGAAATCCATTGTGACGACGACAATGATCAGCAGCGACGTTCCACCAAAATAAAACGGCACATTCCAGCGCAGCACCAGAAACTCGGGCAGCAAACAAACGAACACGATGTAGATCGCACCGGCCAGCGTCAGACGCGTCAGGATGCGGTCAATATAGCGTGCCGTCTGGTCACCCGGACGAATACCCGGGACGAATGCACCACTCTTCTTCAGGTTGTCGGCCGTCTCCCTGCTGTTGAACACCAGCGCGGTGTAGAAGAAGCAGAAGAACACGATCGCCAACGCGTACAGCAACACGTACACCGGTTGACCGGGCTTGAGCGCTTCAGCCACGTTGTGCAGCGTGTCCGCGAACCAACCGGTCCGCGACCCTGAACTGAACCAGTTCAGGATGGTTGCCGGGAACAGGATGATCGACGATGCGAAGATCGGCGGAATCACGCCCGACATGTTCAGCTTCAACGGCAGATGCGACGACTGTCCACCGTAAATCTTGTTGCCGACTTGCCGCTTCGCGTAGTTCACAAGAATCTTGCGCTGGCCGCGTTCGATGAACACCACCAGATACGTTACAGCTGCAATCAGCGCGACCACGATGATCGCCGAGATGATGCTCATCGAGCCAGTACGAACCAGTTCAAAGAGACCACCGATCGCATTCGGGAAACCCGCTGCGATGCCGCCGAAAATAATGATCGAAATGCCGTTACCCAGACCGCGTTCCGTGATTTGCTCACCGAGCCACATCAGGAACATCGTGCCGGTCACGAGCGTCACAACCGTCGTCAGCCGGAAGACCATGCCAGGATCGATCACCAATGCCGGCTGATTCTCCAGCGCAACAGCGATACCGAAAGCCTGGAACGTGGCAAGAACGACCGTGAAGACACGCGTGTATTGCGTAATCTTCCGTTGCCCCGCCTGCCCTTCCTTCTTCAGCGCTTCGAGTTGCGGCGAGACGATCGCCAGCAACTGCATGATGATCGACGCCGAGATATACGGCATGATCCCCAGCGCGAAAATCGTGAACCGCGAAAGTGCGCCACCCGAGAACATGTTGAACATGCCAAGGATGCCGCCCGACTGACTCTGAAACAACTTTGCCAGCTGGTCCGGGTCGATACCCGGCACCGGAATATGCGCGCCAATGCGGTAGACAACCAGCGCCAGCAGCAGGAACACTGCACGCCGACGCAGATCGCCAAACTTCGCCGCGCTTCGACCGGGTTTTGCGAGACTCGGGCTGTTAGCCAAGAACCTTCTCCGATGCAAATGCTAGTGACGGCAATCGACTTGCACGTTACTCGGCGAAAGAACCGCCAGCTGCTTCGATCGCAGCACGCGCGCCCTTCGTCGCACCCAGCCCCTTCACGACGACCTTGCGCTTAAGCTCGCCCGTCGCAATGATCTTGGCGCTGGTCATCAGCTCGCCGATCAGGCCGGCTTGCTTCAGTGCCAACAGATCGATTTCATCGACCGGCAGCTTTTCCAGATCGCCGAGACGCACTTCACCAACGAATTCCTTCGTCAGCGAGGTAAAACCACGCTTCGGCAGACGGCGTTGCAGCGGCATTTGACCGCCTTCGAAGCCGACCTTGTGGAAGCCACCCGAACGCGATTTCTGACCCTTGTGACCACGGCCAGCGGTCTTGCCGAGGCCGGAGCCGATGCCGCGACCAACGCGACGCTTTGCGTGCTTCGCGCCTTCAGCCGGCTTCAGGTTATTCAATTCCATTATCAACTCCTTGAGTGCCCGAACGGCCGCTTAGCCGATGACCTTAACGAGGTACGAGACCTTGTTGATCATGCCACGCACAGCCGGCGTGTCCTGCAGCTCGCTAACCGAGTTCAGGCGGCGCAGGCCAAGACCACGCACCGTAGCACGGTGCGATTCGCGGGTCCCAATCAGGCTCTTGACGAGCTGAACCTTGACAGTTTTTTCAGACATGGTGACCACCTTAGCCCAGAATGTCTTCGACGGACTTACCACGCTTCGCGGCGATGTCAGCCGGCGTCGACTGCTTGCGCAGACCATCCAGCGTCGCACGAACGAGGTTGTACGGGTTCGTCGAACCGTGGCTCTTGGCCACAACGTTTTGCACGCCCATCACGTCGAACACTGCGCGCATCGGGCCGCCAGCGATCACGCCGGTACCGTCCTTCGCCGGAGCGAGGAGAACCGTCGACGCGCCGTGCTTGCCGTGCACTTCGTGTTGCAGCGTACCGTTCTTGAGCGGCACCTTGAACATGTTGCGGCGGGCTTGTTCCATTGCCTTCTGAACAGCGACCGGAACTTCCTTGGCCTTGCCCTTGCCCATACCGACGCGGCCATCACCATCGCCAACCACGGTCAGTGCGGCGAAGCCGAGAATACGGCCACCCTTCACGACCTTGGTCACGCGGTTGACCGAAATCATCTTTTCGCGGAGGCCGTCGTCGCGTTCGTCAGCCTGAACTTTCGCTTGCATCTTTGCCATGACGAATTCCTTCCTTAGAACTTGAGCCCGGCTTCGCGCGCCGCATCAGCCAGCGCTTTCACGCGGCCGTGGTAGCGGAAACCCGAGCGGTCGAAGGCGACGGATTCGATGCCGGCAGCCTTAGCCTTTTCTGCGATGCGCTTGCCGATCAGGGTCGCAGCGGCAACATTGCCACCCTTGCCCGACTGGTCGGCCAGTTGCGCACGCACTTCGGCTTCGAGCGTCGACGCGCTGGCGAGCACCTTGGTGCCGCACGGCGAGAACACTTGCGCATAGATGTGCGTGTTCGTGCGATGCACGGCCAGACGCGCGACTTGCAGCTCAGCGATCTTGATACGCGTCTGACGAGCGCGGCGCAGGCGTGATTGAGTCTTATCCATGATTGCGCACCCTTACTTCTTCTTCGTTTCTTTGAGGATCACAACCTCGTTGGCATAGCGCACGCCCTTGCCCTTATAGGGCTCCGGCGGACGGTAGCCGCGCACTTCTGCAGCGACCTGGCCAACTTGTTGCTTGTTGATCCCCTTGATCACGATTTCGGTTTGCGACGGGGTTTCAGCCTTGACGCCTTCCGGCATCTGGTGCACCACCGGGTGCGAGAAACCCAGCGACAGATTCAGCTTGTCGCCTTGCGCTTGCGCACGATAACCAACGCCAACCAGCGTCAGCTTGCGCTCGAAACCCTTGGTCACGCCTTGCACCATGTTCGCGACCAGCGCGCGCATTGTGCCCGACATGGCATTTGCTTCGCGGCTTTCGTCAACCGGCTCGAACTTCAGCGTGCCGTTGTCGTTCACCACCTTCACGAGGCGATTCGCGTTCTGCGAGATCGTGCCCAGCGGGCCCTTGACGGTAATGCGCTCGTCGCTCAGGGCCACTTCTGCGCCTTGCAGCGCGACCGGGCTTTTACCTACTCGAGACATGTTTCTTCTCCCTTCGGTCTTAAGCGACGTAGCAGATGACTTCGCCGCCCACGCCAGTAGCGCGTGCCTTGCGGTCGGTCATCACACCCTTCGGCGTCGAAACGATCGCAACACCCAGGCCATTCATGACCTGCGGGATGTCGTTGCGGCCGCGGTACACACGCAGACCAGGCTTCGAGACGCGTTCGAGGCGCTCAATAACCGGACGGCCAGCGTAGTACTTCAACGCGATGTTCAATTCCGACTTCGCGCCTTCAGCCTTCACTGCGAAATCGTCGATATAGCCTTCATCCTTCAGGACTTGCGCGATCGCAACCTTGACTTTCGACGAGGGCATCGTCACCGAAACCTTCTCAACCATCTGCGCGTTGCGGATGCGAGTCAGCATATCGGCGATAGGATCACTCATGCTCATTTACGTTTCTCCTATTACCAGCTCGCCTTGGTCAGGCCAGGGATCTCGCCGCGGAACGCGATTTCACGAATCTTGTTACGCGCCAGCCCGAATTTACGGAACGTGCCACGCGGACGACCGGTAATTGCGCAACGATTATGCTTGCGGGTCGGGTTCGAATTGCGCGGCAGTTGTTGCAGCTCGAGACGAGCCGAATAACGCTCTTCTTCCGATTTGCTTTGGTCGTCGATGATTGCCTTCAGCTCAGCACGCTTAGGTGCGAACTTGGCAGCCAGGCGCGCACGCTTCTTTTCACGTTCGATCAGTGCCAGTTTAGCCACGGTAACCTCAGTTTCTGAACGGGAACTTGAAGCTGGCGAGCAGTGCCTTTGCTTCGTCGTCAGTCTTCGCAGTCGTCGTGATGCTGATGTTCAGCCCACGCAGCGCGTCGATTTTGTCGTAGTCGATTTCGGGGAAAATGATCTGCTCTTTCACACCGATGTTGTAGTTGCCACGACCGTCGAATGCACGGCCCGACACGCCACGGAAGTCACGCACACGCGGGAGCGCAACCGTCACGAAACGATCGAGAAATTCGTACATTGCCTGGCCACGCAGCGTGACCATCGCGCCGATCGGGTAACCCTGACGGATCTTGAAGCCTGCGATTGCCTTGCGTGCCTTCGTGATGACCGGCTTCTGGCCCGCGATCTTCGTCAGATCGCCAACGGCGTTCTCGATGATCTTCTTGTCAGCGACGGCTTCGCCAAGACCCATGTTCAGGGTGATCTTGGTGATGCGCGGCACTTCCATCACGGACTTGTAACCGAACTTCTCGATCAGGCCGGGAACAACCTTCTCTTTATAAAATTCTTGCAAACGTGCCATTTTTTACTCCGCAGCGTCAGGCGCTCAGCACAGCACCGGTCGACTTCAGGAAACGAACCTTCTTGTCTCCCTCGACCTTGATGCCGACACGCGACGGCTTGCCATTCGCGTCGACCAGCGCGACGTTCGAAATATGCAACGGCATTGCCTTCGCTTCCACGCCGCCCGTCGTACCCTTCATCGGGTTCGGCTTCACATGCTTCTTGGCGATATTGAGGCCTTCGACTGTCACACGGTCATCGGCAACGACCAGCACAACACCGCGCTTGCCCTTGTCTTTACCGGTAACTACGACGACTTCGTCACCTTTGCGAATCTTGTTCATCTCGGCTCCTTACAGCACTTCCGGCGCGAGCGAAACGATCTTCATGAAACGTTCGCTGCGCAGCTCACGCGTAACCGGCCCAAAGATACGGGTGCCGATAGGCTCGAGCTTGGTATTCAAAAGCACGGCTGCGTTGCCGTCGAACTTGATCAGCGAGCCGTCTTGACGACGCACGCCCTTGGCGGTACGAACCACCACGGCGTTGTAGATTTCGCCTTTCTTTACGCGCCCGCGCGGCGTTGCTTCTTTGACGGTCACCTTGATGATGTCGCCAATGCTGGCATAACGACGCTTCGAGCCGCCGAGCACCTTGATGCACATGACTTCACGCGCACCCGTGTTGTCGGCCACTTCGAGCCGAGTTTCGGTCTGGATCATGGTTTATCTTTCCCAACTTAATCCGGTCACACCACCATGGCGCACCCGGTCAGTCTTGGTCCCGTCAGCCAATCGGCTGCTTGGGTATGAACAGCAGCGACGGCAAACGAAACCCGCCATCGCAATCTGGTGATTCTGTCGACTCGGACTGACGCCCAAATCGCTTCCCCCACCTACGACTTCGCCCGCGATGGGGCTCCCACAAAGAGGGAAGACCGAGATTATAACAAATAATCTCGGTCTTGCAAGCGAAATCTACTGCGATTTCAATTACTTCTTACAGCTCAGCCGCTTAGATGATTCGAGCAGCTTCGATCAGACGCGACACCGCCCAAGCCTTCGTCTTCGACACCGGACGAGTTTCCTGGATCTCAACGAGGTCACCCTCGTTGTAGGTGTTCGCTTCGTCGTGAGCGTGGTACTTCTTCGAACGTACGACATACTTGCCGTAGATCGGGTGCTTCACGCGGTGCTCGACCAGCACGGTAACCGTCTTGTCCATCTTGTTGCTGACGACCTTGCCGACCAGCGTCCGCTTGAGCGAGGTTTTTACGCTATCGTTCATTTCTGGTTCGCCTTCTCAGTCAGGACGGTCCGCACACGTGCGATGTCGCGACGAACCTTCTTCAGCTGGCTCGTGTTCGTGAGCTGCTGGGTCGCGAGTTGCATGCGCAGGCCGAATTGCGCCTTCAACAGGTCCGACAGCTCCTTGTTGAGCGCGGCCTGATCTTTCTGGTGAAGTTCGGATGCCTTCATCATTCACTCCTTAGGCGCCGAGCTGGCGAACCATGAACGTCGTCTTCAGCGGCAGCTTTGCTGCAGCCAGACGGAACGCTTCACGTGCCAGTTCTTCGGTCACACCATCCATTTCGTACAGCATCTTGCCCGGCTGAATCTCGGCGACATAGTACTCAGGGTTACCCTTACCGTTACCCATACGCACTTCGGCCGGCTTTTGCGAGATCGGCTTATCCGGGAAAATGCGGATCCAGATGCGGCCGCCGCGCTTGATGTGACGCGTCATTGCACGACGCGCTGCTTCAATCTGACGCGCGGTCAGGCGGCCGCGACCGATAGCCTTCAGACCGTACTCGCCGAACGACACCGCGTTACCACGCGTTGCGACGCCCGTGTTACGACCCTTCTGCTCTTTGCGATACTTCCTGCGTTTCGGTTGCAGCATCGTTATTCTCCAGTCTTACCGTCGCCGGCACCGCCACGGCGCGGAGCACCACGGCGAGCACCTGCCGGTGCACCTTCACCATCGCGACGCGGGCGGCGATCGCCCGGACGTGCGTTGCGGCGCGGACGCTTTTCTTCGGCGACTTCTTCAACCACCGGAGCGTCGTTGCGGCCGAGCGTGTCGCCCTTGTAGACCCACACCTTCACGCCGATGATGCCGTACGTCGTCTTCGCTTCCGAGGTTGCGTAGTCGATATCCGCACGCAGCGTGTGCAGGGGCACGCGACCTTCGCGATACCACTCCGTACGAGCGATTTCGATACCGTTCAGACGGCCCGCGCTCATGATCTTGATACCTTGAGCACCGAGACGCATCGCGTTTTGCATCGCACGCTTCATCGCGCGGCGGAACATGATCCGGCGTTCGAGCTGTTGCGTGATCGAATCGGCGATCAGTTGCGCATCCGTTTCCGGCTTGCGGATTTCTTCGATGTTGACGTGAACCGGAACGCCCATGCGCTTTTGCAGCTCGGACTTCAGCAGTTCAATGTCTTCACCCTTCTTGCCGATCACGACACCCGGACGCGAGCTGAAAATCGTGATACGCGCGTTCTTTGCAGGACGCTCGATCACAACGCGGCCGACGGACGCGTTCTTCAGCTTCTTCTTCAGGTATTCACGAACACCGATGTCTTCCTGCAACATCGCCGCAAAATTGTTGTTGTTCGCGTACCAACGCGAAGCCCAATTGCGGCTGACGGCCAAACGGAAGCCAGTCGGATGAATTTTCTGTCCCATCGTATGGCTCCTTAATTCCCGACCGTCACAGTGATGTGACAGGATTGCTTCTCGATGCGGTTACCGCGACCCTTTGCGCGTGCGGTGAAACGCTTCAGCGAAGCAGCCTTGTCGACATAGATGCTCGTAATCTTGAGCTCGTCGATATCGGCGCCTTCGTTGTGTTCCGCATTCGCGATCGCAGACAACACGACCTTCTTAACGATACCCGCCGCCTTCTTCGGCGAGAACGTCAGAACGTTCAGCGCCTTGTCGACCGGCAAACCACGAATCTGGTCAGCCACAAGGCGCGTTTTCTGCGCCGAGATGCGGGCACCGCGATGAATTGCTTTCACTTCCATCTTGATTGCCCCTTATTTCTTGGCCTTCTTGTCGGCCGCGTGACCCTTGAACGTACGGGTCAGTGCGAACTCGCCAAGCTTATGGCCGACCATGTTTTCCGTGACATACACCGGAACGTGTTGACGGCCGTTATGAACGGCGATCGTCAGACCGATGAAGTCCGGCAGGATCGTCGAGCGACGCGACCAGGTCTTGATTGGCTTCTTGTCGCGCGATGCTGCAGCCGCCTCAACTTTCTTCAGCAAATGGGCGTCGCAGAACGGACCTTTTTTAATAGAACGTGCCATTGCCTACTCCTTAACGCTTGTGACGGCGCTGGACGATCATGCTCGTCGTGCGCTTGTTGCTACGGGTGCGATAACCCTTCGTCGGCGTGCCCCACGGGCTCACCGGATCGCGACCTGCAGCCGTCTTGCCTTCACCACCACCGTGCGGGTGATCGACCGGGTTCATTACAACGCCACGTACCGTCGGGCGGATACCGCGCCAGCGGTTCGCGCCAGCCTTACCGATTTGACGGAGGCTGTGCTCTTCGTTGCCCACTTCACCAATCGTCGCGCGGCATTCGATGTGAACGCGGCGGATTTCGCCCGAACGCAGACGAACCTGCGCGTAGGTGCCTTCACGAGCCAGCAACATCGCCGACGTACCAGCCGAACGCGCCATTTGCGCGCCCTTGCCCGGCAGCATTTCGATGCAGTGAATCGTCGTACCGACCGGGATGTTGCGGATCGGCAGCGTGTTGCCTGCGCGGATCGGAGCTTCCGAACCCGACATCAGTTGCTGACCAACCGTCACGCCCTTCGGAGCGATGATGTAGCGGCGCTCGCCATCTGCGTACACGACCAGCGCGATGTTCGCGCTACGGTTCGGATCGTACTCGAGGCGTTCGACCTTCGCGGGAATGCCATCCTTCGTGCGACGGAAGTCGACGATACGATAGTGCTGCTTGTGACCACCACCCTTATGACGCGTGGTGATGTGGCCGTTGTTGTTACGGCCGGCGGTCTTGCTCTGCACGTCGAGCAGCGGTGCGTACGGCTTGCCCTTATGCAGATCCTTGTTGACCACCTTGACCATCGCGCGGCGGCCCGGCGAAGTCGGCTTAACTTTCACGATTGCCATGATTACTTGGCCTCCGCTTCGAAGTTGATTTCCTGGCCGGGCTTCAGGCAGACGTACGCCTTCTTCACGTCCTTGCGCTTACCCATGAAACGGCCAAAGCGCTTTGCTTTGCCCTTCTGGACCAGCACGTTGACGGAATTGACTTCCACCTTGAACAGCAGTTCGACAGCAGCCTTCACTTCCTGCTTCGTAGCGTCCGGCGCAACTTCGAACACGACTTGCTCGTTCTTGTCAGCCACCAGCGTCGCCTTTTCGGAGATCACCGGCGCGAGCAGAACTTGCATCAAACGATGATCGTTTTTGCGAACTTCGCTCATGACAGCAACTCCTCGATCTGGGCGACCGCAGCCTTCGTGATCAGCACTTTCTTGAAGTAGATCAGCGACAGGGGGTCGGCATAACGCGGCTCGACAACGGCCACGTGGGCCAGATTGCGCGACGCGAGGTACAGGTTTTCGTCAACCGTGTCGGTGATGACCAGCACGGAGTCGAGACCCATTGCCTTGAACTTTTCGGCCAGCAGCTTCGTCTTCGGCGCTTCGAGCGTCAGCTCGTCGACAACCGCGATGCGGCCTTCGCGGGCCAGCTGCGAGAAGATCGAGCAGAGACCTGCGCGATGCATCTTCTTGTTGACCTTGTGCGAGAAATTTTCTTCCGGCGAATTCGGGAAGATGCGACCACCGCCACGCCACAACGGGCTCGACGACATACCGGCACGAGCGCGGCCCGTACCCTTCTGGCGCCACGGCTTCTTCGTGGTGTGCTTGACCTGCTCACGATCCTTCTGAGCGCGGTTGCCGCTACGTGCGTTCGCCTGATAAGCGACGACGATCTGGTGGATCAGGGCTTCGTTGTAGTCACGGCCGAACACGACGTCCGACGCGTTGACTGCTGCGCCTTCCTGACCGTTGGCATTCAGGAGCTTAAGTTCCATTATTTCGCTCCTTTCACGGCACGCGTCTTCACAGCCGGCGTCACGAAAACCTTGCCGCCCTTCGCACCCGGAACAGCACCCTTGACCAGCAGCAACTTGCGGTCTGCGTCGATACGTGCGATTTCGAGGTTCTGCACGGTGACCGTCTCGTCACCCATATGACCCGTCATGCGCTTACCCGGGAAAACACGACCCGGATCCTGCGCCATACCGATCGAACCCGGCACGTTGTGCGAACGCGAGTTACCGTGCGATGCACGGCCCGAAGCGAAGTTGTAGCGCTTGATGGTACCGGCGTAGCCCTTACCGATCGAGGTACCTTGCACGTCGACCTTCTGGCCCACTTCGAAGAGATCCACACCGACCACTGCGCCATTCGACAGCTCGGCAGCCTTGGCGGCGTCGATCTGGAATTCCTTGAGGATTTCACCGGCTTGAACGCCAGCTTTGGCGAGATGACCTGCCAACGGCTTCGTCACGCGCGATGCACGGCGCGTACCGAAGGCAACCTGAACGGCCGTGTAGCCGTCGGTTTCAACAGTCTTGATCTGCGTCACGCGGTTGTCGGACACGTCCAGCACGGTGACGGGAATCGAATCCCCTTCAGCCGTGAAGATACGGGTCATGCCAACCTTGCGACCTACGAGTCCAAGGCTCATCGTTTTCTCCATTCCCGACTGCGATTGGTCGGGGCTAATTTACAAAATGCCTCGCGCTTCAGAGGCGAAACGCGACGACTTTTTTACGCAAATGCGCGAAAAGCCAAGCATTATAGCGAGGCTTTTCGTTTTCCGCAAGCAATCAAAGACTTAGCGACATCCAATAACCTGGATACCGCTCCGAGCCTTTACTGCAGCTTGATTTCGACGTCCACGCCAGCCGGCAGGTCCAGCTTCATCAACGCATCGACGGTCTTGTCCGTCGGATCGACGATGTCCATCAGGCGTTGGTGCGTGCGGATTTCGAGCTGGTCGCGCGACGTCTTGTTGACGTGCGGCGAACGCAGGATGTCGAAACGCTGGATACGGGTCGGCAGGGGCACGGGACCACGAACGATTGCGCCAGTCCGCTTTGCCGTGTCGACGATCTCAGCTGCCGATTGATCGATCAGACGATAGTCGAAAGCCTTCAGGCGAATACGGATTTTCTGGTTCTGCATGACGAATTCCTTGGAAAGAGCGAGGCGATATTGCATCGCCGATTAGAAAAAGAGCGTAGGCCTGGGCGCCCGCTGGGCGCGAGTGCCCAGACCCGGGCACTACATGCTGCTACAGCAATCTTCGATTTTACTCGATGATCTTGGCGACGACACCTGCGCCGACGGTACGGCCACCTTCGCGAATTGCGAAGCGCAGACCTTCTTCCATCGCGATCGGCGCGATCAGCTTCACCGTGATCGACACGTTGTCGCCCGGCATCACCATTTCCTTGTCCTTCGGCAGCTCGATCGAGCCCGTCACGTCCGTCGTACGGAAGTAGAACTGCGGACGGTAGTTGTTGAAGAACGGCGTGTGACGGCCGCCTTCGTCCTTGCTCAGCACGTACACTTCAGCCGTGAAGTGCGTGTGCGGCGTGATCGAACCCGGCTTGGCCAGCACCTGGCCACGCTCCACGTCTTCACGCTTCGTGCCGCGCAGCAGGATACCGACGTTGTCGCCTGCCTGACCCTGGTCGAGCAGCTTGCGGAACATTTCCACGCCCGTGCAGGTCGTCTTCACCGTCGGCTTGATGCCGACGATTTCGATTTCCTCGCCGACCTTGACGATGCCGCGCTCGACGCGACCCGTCACCACCGTGCCGCGACCCGAGATCGAGAACACGTCTTCCACCGGCATCAGGAACGCGCCGTCAACCGCGCGCTCCGGCGTCGGGATGTACGTGTCCAGTGCGTCGGCCAGGTTCATGATCGCCACTTCGCCCAGCTCGCCCTTGTCGCCTTCGAGCGCCAGCTTCGCCGAACCCTTGATGATCGGCGTGTCGTCGCCCGGGAAGTCGTACTTCGACAGGAGTTCGCGCACTTCCATTTCGACCAGCTCGAGCAGTTCGGCGTCGTCGACCATGTCGCACTTGTTCAGGAACACGATGATGTACGGCACACCGACCTGACGCGCCAGCAGGATGTGCTCACGCGTTTGCGGCATCGGGCCGTCAGCAGCCGAGCACACCAGGATCGCGCCGTCCATCTGCGCTGCGCCCGTGATCATGTTCTTCACATAGTCAGCGTGGCCCGGGCAGTCGACGTGTGCGTAGTGGCGGTTAGCCGTTTCGTACTCGACGTGTGCCGTGTTGATCGTGATGCCGCGCGCCTTTTCTTCCGGCGCTGCGTCGATCTGGTCGTACGCCTTTGCTTCACCGCCGAACTTTGCCGTCAGCACCGTCGTGATCGCTGCCGTCAGCGTGGTCTTGCCGTGGTCAACGTGACCGATCGTGCCGACGTTCACGTGCGGCTTGGTCCGTTCGAATTTACCTTTAGCCATGTTTCTCTTCTTTCAAAAAAGTTGTTCGATGAATGACTATGCGAGGTCTTACTTCGACTTCGCGTTGATGATCGCTTCCGACACGTTACGCGGCGCTTCTGCGTAGTGCTTGAATTCCATCGTGTACGTTGCGCGGCCTTGCGTCAGCGAGCGCAGCGACGTCGAGTAGCCAAACATCTCCGACAGCGGCACTTCAGCGCGGACGATCTTGCCGCCGCCCACCATGTCGTCCATGCCCTGGACGATACCGCGACGGCCCGACAGGTCGCCCATCACGTTGCCCATGTAGTCTTCCGGCGTTTCGACTTCGACAGCCATCATCGGTTCGAGGATGACCGGTTGAGCCTTGCGCATTGCTTCCTTGAACGCCATCGAGCCGGCCATGCGGAACGCATTTTCGTTCGAGTCAACGTCGTGGTACGAACCGAACGTCAGGTGAACCTTGACGTCGACGACCGGGAAGCCTGCCAGCACGCCTGCCTTCAGCGTTTCCTGAATACCCTTGTCGACCGCCGGGATGTATTCACGCGGAATCACACCACCCTTGATCTCGTCGAGGAACTCGTAGCCCTTGCCTTGCTCATTCGGCTCCAGCGTAATGACCGCGTGGCCGTACTGGCCGCGACCACCCGACTGCTTGACGAACTTGCCGTCAACGTCTTCCGCCTTGCCGCGAATCGTTTCGCGGTAAGCAACCTGCGGCTTGCCGACGGTCGCTTCAACGCCGAATTCGCGCTTCATACGGTCAACCAGAATTTCAAGGTGGAGCTCGCCCATGCCCGAAATAATGGTTTGGCCCGATTCTTCGTCCGTTTGAACGCGGAACGACGGATCTTCCTGAGCCAGACGGTTCAGCGCCAGACCCATCTTTTCCTGGTCGGGCTTGGTCTTCGGCTCAACGGCCTGCGAAATCACCGGCTCCGGGAAAATCATGCGCTCGAGCACGATCGGGCTTTGCGGATCGCACAGCGTGTCGCCGGTCGTTGCGTCTTTCAGGCCAACTGCAGCAGCGATGTCGCCTGCGCGCACTTCCTTGATTTCTTCGCGCTGGTTCGCGTGCATCTGCAGAATACGACCGAGACGTTCCTTCTTGTCTTTAGTCGCGTTCAGCACGGTGTCGCCCGAATTCACGACGCCCGAGTACACACGGAAGAAGATCAGCTGGCCGACGAACGGGTCGGTCATGATCTTGAATGCCAGTGCCGAGAACTTTTCGTCGTCGGCAGCGCGGCGCTCACCCTTTTCGCCGTTTTCCAGCTCGCCCGTAACCGGCGGGATGTCGATCGGCGACGGCAGGAAGTCCAGAACGGCGTCCAGCATACGTTGCACGCCCTTGTTCTTGAACGCGGTGCCGCACAGCATCGGCTGGATTTCGCAAGCGATCGTACGGTCGCGAAGACCCTTGATGATTTCCGCTTCCGACAGCTCGCCGTCTTCGAGGTACTTGTTCATCAAGTCTTCGCTCGACTCGGCCGCGGCTTCGATCATCTTTTCGCGCCATTCGTTGCACGAATCGACCAGTTCAGCCGGGATGTCTTCGTACGAGAACTTCGTACCTTGGGACGCTTCGTCCCAAATGATCGCCTTCATCTTCATCAGATCGACGACGCCCGTGAAGTTCTCCTCCGCGCCGATCGGCACGACGACGGGAACCGGGTTCGCCTTCAGACGCAGCTTGAGCTGGTCGTAGACCTTGAAGAAGTTCGCGCCGGTGCGGTCCATCTTGTTGATGAACGCGAGACGGGGAACCTTGTACTTGTTCGCCTGGCGCCACACCGTTTCCGACTGCGGCTGCACGCCGCCCACTGCGCAGTAGACCATGCACGCACCGTCGAGCACGCGCATCGAGCGCTCGACTTCAATCGTGAAGTCGACGTGACCCGGGGTGTCGATGATGTTGATGCGGTGCTCGGCGCGGTCGCCTGCCATGCCCTTCCAGAACGCCGTGGTAGCAGCGGACGTGATGGTAATACCACGTTCCTGTTCCTGCTCCATCCAGTCCATGGTTGCAGCGCCGTCGTGCACTTCACCGATCTTGTGGTTCACGCCGGTATAGAACAGGATGCGCTCGGTCGTCGTCGTCTTGCCGGCGTCGATGTGAGCGCTAATACCGATGTTACGGTAGCGCTCGATAGGAGTCTTGCGAGCCACTTTGATCCTCTATTGGGATAACACGATGGAACCAGTCCATCGCGCTCTAACACAAACGGGCGAGGCGCTTTATAAGCGCACCCGCCCGGAATTTCTTTCCGCTTTACTGCCAGCCCGGGGACGGGATGTTTAGAAACGGAAATGCGAGAACGCCTTGTTGGCTTCTGCCATCCGGTGAACTTCGTCGCGCTTCTTCATCGCACCGCCACGGCCTTCAGCCGCCTCGGAGAGTTCACCAGCCAGACGCAGAGCCATCGACTTCTCGCTGCGCTTCTTCGCGGCTTCACGCAGCCAACGCATCGCCAATGCCATACGACGCGACGGACGCACTTCGACCGGAACCTGATAGTTCGCACCACCAACGCGACGGCTCTTCACTTCGACCACCGGCTTCACGTTGTTGAGCGCTACCGTGAACACTTCCAGCGGGTCCTTGCCACCCTTGGTCTGGATCTGTTCGAAAGCGCCGTACACGATGCGCTCGGCAACCGACTTCTTGCCGGAGAGCATCAGCACGTTCATGAATTTTGCAACATCAACGTTACCGAACTTCGGATCCGGCAACACTTCCCGCTTGGGGACTTCGCGACGACGCGGCATGTTTCTTCCTTTAACTTTTCAGTTGGAGCGGCGCTTTCCTGCACCCACCCCGCGGCCACCAACTAACCCGATTCATCCATGACGACTTACCAGCCTGGTCGGGTGACCACTTACTCGACAGCACCGGCAATCCGGCACCACCGCTAAACCGCTCTTGCGAGCGACCTATTACTGCTGACCGGTTGCTTACTTGCCAGCCTTGGCACGCTTCGCACCGTACTTCGAGCGAGCTTGCTTACGATCCTTGACGCCCTGGGTATCCAGCGAGCCACGAACCATGTGGTAACGCACACCCGGCAAGTCCTTCACACGGCCGCCGCGGATCAGCACGACCGAGTGTTCCTGCAGGTTGTGGCCTTCACCACCGATGTACGAAATGACTTCGAAGCCGTTCGTCAGACGAACCTTGGCAACCTTACGGAGTGCCGAGTTAGGCTTCTTAGGCGTCGTGGTGTACACACGGGTGCACACGCCGCGACGCTGGGGGCAGTCCTGCAAGGCCGGGCTCTTGCTCTTCGTCGTTTCCGACGCGCGGCCTTTGCGAACCAGTTGATTGATGGTTGGCATTGTTTATTCCTGAAATTGAACAAAATCGACGCGTTCATTTCTGGGCAAAGCAGAAAATGACGCGTTTCTGACTACTGCTGATTTCCGGCCTTGGCGCTTTGGCGACGAGCTTGCGTCGCACGCAACCCTGCCAAGAACCGGAACCTAGCATCATATTCCGAAAATCCTAAACGAGTCAACAGGTTGCGCCGATTCGAAAGGGTTGGCGGGCCGTTCGAACTCAATCCGCGGCGACGACTTCGAGCAGTTCGTCGCCAAAGCGGTCGAGCTTACGCGCGCCCATGCCAGGAATGTGGCGCAAATCTTCGAGCGATTCCGGGGAATTCCGCGCGATTTCGGCCAGCGTGGCGTCATGGAAAATGACGTACGCCGGTACACCATCGCTCTTCGCGGTTTCGGTGCGCCAAGCGCGCAGACGGTCCCAACGCGCGCGTTCGCGTGAATTCATCCCCGCTGTCGGATCGGCGCGTTCGCTTGTGCGTCCGGAAGATTGACGCGTGCGCACCGGTTTCACATAGCGGCGCATCGTCACCTGTTGCTCGCCCTTCAGGACGGGCTTGCTAGCTTCCGTCAGCACGAGGGCGCCGAAACCGTCGTGATCGACGGTGAGAAATCCGAATGCGACCAACTGGCGAAACACCGCACGCCACTCATGCTCGGACAACGCCGCACCGATTCCGAATGTGCTCAGTTTCTCGTGGCCACGCTGCAGAATCTTCTCAGTACGATTGCCGCGAAGAATGTCGATCAGATGTCCTGCGCCGAAATTGAAGCCGCTAGCGCGCTGCGCACGAAACGCGCATGACAGCGCCATCTGCGATTCGCGCGTCGCATCCCACGACGCCGGCGGCTCGAGACAGGTATCGCAGTTGCCGCACGGCTTGCCCTCTTCGCCGAAGTAGGCGAGCAGCCGCACGCGCCGGCACGTCGCGGTTTCGCATAAACCGAGCAACGCATCGAGCTTGCCGGTTTGCACGCGCTTATGCGCATCGTCGGCTTCCGATTCGTCGATCATCTTGCGCTGCTGCACGACGTCGCCCAGACCGTAGGTCATCCACGCGTTCGCCGGCAATCCATCACGTCCCGCCCGCCCGGTTTCCTGGTAATAGCCTTCGACACTCTTCGGCAAATCCAGATGCGCGACAAAGCGCACGTCCGGCTTGTCGATGCCCATACCGAACGCGATCGTCGCGCACATCACGATGCCTTCGTCGCGCTGGAAGATTTCCTGATGCTTCTGGCGCACTTCGAATTCCATGCCTGCGTGATACGGCAGCGCGCGCACGCCCTGTCCTTTCAGCCACTCGGCCGTTTCCTCGACCTTGCGGCGCGACAGGCAATACACGACGCCCGCGTCGGTCGTGCCGTCCGTGCGCGTGTGTTCCGCCCGGATGAAGTCGAGCAGTTGCGAGCGCGCGTTGTCCTTCTCGACGATCCGATAGCGAATATTCGGTCGATCGAAGCTAGACACGAACACGCGCGCGTCGTCGAGTGCCAGGCGATGGATGATTTCGTCGCGCGTGATCGCGTCGGCGGTAGCGGTCAGCGCGATGCGCGGCACCGAAGGAAACCGCTCGTGCAACACCGAAAGCTGGATATATTCGGGCCTGAAATCGTGCCCCCATTGCGACACACAATGCGCTTCGTCAATGGCGAACAAGCCGATACGCGCGCGCTCGATCAGATCGAGAAAGCGCGGCGTCATCAACCGCTCAGGCGCGACGTACAGCAGATCGATTTCGCCCTCACGCAACGCGCGCTCCGTCGCGGCTGCATCGGCGCCCGAGAGCGTCGAATTCAGATAGGCCGCGCGCACGCCGACTTCTCTCAGCGCCGCCACCTGATCCTGCATCAACGCGATCAACGGCGACACGACGATGCCTGCGCCCAAACCCGCCTCACGGCGCACCAGCGAAGGAATCTGGTAGCACAGCGATTTGCCCCCGCCCGTCGGCATCAGCACCAGACAGTCGCCGCCCGAAGAAACATGCTCGACGATTTCGCCCTGCTGCCCTCGAAACGCGGGATAACCGAAAACTTCGTTGAGGATCTGGAGCGAACGGGACATGAAGGAGAGAGATAAGTGCGCGGAGCGGGTGAGACGAATTTTACCAACGCAATCGCACTTCGCCCGAGCTTTGTCGTGTAACTAGCCGTCCGGCAGAGTCCGACAGGCATAGGCAGAAACGCAAATTTAAAGGGCGAAAAAAAACCGCCCGGTCGAAACCGGGCGGTTCATGCAACTTCAGCCAACTTCACAAACATGGCGGCTAGCGCCGCCTGCAGGCTTACTCGTTGGTGTGCGGCGTTTGCTCAGCGGCCGGGGTTTCCGGCGTACCGAACTCGAAAGCCTCTTCGGCAGCGATCTGGTCGAAACGCTCGCGATCCGCCATTTCCTTGGTCTTGCGCGCCTTGTGGAATGCGAGACCCGTACCGGCCGGAATCAGACGACCGACGATCACGTTTTCCTTCAGGCCACGCAGATCGTCGCGCTTGCCCATGATCGCCGCTTCCGTCAGCACGCGGGTCGTTTCCTGGAACGATGCCGCAGAGATGAACGAATCGGTCGACAGCGACGCCTTCGTGATACCCAGCAGGATGTTCTCGTACGTTGCCGGACGCTTGTCTTCCGCGATCATGCGATCGTTTTCGTCCAGCATGTCCGAACGCTCGACCTGCTCACCCGGGATGAAGCGCGTGTCGCCGTTGTCGCTGATCTGCACGCGACGCAGCATCTGACGCACGATCACCTCGATGTGCTTGTCGTTGATCTTCACGCCCTGCAGACGGTACACGTCCTGCACTTCGTCCACGATGTAACGCGACAGCGCTTCGATACCCTGCAAACGCAGGATGTCGTGCGGATCGGCCGGACCGTCGACGATCATTTCGCCCTTGTTGACGACTTGACCATCGTGCACCAGAACCTGCTTTTCCTTGGCGATCAGGAACTCGTGCTGATTGCCTTCGAGGTCCGTGATAACGAGACGCTGCTTGCCCTTCGTGTCCTTACCGAACGACGTCGTACCCGTGACTTCCGCCAGGATACCTGCGTCCTTCGGCGAACGTGCTTCGAACAGTTCCGCCACACGCGGCAGACCACCCGTAATGTCACGCGTCTTCTGCGCTTCAGTCGGGATACGTGCGAGCACTTCACCCACCTGAACCTGCTGACCGTCCTTCACGGTGATCAGAGCGCCGACCTGGAAGCCGATCTGAACCGAGTGCTCCGAGTTCGGGATCTTGACTTCGTCGCCGTTCGCGTCGAGCAGCTTGACCTGCGGACGCACGCTCTTCGAAGCCTGCGAGCCGCGGCGCTTCACGTCGATCACGACGAGCGTCGAAAGACCCGTCACGTCGTCGATCTGCTTCGCGACCGTCACGCCTTCTTCGACGTTTTCGAACTTCACCGTACCGCCCCACTCGGTGATGATCGGACGCGTCAGCGGATCCCACGTGGCCAGTTGCGTGCCCGCCTTGATCTGCGCGCCGTCGAGTTGCAGCAGCGTCGCGCCGTACGGCACCTTGTGACGCTCGCGCTCGCGGCCGTGATCGTCGGTGATCATCGCTTCGCCCGAACGCGAGATGACGATCTGCTCGCCCTTCGCATTCGTCACGTAACGCATCGTTGACGTGAAACGCACCGTGCCGTTCGACTTCGCTTCGACCGACGACGCCACTGCTGCACGCGATGCCGCACCACCGATGTGGAACGTACGCATGGTCAGCTGCGTGCCCGGTTCACCGATCGACTGCGCAGCGATCACGCCAACTGCTTCACCGACGTTGACCGACGAGCCGCGGCCCAGGTCACGGCCGTAGCAGGCTGCGCACAGACCATAACGCGTTTCGCAAGTCAGCGGCGTACGCACGCGCACTTCGTCGATACCGAGGCGTTCGATTTCTTCGACCGCGTCTTCGTCGAGCAACGTGCCCGTTTCGTACAGCGTTTCCTGCGATTCCGGATTGACGACGTCAGCCACCGCGACGCGGCCGAGAATACGGTCGCGCAGCGCTTCGACGACTTCACCGCCTTCGACCAGCGCCTTCATTGCCACGCCGTTCGACGTACCGCAATCGTCTTCGACCACGACGAGATCCTGCGTCACGTCGACCAGACGACGCGTCAAGTAACCCGAGTTTGCCGTCTTCAGTGCCGTATCAGCCAGACCCTTACGTGCACCGTGGGTCGAGATGAAGTACTGCAACACGTTCAGGCCTTCACGGAAGTTCGCCGTAATCGGCGTCTCGATGATCGAGCCGTCCGGCTTCGCCATCAGGCCACGCATACCGGCCAGCTGACGAATCTGAACCGCGGAACCACGAGCACCCGAGTCCGCCATCATGTAAATCGAGTTGAACGATTCCTGACGCGTTTCGTTGCCGTCGCGATCCGTGACCGGTTCCGTCGACAGCTGTTCCATCATCGCCTTGCCGACCGCTTCCGACGTTGCCGACCAGATGTCGACCACGTTGTTGTAGCGTTCTTGCGACGTGACGAGACCCGACATGTACTGACGGTCGTATTCCTTCACCTTCTTCGCGGCGTCGCCAACGATGGTTTCCTTCTGCGGCGGCACGAGCATGTCGTCGACGCAGATCGAAATACCGGCGCGCGTTGCCAGGCGGAAGCCCGACTGCATCAACTGGTCGGCGAAAATCACCGTCTCGCGCAGACCGCACTTGCGGAATGCCGTGTTGATCAGACGCGAGATTTCCTTCTTCTTCAGCGGCTTGTTCAGCACCGAGAACGGCAGACCCGGCGGCAGAATTTCGGACAGGATCGCGCGGCCGACCGTGGTCGGATACAGCGTGATCTTCGGTACGAACTTCGGCGCGCCTTCCGACGTGTCTTCGTTGTGGACCATTTCCGTGATCCGCACGTTGACGCGCGAGGCCAGCTCGACTTCCTTGTTCTCGTACGCGCGCAGTGCTTCCGACACGCCCGTGAACGTCAGGCCTTCGCCCTTGCCGTTGATCGCTTCACGCGTCGCGTAGTACAGGCCGAGCACGATATCCTGCGACGGCACGATCGACGGATCGCCGTTGGCCGGGAACAGCACGTTGTTCGACGCCAGCATCAGCGTGCGCGCTTCCATCTGCGCTTCGAGCGACAGCGGCACGTGAACAGCCATCTGGTCACCGTCGAAGTCGGCGTTGAACGCCGCGCAAACGAGCGGATGCAGCTGGATTGCCTTACCTTCGATCAGCACCGGCTCGAAAGCCTGAATGCCAAGACGGTGCAGCGTCGGCGCACGGTTCAGCATCACCGGATGTTCGCGAATGACTTCTTCGAGAATGTCCCACACCACCGGCGTCTGGTTCTCGACTTCCTTCTTCGCAGCCTTGATGGTGGTAGCAACACCCATCACTTCCAGCTTGTTGAAGATGAACGGCTTGAACAGTTCGAGCGCCATCAGCTTCGGCAGACCGCACTGGTGCAGCTTCAGCGTCGGGCCGACCACGATGACCGAACGGCCCGAGTAGTCGACGCGCTTACCGAGCAAGTTCTGGCGGAAACGACCGCCCTTACCCTTGATCATGTCAGCGAGCGACTTCAGCGGACGCTTGTTAGCGCCCGTCATCGCCTTACCGCGACGGCCGTTGTCGAGCAGCGAATCGACGGCTTCCTGCAGCATCCGCTTTTCGTTGCGGACGATGATTTCAGGCGCCTTCAGTTCGAGCAGACGCTTCAACCGGTTGTTACGGTTGATCACGCGGCGATACAGGTCGTTCAGGTCCGACGTCGCGAAGCGACCGCCGTCCAGCGGAACCAGCGGACGCAGTTCCGGCGGCAGCACCGGCAGCACTTCGAGAATCATCCACTCGGGCTTGATGCCCGAACGCTGGAATGCCTCGAGTACCTTCAGACGCTTCGCGTACTTCTTGATCTTCGCTTCCGAACCCGTGTTCTTCAGCTCCGAGCGCAGCGTTTCGACCTGCTCGTCGATGTTGATCGCGCGCAGCAGTTCGCGCACGCCTTCCGCACCCATCTCAGCGCGGAATTCGTCACCGTACTCTTCGACCTTATTGTAGTAATCCTCTTCCGTCATGATCTGACGCGCCTTTAGCGGCGTCATGCCCGGATCGATCACCACATATGCTTCGAAGTACAGCACGCGCTCGATGTCGCGCAGCGTCATGTCGAGCACCATGCCCAGACGCGACGGCAGCGACTTCAGGAACCAGATGTGCGCGACAGGCGAGGCCAGTTCGATGTGGCCCATGCGTTCGCGACGCACCTTCGCGAGCGTCACTTCGACGCCGCACTTCTCGCAGATCACGCCACGGTGCTTCAGGCGCTTGTACTTGCCGCAAAGGCATTCGTAGTCCTTGATCGGACCGAAAATCTTCGCGCAGAACAGACCATCCCGCTCCGGCTTGAACGTGCGGTAGTTGATGGTTTCCGGCTTCTTGACTTCACCGAACGACCACGAACGGATCTTGTCCGGCGAGGCCAGACCGATCTTGATCGCGTCAAAAACTTCTTCCTGTTGGACTTGCTTGAATAGATCGAGCAGAGCTTTCATTGCTTTCTCTCCGTAGTCCGATTAGTTGCGGTCGAGGTCGATGTCGATACCGAGCGAGCGGATTTCCTTCACCAGCACGTTGAAGGATTCCGGCATGCCCGCGTCGATCACGTGATCGCCCTTCACCAGGTTCTCGTAAACCTTGGTCCGGCCCGTCACGTCGTCCGACTTGACCGTCAACATTTCCTGCAGCACATACGATGCGCCGTAGGCTTCGAGCGCCCACACTTCCATTTCACCGAAGCGCTGACCACCGAACTGCGCCTTACCACCCAGCGGCTGCTGCGTGACGAGCGAGTACGGACCCGTCGAACGCGCGTGCATCTTGTCGTCGACCAGGTGGTGCAGCTTCAGGTAGTGCATGTAGCCAACCGTCACCGTACGTTCGAAGGCTTCACCCGTGCGGCCGTCATACAGGCGCACCTGGTTCTTCGACTTCGTCATGCCGAGGTTCTGCGCGATGTCGTCCGGGTAGGCCAGATCCAGCATGCTGGACATTTCCTCTTCCGTTGCACCGTCGAACACCGGCGTTGCGAACGGCACGCCTTCGCGCAGGTTCTTCGCGAGTTCGAGGATTTCGTCGTCGGTGAAGCTTTCCAGCTCTTCCGCACGGCCCGACTCGTTGTAGATCTTGGTCAGGAACTTGCGAACTTCCTCGATCTTCGCCTGACGCTGCAGCATTTCGCCGATACGCCAGCCCAGACCCTTCGCGGCCCAACCCAGATGCACTTCGAGAACCTGACCCACGTTCATCCGCGACGGAACGCCCAGCGGGTTCAGCACGACGTCAGCCGGACGGCCATCGGCCATGTACGGCATGTCTTCGATCGGAACGATCTTCGACACGACACCCTTGTTACCGTGACGGCCTGCCATCTTGTCGCCAGGCTGCAGACGACGCTTCACAGCCAGATAAACCTTGACCATCTTCAGCACGCCCGGCGGCAGTTCGTCGCCTTGCGTCAGCTTCTTGCGCTTCTCTTCGAATGCGAGGTCGAACTGGTGACGCTTCTGTTCGATCGAATCCTTGATGGCTTCGAGCTGGGCCGCTGCTTCTTCGTCCGCAAGGCGGATGTCGAACCAGTGGTAGTGATCCAGATCTTCCAGGTAAGCGCGTTCGATCTTCGTGCCCTTCGCGAGCTTCTTCGGACCGCCGTTCGCAACCTTGCCTTCGAGCATACGCGCGAGACGCTGGAACGCGTCGCCTTCCACGATACGCAGCTGGTCGTTCAGGTCGAGGCGATAGCGCTTCAGTTCATCGTCGATGATCTGTTGCGCGCGCTTGTCGCGCTGGATACCTTCACGCGTGAACACCTGCACGTCGATCACCGTGCCGCTCATGCCCGACGGCACGCGCAGCGACGTGTCCTTCACGTCCGAAGCCTTCTCACCGAAGATCGCGCGCAGCAGCTTTTCTTCCGGCGTCAGCTGGGTTTCGCCCTTCGGCGTGACCTTGCCGACCAGCACGTCGCCTGCTTCGACTTCCGCGCCGATGTACACGATGCCCGACTCGTCGAGACGGCCAAGCTGCACTTCCGCGAGGTTCGAAATGTCGCGCGTGATTTCTTCCGGTCCGAGCTTCGTGTCGCGAGCTACGACATTCAGTTCTTCGATGTGGATCGACGTGTAACGGTCGTCCGCAACGACCTTCTCCGAGATGAGGATCGAGTCTTCGAAGTTGTAGCCGTTCCACGGCATGAACGCGACCAGCATGTTCTGGCCAAGCGCCAGTTCACCCAGGTCCGTCGAAGCGCCGTCAGCGAGCACGTCGCCGCGCGCAACCTTGTCGCCGACCTTCGCGATCGGACGCTGGTTGATGTTCGTGTTCTGGTTCGAACGCGTGTACTTGATCAGGTTGTAGATGTCGACACCGACGTCGCCAGCCACCGCTTCATCGTCGTTCACGCGAATCACGATACGGCCTGCGTCGACGTAATCGACCACACCGCCACGCAGTGCCTGCACGGTCGTACCCGAGTCGACTGCCACCGTGCGCTCGATGCCCGTACCGACGACCGGCTTTTCCGGACGCAGACACGGCACAGCCTGACGCTGCATGTTCGAACCCATCAATGCGCGGTTCGCGTCATCGTGCTCGAGGAACGGAATCAGCGATGCGGCCACCGACACGATCTGCGACGGCGCCACGTCCATGTACTGGATGCGGTCCGGCGTGACCATCAGCGTTTCGCCCGCTTCACGCGACGACACGAGTTCGTCGGTCAGCGTACCGTCTTCAGCCACAGCCGCGTTCGCCTGAGCGATCACGTAACGGCCTTCTTCGATCGCCGACAGATAGTCGATCTGATCCGTGACCTTGCTGTCCGTCACCTTGCGATACGGCGTTTCGAGGAAGCCGTATTCGTTCAGGTGCGCGTACAGAGCCAGCGAGTTGATCAGGCCGATGTTCGGACCTTCCGGCGTTTCAATCGGGCACACGCGGCCATAGTGCGTCGGGTGCACGTCGCGGACTTCAAAGCCAGCGCGCTCGCGCGTCAGACCGCCCGGGCCAAGTGCCGAGACACGGCGCTTGTGGGTGATTTCCGACAGCGGGTTGGTCTGGTCCATGAACTGCGACAGCTGCGACGAACCGAAGAACTCGCGAATCGCCGACGAAATCGGCTTCGAGTTGATCAGGTCGTGCGGCATCAGGTTTTCGCTTTCGGCCTGGCCGAGGCGTTCCTTCACTGCACGTTCGACGCGCACGAGACCCGCGCGGAACTGGTTTTCCGCCAGTTCGCCGACGCAACGCACACGACGATTGCCCAAGTGGTCGATGTCGTCCACTTCGCCCTTGCCGTTACGCAGTTCGACGAGGATCTTGATCGTCGCGAGGATGTCGTCGTCCTGCAGCGTCATCGGGCCGACGATTTCGTCACGGCCGACGCGACGGTTGAACTTCATACGACCCACCTTCGACAGGTCGTACGCTTCTTCGCTGTAGAACAGACGGTTGAACAGCGCCTCAACGGCTTCTTCCGTCGGCGGTTCGCCCGGACGCATCATCCGGTAAATCGCGATACGCGCGGCCATCTTGTCGGCCGTTTCGTCGATACGCAGCGTCGACGAGATGTACGGACCTTGATCCAGATCGTTCGTGTAGAGCGTCTGGATGTCCTTGATCTTCGCTTCGCGCAGCTTTTCGAGCACGCTTTCGGTAACTTCGTCGTTCGCGTTCGCGATCACTTCACCTGTGTCGCCATCAACAACGTTCTTCGCGAGCACGCGGCCGAGCAAATAATCTTCGGGGACCGAAATGTATTTGGTCTTCGCGTTTTCGAGGTCGCGAATGTGCTTCGCGTTGATGCGCTTGTCTTTCTGGACGATGACCTTGCCATCGCGATCCGTAATGTCGAAGCGCGCGACTTCACCGCGCAGACGCTCCGGCACGAACTCCATCTGCGCGCCTTCCGGCATCAGCGTGAAGTTGTCGAACACGAAGAAGTTCGCGAGGATCTGTTCCGGCGTCAGGCCGATTGCCTTCAGCAGGATCGTGACGGGCATCTTGCGGCGACGGTCGACGCGGAAGTACAGCACGTCCTTCGGGTCGAATTCGAAGTCGAGCCACGAGCCGCGGTAAGGGATGATCCGTGCCGAGAACAGCAGCTTGCCGGAGCTGTGCGTCTTGCCCTTGTCGTGCTCGAAGAACACGCCAGGCGAACGGTGCAGCTGCGACACGATCACACGTTCCGTGCCGTTGATGACGAACGAGCCAGTCGGCGTCATGAGCGGAATTTCGCCCATGTACACTTCCTGCTCCTTCACTTCCTTGACGACGGGCTTGCTCGGCGATTCCTTGTCGAGCAGCACCAGACGCACCTTGGCACGCAGCGCCGAACAGTAAGTCAGACCGCGCTGCTGGCATTCCTTGATGTTGAATGCCGGCGGCGACAGCATGTAGCTGACGAACTCTAGACGAGCAAAGCCGTTATGCGAAACAATGGGGAAAACTGAGGTGAACGCAGCCTGCAGACCTTCCGGTTTGCGCTGCACTGTGGGCACTTCTGCTTGCAGAAACGTGCTGAATGATTCAAGCTGGGTAGCCAGCAGGAAAGGTACTTGGTGAACGATGGGGCGCTTCGCGAAACTCTTGCGAATGCGCTTCTTCTCGGTGAAGGAATATTGCATACGATCTCCGAATCACGGCGGGCATTGTTGTCGAGGCGGGATACCTTGATGTGACAACCCGAGTGTTCACCGACTGAGACCCGTTGGCCGTCCGATGGCTTGAACGAGCCTGAAAGCTTGGTGGTTGGCCGCTACCAACCGCTGGCTGACGGCAGCGGATGCCTGTGTTGCCCGCTACCCGACCAAACTTGCCTTCTGCAGTCGCTTCAGAAGACAAAGAGAAACGCCGGTCAATGTGACCGAACGGCGGTTTTCTTTGGCTTCTGGAGGTAAGTTTTTGCCGAGATTCAAGCACAAAAACGTTGCCCCCACAAAGCACAAAAAGGCCGGCGGTGGAAAACCGCCAGCCTTCGCACAGCGCGCCGAAACTTACTTGATTTCAGCTTTCGCGCCGGCTTCTTCCAGCTTCTTCTTGGCTTCTTCAGCAGCAGCCTTCGGTACCGCTTCCTTAACAGGCTTCGGTGCACCGTCGACCAAGTCCTTCGCTTCCTTCAGGCCAAGGCCCGTCAGTTCACGAACTGCCTTAATAACGGAAACCTTGTTCGCGCCGACTTCCGTCAGGTTGACCGTGAATTCCGTTTGCTCTTCAACAGCGGCTGCAGCGCCGCCGCCTGCCGGGCCTGCCACTGCGACAGCAGCTGCCGACACGCCAAACTTCTCTTCGAATGCCTTGACCAGTTCGTTCAGTTCCAAAACCGACATCGAGCTTACGGCTTCGAGGATGTCTTCTTTTGCGATTGCCATTTGAAATACTCCTAAATTGAATTCGGATACAGCCAGCGATCAATTACGCTCGACTGAAGTGCGTCGATGCACTGCTTACGCAGCTTCGCTTTCCTTCTTTTCTGCCAGCGCGGCCAGAGCACGCGCGAAGCCAGAAACAGGAGCTTGCATAACGAACAACAGCTTGGAGAGCAGTTCCTCGCGGCTCGGGATGTTGGCCAGCGCTTGCACGCCTGCCTTGTCCATCACCTTGCCTTCGTAGGAACCGGCCTTGATGATCAACTTTTCATTGCTCTTGCTGAAGTCATTAACGACCTTCGCAGCAGCAATTGCATCTTCCGAGATGCCGTAGATCAGCGGACCAGTCATCTGCTCAGCCAGCGGAGCAAACGGGGTACCTTCGACAGCGCGACGCGCCAGCGTGTTCTTCAACACGCGCAGATACACCTGTTGCTCGCGCGCTTTCGCGCGCAGCTTGGTCAGATCGCCAACCGTGATCCCACGATACTCAGCCAGAACCACCGTCTGAGCTTTCGCGACTTGCGCGGAAACCTCAGCTACGACGGCCTGCTTACTTTCTTTGTTAAGTGGCACGGTTAACCTCCAGATTCGATGCACTTGGCACATGCCTCGCACATCGCGTTCAACAACGGCGTCCGACCAGTCAGGAGTACTTCGACCGCTCGAGATCCACATGGCTGTGGGAATCGAACGGCTTCACCACTTCAAAACTTTTTCGGGTTCGCCATCTGCGTTGGCTTGAATTAAGGATGCACCCAACTGCTGCGCCTCCACCAACGGTCTTTGACAACCGGCCGCCAGATTTGACTCCAACCTTGCGACCGCCCAAAGCCCTTGAATCGCCCCAGCCCTTCGACCGAAGCGATTAAAACTTTACTGCGCTGCCAGCGTAGCCTGATCGACACGCACGCCAACACCCATGGTGCTCGACAGTGCGATCTTGCGAAGGTACACGCCCTTGCTCGTTGCCGGCTTCGCCTTTTGCAGCGCTTCGACCAGCGCGCTCAGGTTCGAACGCAGAGCCGTCGGTTCGAACGATGCGCGACCGATGGTTGCGTGGATGATACCGGCCTTGTCGACACGGAACTGAACCTGACCGGCCTTTGCGTTCTTGACTGCCGTCGCGACGTCCGGCGTGACCGTGCCGACCTTCGGATTCGGCATCAGGCCGCGCGGGCCGAGGATCTGACCCAGCGTACCGACGACACGCATCGTGTCCGGCGAAGCGATCACGACGTCGAAATTCAGGTTACCAGCCTTGACTTGCTCAGCCAGGTCTTCCATACCGACGATTTCAGCGCCAGCTGCACGGGCCTGCTCGGCCTTTTCACCTTGGGCGAACACAGCAACACGAACCGACTTACCGGTACCAGCCGGCAGAACGACCGAACCACGAACTACCTGATCCGACTTCTTCGCGTCGATGCCGAGTTGCACTGCGACGTCGATCGACTCGTCGAACTTCGCGCTTGCGCATTCCTTCACGAGCGACAGAGCCTCATCGATCGCGTACAGCTTTTGACGATCAACCTTGTTTGCAAATGCTTGCAGACGCTTCGAAAGCTTAGCCATTTACACGCCCTCCACGGTGATGCCCATCGAGCGGGCGCTACCAGCGATCGTACGAACCGCTGCGTCCAGATCAGCTGCCGTAAGATCCGGCATCTTGGTCTTGGCGATTTCTTCAGCTTGAGCGCGCGTAATCTTACCGACTTTGTCGGTGTGCGGCTTGCTCGAACCCTTGTCGAGCTTCGCAGCCTTCTTGATCAGGACCGTAGCCGGCGGCGTCTTCAGAACGAACGTGAAGCTCTTGTCGGCGAACGCGGTGATGACAACCGGAATCGGCAGACCCGGCTCCATCGCTTGAGTCTGCGCATTGAACGCCTTGCAGAACTCCATGATGTTCAGGCCGCGCTGACCCAGTGCCGGGCCAACCGGCGGCGACGGATTGGCTTTACCTGCAGGAATCTGCAGCTTGATAAAGCCGATGATTTTCTTTGCCATGTTGAAAAACCTCTTTGGAACGCGAGTGCGTTCGGTGAGTAGTAACGCGCCCTCATCAAACTTCGACTACCGACGCTCCTCAACGGCCATTACGCGGACCGTAAGCGCGAAAGACGGACCGCGCCGTTTGGCGCGATCCGCGAAACCTGACTTACAGCTTTTCGACCTGACCGAATTCCAATTCGACCGGCGTCGCACGACCGAAAATTGTCACAGATACACGGACTCGCGACTTTTCGTAGTTCACTTCCTCGACGCTGCCGTTGAAGTCGGTAAATGGACCGTCTTTTACGCGAACCATCTCGCCCACTTCGAACAGGGTTTTCGGGCGTGGCTTCTCAACGCCTTCCTGCATCTGCGACATGATCTTCTCGACTTCCCGTGGGGAAATCGGGCTGGGACGATTGCGCGCACCGCCCACGAAACCGGTCACCTTTGCCGTGTTTTTCACGAGGTGCCACGTCTCGTCCGTCATCTCCATTTCGACGAGCACATAGCCCGGAAAGAAACGACGTTCGGTCACCGACTTATGGCCGCCCTTCACCTCGACAACCTCTTCCGTCGGGACGAGAATCTGACCAAACTTGTCCTGCATGCCAGCACGTTCAATGCGCTCCTGAAGCGCACGTTGCACGCTCTTCTCCATGCCGGAGTAGGCGTGCACTACGTACCAACGTTTTCCGCTCGGGGATGCCGGAATATCACTCATATCATTTCCAACCCAGAATCGCCGAGAAAATTGTCCACTCGATGGATTTATCACAAATCCAGAGGAACACCGCCATGATCAGTACAAACCCGAAAACCACCAAAGTCGTTTGACTTGCTTCCTTGCGGGTCGGCCAGACAACCTTACGGACTTCTTTGTACGAATCTTTGGCGAACGCGATAAAACCTTTGCCGGGCGCTGAGAGAAGACCGACTGCGACGCCTGCGATCAGTCCGACAGCCAGAGCTGCTCCGCGGACGTACCACTCTTGGCCATTCAGCCAGAAGAACCCCACGAACCCGGCCAAGACCAACAATACGCCGGCGACGAGCATCAGCTTGTCGCTGGAAGTATTAACAGTTTCGACGGAAGGATTCGCCATAACACCTTAACGAGCGCCACATGCGACGCGAGAGTTGGCAGGGGCAGAGGGAATCGAACCCCCAACCTTCGGTTTTGGAGACCGACGCTCTGCCAGTTGAGCTATACCCCTAAACCATTGGGGTCGGCGGCATCGCCAACCCCGAAACAACCGATCAACGAGAACTAGCTGGCTTACTCGATGATCTTGGCGACGACACCTGCGCCGACGGTACGGCCACCTTCGCGAATTGCGAAGCGCAGACCTTCTTCCATCGCGATCGGCGCGATCAGCTTCACCGTGATCGACACGTTGTCGCCCGGCATCACCATTTCCTTGTCCTTCGGCAGCTCGATCGAGCCCGTCACGTCCGTCGTACGGAAGTAGAACTGCGGACGGTAGTTGTTGAAGAACGGCGTGTGACGGCCGCCTTCGTCCTTGCTCAGCACGTACACTTCAGCCGTGAAGTGCGTGTGCGGCGTGATCGAACCCGGCTTGGCCAGCACCTGGCCACGCTCCACGTCTTCACGCTTCGTGCCGCGCAGCAGGATACCGACGTTGTCGCCTGCCTGACCCTGGTCGAGCAGCTTGCGGAACATTTCCACGCCCGTGCAGGTCGTCTTCACCGTCGGCTTGATGCCGACGATTTCGATTTCCTCGCCGACCTTGACGATGCCGCGCTCGACGCGACCCGTCACCACCGTGCCGCGACCCGAGATCGAGAACACGTCTTCCACCGGCATCAGGAACGCGCCGTCAACCGCGCGCTCCGGCGTCGGGATGTACGTGTCCAGTGCGTCGGCCAGGTTCATGATCGCCACTTCGCCCAGCTCGCCCTTGTCGCCTTCGAGCGCCAGCTTCGCCGAACCCTTGATGATCGGCGTGTCGTCGCCCGGGAAGTCGTACTTCGACAGGAGTTCGCGCACTTCCATTTCGACCAGCTCGAGAAGTTCGGCGTCGTCGACCATGTCACACTTGTTCAGGAACACGATGATGTACGGCACACCGACCTGACGCGCCAGCAGGATGTGCTCACGCGTTTGCGGCATCGGGCCGTCAGCAGCCGAGCACACCAGGATCGCGCCGTCCATCTGCGCTGCGCCCGTGATCATGTTCTTCACATAGTCAGCGTGGCCCGGGCAGTCGACGTGTGCGTAGTGCCGGTTAGCCGTTTCGTACTCGACGTGTGCCGTGTTGATCGTGATGCCGCGCGCCTTTTCTTCCGGCGCTGCGTCGATCTGGTCGTACGCCTTTGCTTCACCGCCGAACTTTGCCGTCAGCACCGTCGTGATCGCTGCCGTCAGCGTGGTCTTGCCGTGGTCAACGTGACCGATCGTGCCGACGTTCACGTGCGGCTTGGTCCGCTCAAACTTACCTTTGGCCATTTTCGACTCCTAAGAGGATTTTTCCGTACGTTGCGCCGGGCGCAAACAATCACTTTGGTACTAGCTGGTGCCCATGGGCAGGATCGAACTGCCGACCTCTCCCTTACCAAGGGAGTGCTCTACCACTGAGCCACATGGGCGCTACGTCTACTTTGCTTGCTGGAGCGGGTGAAGGGAATCGAACCCTCGTCGTAAGCTTGGAAGGCTTCTGCTCTACCATTGAGCTACACCCGCAAGGATCTATCGATTCCCGACAACTACGTTACAGCACTTTGAAATCTGGTGGAGGAGGTTGGATTCGAACCAACGTAGGCGTAAGCCAACAGATTTACAGTCTGCCCCCTTTAGCCACTCGGGCACCCCTCCGCAGAGAACTGATGATTATGGGGGAGCGATTACATCTTGTCAAGTGGCTCTTGACCGCTCGAAACCCATAGGCTCTCACTTATAGTAGAGCTACAAACGCCAAGACCCCGCTTTTGAGGGCGGGGTCTTGTCTTGGGTAAGGAGCCTGACGATTACCTACTTTCACACGGGCAATCCGCACTATCATCGGCGTGGAGTCGTTTCACGGTCCTGTTCGGGATGGGAAGGGGTGGTACCGACTCGCTATGGTCATCAGGCATGACGGGTTGCTGCGTCGCATTGTGGTGCGCCACAGCCAATCTGGAAGAAGCGTAAAGAGGGTATGGGTTGTGTTGTTTCTGGCACAACACGGATCTCAACCTGTGCGTCCTGCTCACCCCGCTGGGGGGTTCACACGCATCCCCTTCGGGGATCGGACCCGCGTAAGCGCTAAAGCGCTAACGCGGGTCGAGACACACCTGTTATAGGATCAAGCCTTACGGGCAATTAGTATCAGTTAGCTTAACGCATTACTGCGCTTCCACACCTGACCTATCAACGTCCTGGTCTTGAACGACCCTTCAAGGGGCTCGAAGCCCCGGGGATATCTCATCTCAAGGCGAGTTTCCCGCTTAGATGCTTTCAGCGGTTATCTCTTCCGAACATAGCTACCCGGCGATGCCACTGGCGTGACAACCGGTACACCAGAGGTTCGTCCACTCCGGTCCTCTCGTACTAGGAGCAGCCCCCTTCAAATATCCAGCGCCCACGGCAGATAGGGACCAAACTGTCTCACGACGTTTTAAACCCAGCTCACGTACCTCTTTAAATGGCGAACAGCCATACCCTTGGGACCGGCTACAGCCCCAGGATGAGATGAGCCGACATCGAGGTGCCAAACACCGCCGTCGATATGAACTCTTGGGCGGTATCAGCCTGTTATCCCCAGAGTACCTTTTATCCGTTGAGCGATGGCCCTTCCATACAGAACCACCGGATCACTATGACCTGCTTTCGCACCTGCTCGACTTGTCGGTCTCGCAGTTAAGCACGCTTATGCCATTGCACTATCAGCACGATTTCCGACCGTACCTAGCGTACCTTCGTACTCCTCCGTTACACTTTGGGAGGAGACCGCCCCAGTCAAACTGCCCACCATGCACTGTCCCCGACCCGGATCACGGGCCAAGGTTAGAACCTCAAACAAACCAGGGTGGTATTTCAAGGACGGCTCCACGCAAACTGGCGTTCACGCTTCATAGCCTCCCACCTATCCTACACAGATCGGTTCAAAGTCCAATGCAAAGCTACAGTAAAGGTTCATGGGGTCTTTCCGTCTAGCCGCGGGGAGATTGCATCATCACAAACACTTCAACTTCGCTGAGTCTCGGGAGGAGACAGTGTGGCCATCGTTACGCCATTCGTGCAGGTCGGAACTTACCCGACAAGGAATTTCGCTACCTTAGGACCGTTATAGTTACGGCCGCCGTTTACCGGGACTTCAATCAAGAGCTTGCACCCCATCATTTAATCTTCCGGCACCGGGCAGGCGTCACACCCTATACGTCCACTTTCGTGTTTGCAGAGTGCTGTGTTTTTATTAAACAGTCGCAGCCACCAGTTTATTGCAACCCCTTCACCCTTTGCCCGCAGGGGCATCAAGCTACAGGGGCGTACCTTATCCCGAAGTTACGGTACCAATTTGCCGAGTTCCTTCTCCCGAGTTCTCTCAAGCGCCTTAGAATACTCATCTCGCCCACCTGTGTCGGTTTGCGGTACGGTCAATGTGAAACTGAAGCTTAGAGGCTTTTCCTGGAACCCCTTCCGATTGCTTCGCCCCCTAGAGAGCTCGCGCCACGCCCTTGAATTCCGTGCCCGGATTTGCCAGAGCACCTTCTCCAACGCAGCGACCGGGACTTCCAACACCCGGACAACCTTCCGCGATCCGTCCCCCATCGCATTTCACACTGGTGCAGGAATATTGACCTGCTTCCCATCAGCTACGCATTTCTGCCTCGCCTTAGGGGCCGACTCACCCTACGCCGATGAACGTTGCGTAGGAAACCTTGGGCTTACGGCGAGGGGGCCTTTCACCCCCTTTATCGCTACTCATGTCAGCATTCGCACTTCCGATACCTCCAGCACGCTTTTCAACGCACCTTCGCAGGCTTACGGAACGCTCTCCTACCATGCACATAAATGTGCATCCGCAGCTTCGGTATATGACTTAGCCCCGTTACATCTTCCGCGCAGGACGACTCGATCAGTGAGCTATTACGCTTTCTTTAAAGGGTGGCTGCTTCTAAGCCAACCTCCTGACTGTTTTAGCCTTCCCACTTCGTTTCCCACTTAGTCATATTTGGGGACCTTAGCTGGCGGTCTGGGTTGTTTCCCTCTTGACACCGGACGTTAGCACCCGATGTCTGTCTCCCGTGATTGCACTCTTCGGTATTCGGAGTTTGCTATGGCGAAGTAATCCGCAATGGACCCTTCAACCATGACAGTGCTCTACCCCCGAAGGTGATACACGAGGCACTACCTAAATAGTTTTCGGAGAGAACCAGCTATTTCCAGGTTTGTTTAGCCTTTCACCCCTATCCACAGCTCATCCCCTAACTTTTCAACGTTAGTGGGTTCGGACCTCCAGTACGTGTTACCGCACCTTCATCCTGGCCATGGATAGATCACCTGGTTTCGGGTCTACACCCAGCGACTGAATCGCCCTGTTCGGACTCGCTTTCGCTACGCCTGCCCTAATCGGTTAAGCTCGCCACTGAATGTAAGTCGCTGACCCATTATACAAAAGGTACGCCGTCACCCCTTGCGAGGCTCCGACTGTTTGTATGCATGCGGTTTCAGGATCTGTTTCACTCCCCTCCCGGGGTTCTTTTCGCCTTTCCCTCACGGTACTGGTTCACTATCGGTCGATCACGAGTATTTAGCCTTGGAGGATGGTCCCCCCATCTTCAGACAGGATTTCACGTGTCCCGCCCTACTTGTCGTACACCTAGTTCTTCCTCGCTGTTTTCGCCTACGGGGCTATCACCCACTATGGCCGCACTTTCCAGAGCGTTTGGCTAACAGCAAAGATAAAGAGTACAGGCTGGTCCCATTTCGCTCGCCACTACTTTGGGAATCTCGGTTGATTTCTGTTCCTGCGGTTACTTAGATGTTTCAGTTCACCGCGTTCGCTTCGCATGGCCTATGTATTCAGCCATGGATGACCCATACGGGCCGGGTTTCCCCATTCGGATATCGGTGGATCAAAGCTCGTTTGCCAGCTCCCCACCGCTTTTCGCAGGCTACCGCGTCCTTCATCGCCTGTGATCGCCAAGGCATCCACCACATGCACTTGTTCGCTTGACCCTATAACGGGTGTGTCTCTTCGTGTTGCCACGCCAGACTCACTCGCTACAGGTTGAGTATTCGCGTTGTGCCGTATTCCAGGTTCGTCTTTCGATGAACTCAAAAAATACATTGATACAATCACAACCCTGATTCACCTACTCACGCGCCCATCTCTAAGCACGCTTTCGTGAATCTCTTTACTACTTCTTCCTGATTGTTAAAGAACGACAGCCGATATAAAGCGCTATGCCTTACATCATTCGCTGACTGGCTCAATCGCCAATGCATAGCACTCGGTTCGCACTGAACGCTAGGCATTGAGGATTGGTGGAGGATGACGGGATCGAACCGACGACCCCCTGCTTGCAAAGCAGGTGCTCTCCCAGCTGAGCTAATCCCCCAGTCACACAGTACACAGGGGGTTTGCGATCAGCCACCGCAGACAAGACGCTGGTGGGTCTGGATGGATTCGAACCATCGACCCCCGCCTTATCAAGACGGTGCTCTAACCGACTGAGCTACAGACCCCTGAGCCTGTCTTCAATTAACAGCCGACAAGTGTGAGCGCTCAACTTGTGAAGCGCGAAGCTCTGGAAAGGAGGTGATCCAGCCGCACCTTCCGATACGGCTACCTTGTTACGACTTCACCCCAGTCATGAATCCTACCGTGGTGACCGTCCTCCTTGCGGTTAGACTAGCCACTTCTGGTAAAACCCACTCCCATGGTGTGACGGGCGGTGTGTACAAGACCCGGGAACGTATTCACCGCGGCATGCTGATCCGCGATTACTAGCGATTCCAGCTTCACGCAGTCGAGTTGCAGACTGCGATCCGGACTACGATCGGTTTTCTGGGATTGGCTCCACCTCGCGGCTTGGCAACCCTCTGTTCCGACCATTGTATGACGTGTGAAGCCCTACCCATAAGGGCCATGAGGACTTGACGTCATCCCCACCTTCCTCCGGTTTGTCACCGGCAGTCTCCCTAGAGTGCTCTTGCGTAGCAACTAGGGACAAGGGTTGCGCTCGTTGCGGGACTTAACCCAACATCTCACGACACGAGCTGACGACAGCCATGCAGCACCTGTGTTACGGCTCCCTTTCGGGCACTCCCACCTCTCAGCAGGATTCCGTACATGTCAAGGGTAGGTAAGGTTTTTCGCGTTGCATCGAATTAATCCACATCATCCACCGCTTGTGCGGGTCCCCGTCAATTCCTTTGAGTTTTAATCTTGCGACCGTACTCCCCAGGCGGTCAACTTCACGCGTTAGCTTCGTTACCAAGTCAATGAAGACCCGACAACTAGTTGACATCGTTTAGGGCGTGGACTACCAGGGTATCTAATCCTGTTTGCTCCCCACGCTTTCGTGCATGAGCGTCAGTATTGGCCCAGGGGGCTGCCTTCGCCATCGGTATTCCTCCACATCTCTACGCATTTCACTGCTACACGTGGAATTCTACCCCCCTCTGCCATACTCTAGCCCGCCAGTCACCAATGCAGTTCCCAGGTTAAGCCCGGGGATTTCACATCGGTCTTAGCGAACCGCCTGCGCACGCTTTACGCCCAGTAATTCCGATTAACGCTTGCACCCTACGTATTACCGCGGCTGCTGGCACGTAGTTAGCCGGTGCTTATTCTTCCGGTACCGTCATCCCGCCTCTGTATTAGAGAAGCGGTTTTCTTTCCGGACAAAAGTGCTTTACAACCCGAAGGCCTTCTTCACACACGCGGCATTGCTGGATCAGGGTTGCCCCCATTGTCCAAAATTCCCCACTGCTGCCTCCCGTAGGAGTCTGGGCCGTGTCTCAGTCCCAGTGTGGCTGGTCGTCCTCTCAGACCAGCTACAGATCGTCGCCTTGGTAGGCCTTTACCCCACCAACTAGCTAATCTGCCATCGGCCGCCCCTTGAGCGCGAGGTCCGAAGATCCCCCGCTTTCCTCCACAGAGCGTATGCGGTATTAATCCGGCTTTCGCCGGGCTATCCCCCACTCCAGGACACGTTCCGATGTATTACTCACCCGTTCGCCACTCGCCACCAGGGTTGCCCCCGTGCTGCCGTTCGACTTGCATGTGTAAGGCATGCCGCCAGCGTTCAATCTGAGCCAGGATCAAACTCTTCAGTTCAAACCTGTTACTGTTTTTCGGTTCATTTAAGAACCGGTCGCTCACTCAAAATCACTGACGAATGATTCGATTTCTCGAACCTTCCTCAATTACTTCTGTGTGAGACTCGATTACTTTCGCTATCAGTGACCCGAAGATCACCGCGCGCTCGCCATCGAGCACCCACACTTATCGGCTGTTGATTGTTAAAGAACATTCGCGGGAAGCGCCTTGCTTTCACCGCGTTGCTGCGTCAGCAGCAGAGAAACGAGATTATGAAGAACCTTTTTCGTTTCGTCAACCGGTTTTTTTAGCATCGCCTGAAAAACCCTGCTGACTTCACGACCGCGCCGTTTCTGCCGCGGCCCCGTTGCGTCGCATCCAACTGCCTGCTGCTCAACGAGGACGCGAATGTTAGGCCATCCCGCGCCCCGTGACAAGGGTGTGACCCAAAGTTTTTTCAAGGGTCATTTCATCGCCGCGCCGAGCACCGGCTGCAACGGAATCGCGTCGGCCATCGCCGAATAGCCTGCGTCGCTGGGATGGATCTGGTCTCCGCTGTCGAACGAGCGCCGCAGGCGCGTCGGATTGGCGGGGTCGCGCAATGCGGCGTCGAAGTCCACGACGCCATCGAACGCGTGGCTCGTCCGGATCCACTGATTCACCTCCGTGCGAATCGCCTCGCGCTGCGGCGGCAGTGCCGCCGGCGTCAACGTGGCGCCGAAAATCCGCACCCCGCGAGCATGCGCCGCCGCAATCACGCGCTTGTAACCCGCGATCAGGCTGTCCGCCGTCACCTGCGTATGCGGAGCATCGCAATCCAGCCCACCATGCGCCGGCATCGCAGCGAAGTTGATGTCATTGATGCCGATCAGAAGGATCACCGTCTTCACGCCCGGCTGAGCCATCACGTCCCTCCCGAAGCGCGACGCGAGCGCGTCCCCGTAGCAGGGCGAATCCGTCAGCAGCCGGTTTCCACTAATCCCCAGATTGACGACCGCCACCGACTTGTCACCGCTCTGCGCCACCCTTCGCGCCAGCGCGTCCGGCCAGCGTCGGTTCTGGTTCAGGCTCGAGCGCATCCCATCCGTAATCGAATCGCCGATCGCCGCAATCGTCGCCGACGAAGGCGCCTCGACCTGCACGCCCGTTACCCACGCGAACTGGGTGATCCGCTGCCGGTAAGCGTCGGCGGAGGTGTCGCCGGCATGATTGCCAGGCGTCGACAGATAGTTGACCTGGCTCGACACGCGATGCCACGCGATCAGTTTTTGCTCGCGCCCCATATAACTGCTGACCGCGTATGGCACGCCGGCTGAAATCCGGACGCGGACGGGATCGCTATCGATTTCGCCGCCCGGCGGCACGCTAACGGCCGGCTTTCCGCCGAAAGTCACCCGCGCCTCCGTCCCAGGCTGGACGGCCGCGCCGGCACCCGATCGCGCGATCCGTAACTCGTCAATGACAAGCGGCGCTTTCCCGTACGCATTACTTATATGGATGCGTGCGACCTCGCCAGAAAGCGTCGGATACACAATCTGCCGAAGCGTCCGCTCCGCAACGTCAGGCGTCCGATACAACGGCGGCGGATTGGATATTTGCGGAATCGGCTGGAGCGCGGTCGCCCAGGCGGTGACCCAGGGCGTCGGACTATCGGCGGCGGAAACGGGAGCCGACGCCAGCAGAAAGGAAGACAGAACCGCGCCACACACGACGGCGAGAGAACGAGTGGTCATTGAGACTGATCGGTGAAAAATGGTTGAGGACACAAGCCGCCCATTGTGCACGATTGCATAGTGCAAACCCCTACCCTGCTATCTCGAAAAATTTATTAACCGACCGGACGGTTGGTTTATACTGCCGAACACACACTTACTCATGACGAGAGCGTTCTACATGTACACGCAATCCCTCGACATCCCCGGCAACGTCGCTCCGCTCGACGCGGCTGCCAGCTCACCCGAGCAGGCCCGTTTCGACGCGGTGATGGAAGCCGACGGCAAGATCGAACCGCAAGACTGGATGCCCGACGCGTACCGCAAGACGCTCGTGCGCCAGATCTCACAGCACGCGCACTCGGAAATCGTCGGCATGCTGCCGGAAGGAAACTGGATCACGCGTGCGCCGAGCCTGAAGCGCAAGGCGATCCTGCTGGCAAAGGTGCAGGACGAAGGCGGCCACGGTCTCTATCTGTATAGCGCGGCTGAAACGCTCGGCGTGTCGCGCGACCAGATGATCGACGGGCTGCACTCCGGCAAGGCGAAGTACTCGAGCATCTTTAATTACCCGACGCCGACCTGGGCGGACGTCGGCGTGATCGGCTGGCTGGTCGACGGCGCGGCGATCATGAACCAGATTCCGCTGTGCCGCTGTACGTATGGTCCGTATGCACGCGCAATGATCCGTATCTGCAAGGAAGAGTCGTTCCATCAACGCCAGGGCTTCGACGCACTGCTCGCAATGATGAAAGGCACCGACGCGCAGCGCGAACTGGTCCAGCAGGCCGTGAACCGCTGGTGGTATCCGGTGCTGATGATGTTCGGCCCGAGCGACAAGGATTCCGTCCACAGCAACCAGTCGGCCAAGTGGGGCATCAAGCGCATCACCAACGACGACCTGCGTCAGAAATTCGTCGACGCGACCGTCGAGCAGGCGAAGGTGCTGGGCGTCACGCTGCCGGACCCGAACTTGAAGTGGAACGAAGAGCGCGCCCACTACGACTACAGCGACCTCGACTGGGATGAATTCTGGCGAGTAGTGAACGGCGATGGCCCGTGCAACAAAGAACGCCTCGCCACGCGCGTGAAGGCGCACAACGACGGCGCCTGGGTCCGCGAAGCCGCGCTCGCCCATGCCGAAAAACAGCGCCAGCGCGCGCAGCAACACGCCGCCTGAGTGGCGCCCCCGAATCTGGAAGGACTGGAAGGAGATAGCGATGAACAAGGAATGGCCGATCTGGGAAGTCTTCGTGCGCAGCAAGCAGGGACTCGACCATAAACATTGCGGCAGCCTGCACGCGTCGGACGCGTCGATGGCGCTGCGCATGGCGCGCGACGTCTACACGCGCCGCCAGGAAGGCGTCAGCATCTGGGTGGTGCCGTCTTCGGCGATCACGGCATCGGCGCCCGACGACAAGGCGGAACTGTTCGAACCGGCGGGCGACAAGATCTATCGCCATCCGACGTTCTATCAGCTGCCCGACGAAGTCAACCACATGTAAGCGCGAGTCATGACTATCACGCCCCAACACCTCGCCTACGTGCTGCGCCTCGCCGACACTGCGCTGATCCTCGGTCAGCGCAACGCGGAATGGTGCGGCCACGGCCCGATTCTCGAAGAAGACATCGCGCTGTCGAACATGAGCCTCGACCTGGTCGGCCAGGCGCGCCTGCTGTACACGCACGCCGCCGATCTGGAAAAGACGCTGACTGGCAAAAGCCGCACGGAAGACGACTACGCGTTCTTCCGCGCCGAGCGCGAGTTCGCGAACTACACGCTTGCCGAGCTTCCGCATGTCGGGCCGCTCGCGGGCACGGCACGGGCCGACAAGGACTACGCGGTCACGATCGTTCGCAACTTCCTGTACTCGACGCTGATGCTGCATGTGTGGTCGGCCTTGACGGGTTCGTCGGACGAACAGCTGGCCGCCATCGCCGCCAAGTCGATCAAGGAAACGCAGTATCACGTGCATCACTCGCACGAGTGGCTGGTGCGTTTCGGCGACGGCACGGACGAATCCCATGCCCGCGCCCAGGCTGCACTCGACTATCTGATGCCGTACACACGCGAATTTTTCAGCGCCGACGCGACGGAAGACGCGATCGCCGCCGCCGGTGTCGGACCGAAGACGTCCGAAATCGAAGCCGTGTGGCTCGAAGACGTTCGCGCCGCGCTCGACGAAGCGACGCTGAAACTGCCCGAACCCGTCAGGCACATCACGACGGGCAAGCACGGCGAGCATTCGGAGCACATGGGCTTCCTGCTTGCCGAAATGCAAAGCCTCGCGCGCCAGCATCCGGGCGCAAGCTGGTAATCCGTCGATCCAACAGGTGAAACCCACGATGATGTCGACCGCTCAAACAGCCGCCGTTGCACCGGATCACGCGCTCGCCCAGGCGTGGGCCGTGCTCGAAGCCGTGCCCGACCCGGAAATCCCTGTCGTGTCGATCCGCGAACTGGGCATTCTGCGCGACGTGCGCCACGCCGCCGACGGCGCGCTCGAAATCGTCATCACGCCGACTTACTCGGGTTGCCCGGCGATGTCGCAGATCGCGGAAGACATCGGCCATGCGCTCGATGCGGCGGGTTTCGCGCCGTATCGCGTGGAAACCGTGCTGGCACCTGCCTGGACCACCGACTGGATCACCGACGACGCCCGCGACAAGCTGCGCGCCTACGGCATCGCGCCGCCGACGGGCAACTGTGGCAGCGGCGAGCCCACCGCGAACGCTGGATCGAAAGAGAAAGTGATCCGCTTCGTCCCGCGCTCGCTGCCCGCGCCCGCCTGCCCGCGCTGCGGCTCGAAGCACACCGAACGCCTCGCGCAATTCGGCTCGACGGCCTGCAAGGCACTGTACCGCTGCGTCGACTGCCGCGAACCCTTCGACTATTTCAAACCGTACTGATATGGCTACCCCGCAATTTCATCCGCTGCGCATCAGGGAAGTGCGGCCCGAAACCGCCGATGCGGTCTCCGTCGCCTTCGAAGTCCCCGCCGAACTGCGCGAGCAGTATCGCTTCACGCAGGGCCAGTTCGTCACGCTGAAGACGCATATCGACGGCGAAGAAACGCGCCGTTCGTATTCGATCTGCGTCGGCGTCACCGATTACGACCGCGACGGCGAGTTGCGCATCGGCATCAAGCGCGTGCGCGGCGGCCGCTTCTCGAACTTCGCGTTCGATACGCTGCAACCCGGCCACATGCTCGACGTGATGACACCCGACGGCCGCTTCTTCACGCACCTGAACGCCGATCACGGCAAGCAGTACGTCGCGTTCTCGGGCGGCTCAGGCATCACGCCCGTGCTGGCGATCGTCAAGACGACGCTCGAAATCGAGCCGCGCAGCACGTTCACGCTGATCTACGGCAATCGCAGCGTCGATCAGATCATGTTCGCCGAAGAGCTCGAAGACCTGAAGAACCGGTTCATGAACCGCTTCGTGCTGTATCACGTGCTATCCGACGATATCCAGGACGTCGAGCTGTTCAACGGCGTGCTCGATCAGGCGAAGTGCGAGTCGTTCCTCGAGACGCTGGTACCTGTGGATTCGATCGACGAAGCCTTCATCTGCGGCCCAGGGCCGATGATGGATGCCGCCGAAGCCGCGCTGAAGGCAGCGGGCGTGCCGCAGGCGAAGGTGCACGTCGAGCGTTTCGGCACGCCGCTGCCGCAGGCGGGCGTGCCCGTCGCGGAAATTACCGACGATACCCCGACCGCCGACCTCGAAATCGTCCTCGACGGCAAGAAACGCAAGCTGCGGCTGCCGTATCAGGGCTTGAGCGTGCTCGACGTGGGCCTGCGCGCCGGACTGGCACTGCCGTATGCATGCAAGGGCGGCGTCTGCTGCACCTGCCGCGCGAAGGTGCTCGAAGGCGAAGTGAAGATGGAAAAGAACTACACGCTGGAAGAGCACGAAATCCGCGACGGCTACGTGCTGACCTGCCAGTGCCATCCGGTCAGCGACAAGGTGGTGGTGAGCTACGACGAACGCTGATGCCCGCATGGCGCAGTGCGCCGTGCACCGAACGTGCGCATCGTCGCTTTCGGCACACACGCGATCCGCTTACACTAGGGGCCGCTCGTCACGGGAAACGCATTCCCCGGACGGGCGGCCTTTTTCCGTTACCTGACTGAACTGCGTGATCGAACTGCGCTTCGCATTGCGCCCGAAGCGCGTGCAAACCGCCCGTCAATGACCATGAGCACGATCCACATCACCAATGGCGACGTCGCCGCCGATTCTCTGCGCAAGGCGCTCGATCAGGCGCGCCGGACGGATATCGTGCTGGCGTTGCGCGACGATCTCGCCGTCGGCCCGTTGCAAGGCATCGACGATACGCCGCAGGTACGCGCCGACTTTTGGGGAGGCGTCATCGGCGACACCGCGCGCGATTTTCTCGCCGAGCTGGAACAGCAAGCGAACGAACTGAAAGCGGTGGTCGACGGTACGACGCATGTGGTCGTGTGGCACGGCCAGAGCGCCGCCGATCAGTTGACGCTGCGCCGCGTGTGCTTCCATCTGCGCGAGATGCCGCAGCGGCTCAACGAAGTGCGTCTGTCGATCGACGAGCTGACGGGCGACGCCAGCGCCCCGCTACACCGCGCCGATCGCGCGACCTCAGTCGGCATGTTCGCGCCCGATCTGCTGCAAAAACGCCTGCCCGGCGTTGCGCCGATTTCGGTGCTGCGTATCGGCAGGCTTGCGCTCGAATGGCAGGAACTGAAACTCATCGATGCCGAACTGCGCCGCTGGCACGACAACACCTTTACGACTGGCACGTTCGCCGAGCTGGACGCGCTGATCGTCGAGCACGCCGTCGAAGGCTGGCAGTCCGCCGGGCGCGTCGCCGCATGCGTGATGGCGGCCGATAACGGCTTGCTGGTCAGCGACAGCCTCGTGCTGTGGCGGCTACGCGAGCTTGCGGCCGCTGGCCAGTTGCAGTTGCGCGGCGACGCGGATGACTGGCGCTCGCTCGAAATGCACGTCACGCGCACAACCCTTTCTCCCGTATAAGACCAACCAGAATAATCATGGCCCGTACACGAGCCCCAGACCATGAAAGTCAGCGCGACCAGATCCTCGATCTGGCCGCCGAAAAATTCGCTCAAACGAGCTACCCCAGCACGTCGATGGCCGATCTGGCTGCGGCGAGCGGCACGTCGAAAGCGCGCCTCTATCACTATTACGAGAGCAAGGAAGCGATTCTCTTCGACCTGCTCGACCGCTACACGAAGCGACTGATGCTGATCATCGCCGAGGTCGAAGGCGCGAGCCAGCGGCGCGGACTCACCGAACGCGAGACCTTCGCCGAGCTGATCCGCGCGTTCCTTTCCGAGTACGAGACGTCGCACAGCCGGCACGTTGCGCTGTTGAACGACGTCAAATATCTGGTCGAGTCGCAGCGCGAGATCGTCCTGAACCGTCAGCGCGACGTGGTCGCCGCGTTCGCACGGCAATTGGCGCGCGCGTACCCCGAGCGCGTGGCGCGCGAAAACCAGACGGCCCTCACGATGATGGTCTTCGGGATGATCAACTGGACGTTCACCTGGCTGAAGCCGGGCGGCCGGATGGGCTATCGGGAATTCGCGGAACAGGTCGTCGCGATGGTCGATCACGGGCTGGCCGCGCGTGCATCGGACGGTGGCGCTGACGGTCGTTGAGGTCCGCGCCGCCACGCACCCAGCCTTGATGGGAGGCTGTCGCGCAGCAAATATCGTGCCGTCGTTGTGACAAGACGACGCAGCCACGGCGCGCGACAGCACCATAAATTATGATTAAAAATCAACAACATAAAACAAGACACGCATAATTTTAGACTGCATCCTCGGCTTGTCTCAGGGTTTTCCCCAGTGATACCTCGGGTTTTCCATTAGAATGCTTGTTGCGTCGCATCATGTCGCATAGCCAAAAGGAGAACCCACTATGAATCTGCAAACTGTCCGCGCCGCCGAGCCGATCGTTGTCGATCGCTTGCTGAACGTCGCTGGCCGCGCGCCTGTTCTGATCCGGGAACTCAGCGAGAAAGACCGCGAGCGTCTGCTCGCTCACTTCCTTGAACTCGACGAAGACGATCGCCTGCTTCGCTTCGGTCAGGTCACGCCGGACCACGTCATCGAAAACTACGTTCGCATGCTGGATTTCAGCCGCGACACCGTGTTCGGCGTGTTCGACCGTCATCTGCAACTGGTCGGCGTCGCCCACCTGGCGTATCTGCCCGCTGAAGGCGACACGCGGACCGCGGAATTCGGCGTGTCGGTGTCGGAAAGCGTGCGCGGCCAAGGTATCGGTACGAAGCTTTTCGAACGCGCCTCCATCCGCAGCCGCAACTCGCACGTCACGACGCTGTACATCCACTGCCTGTCGCGCAACACGACCATGATGCACATCGCCAAGAAGGCTGGCATGAAGATCGAGTACGCGTACGGCGAAGCGGACGCCTATCTGACGCTCTCGCCCGCTGATCAGAACAGCATCATCTCTGAGATGCTGCAGGAACAGGCCGCCGTGTTCGACTATGTGCTCAAGCGCCAGGCGCGCAACACGTCGAAGCTGATCGAATCGTTCATTCCGACGGCGATCGCTGCGTAAGCTTCAGCGCAAAAAACATCGCCAAAGGGCGGCTCTTCACCGAGCCGCCCTTTTCTTTTGCGCATCACGCCCGCTGTCAAAGCGGCAGCGCGGTCGTCTCCTTGAACTTCTCCAGCGAAAAGCTCGACTTCACGTCGATCACCGACGGATGCCGCAGCAACTGGTCCTGCACGAACCGGGAAAAGTGCGCCATGTCGCGCACCTGCACGCGCAGCAGGTAGTCCATGTCGCCCGTCATCGCGTAGCACGCGACCACCTCGGGCCAGCCCTGCACCGCCACGCGAAACAGCTCCGAATGCGTCGCGCCCGCACGACCCGGCGTGCCATCGGCGCGTGCGCTGAGCGCCGGGCCGCCGCGCTTCTCCAGCCGCACGTTGACGTAGGCGAGCAGATCGAGCCCGAGCATCTGCGAATCCAGCAGCGCGACATAACCGCGAATCACGCCGATTTCCTCCAGCCTGCGGATGCGCCGCAAACACGGGCTCGGCGACAGGTTCACCCGCTCGGCGATCTCCTGATTCGATAGCCGCCCGTTTTCCTGAAGAATCGCGAGAATGCGCCGGTCGATCGCGTCTATCTCGATTTGAGCCATGTTCTGCCATCCAATACGCTTTATGCGCCAGAAAATGGCCCAAGCGTAGTGTTCGCCGATTAACTTCGCAAGTTTTCTTCCCAAACCGGCAACTACACTGTTCTTCATCAGATCGCGCGATGCGCCCCGCACACAGTCGAGGAGACAGACATGAAGGTTTCTACCTGGGAGAATCCCGTCGGCACCGACGGCTTCGAGTTCATCGAATACACCGCGCCGGACCCTGTCGCGCTCGGCAAGCTGTTCGAGCTTATGGGTTTCACGGCCATCGCAAAGCATCGCCACAAGAACGTGACGCTGTATCGTCAGGGTGAGATCAACTTCATCGTCAATGGCGAGCCCGATTCGTTTGCGCAGCGCTTCGCGCGTCTGCACGGCCCGTCGATCTGCGCCATCGCGTTTCGCGTGCAGGACGCCGCGAAAGCATACAAACGCGCGCTCGAACTCGGCGCGTGGGGCTTCGACAACAAGACGGGCCCGATGGAGCTGAACATTCCGGCCATCAAGGGGATCGGCGATTCGCTGATCTATTTCGTCGACCGCTGGCGCGGCAAGAACGGCGCGGAACCTAACAGCATCGGCGATATCAACATCTATGACGTCGACTTCGAACCGATTCCGGGCGCGAACCCGAATCCCGTCGGCCACGGCCTCACCTATATCGATCACCTGACGCACAACGTCCATCGCGGACGGATGCAGGAATGGGCCGAGTTCTACGAGCGCCTGTTCAATTTCCGGGAAGTGCGCTATTTCGATATTGAAGGCAAGGTGACGGGCGTCAAATCGAAGGCGATGACGTCGCCGTGCGGCAAGATCCGCATTCCGATCAATGAGGAAGGTTCGGAAACAGCGGGCCAGATCCAGGAGTATCTCGACGCGTACCACGGCGAAGGGATCCAGCACATCGCGCTCGGCACGAACGACATTTACGCGACGGTCGACGGCCTGCGCGGCGCGAACATTTCGCTACTCGATACGATCGACACGTACTACGAACTCGTCGATCGCCGCGTGCCGAATCACGGCGAGCCGCTGGACGAACTGCGCAAGCGCAAGATTCTGATCGACGGCGCGCGCGAAGACTTGCTGCTGCAGATCTTCACCGAGAACCAGATCGGACCGATCTTCTTCGAGATCATCCAGCGCAAGGGCAATCAGGGCTTCGGCGAGGGTAACTTCAAGGCGCTATTCGAATCGATCGAACTGGATCAGATTCGTCGCGGTGTTGTGCAGGACAAGGCCTAACACGCTGCTCAATAGTTAAAGCCAAATAAGAAAAAGGCGAGGAACGTAAGATCCTCGCCTTTCGCATTTCGGAACCGGGTTTCTCTCCCTCACCGATTCCCATCTGTTCGTACGCCGCGGACGATCAGCCGATCACCCGCCAGGGCGCGTCAGCCACGCTGCTCCGTGTCGTCGGACTCGCGCCGCTGGTTCACGGCGACCGTCGTTGCGGCGACCTGCGTAGTGCGTGTGACGGCATTCGCGAGCGCATTGGCGCTGTTCGGGCGCATCGGGGCGTTCATCGCGAAGAATGCTGCCGAGACCATCAGGAAGGTCTGGATGTGTTTCGTGTTCATGCGTACTCCTTTTTCGACTGCACAGCGAAGCTCCGCAGCATGCGGAACGTTGCGATTCATGCAGTTGGGGAGTTTAGACCGACATTTCAAGACCAGTTCCGCACGTTGCAAGCTTTTACACCCTGTAACAGCAGCAAACGAAAAAGCTCGCACGCGGTCATACGAATGACATTTTGTTCGTGGCCGGCCCCGCATCGTGGTGTTTTCGACGATAGGCGGCGGGTTTTCACCAGTGCTACCATCGAAAGAAAGCCGTCAACATGGCGACCCCGGCCGAAGCATTCACAAGATGCCGAGGCCAAGCAGATTTTGGTGATCCCAAACTGGGTGGAGGAGTACACATAATGAATGCCCCGCTAGACGCCGGTCAGCGAGCCTCGCTCGAAGCCGCGCTGACGTCCGTCACGCTCGACGACAAATACACGCTTGAACGCGGCCGCGCGTACATGAGCGGCATCCAGGCATTGGTCCGCCTGCCGATGCTGCAACAGGAACGCGACCGGGCCGCCGGGCTCAATACAGCCGGGTTCATCTCGGGCTATCGCGGATCGCCACTCGGCGGTCTCGACCTGTCGCTGTGGAAGGCGAAGAAGCATCTCGCCGCGCACCAGGTCGTGTTCCAGCCAGGCGTCAACGAAGACCTCGCCGCCACCGCCGTGTGGGGCTCGCAGCAGGTCAATCTCTACCCAAGCGCCAAATACGACGGCGTGTTCTCGATGTGGTACGGCAAGGGTCCCGGCGTCGACCGTTCGGGCGACGTGTTCAAGCACGGCAACTCGGCCGGCTCGTCGCCACATGGCGGCGTCCTGGTGCTGGCCGGCGACGATCACGCCGCCAAGTCGTCGACGCTCGCGCACCAGTCCGAACATCTGTTCAAGGCATGCGGCCTGCCCGTGCTGTTTCCGTCGAACGTGCAGGAATATCTCGACTTCGGCCTGCACGGCTGGGCGATGAGCCGCTACTCCGGCCTGTGGGTTGCGATGAAGTGCGTGACCGACGTGGTCGAATCATCGGCTTCCGTCGATATCGATCCGCACCGCACGCAAATCATTCTGCCCACCGACTTCGTGATGCCCGAAGGCGGCCTCAACATTCGCTGGCCCGATCCGCCGCTCGTGCAGGAAGCGCGTCTGCTCGACTACAAGTGGTACGCCGCGCTCGCCTATGTGCGCGCGAACAAGCTCGACCGCATCGAGATCGATTCGCCGCATGCGCGCTTCGGCATCATGACGGGCGGCAAGGCGTATCTCGATGTGCGCCAGGCGCTGACCGATCTCGGTCTCGACGACGAAACGTGCTCGCGCATCGGCATTCGCCTTTACAAGGTCGGCTGCGTGTGGCCGCTCGAAGCGCAAGGCGCGCACGCCTTTGCACGTGGCCTCGAAGAAATTCTGGTGGTCGAAGAGAAGCGCCAGATTCTCGAATACGCGATCAAAGAGGAGCTGTACAACTGGCCCGACGCGCAGCGTCCGCGCGTGTTCGGCAAGTTCGACGAGAAGGACGGTGCAGGCGGCGAATGGTCGGTGCCGATGGGCAACTGGCTGCTGCCCGCGCACTATGAACTCTCACCCGCGCTGATCGCGAAGGCGATTGCAACGCGGCTCGACAAGTTCGACCTGCCGTCCGACGTGCGCGCGCGCATCGCTACGCGCATCGCGGTGATCGAAGCGAAGGAAAAGGCGCTCGCGCGCCCGCGTGTTCAGGCCGAGCGCAAGCCGTGGTTCTGCTCCGGCTGTCCGCACAACACGTCGACGAATGTGCCCGAAGGCTCGCGCGCGATGGCGGGCATCGGCTGCCATTACATGACCGTGTGGATGGACCGCAGCACCAGCACGTTCAGCCAGATGGGCGGCGAAGGCGTCGCGTGGGTCGGCCAGGCGCCGTTCACCAACGACAAGCACGTGTTCGCCAATCTCGGTGACGGCACGTACTTCCATTCGGGCCTGCTCGCGATTCGGGCGGCGATCGCGTCGAAGGCGAACATCACGTACAAGATTCTCTATAACGACGCGGTCGCGATGACGGGCGGCCAGCCCGTCGACGGCGTGCTGACGGTGCCGCAGATCACGCATCAGCTCGCCGCCGAAGGCGCGAAGAAGATCGTGATCGTCACCGATGAGCCGGAGAAGTACAACGCGAACGTCGGTCTTGCGCCCGGCATCACGATTCATCATCGCGACCAGCTCGACGACGTGCAGCGCGAACTGCGCGAGATCGAAGGCACGACGATCCTGATCTACGACCAGACCTGCGCGACCGAGAAGCGCCGCCGTCGCAAACGCGGCGCCTATCCCGATCCGGCGAAGCGCGTCGTCATCAACGAGGCGGTCTGTGAAGGCTGCGGCGATTGCTCGGTGCAGTCGAACTGCCTGTCCGTCGAGCCGCTCGAAACCGAGTATGGCACGAAGCGGCAGATCAACCAGTCGACCTGCAACAAGGACTATTCGTGTCTGAAGGGCTTCTGCCCGAGCTTCGTGACGGTAGAAGGCGGGCAACTGCGCAAGCCGAAGGCGTCAGGCGTCGAGAGCGACGCGATGCCGCCCGTACCCGATCCCGATGTTCCGGCGATCGCGAAGCCGTATGGCGTGCTGGTGACGGGCGTCGGCGGCACGGGTGTCGTGACGATCGGCGCGCTGCTCGGCATGGCCGCGCACCTCGAAAGCAAAGGCGTCACCGTGCTCGATGTGACGGGCCTCGCGCAAAAGGGCGGCGCCGTGATGAGCCACGTGCAGATCGCGAACCAGCCCGCCGACATCCACGCGACGCGTATCGCGATGGGTGAAGCGAGCCTGGTGATCGGCTGCGATTCGCTCGTGACGGCCAGCGACGAATGCGTGTCGCGGATGCAGGCCGGTCAAACGCACGTCGTGCTGAACAGCGCGCCGACGCCGACCGCGGAGTTCATCAAGAACCCGAACTGGCGCTTCCCCGGCGCGAGCGCGGATGCGGACGTACGCGCAGCGGCGGGTGACGAACAGGTCGCCGCCGTCGACGCGAACCACTTCGCGGTTGCACTGCTCGGCGACGCGATCTACACGAACCCGTTCGTGCTCGGCTACGCATGGCAGAAGGGCTGGCTGCCGCTCACGCATGAGTCGCTGATTCGCGCGATCGAGTTGAATGCGGTGCAGGTCGAGAAAAATCGCGCGGCGTTCGAATGGGGCCGTCGCGCGGCGCACGACCTGGCTGCCGTGCGCAAGCTCGCGCAATTGCAAGATCGTATCGATGACGGCAACACCGCGAATGCCGCGACCGGCAGGATCGTTTCGCTGCATACGCCGAAGGCGCTCGATACGCTGATCGACAAGCGCGTACAGTATCTCGCCGCGTATCAGAACGAAGCGTACGCGACGCGTTACCGCAAGCTGATCGAAACAGTGCGGGCCGCCGAAACGAAGCTCGATGCCGCCGACGGCCAGATGCCGTTGACGGAAGCCGTCGCGAAGAATCTGCACAAGCTGATGGCGTACAAGGACGAGTACGAAGTGGCGCGTCTCTATTCGGACCCGGCGTTCGTCGAGAAGCTGAAGGCGAATTTCGAGGGCGACTGGAAGCTCAAGTTCCACCTCGCGCCGCCGGCCACGTCGAAGAAGGATGCGCATGGGCATCTGGTGAAGAAGCAGTACGGTCCGTGGATGCTCAACGCAATGCACGTGCTCGCGAAGATGAAGTTCCTGCGCGGCACGGCGCTCGATGTGTTCGGCAAGACGGAAGAGCGTCGCACCGAACGGGCGCTGATCGTCGAGTACGAGACGCTGGTGCATGAACTGGTCGGCGGGCTGACGGCAGAGAAGCGTGCGCTGGCTGTCGAACTGGCGAATCTGCCGGATGGGATTCGCGGTTATGGCCACGTCAAGGAAAACAACCTGAAGGGCGTGCGGGCGAAGTGGGCGTCGTTGCTCGCGAAGTGGCGCGCGCCGATGGGTGGGGTTGAGCGGCACGTGGCATAGCGTTCTGCCGCTTCTGAAGTACAAAGGGCACCTCGCGGTGCCCTTTTTTCATCGCATCAACGAGCGAAGATTACTTCGCGACGTTGCGTTCCACGTTGGCGTTCGCCGAAGCGACAGCCGTCATGTTGATGATCCGGCGCACCGTCGCAGCCGGCGTCAGAATGTGCACCGGCTTGGCCGCGCCGAGCAGGAACGGTCCGACCGTCACGCCTTCGCCGCCGATCATCTTCAGCAGGTTGTACGTGATGTTCGCCGCTTCGACGTTCGGCATGATCAGCAGGTTCGCTTCGCCCGTCAGCGTCGTGCCAGGGAACGCGGCTTTGCGCACCGCTTCCGACAGCGCCGCGTCGCCATGCATTTCACCGTCCACTTCGAGATGCGGCGCGCGTTCGGCGATCAGCTTGCGTGCAGCCGCCATGCGTGCCGACGACGACGACGGCACGCTGCCGAAGTTCGAGTTCGACAGCAGCGCGACCTTCGGCGTGATTCCGAACTTCTCGATTTCGCCCGCAGCGAGGATCGTCATGTCGGCGAGCTGTTCGGCCGTCGGCACTTCGTTCACGTACGTGTCACTGATGAAGAGGTTGCGGCCCGGCAGCATCAGCAGATTCATCGCAGCGAAGTTGTCGACATGCTCAGCCTTGCCCAGCACCTGTTCGACGAACTTCAGATGCTCGTGATACGTGTCGATCAGACCGCAGATCATGCCGTCCGCGTCGCCGAGATGCACGAGAATCGCGCCGATCAGCGTGTTGAACTTGCGCATCGCGGCCTTCGCGACTTCCGGCGTGACGCCTTCGCGCGCGCCGATCTCGTGATATGCCTGCCAGCTCTTCTGATAACGCGGATCGTCTTCCGGGTTGACGATCTCGACATCCTCGCCACACTTGAGCTTCGAGCCCATCTTCTTCAGACGCATCTCGATCACGCTCGGGCGACCCACGAGAATCGGCTTCGCAATCTTCTCGAGCAGCACGAATTGCGCGGCGCGCAGCACGCGTTCGTCTTCGCCTTCCGCGAACACGATGCGCGCCGGTTGCGCCTTCGCCGCCGCGAACACCGGGCGCATCACCATGCCCGTGCGGTAGACGGTTGCGCCGAGCTGCTCACGGTACGCGTCCATGTCCTGAATCGGGCGCGTCGCGACGCCCGAGTCCATCGCGGCCTGCGCGACGGCGGGCGCGATCTTGATGATCAGACGCGGATCGAACGGCTTCGGAATCAGGTAGTCGGGGCCGAATTCGAGCGAATGGCCTTCGTACGCCTTCGCGACTTCATCGCCCTGATCGGTTTCTTCCGCGAGTTCGGCGATCGCGCGCACGCACGCGAGCTTCATTTCTTCCGTGATCGTCGTCGCGCCGACATCCAGCGCGCCGCGGAAGATGAACGGGAAGCACAGCACGTTGTTGACCTGGTTCGGATAGTCCGAACGGCCCGTCGCGACGATACAGTCCGGCCGCACCTTCTTCGCTTCTTCGGGGCGGATTTCCGGCTCCGGGTTGGCCAGCGCGAGGATCAGCGGCTTGTCGGCCATCGTCGTGACCATTTCGGGCTTCAGCACGCCCGCGCTCGAACAGCCGAGGAACACGTCGCAGCCGTGCATGGCGTCGCCGAGCGTGCGCGCGTCGGTGCTCGCCTGATAGCGTTCTTTCGAGGCATCCAGATTGCCGCGCCCTTCATAAATCACGCCCTTCGAATCGATCACCAGCGTGTTCGATTTCTTCAGGCCCAGATGCACGAGCAGATCCAGACACGCGATCGCCGCCGCACCCGCGCCCGAACACACCAGCTTCACCTCTTCGAGCTTCTTGCCGACCACTTTCAGGCCGTTGAGAATCGCCGCCGACGCGATGATCGCCGTGCCGTGCTGGTCGTCGTGGAAAACGGGGATCTTCATGCGCTCGCGCAGCTTCTTCTCGATGTAGAAGCATTCGGGCGCCTTGATGTCTTCGAGGTTGATGCCGCCGAGCGTCGGCTCCAGCATCGCGATCGCTTCGACGAGTTTGTCGGGATCGGACTCGCTCAGCTCGATATCGAACACGTCGATGCCGGCGAACTTCTTGAAGAGACAGCCCTTGCCTTCCATCACCGGCTTCGCGGCGAGCGGCCCGATGTTGCCGAGACCCAGCACGGCCGTGCCGTTCGTGATCACGCCGACGAGGTTGCCGCGCGACGTGTACTTCTGCGCGTCGAGCGGCTCGTCGAAGATGGCCATGCACGCAGCTGCGACACCCGGCGAATAGGCCAGCGACAGGTCTAGCTGGTTCGAAAGCGGCTTGGTCGGTGTGACCGAAATCTTGCCGGGTTTCGGGTTCTGGTGATATGCGAGAGCGCTTTGCTTCAGTTGTTCGTCCATTTTCTAACCTGCGAGACGTTGATAATTGGGCCCGACTCAATGTCACGTGCTGCGCTGGCCATGTCGACGGGTTGCTCGACGGCGGCGATTCTCGCGTGCGCCGGTTAGGCGCGGCGTCAAACCTCAGCGGAAAGCAAACGACGCTGAGCTTTTTCGGGGCGACCAGTGTACACCCCGAATGCGACGGTTCGGGGTAGGTTTTGTACCGGATGGATAAGCCGCAGCCGCGCCAGTGCTTGCTGCAGCGCGACATGAAAGCACTTCCACCCCGCCCGCCGCCGCGCGGCGGCAAGGCTCATTCGAGCGTTGCGCCGCGGCGTTCCGGGATCAAAAAGAGCGTCGCGAGAATGTCGAGAACATAGATCGAAGCGAGCATGGCGAGCGCCGCCCCGAACGAAAACCGTGCGGCCAGCGCGCCGACGGCAACCGGCCCGAACCCGCCGACCGCGCGGCCGATATTGAACAGAACATTTTGCGCGGTAGCGCGGGCGTCGGTCGGATACAGCTCTGAGATCAACGCGCCATAGCCGCCAATCATTCCGTTCACGAACATGCCCATCACCGCGCCACCAATCAGCAGCGCGAACGGCGTGCTCAATTGCGAGTAGACGAACACCATCACCACGGCGCCCGCCTGGTAGAACAGGAACGCGGGCTTGCGGCCGAAGCGGTCGGCAGCGGCGCCGAACAGCCAGATGCCGGCCGCCATGCCGAGTACCGTGACGGCCGTCCATAAGCCGGAGCGCGTCAGCGAGTAGCCGAAGGTTTTCGACAGATACGTGGGCAGCCAGATCATCAGGCCGTAATAGCCGAAGTTCTGCACCGAGCACAGAATCGCAACGCCCACGCTTGCGCGGGTCGTGCGGGCGTCGGCGACGAGCAGTTTCATCGGCGCTTTGCGCATGCCGCGCGCGACGCGCTCGGTGAAGAGCGCCGGTTCCTCGACGCGCCGCCGCACGAAAAACGACACGACGGCAGGCAGCAGCCCGAGCGCGAACATCCCGCGCCAGCCGATCACGGGCAGCAGTAAAGGTGTGAGCAGCGCCGCCGCCAGCACACCCAGTTGCCAGCCAAGCCCGACATACGACGACACGCGCGCCCGCTGTGCCGCCGGCCAAGCCTCCGCAACGAGCGTCATGCCGATGCCGAACTCGCCGCCCAGCCCGATGCCCGCAATCGTCCGGTACGCGAGCAGATCGCCGTAACCTTGCGCGAGCGCGCACAGGCCCGTGAAGACCGCGAAGATGAGGATCGTCCACGTGAGCATCCGCACGCGTCCGAAGTAGTCGCTCAACACGCCGAAAATCACGCCGCCCGCGACCGCACCGACCAGCGTCCACGTCACCAGCGACCCGGCTTGCGTCGACGAAAGGTGCAGGTCGGCAGCGATGACGGGCAGCATGAAGCCGAGAATCAGCAGGTCGAAGCCGTCCATCGCGTAGCCGAGCACCGACGCGATCAGCGCGCGCGCCGCGTAGCCGGGACGGGCGTCCGGCGCGGCCTGGGTCGTAGAAGGGGCGATGTTCATGAGCGGCAACCTTGCAGCAGACGTGAGCAGAAGGCCATCCGGAGGCCGTCTGTGAAAATTTGCCGTGAGTGTAAAGGCGCCAGATTGGCGTCACAAGCTGGCCAGAATGCATAGGCGAAACGCACATCCGGTCACCGCGCCCTACCCGCTTTCGCCGCCTAGAACCCTGGGAACAGTCCGAATCGGGTAAAATATCGGGCTACGCGCGCAGCAAACCGGCCTGTTTCTCAACTCGTCCGGCATGTTTCGCCCACCAGGCGCGAAACGTTACGCCTGCTGCGCCACAGGGCCCCGCGCCCGCCCTCCAAGCTCACCACACCGAAGGATTCGCCCATGACAGGCTTCGATCGCCAGACGATCTCCGACACGACCGCCAAAATGCTGCTGGAAGTCCAGGCAGTGCATTTCAACGCGGAAAAACCGTACATCTTCACTTCCGGCTGGGCGAGCCCGGTATATATCGACTGCCGCAAGTTGATTTCGTATCCGCGCGTGCGCCGCGGCCTGATGGAAATGGCAGAAGCGACGATTCTGCGCGACGTCGGCTACGAGCAGATCGACGCCGTCGCCGGCGGTGAAACGGCGGGCATTCCGTTCGCCGCCTGGCTGTCGGACCGTCTGATGGTGCCGATGCAATACGTGCGCAAGAAGCCGAAGGGTTTCGGCCGCAACGCGCAGATCGAAGGTCTGTTGACGGAAGGTCAGCGCGTGCTGCTGGTCGAAGATCTGACCACCGACAGCCGCAGCAAGATCAACTTCATCAACGCGCTGCGCACGGCGGGCGCGCAGGTGAATCACTGCTTCGTGCTGTTCCACTACAACATCTTCAAGGAAAGCGTGTCGGTGCTGAAGGATATCGACGTCGATCTGCATGCGCTCGCCACGTGGTGGGACGTGCTGCGCGTCGCGAAGCAACAGGGCTACTTCGAAACGAAGACGCTCGACGAAGTCGAGAAATTCCTGCACGCGCCTGCCGAGTGGTCGGCGGCTCACGGCGGCGCAACGGCGGCACCGCAATAAGCGGGCAGCCTGATTCAGCGAGCATACGAAAACGCCGCCTGTCTTACGACGGGCGGCGCTTTTATTTGATCTGCTTTCCCGGTTTGAGAATCCGACAGCCAGCTTCTGAGGTAGCGCTTAAGAACTTCCCTGCGGCGGGGCACCCGTATCCGCCTCACCCGGCGCATACGACGACAGATTCATCAAGCCATTGCTCTGCGCGTACTGAAACAGTTCGGAATCCCTTTCGAGTCCGAGCTTGCGCATTGCAGTGTTCTTTTGCGTGCTAATCGTCTTAATGCTGCGGTTCAGCTGCTCGGAAATTTCCTTGATGGTCATTCCCGAAACGAAGAGCCGTACGACTTCCAACTCGCGCTTCGACAGAATCACCTCGTCGCTCTTGCCGCCTGCGTTCATGCGCAACGTTTCGAGCGATGCCTTCACCGACGGGCTCATGTATTCGATATGCCGGCTAACGTGCTGCACCGCAAGACCGATATGACTTAGGTCGTCTGATTTGTTGACGACGGAAATCACACCGAGCTCGCTCAGGCGCTTCAACAGCGCGGCGTTTTCGAGCATCGTCAGGACGACTATAGGCAGGTCGGGAAAATTCCGAGGCAGATAGCCGATCAACGGTAAGCCGTCGCCGTATTGCCCACCTGGCATTGCGAGATCCGTGACCAGTACGTCGCACGGGGTCGTCTGCAATATCTTCACCAGCTCGGGGGACTGCTTTGCGCGCGCGACCACACGAATGCCCTGGAACTTGAGCAACGCCTATTCGGCACCAAAGAGAATGACAGGATGGTCATCGGCAACCACGACCCTGATGGGATCTTGCATGGCCCTTCCTTCAGCTGACAATCCACGCTCCGAAACAACCGTTCCTAGTTCTAAATTTCTAGGACTTGTCTGCTTGTGTACAACTGCGGACGATTGCAGCGACTATAGCCGATTTCGCGCCGTGCCGGCCCCTCGTCGAGCACAAATGGCCACATAAGATGTAATGTTAGACTCGATTTGTCACTTGGGCACAAAAAAGGACAACAATCCCTCGTAAGGACATTTCTTTACGAGCCTGACAGGAGATTCGGCACATGCACTTGCGTTGCCCGGTCGTTTCGCCCCTTTCGTCTCGTTTGTCCCGTTCGTTCCTGCCGTTTCTGTTTCTCGCACGATCGCGCGTTGCTTCGCTCATCGTTTTTTCATTCGCACTTCATGCGAGCGCGGCCTCTGCCGACACCGCGTTCACCGTGACGAGCACCAACCTTCGCGCAGGCGGCACGGTCGACAACGCGCAGGTGTTCGACCGCGACGACTGCAAAGGCCTTAACCGCTCGCCGCAACTGAACTGGCACAACCCGCCTGACGGCACGCGCAGCTTCGCGGTGACCATGTTCGATCCCGATTCGCCCGGACGCGGCTGGTGGCATTGGGCCGTCGTCGGCATTCCTGCCAACGTCGACCGCCTGCCGGAAAACGCGAGCGCTTCCGGCTTTCTTAAGAATCTTGGCGCCGTCGAGGCGCGCAACGACTTCGAGATCGACGGCTACGGCGGGCCCTGCCCGCCGCCCGGCAAGCCGCATCGCTATGTGATCACGGTGTACGCGCTGAACACGTCGAACCTTAGGCTTGCGCAAGGTCGGCCGTCACTGATGTTCGACCACGAGATCAGCACGGCAACGCTCGGCTACGCTCGCATGACCGTCACCTACGGCCGCTAGTCTTTCGCATCGGTGATAAGAGCGAAGCCGCCGTTATCTTGCCGCGTCTCGAACAACTCAGGCACGGTGACAGAATGAGCGAGGCTCAAGTCCGCTCATTCGGGATCGAATCGTGATTTGCAACGAGGGAGCTGTCTATGTCAAAAATCATCATCGTGTATCACAGCGGCTACGGCCATACGAAGAAGCTCGCGGAAGCGGTGCTCGCCGGCACGCTCGACGGTGGCGCCGATGCAAGGATGATCGCGGTCGGTGAGCTGGACGACGCGGCCTGGGCCGAGCTGGACACAGCCGACGCCATCATCTTCGGCGCGCCCACCTACATGGGCGGCCCGTCCGCCGACTTCAAGAAGTTCGCCGACGCGAGTTCGAAACCGTGGTTCGCGCAAAAGTGGAAGGACAAGGTGGCGGCGGGCTTCACCAACTCGGGGTCGATGAACGGCGACAAATTCTCGACGATCCAGTATTTCATCACCCTCGCGATGCAGCACGGCATGATCTGGTCAGGCATGGGGATGATGCCCGCCAACACGAAGGCGGCGACGCGCAACGACCTGAATTTCATCGGCGGCTTTGCGGGCCTGCTCTCGCAGTCGCCCGCCGACGCCACGCCCGACGAAGCGCCCCCGCCCGGCGACCTCGACACGGCAAAGGTGTTCGGCGCGCGCATTGCGGCAGTGACGGCGCGCTGGAAGGCGGGACAGCCGGCCTGAACGTGCCGGGGCGCGCGAAAATGCAACTTGTCATGCCGCTGTCACTGTTGCGGCGCAACGTGTTTTTCGGCCAATTTCGCGCACGCGCCGCCGCACGGTCTTAAAATAACGTTCCGGCGCAGCCAGCGCCGCGTTTTCCGCCGTTTTTATCAGCCAGCGAGATCGAGATGAGCACGAAAGTTTTTGTCGACGGACAGGAAGGCACGACCGGCCTGAAGATTTTCGAATACCTGTCGCAGCGCGCAGACGTTGAAATCCTCCGCATCGAAGAAGCGAAGCGTAAGGATATCGACGAGCGCCGTCGTCTCATCAACGCTTCGGACGTCACCTTCCTGTGTCTTCCGGACGTTGCATCGCGCGAATCGGCGTCGCTGGTCGAGAACGACCGCACCGTGCTGATCGACGCGAGCACCGCGTTTCGCACCAGCGCCGACTGGGCGTACGGCCTGCCCGAGCTGGCCCGCGCGCAGCGCGAGCGCCTGCGCACGGCGAAGCGCATTGCCGTGCCGGGTTGCCATGCATCGGCGTTCGTGCTGGCCATGCGTCCGCTCGTCGACGCGGGTGTCGTGTCGGCGGATTTCGCTGCGCACAGCTACTCGATCACCGGTTACAGCGGCGGCGGCAAGAAAATGATTGCGGATTACGACGCGGGCGGCAACGCGAAGCTCGACAGCCCGCGTCCTTACGCGCTCGGTCTTACGCACAAGCATCTGCCGGAAATGGCCGCTCACACGGGCCTGAAGAGCGCGCCGGTGTTCACGCCGATCGTCGGCAACTTCTACAAGGGCCTGGCCGTGACGACGTACTTCACGCCGGGCCAGTTGTCCAAACCGACCACACCGCAAGACGTGCAGGCGCTATTCGCCGAGTACTACAGCGGCGAGCAGTTCGTGCGCGTCGCGCCGTTCAATGCGGACGACAATCTCGACAGCGGCTTCTTCGACGTCCAGGCGAACAACGACACGAACCGTGTCGACCTGTTCGTGTTCGGCAACGAAGAGCGCTTCGTCACGGTTGCGCGGCTCGACAACCTGGGCAAGGGCGCCTCGGGCGCGGCGATCCAGTGTATGAATCTCGCCATCGGCACGGACGAGGCCACGGGCCTCAAGCGCTGACACCTCGCTAGCGGACGGCGTCCGCCGTCCTGCGCGTTACAAAGCCGGCATTCAAACGCCGGCTTTTTCTTTTTATGCTTGCTAATCCGCGATTTAAAACGCCTCATTCAAACGCGGATTAACGCCTTTCGATTTTCTCACTATCTCCAGCAGTCCTTATAGCAGGTATTTACTGCTCGTCCTTTTATCTCTTTGGCATCTATTACCGCATAGGGATATTCCGGATTTTTTTGCGAACGAGCGTTCGAAGATGATGGATGCGCTTTTCCGAGTCGCCCGCCGATAAAGGCTCAGCGGCGACACGACAAAATCCGTCCGATGCAAAAAATGCTGTTTTGTTTTAAAAGGCGCGCTTCGAAGCGCCATGCGCCTCTCCGCGAAAAATGCGCTGTTTGAATCGGGTTTTTTAGACGGTTCGTTCAATTGACAGCCCTAAATCGCGCAGCGAAATTAGCTCGCAAATTACACGAATCAGGGAGACAGCAGCATGTACGCCAATTCAAAATGGCTGGCATGTGCCATTGCCAGCGTGCCGTTTTTGTTCGCCTGCGGAGGAGGAAATGCGGGTGATCCCGGCGCGATCAACGCGAACCAATGTTCAGGATCGAGCTGCGGCGTGCAAGGGCCACCTACGTCGACGGCCACCGCGGGCTCGCTTTGCCCCGCCGACGCCGATATCGGCCAGAGCACCTATCTGGGCGGCGCAGGCAGCGGCGAAGTGGTGTCGTTGAACATCGACGCCGTGAAGATGACCTACACGCTGAAGTTTCTCGAGTCGCCGATCCCCGTATCGGCGGGCCAGGTCGACAAAACGCGCGTAGGCACCACCGTCACGGGCGCCGTCATGCATCCGCCGGCGGGCATGCTGCCCAACGCCGAACAGACGCGCTGCGCGTTCATGCTGACGCCCGCGTCCGGTACCGCGCCTTCGACGGGCGCGACCTATACGACGCCCTTTTCGTCCACCAACCCGCCCATCGTTTTCGTCGGCAAGGGCGTGGCAGGCGGCGGCATTCCGGGCGCCGACGTCGCGTACGCGGGCAAGACGATTCTCACGTTCCAGAACGTCGGCGCCGTCACGCCAAGACATTTCGACTTCTACCCGTTCCTCGGCTTCGCAAGCACGACGACGGACCTCTCGAAGCTCGCCGGCAACTATAACGGGCTGCTCTATCACATTGTTCCGTCGAGCAATTACTCGGCGGCTGCCGCCCAGACATCCGAAACGTTCGATGCCAACGGCGCCTGCTCGTCGGCGACCAACACCTCGCCCGCGAATGGCAACGCAAGCCCGACGCACTGCCTTTCGATGGGTGACACGCCGACGCTCAACGCGAACGGCTACTTCGACAGCACCAATGCGCCGCGCATTGAAAGCCAGTTGGTGCTGCCGCTGCTGGGCCCGAAGGGCAGTTCGACAGCCCACATGATCCTCGGTCAACTGAACGGCGCGACCGTCCCGGTCGTCGTCAGAACGGGGCACGTGAATACGGGCACCGGCGCGGTTCCACTCAACGCCGAAGTCGACGACGAATCCGGCATCGCGCTGCTGGAAAGCGCGACTTCGCTCGCGTCAGGCGGCTTCGACGGCGGCTATGTCGGCGCGGACTCGAACTTCAAGTACACCGCATCGCTGATCCAGGGCGGCGTCGGCACCTTCATCAATCCGTCCACGCAGGCGGCCGAAAGCGGTTTCGGTCTCGGATACGGCGCTGGCAATCCGGGCCTCGTCAACGTCACCGGCAAGCAGGGCAACACGGGCTTCGCCATCGCAGGCGGCGGCCTCTACGCGATCTTCATCAACGGCACCGAAAACGGCGGCCTCACGCCGAGCTCGGCCAATCCCGACACCGCCAGTTCGCCGTACTTCAGCGTCGGCGCGCAGATCAGCAAATAAGCCTCACCCGAATCAACAGAAAGGGCCGTGCATGGCAGGAGGCAACACGAGCAGAAAGCAGCATCGCTAGATGAACAAGACCGAGAGGCGGCTGGACTGGGAGCTGGCCGCCCATAACAAGACTGGAGGCACGATGAACTGGAAGATTCTTTCGGCGCTGGCCTTTGCAGCGCCATTGCTCGGCGCGTGCGGCGGCTCGGGCAGCGAAGGCGCACCGCCCGTGGAAGCGCGCCTGTGCCCCGCGTCGCTCGACTACGGCACGACCTTCACGGGCGGCGGCGGCGACGGCGAACTCGTCAAGCTGGAGCTCGACACGACGAAGATGACCTGGCAGGTCGCTTACATCGAATCGCCGATTCCCGCCACGACAGGCACGGTCGCACCGACCCGCAAGGGCCAGACGGCATCGGGCACGCTGACTCAGGAAACGCTGCTTCCCACCAACAAGCTCAACCAGTGCGCGTTCCGTCTGAACGGCGCGAGCCTCGACCCGAACCGGCCGGCGCGCATTTTTGTCGGCGAAGGCGTGGCGGGCGGCACGATTCCGGGCGCTGAAATTTCGTTCGGCGGCATTCTCGGACAAGGCGCGGTCCCCGACACGAAATTCCCGTACTACCCGTTCATCGGCTTTTCCACAATCGAGACGAATCTGGCGAACATCGTCGGCACGTACAACCAGCTCGGCTATCACCAGATTCCGTCGCAAAACTTTGCACCGACTGTCGTCGATACGAAGATCACGATCAACGCCGACGGCACCTGGACCGAGTGCGACAACGCAGGCGTCAACGCCGGCAAGTGCCAGCAGCCGGGCACGAACTGGACGCAATCGTCGAATGGCAGCGGCGCGTTCGAAACAGACAACTTCCAGGGCCAGGGCAAGCCGACGCTCGCGACGTCGCCCGTCGGCAAGGGCTTCATGATCGTCGGCAAGTTGCGCAACCAGAACGTGCCGATCCTCGTCCGCACGGGCGTCGCGAACTCGACGCTCACGCCGAACCCGCAGAACGGCATCAGCGGCCCGGTCGCCGACGATGAATCGGGTATCTCGATCCTCGCGCCCCAGTCGAACATCGCCGTCAACTCGCAGAACGGTGAGTACATCGGCGTCGACAGCGAATTCAACTACCGCACCAATGCGCTCGCCGGCACGCAGGCGACGCTGCTCGATCCGTTCAACCCGTCGCAGGCGTCGCTGACCAAGGCGCTGAATCTCGAGTTCACGCAGACCGTGCCCGGCGTCGTGACATCGACGTACACGAGCGCGGCGGCGGGTAGCGCACCGACCGGCAAGTTCATTTTCACGGGCGGCGTGTTCGGCTTCCTGGACTTGTCGAACGCGTCGTCGCCGTACTTCACGATCGGCGCCTTCGTCCAGTAATGGGCGCGACGTCCACCGCATAGAACGCAACGAGGCGACCGCCGCCCGGTCGCTTCCCTGCCCGCGCGCAGGGAAGCGGGCAACCGGGAAGCGCAGCAGACGGCACGGATAACGCCGTCGCGCGCGAGGCAGGCCGCCCGCTCAGGAGGAACAGAATGAGAAAGCTCTTGGACGCGGCGATGCCCAATGCATTCGCCGCTGTATGCGCGGCTGCCTTGGCCACACTCGCGATGCCGAATGCCTATGCGCAAAAGGCGGGCGACAACCTCGTCTCGCTCGGCTGGTTTCACGTGATGCCGCAGGATTCGAGCACCCCACTCACGACGTACGTCGCGCCCGTGCCGATCAACACGCCGCTGCGTCTGCCGAACTCGTTCACCTCGGCTGGTACGAGCCTGTCGACGAACAGCGCCGATACGCTCGGCCTCGTGTTTTCGCACTTCGTCACGGACCATTTCGCGGTGACGTCGGTGGCGGGTGTGCCGCCGAAGTTCGAGTTGTACGGCCACGGCACGATCCAGCCGCCCGGACCGGCGGGCGCGCTGGGCAAGCAGGATATCGGCGACCCGGCCGTCAATCCGATCGTCAAGAGCGTGCGGCAATGGAGCCCGGCGCTGATCTTCCAGTATTACTTCGGCGAGTCGACGTCGAAGTTCCGGCCGTTTGTCGGCATCGGCGTGTCGTACAACTGGTTCAGCGACATCCAGCTGAATGAGAATTTCGTCACACAGACCCAGAACAACCTCGGCGCGATTCTGGCCGCGGGCGCGGGCAAGACGGGGAAGACGACGGTGGAGGCGAAGGCGTCGTCGTCGTGGCAGCCGGTCTTCAATGTGGGCGCGATGTACAACATCACCGACCGTTGGGGCGTCACAGCGTCCGTTACCTACATTCCGCTGAAGACGACTTCGTCGACGATCATCAAGGCGGCGGACGGCACGGAACTGGCCGTGTCGAAGGCCGAACTGAAGGCCGATCCCATCATCACGTACCTCGCGCTGTCGTACAAGTTCTGAGCGCGCGACGGATGGGCAAAAACGAGGCGAAAAAAAAGCCCGCCAAAGTAGCGGGCTGAATCCATATCAGAGGAGACATGGAGGAGACAAGACGAACTATAGCAAATCGCTTGGTGCGTTGCAACATGACGCATTAGAGCGCTGGTTCTACGTTACCAAAGCATGACAAATCGTCGCACCAATCCTTTCGGAAGTAATTTTGTGCTTTGCATCATCCGACCGAATGGACCAGCGCCAGACAGGCGGCATCCTTTTCCAGCTTTTCGACCAGCGCGTCGCGCATCAATTCGACGGGACGCACGAGGCGTCCGGGCAGCGCGCCATGCACGAGCCACACGTTCAGGCCGTTCCGGAAGTCCTGCACGTCGATGACCTGCAGCGCCTCCCGATGCGGACTGCGCGCGAGCACTTCCGGCGTCGCGAGACCCACGCCCAGCCCGCGCGTCACCAGTGACAGTTGCAGTTCCGAACCGAACGCCTCGACGGCGACGTTGAATGGCAATCCCGCCGACGCCATCGCGCGACTCAGCGCGGAACGCATCCCACAGCCGTCCTGATTCAGCACCCACGGGTAGCCTGACAAGGTCGCGAGCGTCGCCGGCTCGTCGGCTATGCCGAACGAGCGCGGCGCGACGACCACGGTCGGCTTGTAGGCAAGGAGCTTCGATGTCAGCCCTTCCGGCAGCGGCACGCTTTCCGGCAGCAGCACGACGGCCGCATCCACTTTCGCCTGCTCGACGATCTGCAACAGACCCGGCGACCAGCCCGCCGTCACGCGCAGTGTCAGGTTCGGGAAGGCGCTCCGCAAACGGTCGATGGGCTGCTCCAGCGCCAGTTCGGAAAGAAACGGCGGCACGCCGATCTTGAATTCGCCCGTCGGCTCGCTGTCCGGCGACGCAACGGACATCAGATCGTCGACGGCGCGCAGCACCGTGCGCGCGAGGCCGTACACCTCGTTGCCCGCTGCCGTCGGCTTGAGCGGCTTGCTCTGCCGGTCGAGCAATTCGATGCCGAGCATCGTTTCCAGGTTCTGCACGCGGCGTGTGAGACCCGGCTGCGTCAAGAACAGCTTCTCCGACGCTCGCACCATCGATCCACTTTCCACGACCGCCACAAAAGCCTGCAAGTCACGCGTGTTCAAAACAACCTCGCATAAACATTATCGAGATAATTCAATTGTCGCATAACGTCGGCATCCCTACGATGGGCTGGATCGAATTCTTCCGGAGCCGAACCATGAACCAGCCCGCCGACACCTGTCCGCGCAGCCTCACCGCTACATCACCGCCGCAGCCACACTCCGCCGCGCCGCCTGGCGCCACGTTGAGCACGCCTTTGACGCTTTTCTTCGCGGCCGCCGTCGGCGTGATCGTGGTCAATCTGTCGGCAGCGCAGCCGTTGACGGGGCCGGTCAGCCACGCGCTGGATCTGCCGCCCGAACTGGCCGGCCTCATCGCGATGCTGCCGCAACTCGGCTACGCAGCGGGTTTGCTGCTGCTCGTGCCGTTGTGCGATCTGCTCGAAAACCGTCGGCTCATTTTCCGGACGCTTGCGTGCTGTGCCGCGTTTCTCGCGCTTTCGTCGCTCGCGCGCTCGGGTTGGATGTTTCTGGCGTCGGTGTTCCTGGCGGGCGCGACGTCGAGCGTGATCCAGATGCTCGTGCCGATGGCCGCGTCGATGGCGCCCGAAAACCGGCGCGGGCGCGCCGTTGGCAACGTGATGAGCGGACTGATGCTCGGCATTCTGCTTTCACGGCCGCTTGCGAGCGTGATCGCCGGAACATTTGGCTGGCGCGCTTTCTACGGCATCGAAGCGTTTGCGGACGCGTTGCTGGCCGTCGTGCTGTACGTTCAGCTGCCGAACCACGCGCCGCAGGCCACCGCGCGCTATTCCGAATTGCTGCGCTCGCTCTGGACGCTGCTGCGCACCGAAGCCGTACTGCAACGGCGCGCTACACTGGCCGCCCTCGCGCTCGGCGCGTTCAGCGCGTTCTGGACGGCCATCGCGCTGCGGCTCGCGCAGCCGCCGTTCTCGCTCGGCATGCAAGGCATCGCCGCATTCGCGCTGGCGGGCGCGACGGGCGCAATCGTCACGCCGCTCACCGGTTATCTCGGCGATCGCGGCGCGGGACGCGCGACACAGATCGTCGCGCATCTGGTGATGATCGCGGCTGTCCTCGTGCTGGGTGTCGCGGGCGCTGGCTGGGGCGGATTCTCGCCTGCGGCGCATCCCGTGGCGGCGCTCGCGCTGCTCGTCGCCGGCGCGGCAGCGCTCGACGCCGGCGTCATCGCCGATCAAACGCTCGGACGACGCGCGATCAATCTCATCAATCCCGCTGCGCGCGGCCGGTTGAATGCACTCTTTGTGGGAATTTTCTTTGTCGGCGGGGCAATTGGCGCCGCGCTGTCGGGCGTTGCGTGGGCAAGGGCCGGATGGAGCGGCGTGTGCGCAGTCGCGCTGGGATTCGCGGTTGCCGTGTCCCTGTTCGGTTTCGCCGATCGTGCCGCGCAAGCCGGCCATCAGTGACGAGAAAGCGCTCGCCGCGCCGTGAGAGGCAGCGAGCGCTGAAAGGCAGGCGTCAGTGCCGCACCAGCGCCATCATCGCGCCGAAGCCGACGAACACGCCGCCCGTCAACCGGTTGAACGCCTTTGCGACGCTGCTGCTTTTCAGCTTCGCGCCGATCCGCGTGCCGCAGCCCGCGTAGACCATGTACCAGCTGACTTCCATCACCGCCGTCGTGGCGACGAGCACCGCGAACTGCGGAAGCGTCGGGCGCGAAGCGTCGATGAATTGCGGCAACAGCGCGGCCGAAAACAGAATCGCCTTCGGGTTGCTGCTGCCGACCAGAAAACCGTTGCGCATCAACGCACCGCGTGACGGTGCGCGCTTGCCGCCCATGACACCAGCGGAAGTATCGGCTTGCGTCGCCGCGGCTTCGCTCGCCGGCGCGCGCCATGCCTTCACGCCGAGCCAGATCAGATAAGCCGCGCCGAGCAGGCGCAGCGTGTCGAAGGTCGCCGGCCACGCTTTCAGCAGCACGCCGAGCCCGGCGACGGAAACGGCCAGCATCAGCATCAGCGACATCAGGCAGCCGGACATCGTGGCCGTCGTTTGACGCATGCCGTAACGGGCGCCGTGCGTCATCATCAACAGCATGTTCGGGCCGGGAATCGCGCAGACAACGAAGATCGTGGCCACATAGAGCCACCAGGTATGCAGAATCATGATGCGTATTGCTCGATGAAAATGAAAAACGGGCGGAACGAGCATTATGCTCGCCCCGCCCGCTCTCACGCAGTTCGCGATGCTAGCCGGCGCGAATGAGCGCAAGCAAAGACAAGCGCCGCGCCCTCAACGCCCCGCGCGGCGCGATGCGACCTGGCCCAGCACGGCGAAATCCTTGTCGCCGCCGCCGTGCGCGACGGCTTCGATCAGACTGTCGCGCACCACGCTCGCCACCGGCAGCGGCGTCGACACCGACTCGGCAGCCGCCAGCGCGAGGCGTACGTCCTTCAGGCCGAGGCGCGCCTTGAACAACGCCGGCTCGTAGCGCTGTTCGGCAATCATCTTGCCGTAGCCCTGATACACGGGACCGGGGAACACGCTGTTCGTGATCACATCGAGAAAATCCTGCATCGCGACGCCGTGACCGCCGAGCAAGGCCGACGCCTCGCCAAGCGACTCCACAGCCGACGCCAGCATGAAGTTCGCCGCCAGCTTTACAACATTTGCCTGCTGCGGCAGCGAGCCGATGCGCCACGTCTTCTGGCCGATCGAATCGAACACGGGTTGAACACGGTCGATCGCTTCGGCAGGCCCGGCGGCCACGATGGTCAGCTTCGCGGCGGCCGCGACGTCCGGCCGGCCCATCACGGGCGCCGCGACGTAGTTCAGGCCGCGCCCGGCGTGCGCCGTCGCCAGTTCTTCCGCCAGCGCGACGGAGATCGTCGCCATGTTCACGTGAATCAGCCCGCGCGGCGCATGCTCGAGCAGCGACGCGCTGATGACGTCGCGCAGCGCGGCATCGTCGGCGAGCATCGAGAAGACGGCGTCGCCCGTGAAAGCCTCAGCGGGTGAACCGACGATTCGCGCGCCCAGTTCGACGAGCGGCTGCGCCTTGTCCGGCGAGCGGTTCCAGACGCGCACGCTGTGTCCACCTTTCAGCATGTTTGCGACCATCGCGGCACCCATTTCGCCGAGACCGATAAAACCGATGTCCATCAATAACTCCTGTTCAAGAACCCGAAGTAGAGCATAGCCGCGCGCGTCGTGCAGGTAATTGCCCATCGGCGCTGCGTGAGGCGCGGTGCCATACTGGCGTCATGGTTACGGCCACCTTCCGCTTCTACGAAGAATTGAACGACTTCCTGGCGCGGCCGCTGCGCCGGCAGTCGTTCAGTTGCGAGTGTGCGCGCGCCGCGAGCGCGAAGCACATGATCGAGGCGCTCGGCGTGCCGCATACGGAAGTCGAACTGATCGTCGTGAACGGCGAATCGGTCGGTTTCGATCACCTGTTGCAGGAAGGCGACCGCGTTGCCGTCTACCCGAAATTCGAGGCGCTCGACATCCAGCCGATCCTGCGCGTGCGCGAGCGGCCTTTGCGCGTGGTGCGCTTCGTCGCCGACGCGCATCTCGGCGGACTGGCGCAACTGCTGCGGCTGGCCGGCTTCGACACACTTTACGACAACCACTACGCCGATTCGCATATCGAGTCGATTGCATCCGACGAAGGCCGCATCGTCCTGACGCGCGACCGTGAACTGCTGAAACGCCGCACGATCACACACGGCTGCTATGTCCGCGCGCTGAAACCCGAGGTGCAACTGCGCGAGATTTTCGACCGGCTCGATCTGGCGCGCAGCGCGCGGCCGTTTCGCCTGTGCCTCACGTGCAACGCGCCGCTGCGGCGCATTGCGAAAGACGAAGCGATTGGGCGCGCGCCCGAAGGCGTGCTCGAACGGCATGCGCAGTTCGTGACCTGCGATGTTTGCCAGCGCGTTTTCTGGGAGGGCACGCACTGGCGACGCATGCGCGCGCTGATGGACAGCGTGACGAACGCGGAAGCGTCGGCGAAATAGGCGCGGCATCTCGCGCGGCGACGGCATGCGTCCGGCATTCACGCGCCGCGCGATGCGTACAATGGTGGATTGCTTACCTGTTTAGAGGCCTTACCGCATGGCAATGAAGAAATTCGACCTTGAGAAAAACAAGGCGCTGAAACTCGGCAACGAGATGAAACAGTCGCTCTCCGCCGATCGCTTCGGCAAGGCCTCGTCGCTGCAGCCGCAACTCGACCGGCGCGAGCAGCGCAAAGTCGATCAGGCCAAAGGCCTCGTGCCGTTCGCGTGCAAGCTGCCGGATTCGCTGGTCGATCAGTTGAAGGAGCGCGCCGCGAGTCATCCCGAAGGCATGAACGGACTGATCGCCGAGCTGCTGGTCAACGGGCTCGCCGCAGGCGCTTGAGCAGCGTTGCGGGCGTCGCGCGCTTCAATGCGCGGGCGTACGGATCGAATGCGCCACAAGCGCGTCAACAGCGCGCCACAAAAACAAAAGGCCGAAGCATCGCTTCGGCCTTTCTTTTTGCTGCGCGAACGGGCTGCTTAGTTCGGCGTGCCCTTGTCGTTCGTGCCTGCTGCCGATGCAGCCGACGACACACCAGCGCGCTTGCCGTGCGTCTTCAGTTGCTTGTGAGCGTGCTTCGGCTTCGCGGCGCTAGCTGCTGCCGGCGCTGCGTCGGATGCCTGTGCGAAAGCTTGAACGGACACCAGCGCGAGCGAGGCGGTGACGAGCGAGGCGATGATTTTCTTCATGTGTGTTATCCCCAAACCTGACGACTGTAAGTCAAATGTTGAATTGGAACCGCATGATGGCGAAGCCGGCTGGGCCACACAGCGCCCGGCGACTCCCCGCGGGGAGTATCACGCAGCGTAGGCGGTTTGTCATCCCATACGCTTCGATATGTATTTTCCGGGAGACAGCCTTCTTACCGATTGCTTTCATCAACTCGACGCTTAGCCGACGGCCATACAGGTATCATGTCGGCTGCCATTCAATGACCGTCGTTTCGTCTGAACAGAAGGCATGCGATGCGCCTGTGCGGCATCGGAAGCTTGCCGCGCGAAACGATCTGTCCTGTCAGGAATATCCGCTTGAAAACCGCCACCCGCCAACACCTGCGCGCGAATCTGCTGATGCTCGTCGCCGCGATGATCTGGGGCAGCGCGTTCGTCGCGCAACGCCTGAGCCTCGATTCGATCGGTCCGTTTCTCTTCACGGGACTGCGCTTTCTGCTGGGCGCATTCGTTGTCCTGATCGTGTGGTCGGTCGTGCGGCGGCGTCGCAAGCTGGCGGGCGGTGGTGACGCACCCGCTTCTTTCGCGCCTTCCCGCGCATCCAAACTATGGCGCGACGGTGCGCTGCTCGGCCTGCTCGTCGCCGTGTCGATCTCCTGCCAGCAGATCGGCCTGCAATACACGAAGGTGGCGAACGCGGGCTTCATCAGTTCGCTGTATGTCGTGATCGTGCCGCTGATCGGCGTGGTGCTGCGTCACCAGACGGGCATCGGCGTATGGCTCGGCGCGCTGCTGGCCGCGCTCGGCATGTATTTTCTGAGCGTCGATGAACATTTTTCCATCCTGTACGGCGACTGGCTGCAACTCGCGGGATCGATTGTCATTTCTGCGCAGGTCGTGCTCGTGAGCCGCTTTGCGCGTCGTCACGATCCGTTGGCACTCGCGCTGGTGCAGTTCGTCGTGTGCGGCGTGGTCAGCCTCGCGGTGGGACTCGCCGTCGATCCGCTGCGCATCGCCGACATCGTCCGCGCTGCCCCCACCATTCTTTACGGCGGCGCGCTTTCAGTCGGCGTTGCTTACACGATCCAGGTCGTCGCGCAAAAGGATGCGGCGCCCGCGCACGCGGCCGTGATATTCAGCATGGAAGGTGTGTTCGCCGCGCTCGCCGGCTGGCTCGTGCTGGGCGAAACGCTGGCGACACGCGCGCTGCTCGGCTGCGCGCTGATGCTGGCGGGATTGATCGTCTGTCAGGTGATGCCGATGTGGACGGCCCGGCGCGAAGTCTCGTCGGACTCGGCGGAACCAGCCTGAAACACGGCCGGCGGGCTGGCTCGGCCTCGCACGAGCCAGCCGTCGCGGACGACGCTAGGCGGCCGCCTGCGCCGCCACCTGGCGCCAGCTTTCGACGGGACGACGGCGGTTCGACGTCGGCGGGAAAACGCACCAGCATCCGTCGTCGTGACGAAAGAAGAACAACGAACGCAGACCATCCGGCGCGGACGTTTCGACACGCACGTAGCGCGTCTGGTCCCATTTCGTGCGGCCGAACTGCGTGACATGCACAGGCGCGGAAACCGGCCCAAGCCATTTTTCGACCAGAAAACGCAGCGACTGCTCGGTGGCGTTTTTCATGACGTTCTCCACGTCGTCTTGTCGCGGGTGCTTTCGCGTGCGGTGTCCGGCTTCTCCTGCTCCTCTTCCGCCTCTTGCGCAGCGAGCTCGATCGCCCGTTGCGTTGCAGCCGCGCGCAGCGCCCTGCAATCTGCCGCATGCCGTATGTCCGACAGCATCCGGACTAGTTGTCGCGCGTTCCTGCGTTTCATATGCACCCCCGCACCGCACAAAAGACTTGAGAAAGCACTTTAACTTTAGGCGTTGATCTCGCGTCTCTCTAGTTGTTTTGACGAAATAGCAACAGTCAAATTCGAATTAGATGACTGAGTATTTCATCGGTTTTCATCCTGCTCCCGGCTGCGCGCTCGATCTGTGCGCTGGCGACCGCAACGCAGCAACTGTGTGACCCAAATGGCGCATGGCTTGGCACCGAATATGCGGTCGCGCGTTGTGCAATGCTTTCGCCGAAACGATCAGTTCACCGAATGGGTGTTTGCGACAAGCTTGTCTGCAATGCAGCAAGTACCGCGCCAGCAGCAAGCAGACATGCCGAATAGATGAGTCCGCGCTCCAGGCCCACGCCGTCGGACACCAGTCCGATCACGGTCGGCCCGACGATCTGTCCGAACGCGAATACGATTGTGAACGCGCTGATGCCGCGGCCCCAATGCGCGGCGGGCAGATTGTGGCGCACGAAGGCGGTTGTCGACGCGACGGCCGACAAGAATGTCGCGCCGAACAGCACACCAGACGCGAACGCGACGACAGGATGCACGACGATTGCGGGCAGCAGCGTCGCCAGCGCGAGCAATGCATTGAGTAACGCGAGCACCTGACCGCCGCGCATGCGGTCGAGCAGCTTCGACCAGATGCGCGCCGACACGATCGTCGCGACACCGAGCAGCAGATAGAACCCCGTCACGACGCCTTCGCTCATGCCGCCGTTGCGCAGCAGCGCGATGATGAACGTCATGTAGCCGATATAACCGACCCCGAACAGCCCGTATCCGGCGAGCGCGAACGCATAGCGCAGCATGGGCGTGGCGCGCGGCGCGGCCGCCGTGGCGTCGCCTGTGCCCGTGTGTGTGACGTGCTGCCTGTCGATGCGCCGCGCAGCACGCGCCGCGACCAACGACAATGTGACGCACGCCACAGCGAGCGCGAACCACGCCAACTGCCAGTCATGCGTGCGATGCACGAGTGTGAAGGAAGCGAGCGAAACGGGAACGAGCAGCGCCGACGCGACGATGCCCCATCCCGTGCCGCCGTAATACAGGCCGAGCACGAGGCCCGCATCGCGCGGACGCGATGTTGCGAGCCGCGCCGCCAGCACGCCGCCGCTTACGAAAATGAATGCGCTCGCGATGCCCGTCGCGACGCGCTGAACGAGCAGCGCGCCCGTATCCGACAACACGCCCGTAATGGCCATCAGCACGGCTGTCGCCATGCATCCGCCGACGAACAGCGTCCCCGCCGACCAGCGACGCGACAAACGTGGAAACGCGAGCGCGCCGAGCAGATAGCCGAGCGCGTTCGCGGTATTCATCGCGCCCGCCTGCGCGAAGCTCCAGCCGAGGTCGATTTTCATCGGCGGCAACAGCAATGCGTAGGAAAAGCGCGCAAGCCCTAGCGCAATCGCGCTGCCCATCGACAGGCTGACGGCCAGCCAGAGCGTCGGCCCGCGCCCTGGCGAACGGGTGGCATCGGCGGCATTGGCGGCATCGCCGTGTTCGCTTGCCGGTGGCGTCGCGCGTGATGCCTGTCGCGGGTTGCTTGCCGTCACACCGCTCAGAACACAAGTCCAGGCAAACACGCGTTGGGCGAAACCAGTCGTCATATCGTTGTTTGTATCGATCGATTGGGCTATCACTGTACATCGCGAACGCTCGTTCAGCGTGCGCGCGCCGGGTCGCGCCTTGTCGCAAAGCGAGCGCGACACCGCCAACGCCATCCGCATGCATCGTCCGTGGCGAGACCGCGTGCCGTGCTTGCCGCGCGCTTCGCAACCCTGCTAGCGTAGCGGCACAATCACGACGGAGACGACGCTCGTGTTCAATCCGCTTCTCGTCCTGCGTCAACGGTTTCGCCAACTTGCGCGCAAGCGCGGAGCGGCCGTGTCGCAAGCGGTCGGCAACCGCCCGTTCCTGACGGGCATCGCGGGCACGGTGATCGCGACGGCGATGGCGGGCCTGACGCTCGCCACGCTGTACTCGGGACGCACCGATGCGCTGAATCACGCGCGCGAAACTTCCGCCAATCTGGTTTCGCTGATTTCGAGCGATCTCGCGCGCAACGTCGAGATCTACGATCTGTCGCTGCAGGAAATCGTTCATCGGTCGCAGGAGCCGACGGTCTGGCATCTGCCCGACGATCTGCGCCGCACCGTGCTGTTCGATCGCGCGACGCTCGCCGCCTACCTCGGCGGCGCCTACGTGGTCGACGAACATGGCGTGCTGAAGGCTACGCAGGAAGGGCCCGTCAACAAGAGTGTCCGGTTCGACGACCGCGACTACTTCGTCGTCCATCAGCGCAACCCGAAGGCGGGTTTGTTCGTCTCGCATCCGTACCGCTCACGGCTGCGCGAGCGCGAGCTTTCGTTTGCGCTGTCGCGGCGCATCGACGCGCGCGACGGCTCGTTTGCGGGCGTCGCGCTGCTCGCCGTGCGCATCGCCTATCTGCAGCGGCTGCTCGACAAGGTCAACACGGGCCGCAACGGCACCGCGTTCATCCTGCACGAAGACGGCACGGTGCTCGCGCGCAAGCCTTATTCCGAAGCCATCATCGGCGTCAATGTGGACCGGTATCCGCAATATCAGGTCACGCATTCGGGAACGGCGGGATCGTTCATCGACGACTCTCCCATCGATCATGTCCGGCGCATCTACTCGTACGCGCATGTGTCCGACACGCCGCTGGTGGTGATCGTCGCGCCTGCCCTCGACGACGTGCTCGCCCCGTGGCGCAAGCGCAGCGCGGTTGCGGGCGCGCTGACGTTCACGCTGGGCGCCGTCGTCGTGCTGGTCTGCTGGACGCTCGCGTTTGCGCTGCGCGACAAGGTGCGCGCGCAGGCGCGCCTCGCCGAACTCGCGGCCACCGATCCCCTCACCCGTCTCAGCAACCGCCGCACGCTCGACCGGCACCTCGACGAAGAATGGCGCCGTGCGCGGCGCAACGGCGCGCTGCTGTCGGTGCTGTTCATCGACATCGATCATTTCAAGCGCTTCAACGACACCTACGGCCACGCCGCCGGCGACGAAGTTCTGGCTGCTGTGGCTGACTGCATCGCGTCGGTAGCGCGGCGCTCGATCGACGTGGTCGCGCGCTACGGCGGCGAAGAATTCGCGGTCGTGCTGCCCGATATGGGATCGAACGCTGCGGCGAACTCGTCCGAGAAAGTCCGCCGCGGAGTCGAGGCGCTGCGCATCAGGCAGTTCCCGGTCGTGACGGTGAGCGTCGGTTGCGCGACGGGCCGGCCTGCCGACGGCGGCAACGCCCCGGACCTGCTCGCCGCCGCCGACGCGCAGCTCTATGCGGCAAAGGCGGCCGGCCGCAACCAGGTGCAAGGGGTGGACTGGACGCGAATCCAGCCGGACGGCCTGGGCGATCACACTGATCCGGCGAAGCGCCACGCGTGAGCATCACGGCGACCGAACCGTACAACTCTGCCCGGCTTCCAGAAACCTGCGCGACACGCAGAATTGCGGGCAAAACCGCTCACTATTCACGCAATGGCCGAGCATCCGCCCGACGTAGACTCGATCCTGTCTCCACGTTCTCCGTGATTCTTCACGCAGTCGGAATCATTGGAACGCTTCGCGCCACGGCTTCGTCCGTGGCGCTTTTCTTGAGCGACACGGCGAACCTGGGACCGAGGCCGCACTTCGACGACGCGGCCAGCTCGGAGACCCATCTGCACCGATATGAAATCGATTCAGGATCTGCGTACCGACGACATCGCATGTGAAGCGTTGCTCGGCGCCCTCGACGGCAAAAACACGCTGGTCGCGATCTACGATACGAGCGACCGGCTCGTGTTCGCGAGCAGCGCATTCAAGCACGCGTTCCGCCTCAACCGCGAGCGCGGCGAAATCACGTTCGCCGATCTCGTGATGCGCGGCATCCTCGGTCAATGCGGCACGCGCATCGAGGGCGACAACGCCGCAGCGGTGATCGGCGACGCGATCGCCGTGCGCCGCGAACGCGCCGGGCAGCGCAGCTTCGCGACGGAACTGATCGACGGCCGCTGGTTCTGGATGACGGAATCGCTGCTGGAGAACGACTGGATCGTGCTGACCGGCACGGACATCTCAGCGTTGCGTTCCAGCGAGCAGGCGTGGATCGGCGCGCACGAACGCGCGGTGCAGGAAGCGCGCACCGACGTGCTGACAGGCCTCTCGAACCGGCGTCATTCGATGTCGGCGCTCGAACTCGCGATCACGGCCGCCGTGGGCACGGAAACGCCGCTCACGGTCGCGCTCGTCGATCTCGATCATTTCAAGCAAATCAACGACTCGCACGGCCACGCCGCCGGCGACGCCGTGCTGCGTGATTTCGGCGAAGTCTGTCGGCATGCGACGCGTCAGACGGATATCGCGGGGCGCATCGGTGGTGAGGAATTTCTGGTGGTGTTCCCGTCGACGTCGGTCGAGCATGGCGTGTCGGCTGTCGAGCGGATGCGCCGTCAGGTGATGAGCCGCCGTGTGCAGGTCGCTGGCGACTGCGCGATCCGATATTCGTTTTCGGCGGGCGTTTGCAAGGTCGAAACGAGCGACAATCTGAACACGACGCTCGCGCGCGCCGACAGCGCGCTTTACTCGGCCAAACGCGAAGGGCGCAACCGCACCGTCGCGTGGTCGGCGCAGCGGCAGTGAAGAGCGGTCGGTAGGGACGCGCCGCGAACCGTACCGAATGCTCTTCGGCGGCGTCATCGTCTTCTGCATCAGAAAGCGCGGCCGGAAGGTCGCGGGACGCAGGCCCCGGCACACGGTGTTTTCCAGCGCATCGCGGATTTCGTCGGCGACACGGCGCGGCGCTTCAACCACCACGTCGACCGCTCGTCGCCATTGTCAGTTGTTTCTCTTCCCGTTCCCTGATCCCTTGCCGAATGCGCCACAGCGCGCGCACGTGCGCGCGTCCGTTCGGCACGCGGTCGACAGTCGCCATGCCGAGACCCGCCAGCAACGCAATTTCCTTGGTCAGCAAGGGATGACGCATCACTCGCCAAGCAAATCCGCCGCCCGCTTTTGATGTGTTTTTGATGTTTCGTTGATCACGCAGCGCGGGAGATTGCGGATAAGCTGGTTTCCAGCATCGGACCACCCGATGACATCGGAGGAGATGGTATGGACGCCTCCCTCACGCGTCGGTGAGCAGAGGCAGTAGAAACGGAGGAGCCCTCGCTGTACCCGACGGCATCAGAGTGCCAAAGTGGTGGTGTGACAACGACCACTGAGGGTAAGGAGGGCTCGAAATGAAGACTACGACATTTGGCGTGGACCTGGCAAAGCGGGTCTTTCAGGTGCACTGGGTAGACATGGATACAGGCGAAATCAACCGCAAGCAGTTCAAGCGCGAACAGCTGGTGAGCTTCTTTGCGAAGCAGGCGCCAGCGCTCATCGCGATGGAAGCGTGTGGCAGCGCCCACTACTGGGCGCGCCGTTTTGCAGGCTTTGGCCATCAGGTGAGACTCATCGCGCCCGCGTTTGTGCGCCCGTTCGTCAAGCGCAACAAGACCGATGTCGCTGACGCCCAGGCGATCTGGGAGGCCGCGCAACGACCGGAAATGCGCTTTGTGGCTGTCAAGAGCGAACCGCAGCAGGCGGTGCTGACGCTGCACCGCGTACGCCAGCAACTGAAGAAGATGCACCGCATGCAGACTAACCAGATCCACGGCTTGCTTTATGAATTCGGCGCAACCGTACATCGTGGGTGGCACAGCATGGACGATGCGGCACGCCAATTGACCGAACTGGCCGACACCTTGCCCGCGATGGTGATCGATACGCTGCGCGAACAGCTGCAGCGTGTCGAAACACTCGCGCAAGATATCCGCACCATTGAACGCCGGCTTGCCGCATGGCAGCGCCAGGACGAAGCGGCCACACGGCTGGTCGCGATTCCCGGCGTGGGCCTGCTTACCTCGACCGCTGCGGTGGCCACCATCGGCCAGGCCAGCACATTCCGCTCGGGACGTGAGTTCTCCGCCTGCATCGGTCTGGTGCCGCGACAAAGCGGCACGGGAGGGCGCGTGAAGCTGCTGGGCATCAGCAAACGGGGCGACGTGTATCTGCGTACCTTGCTGATTCACGGCGCGCGCTCGGTGCTCACTCACTCGAAGCATCTGGACGACATGCTGCAGCGTCTGCTGGCGCGACGACCTTTTAACGTAGTGGTCGTCGCACTGGCCAACAGAATGGCACGCATGATCTGGGCGCTGCTGGCCCACGGCCGTACGTACCAACCCGGTTACGCGGTGCATGCCGTGTAAAACTTCCACTTAACTATGGAGACTGGTCGTCAACAGGTTGCGCAGGTTGATAGCCATGTGATGGCACAACAGGTCGGACCGCGGGGAAGCAAGCCTGAACCTCGTCTTGTCCCTCGAGGACTCGCAGGAGATGAGGCCTTCCCCGGCAGATTCCATCAGGGCCGGCGGACTACCGTCCGCATCCAGAGGCCGGATATAAGTCTGCAGCCACATCCTGTCGGTCACACATGTATATCACCTGGCAAACCGGGAGGCGTCCATATAAGACGAGATGAACCCACAGCATCTGCCTTCAGGCGGACAGACATGGTTTCGCGAAGCCGACTGTTCCGTCGACGACTTCGCGACGCTGATCGAAACCTCACGTGAAATGCGTCCACGGCCGCGCCTTGCCGCCGATCTGGCGCACGGCATACCGGTCTACGACGGCGACGCGCTGCGGCCCATCGTGGCCGACGCGGCGCGCCGTCCCGAGTTGCTCGCCGAATGGGCCAGTGTCCTGCTCGACGGCGCCGGCGTGTTCGTGATGCAGCGCGCGTACGACGATATGACCGCCATCGACGACGCAACCGCGATCTTCGAATCGATCATTCGCAGCGAGCGCAAGGCAGGCGGCGGCGCCGATCACTTCGCGAAGGCGGGCGCCAACGACCGCATCTGGAACGCACAGGAAAAGCTGTGCCTCGCGGCACCCGACATCTTCGTCCGCTACTTCGCCAATCCCGTTCTGGTGGCGGCCGCCGAAGCCTGGCTCGGGCCCGCGTATCAGATGACGTCGCAGGTGAACGTCGTGCGGCCAGGCGGCGAAGCGCAGCAGGCGCACCGCGATTTCCATCTCGGCTTTCTCACCGTCGACGAAGCGCAACGTTTTCCCGCGCATGTGCACACGATGTCGGCGCTGCTGACGCTGCAAGGCGCCGTCGCACATACCGACATGCCCGTCGAGAGCGGCCCGACCAAGCTGCTGCCGTTCTCGCAGCGTTACCCGCAAGGCTATGTCGCGTGGCGCCGCGAGGACTTCCGCGCGTATTTCGAATCGCACTACGCGCAGTTGCCGCTGCAAAAGGGCGACGCGCTGTTCTTCAACCCGGCGCTCTTTCACGCTGCCGGCTCGAACCGCACGCGCGACGTGCAACGGATGGCGAACCTGCTGCAGGTGTCGTCAGCGTATGGACGCGCGATGGAATCGCTCGACCGCACTCGCATGTGCAACGCCGTGTATCCCGTGTTGCGGGCCATGCACGCGCAACAGCGCCTCGACGCGGCGCAAACGGCGGCCGTCATCGCGTCGTGTGCGGAAGGCTACGCGTTCCCGACGAATCTCGACCGCAATCCGCCCGTCGGCGGACTTGCGCCCGCGAATCAGCAGCAGATCCTCGCGACCGCACTCGACGAAAGCTGGTCCGACGAGCAATTCGCCGACGCGCTGCGCAACCTCGAGTTCCGCAACGCGACGCACTAGCCCCTCGCATTACCCGCACATTCGATAACGACGGAGATGACATGGTGACAAGCACGGTTGGCCGGCGCATCCGGCTGGGTTTGATCGGCGGCGGCCCGGGGTCGATCATCGGCGAGACGCATCGCATTGCGGCACGCCTGGACGGCCAGTACGACATCGTCGCTGCCGCGCTGTCGTCGAATCCCGAACGCGCGCGGCAGGCGGCGCTCGACCTTGGCATCGGTGCGGAACGCGCGTATGCATCGTGGCAACAGATGCTCGAAGCGGAAGCGGCGCGCCCCGATCGCGTCGACGCCGTCGCGGTGATGACGCCCAACGACTCGCATCATCCGATCTGCATGCTGGCGCTCGACCGTGGTTTTCACGTGATCTGCGACAAGCCGCTGGCCAACGATCTCGCGCAAGCACGCGAGATTGCCGCGCGCGCGAAGACGACGAACGCCGAGTTTTGCGTGACCTATTGCTACACAGGCTTTCCGATGGTGCGCCAGGCGCGCGACATGATTCGCGCGGGCGAACTCGGCGAGATTCGCCAGGTGCATCTGCAATACGTGCAGAGCTATCTGGCCGGCCACGATCTGCCCGCAGGCTGGCGTACGGAAGGGCGCGCGGGCAGTTCGCTGGTGCTGATGGACATCGGCACGCATGCGTTTCATCTGGGCGCGTTCGTGACGGGGCTGGACGTGACGCGCTTGTGCGCGGACGTCGGGTCCGCGATTCCAGGCCGCCCCATCGACGATTACGTTTCCGCGTTGCTGCGCTACGAGAACGGCGCGCGCGGCTCGCTATGGGTCACGAATGCCGCGGCGGGCTCGGAGCACGGATTGAGCTTCCGCGTTCACGGCGACAAGGGCGGGCTCGAGTGGCATCAGGAGGAACCGAACCGGCTGATCCATCGGCGGCAGGACGCGTTCGAAGAGATCATCACGCGCCGGCTGGGACCTGCGACGAGCGAAGGCGCACAGCGTTCGACCCGCATCGCGATCGGTCATCCCGAAGGTTACCTGGAAGCGTTCGCGAATCTTTATTCGGAGTTCGCACAGCGCGTTGCGACACGGATAGCGGGAACACCTGGCGACGACCGGCCGACGCTCTTCCCTGGCGTCAGCGATGGTGTGAAGGGACTGGCATTCGTTGCCGCATCGGTGAAAAGCATGGCGACGGGCGGCTGGCAGCACGTCGAGCGCATGTGAGAAGCGCTCGCTGCATGAAAAAAAGCCCTGTTCCGCGGGGAACAGGGCTCGGTGGATGAGTCATATCGAACAGGCGCGTGGATGCTTGCCGACTGCTGCTCATCACGAGAAGCTGTTATTAGTAAAAGCTCTTTTCGCTTCGATTGGCCCCGCGCCCACTCCTTGCTGCTAACCCCAACTGCATTTGATGAACCGGTCTTTCGACTGCCTGTTGCTGCGTTGCTCGTATTGCTTGTGTTGCTTGTGTTGCTTGTGTTGCGACTGCAACTTCAAACCGCCAATTCAAACTGCTGATCCCATTGCTGCGAGTACTTCGTTTGTTACATCGACTTCCGTTGCTGCGCGTACTGCCACTTCGTTGACTGCCACTGCCGGCGCTTCCGCTACTTCTGCTACTTCTGCTACTTCTGTTACGACTGCTGGCAACCTGCGGTCTTGCGCAACGCGGAGGGGAACCGCGTCGATGGGCTGTTGAATCGTCGCGCCATGGAAAGAAGTATAGAAGCCAGCACCCGCATTCAATCGGCGGAAGCGAGGCCGATTCGTGGCTCAGTTCGGCCGTTTGTCCGTACGGCCGTCAGTACGCCGGCACGGCACCGCGTCGTGTTCAGTTCGCGTAGCGGCCGCTGATCGCATTCGATCGGTAGTAGCTGCCGAACAGCACGTCCGGATCGGCGCGTTCTTCGACGGGCGTTTCGCTCAGCTCGCGGAATGTCGCGACGAGGCTTTGCCACGACGCGGACCAGCGTGTTTCTCTTAGACGGCTGCCTGTGCTGTCGGTGATGCGCAGAACGCCGGTGTCGGGAAAAAAGGTCAGCGTGACCGCGATTCCATCGATGACACATGTCGCAGTACACGGTTTTGTTGCCAGCACGATCGCCTCCGGGGTGTTTTGGTGAGGTCCGCTTCATTGAGCGGGCGCGCCTTCTAACAGCAATGTGTATGCCCGTTTGCTGCTCGCGGACCTTGCGGCTTGCCACGCATGCTTTCGCGGCGAATCAGGTTCGTGTGATCGCGCTTGGCAAACGAATGCGGGCGCGGAAGTGTTGGCTCGCGCCATACACATGACTCGCCTGCCGGATGCGAATTCCGACAACGCGCTTTTCCAGACGGATGCTGTTCGTCGCGCTGTTCATCAGACAGGCAGATTCATCGCCCTGCCGTGCATGCAGGCGCCACGCGCGGTTTGTTTACCGTCTTTGAAGTTATAAATATGTATACGTAGTAGCAGTTAACAAGGGCAACCACTTTCTGTGGACAAGCGCCAAATCCGCTTTGCACTCAACGGATTGCGAAACGTATACCCTTGCGCATAAGCATGGGACCGTTCGCCGCAAGTTTGAATAACTTGTCCCATGTTCGAGCACACCTCGTGTTTACCCAGAATCTGCCCACAGCAATCGCCTCCGTGATATCCCCATGTTGTCCATAGCATCGTGTGGACATCTGGATGTGCAGAGGTCAGCTGGGACGGTCTTGCGACGATTGGTCGTTGACCTCTGACGCGAGGGTCCTATAACGGAAGTGACTTGAAGCACCAAGGGGGGACGTTCATGAACGAAGACCAGTTCAGTGCTTTCGAACATCGCGGATGGGAGCGCGTCGCGCAGCCGTATCACACTTTTTTCGGCAACCTGACCATCCAGTCGCACTGCGCGTTGCTCGATGCGCTGGCCGTGCGCCGAGGTGTGCGTCTGCTCGATGTCGCCTCGGGCCCCGGCTATCTCGCCGCTGCGGCTGCGCAGCGCGGTGCGGATGTCGTCGGGGTGGACTTCGCGGATTCGATGGTCGATCAGGCGAGGCGCATCTATCCCGCGCTGACGTTTCGCATCGGCAGCGCGGAAGATCTGCCGTTTCCCGACGATGATTTCGATGCCGTCGGCATCAGCTTCGGCATGCTGCACTTCTCGCATCCCGAGAAGGCGATCGAGGAAGCGTTCCGCGTGCTTCGGCCGGGTGGCAAGGTCGGTTTCACGGTGTGGGCGTCACCGGACAAGGCCGTCGGTTTCTCGATCGTGCTGAAGGCGATCGAGAAACATGGCCGGATGGACGTCCAGTTGCCGCCCGGGCCGCCCTTCTTCAGATTCAGCGACTGGGCGGAGTGCGAGCGTGTATTGCTGGCGGCAGGATTTCGCGAGCCGCGCATCGCGGAAGTCGGGCAGACCTTGCATGCACCCTCGCCGGATGCGCTGTTCGAGATGCTGTTGCGCGGCGGCGTGCGGGTGTCGGCGATCCTGAATGCGCAGACGCCGGATGCGCTGGCTGCGATCAGCAAGACGGTGCGCGAAGGCGCGTCGGCCTATGCCAGTGAGGATGAGGTGCGCATACCGATGCCATGCGTGCTGGCCTATGCGACGAAGCCTTGAGGGCCGCGCGAGGCAAACACCAAGGGAAGAGAAAGGACATTTGACAGGTTCTGGATACGTCCGCGAGCGCGGCGCCGTATCCAGAACGCAGGTGAGACGGTTACGGCAACATCAACACAAAGCCACTCACCTCACTCCACCGTCACGGATTTCGCGAGATTACGCGGCTTATCCACATCCGTGCCGCGCGAGCAAGCCGTGTGATACGCGAGCATCTGCAACGGCACGACGTGCAGGATCGGCGACAGCAAGCCGTAATGCTCCGGCATGCGGATCACGTGAATCCCTTCATCGTTGACGATCTTCGTATCGGCATCCGCGAACACGTACAGCTGACCACCGCGCGCGCGCACTTCCTGAATGTTCGACTTGAGCTTTTCGAGCAACGCATCGTTCGGCGCGACCGTCACCACCGGCATCGCTTCCGTCACGAGCGCCAGCGGCCCGTGCTTCAGCTCGCCCGCCGGGTAAGCCTCGGCGTGGATGTACGAGATTTCCTTGAGCTTGAGCGCGCCTTCCAGCGCGATCGGATAGTGCAGGCCGCGGCCGAGGAACAGCGCGTTTTCCTTGCGCGAGAATTCTTCCGACCACGCGATGATCTGCGGCTCCAGCGCCAGCACGCTATTGAGCGCGGCAGGCAAGTGACGCAGCTGGCGGATATAGTCCGCTTCCTGCACAGCGCTGACATGACCGCGCATCTTGCCGAGCGTCATGGCGAGCACGAAGAGCGCGACCAGCTGCGTCGTGAAGGCCTTCGTCGACGCGACACCGATTTCGCGGCCCGCATGCGTGAGGAACGACAGCTCCGTCAGGCGCACCATCGCGCTCGTGCCGACGTTGCACACCGACAGCGTGTGCTTGTGTCCCAGCGACTGCGCGTGCTTCAACGCGGCGAGCGTATCAGCCGTTTCGCCCGATTGCGAAATCACGACGACGAGCGCCTTCGGATTCGGCACCGAATCGCGATAACGATATTCGCTCGCGATCTCGACCTGCGTCGGAATCTTCGCGACGGATTCGAGCCAGTACTTCGCCGTCAGCCCCGAGTAGTAGCTCGTGCCGCACGCGAGAATCAGCAGACTGTCGATTTCCGAAAACGCCTTCTGCGCGTTTTCGCCGAACAGTGACGCATCGAATGCATCGGCTTGCGGGATCGTGTCGGTGATCGCGCGCGGCTGTTCGAAGATTTCCTTCTGCATGAAGTGGCGATACGGTCCGAGTTCGACCGCGCCGCCGTAGGCTGCCACCTGGCGCACTTCGCGATCGGCAGGATTGCCGTCGCGATCGAACACGCGCACCTTTTCCAGCGTCAGTTCGCAGACGTCGCCTTCTTCGAGGAAGATGAAGCGGTCAGTGCTGCCCGCCAGCGCGAGCGCGTCGGAGGCGAGGAAGTTCTCGCCTTCACCCAGGCCGACGACGAGCGGCGAACCTTGACGCGCGCCCACCACCGTATGCGGCTGGTTCTTGTGCAGCACGGCGATTGCGTATGCGCCATGCAGTTGCGCCGTCGCTTCGCGCACGGCTGCGAACAGATCGCCGCGATACAGGCTGTGAACCAGATGCGCGATCACCTCCGTATCGGTCTGCGAGACGAACTCGTAGCCCTTGCCGCGCAGCGTCTCGCGCAGCGACTCGTAGTTTTCGATGATGCCGTTGTGCACGAGCGCCAGTTCGTTGCGCGAGAAGATCGGGTGCGCATTGTCCGTAACGGGCGCGCCATGCGTGGCCCAGCGCGTGTGGGCGATGCCCGTCGCGCCTTCGAGGCGCGTCTCGCGCACCTGGTCGTCGAGATCGGCGACGCGCGCTACGCTGCGCGCGCGCTTCGGCTCGCCGTTCGCCAGCACGGCGACGCCGCATGAGTCATAGCCGCGATATTCGAGGCGACGCAGTCCTTCGATCAGAACGGGAACGATGTTTCGCTGCGCAACAGCGCCGACAATGCCGCACATATTCAATGGTCCTTTGCAGAGTTAGGGGTCGAGGCGCGCACCTCGCACGCGCGGTTCCCTTCAGTTTTTCTTTTTCGTCGGGCGCACGTAGCCCGTCTTGCCTATCTGGGTCTTTTCGTTGAGCACCAGCAGACCTTCTTCGACATCCTTCCAGACCGTCGTGCCCGCCGCGATCGTCACGCCGCGGCCGATGCGCACGGGCGCCACCAGTTGCGTATCCGAGCCGACGAACACATCGTCTTCGATGACCGTGCGGAACTTGTTCGCGCCGTCGTAGTTGCAGGTGATCGTGCCCGCGCCGATGTTCACGCGCGCGCCGACATCCGAATCGCCGATATACGACAGGTGATTCGCCTTCGATCCGTGGCCGAGCACCGCGTTCTTCACTTCGACGAAGTTGCCGACGTGCGTTTCGTCCGCAAGCGTCGCGCCCGGACGCAGCCGCGCATACGGACCGAGCACGGCCTGCGCGCCGACCTGCGCGCCTTCGATATGCGTGTACGCGTCGATGCGCGTGCCCGCGCCAACCGACGCATTGCGGATCACGCAGTTCGGTCCGATCGATACGTTGTCGGCCAGCGTGACCTTGCCTTCGAACACGCAGTTCACGTCGATCGACACATCGCGGCCGCATTCGAGCGTGCCGCGCACGTCGATGCGCGCCGGGTCGGCGATCGTCACGCCCGCGACGAGCAATGCATCGGCGACGTTGCGCTGATGGATGCGTTCGAGTTCCGCGAGCTGCTGCTTGCTGTTGACGCCCAGCGTTTCCCATTCTTCGTCGGGCTGCGCGGTGACGGCTTCGATGCCCGCTTCGATCGCGAGTTCGACGACGTCGGTGAGATAGAACTCTCCCTGCGCATTGTCGTTCTTCAGCGACGACAGCCAGCCGTCGAGACGCTTCGTCGGCATCACGACGATGCCCGTGTTGATCTCCGCGATCTTCTGCTGTTCCGGCGTCGCGTCTTTCTGCTCGACGATGCGCTCCACCTTGCCCTGCGCATCGCGCACGATGCGGCCGTAACCGGTGGGATCGTCGAGCGTGACGGTCAGCACGCCGTAGCCGTCGTGGCCCGCCGCATCGGTCAGACGCTTGAGCGTGCTCGTCTTCGTGAGCGGCACGTCGCCATACAGCACGAGCGTCGGCGCGGACGCATCGAGCAGCGGCAACGCCTGCTGTACCGCGTGTCCTGTGCCGAGCTGCTGTTCCTGCAAGGCGAACTGCACATCGGGCGCCGCGACGGCTTCGCGCACCTGTTCCGCGCCATGACCGATCACGACGACGAGACGCGTCGGATTCAGTGTGCGGGCGGTGTCGATGACGTGGGCAAGAAGCGGCCGGCCAGCCAGGGGATGAAGCACCTTTGGCAGTGCAGAGCGCATGCGCTTGCCGGTGCCTGCCGCCAGAATCACGATGTTCATGACGTGGGCGTATTTGGACGAGTTTGGAGTGGGCGATTCTAGCACGCTGAGTGTGACCGCAACGTGGCCCTCCCGATCGAAATCACCCCGCAAATACCTGTTTTAAAAGGCTTTGCGGGATGGGCAAAACGTCAAATATCGTCGAATTGAACAAAGGAAATCGTTTGCGATGCCTTCTGCATCCCTTCTGATGCGGAATCGGTCGAACATGGTTCTTCGTCGAAAGCAATATCGCCTTGCGCATCGGCTTCACCCGTGGCGCGCAACGATGCAAACGGAAACAGCTTGTGATCCATCAGATGCGAAGGCACGACATTCGACAACGCATTGAACATGTTGTCGACGCGCCCCGGGAAACGCTTGTCCCATTCGCGGATCAGCGCCTTCATTTCCGCGCGTTTCAAATTCGGCTGGCTGCCGCACAGGTTGCACGGAATGATCGGGAATTGACGCAGTTCGGCGTATTTCTCGAGATCGGTTTCCTTCACATACGCCAGCGGCCGGATCACGACGTTCTTGCCATCGTCCGATTGCAGCTTGGGCGGCATGCCCTTCAGCTTGCCGCCGTAGAACAGGTTCAGCAGCAGCGTCTGCAGGATGTCGTCGCGATGATGGCCGAGCGCGATCTTGGTTGCGCCGAGTTCGCCCGCCACGCGGTACAGGATGCCGCGCCGCAGGCGCGAGCACAGCGAGCAGGTGGTCTTGCCCTCGGGCACGAGCCGCTTGACGATGCTGTAGGTGTCCTGGTTCTCGATATGAAACGGAATGTCGAGCTTGCTCAGGTACTCCGGCAGCACGTGCTCGGGAAAGCCCGGCTGCTTCTGGTCGAGATTCACGGCGACGATGTCGAAGTTGATCGGCGCGCGCTCGCGCAGCCGCATCAGGATCTCCAGCATCGCGTAGCTATCCTTGCCGCCCGACAGGCACACCATCACCTTGTCGCCGTCCTCGATCATGTTGAAGTCGCCGATCGCCTGGCCGACCTGGCGCGCGAGGCGCTTGAACAGCTTGTTGTTCTCGTACGCCTCTTTCTGCTCGCGGCGTGTCAGCGCGCGCTTGGGTTCGGCGGCTTCGAGCTGGGCTTCGGCAATGGGCGCGGCCGCGTCGACGCCCGTCAGCGTTTCGGGAGCGTTCATCGCTCAGACCTCTTTGATATGAAAGACTTCGACGCCCACGGCATCGCAATCGGGATAAACATCGGGCTTTTCCGTCGACAGACGCACGCCGCGCACTTGCGGATGCGCGAGCAGCGCTTTCGCCAGGTCGTCGCAGAGCGTTTCCTGCAGATGGATATGCCCCTGGCTCACGCGCTTTGCGATGGTCGAGCGCATGAAGTCGTAATCGACGACTTCGCGCAGCTTGTCTTCGACGGGCGTGGACAGCGCGAGCGGCACGAACAGTTCGACGTTGATCACCACGCGTTGCTCGCCGCGCTTTTCGAAGTCGTGCACGCCGATGTTGATGTGCACCTCGTAATCGCGCAGAAAGAGCCGGCGGCAATCAGCGAGCCGGGGATGAAGCAAAGCGGCAGACATGTTCGTTCCAGTACAAAAAGAGTGCGTGCGAACCCGCACACAGTTGCAATTGGGCGCGCTATGCAGCGCGCCGGAGGGCGCAACGTCTAACGACGGCTAACCGTGAGTCAGCGGTCGGCGCCCGTCAAAAACATCACATCGCGCGGCAGCGGCACGAGATGCTGGCCGCCGTCGACAACCAGCGTCGTGCCTGTGACGCCGCGCGCATCCGCGAGATACAGCGCCGCCGCGACGAGATCCTCGACGCGCGACGCATGGCCGAGCGGCGTCACCTTGTGCGCGGCCGCGAAGCTTTCCGGGGTCTGATCGCCGGATTGCAGCGTGAGGCCGGGCGCGAGACCCACGACGCGCACTTTCGGCGCCAGCGCCTGCGCAAGCGCAACGGTCGCCGTGCCGAGCGCGGCCTTCGACAGCGTGTACGACAGGTAATCCGGATTCATGTTGTACAGCTTCTGGTCGAGCACGTTGATGACGGCCGCACGCAGCGACTCGTCGTGACGCGCCGCCTCGGGCGTGACCTCATGCAACATCCGCGCGAGCACGAGCGGCGCGCCGACGTTGATCGACGTCAGATGCAGCAGCTTCGCGTAGCCGACGTCGAGCGCGGTGTCCTCGTCGAACATCGACGCGTTGTTCACGATGCACGACGGACGCCCGAGCGCCGCCGTGCAATCGGGCACGAGCCGCTCGACTTCCGCCTCGACGGACAAATCCGCCTTCAGCGCGACGGCGCGCCGCCCGAGCGCGGCGATTTCCGCGACGACCTCGTCGGCTTTCGCCTTCGACGAGCCGTAATGCACGGCCACGTCCCAGCCCGCCGCGGCAAAGCCCAGCGCCAGCCCACGGCCGATCCGGTGCCCGCCGCCCGTGACGAGCACGGTGCGGACTGGCCGGTCGGGACGGCCGCTGGCGGCGAAAGTATCGTTCGAGGCGGTCATTTACAATGCGGGGATGAATCCGAAAGCTCACCAACCCGATAGTTTACCTGCTCCCGGCCCGACCGCGCTCGCGCAGTCGGAAGCGCTGGTTTCGCAGATTCGCGAGGAGATCGACGCAAACGGCGGCTGGATGCCGTTCGATCGCTACATGGAGCGAGCACTCTACGCGCCGGGACTGGGCTATTACAGCGGCGGCGCGATCAAGTTCGGCCGACGCGAGGAAGATGGCAGCGACTTCGTGACGGCGCCGGAACTGTCGCCGCTGTTCGCACAAACGCTCGCGCGGCCCGTCGCACAGGCTTTGGACATGAGCGGCACGCGGCATGTGATGGAATTCGGCGCGGGCACGGGCAAGCTGGCGGCCGGTCTGCTCAACGCTATGGATGAGTTGGGCACGCAGTTCGACACGTATTCGATCGTCGATCTGTCCGGCGAATTGCGCGAGCGTCAGCGCGAAACGATCGAAGCGCAAGCGCCCGGCATGGCCGCACGCGTGCGCTGGCTCGACGCGTTGCCGGAGCAGTTCGAAGGCGTCGTGGTCGGCAACGAAGTGCTCGACGCGATGCCCGTACGGCTGTTTGCGCGCATCGGCGACGAGTGGTCCGAGCGCGGCGTCACGGTGAAAGACGGCGCGCTGCAATTCGAAGACCGCCCCGTTCGGTCGACTCACGATGCCGCCTTCCTGCGCGATCTGGAGATCGAAAGCGATCACGACTACGTGACGGAAACGCACGACGCCGCCCTCGCCTTCACGCGCACCGTCTGCACGATGCTCACGCGCGGCGCGGTATTGCTGATCGACTACGGCTTTCCGCGTCACGAGTTCTATCACGCGCAGCGCGCGCAGGGCACGCTGATGTGCCACTATCGGCACCGCGCGCACGGCGATCCGTTTCTCTACCCTGGCTTGCAGGACATTACCGCGCACGTCGAATTTACCGGTATCGCCGAAGCGGGCGTCGATGCGGGCGCGGACCTGCTCGGCTATACGTCGCACGCGCGTTTTCTGATGAACGCGGGTATCACGGAAGCATTGAGCGCGATCGATCCATCCGATATCCCCAACTTCCTGCCCGCCGCCAACGCGGTGCAGAAGCTGCTGTCGGAAGCGGAGATGGGCGAGTTGTTCAAGGTGATCGCGTTTTCACGCGGCATCGACGGCACGCTCGACGCGTTCGCGCGCGGCGACCGCTCGCATTCGCTCTGAGCTTTAAGCCGAGGCACACACGATGATCCGCTGGCTGCTGACTACTTTCATCGCGGTGGCCGTGCTGTCGGCGTGCTGGCCGTGGCTGCGCAAGCTCGGCATCGGCAGGATGCCGGGCGATGTCACGCTGCGGCTGTTCGGGAAGGAGTATCCGTTCCCGTTCATGTCGACGCTGGTGCTGTCGATGCTGCTGTCGCTGGTTGCGCGGTTGCTCTGACCTACTCTGCCTCTTCCTCCGACGCCGTTTCGCTCAACGCCTTCGCGACCGCCCGCACCCGCTCCCGATGCACGGCATCCTTGATCTTCGCCGGATCGCTCTCGTAGGCCTTCGCGACTGCGCCCGCATCGACGGCACGCGCGGCGACCAAAGCCTGGCGCAGACGCTCCGCCTGCGGATAGGCTTTCGCTTCGAAGCCGAGCCGGCCGCGGGCATCGGCTTCGCAAGCCTGAAGCGCTTCGGCGAAACGCGCCGGCTTGCGCAGCGCGTCGCTGCGCTCGAAAAGCCGCACGATGCCCGCCGCCTTCGTCTCCATCACGCGATGAATATTGCCGTGCTCGCGCGCCACCAGCAGCGCGAGATCGCGGCATTCGTTCGGCACCCGCAGACGCTCGCACAAGGGCTTCAGCAGATCGACACTGCGCCCCTCGTGCCCAATGTGACGCGGCAACACGTCTTCAGGCGTGGTCGCCTTGCCGAGATCGTGCGTGAGCGCGGCGAAGCGCACCGCGAGCGCATAGTTCTGCGCGGCGGCATGATCGACGACCATCATCACGTGCACGCCCGTATCCACTTCCGGGTGATAGTCGGCGCGCTGCGGCACGCCATAGAGCGCGTCGATTTCCGGCAGAATGCGCGCGAGCGCGCCGCATTCGCGCAGCACGTCGAACATCCGCGACGGCTTTTTTTCCATCAGTCCGCGCGACAGTTCCTGCCACACGCGCTCAGGCACGAGCGCATCCACTTCGCCCGCTTCGACCATCTTGCGCATCAGCGCCAACGTGTCGGGTGCGACAGTGAAGCTAGTGAAGCGCGCCGAGAAACGCGCGACGCGCAGAATGCGCACCGGGTCTTCGAGAAACGCATCGCTGACATGCCGGAACACGCGTTGCTTCAGATCGTCCTGGCCGCCGAACGGATCGATCACGGGGCCGATCAGCTCGCCGTCCGGCGTGACTTCGCGCGCCATCGCATTGACCGTGAGGTCGCGCCGCGCGAGGTCTTCTTCGAGCGTCACATCGGGCGCATAGAAAAACTGGAAGCCGTGATAGCCCGCCGACGTTTTGCGTTCGGTCCGCGCAAGCGCGTATTCCTCATGCGTGTCGGGATGCAGAAAAACCGGGAAGTCCTTGCCGACCGGGCGAAAGCCCTTTGCAACCATCTGCTCGGGCGTAGCGCCGACCACGACGTAGTCGCGGTCCTGCACGGGCATCCCGAGCAGTTCATCGCGGATCGCACCGCCTACTGCGTAGATATTCATGCGCAGGTGTCTTGATAGGGGATGCGATGTGTCTCTTGCAATGCGTCGTCGATCCACGCCTTGACCGCGGGCTGTGCCGTCACGCGGCGCGAATAGGCGAGCGCCGCTTCCGACAGCTTCGGTTGCCACGTATTGAAGCGCATCACGACGGGCGCATACATCGCATCGGCGATCGTGAATTCGCCGAACAGGAACGGACCGCCATACGCTTCGAGACACTCGTTCCAGATCGCGTCGATACGCGCGATGTCGGCCAGTGCTTCGGGCGTTGCGCCCTTGCCCGGAAACGACGCGCGAATGTTCATCCACATGTTGTTGCGCAGCGCGCCGAAGCCGGAATGCATCTCGGCGCTGACGCTGCGCGCGTGGCCGCGCGCGATTGCATCGCGCGGCCACATCGCGTGTTGCGGATAGCGTTCGGCGAGCGTCTCGCAGATTGCGAGCGAATCCCAGACGGTGACGCCGTCGTTGGCAATCAGGCACGGCACTTTGCCCGAAGGCGAATGCTCGAGGATCGACGCTTTCGACTCTGCCTCATTGAGCAGAACCATCACCTCTTCAAATGCAATGCCGAAGTGTTTGAGCACGAGCCACGGCCGCATCGACCACGACGAATAGTTCTTGTCACCGATAACGAGTTTCATGCTTCGCCAGAAAGTGGATTGAACGATAAAAAGTTTAGCGGCCGGCGTTCGCGCGGAACGCATTGAAGCGCGAGCGGAACGACGAACCCGTCAGATACACGGGCGCGATCGTTTCGATGCTGGCCGGTTCGATATCGAGCTCCGGCGCGAGCGGCGCGTTCAACACAGCATCGATTTTCATCGAATCGAGATTGTCGCGCGAAATCACGGGTTCGCCGGGCGCCAGCTCAAACGACAGCGCCTGCAAGCGCGCCAGCGCATCCGGCAAGCGGATGATGCGCGCGTGCTTGCCGATCACGTCGCCGCAGTACTCGACGAGCGCTTCGAGCGTGTACACCGACGGCCCGCCAAGCTCGTAGGTGCGGCCCGTCGATGCATCGAGATCCAGCACGTTGACGATCGCCTTCGCAACATCGCCGACAAAGACCGGCTGAAAGCGGGCGTTGGGTTTCGCGAGCGGAATGACGGGGAACATGCGCTGCAGGAACGCGAACTTGTTGAGGAACTCGTCCTCTGGGCCGAACACGACCGACGGGCGAAAGATGGTCGATGCAAGCATCGATGAAGCATGCACCGCGCGCTCGCCGTCGCCCTTCGAGCGCAGATACATGCTCGGCCCGCGCGGGTCGGCGCCGATTGCGCTCACGTGGATCAGCCTGTGCACGCCCTTGCCTTCGCACGCGGAAACGATCTTCGTTGGCAGTTCGACATGGGCTTTTGCGAACTCGGGCCCATATGGGTCGCCGCGATGGCCATGCAATACGCCGACGAGATTGACGACGGCATCCGCGCCCTCGACGAAGCGCGCGAGCTGAATGGGATCGAACACATCCGTTTCGATCACATCGATGGGAAGCAGCGTGAGATGCCGCGCGTTATAGCGGCGGCGGGTGGCAATGCGTACCGTCTTGCCAAGTTCGACGAGCGCGTTGACGAGATGACTGCCGATAAACCCGGAACCGCCGACGATTGCGATGGTTTGATGTCGCATTTTTCGACTCCCTGATGGAAGCCGCGGCAACGGCTGAGGTCGTGCTCCGCCGCGTGCGTGACGTGTCACGCGGCGGCGGCATGGCGCATCGTTACTGCAACGGCTGGATATAACCCAGACGCGCCTTCAGCGATTGCGGACGGCCTTCGAACAACGCTGCATAGTAGACCGTGTTGGACAGCACGTTCTTCACGTAGTCACGCGTTTCCTGGAACGGAATGGCTTCCGCGAAAATCGCGCCTTCGACACCGCGCGGCAACGTTGAGCGCCAGTTGCGCGGACGGCCCGGACCTGCGTTGTAACCTGCCGTGGCGAGCACGGCGGACCCGTCGAACTCATTGTAGATCATCGACAGATAGTTCGTGCCGAGCAGGATATTGGTGTTGATGTCGTTCATCTGCGCGCGCGAAATCGTGCCGAGACCGATCTTCTTCGCCACCAGTTGCGCGGTGCCCGGCATCAGCTGCATCAGGCCGCTCGCGCCGACTTCCGAGCGTGCGTTCATGATGAAGCGCGACTCCTGACGGATCAGGCCATACGCCCATTCGACGTCGAGCCCGTTCGACTGCGCGTCGCGCTCGACGATATCGCGGAACGGCGACAGGTAGCGCAGCGAAAAGTCATGCTCGGTCTTTGTACGATCGGCCGTGTTCACGGCGCGGTCATACAGTTCGATACGGCGCGCGTATTCGGCGGTGGCGATCAGCTGGCGGTCCGTCATGCTGCGCAGCGGCCAGTTCCATTCGCGGTTGCCTTCCAGACGCAGGTTCAGCTGATAGAACTTCTGCGCAAGCGCAAAGCCCGGCGTGTTACCCGCCTGCTCGACTTCGGCGTCCGTGACCGTGGTCTTCGGCGGCACGACGATCTTCTGGCCGAGTTCTTCCGCGGCAAGCTGGCCGTAGAAATTGAACTGCTGCGAGATCGATTCGAACTCCTGGTTGGCCGTGACGACGTCGCCCGCCTGTTTCAAGGCGCGCGCATGCCAGTAGACCCACGTGGGCTGGCTGCGCAGCGCAGGCGGCATCTGTTCGACCGACCAGCGCACCATCGTCCAGTCGCCGGCGAGCAGTGCGAGGCGCGTGCGCCATTCGTATGCGGGATTCGACAGCGGCGCATTCGCCGACAGCCGATACCAGTCGACGGCGCCCGGCATCTGCTTGGCGGCCGCCTGATAGGCGATCGTGCCCCAGCCGATGGCGCGCTCGGGCGAAGTCAGCGACGGCGCGACGGAACCGAAGGTCGCGGCGGCCATGGCGGGATCGTTGCGGGCCATGCGTGTGATCGCGAGCAGCGCGAGCTGATGCGATTGCGGATCGGCGCCGACGCCGCGCGCGAGCAGGAGCGGCGGCGTGGTCGCGGCCTGGTCGAACAGCGTCGGATCGGGACGGTTGTTGCCGAGCGCATCGACGAGCTTGGCGCCCGTGCTGGTCTGGTTCTGTTCGTACGCGAGACGGATCTGCTGCCAGACGTCGTCGGTGGTGAACTGCTGGTTGATTGCCAGCGACGTAATCAGATCGACACAGCCGTCGCCATAGTTGCGCGGATCGACGAGCAGCGCGCGCGCCGGTTCGACCACATTCTCGCCTTTCGCCGCGCGCGATTCGAGCGCGTAGCACTTCACCTGCGTGTCGTCGTTCAGCACGAAGCGCGCGTATTGCTCGTCGAAGTTCTTCCAGTCATGACGTGCGCCGAGCACGACGAGGTAGTCGTTGCGCAAGCGGTCGGCGATGGCCTGGCCGTCGTAGCGTTGCAGGAACGACAGCACGGGTGCATCGGGCGCGTCGATGCGCGGATGGCCCGAGCCATCGAACAACTGCGGCTTTAGCTGGAAATATTCCAGATACGACGGCGCCGGGTAATCCGGGATCATCGCCGCGAGCTGCGCGGCGCGGCCAGCGTCGTTATTGCGCGCTGCCTCGCGCAATTGCACGAAAGTCTGGTCGTCGTTGGTGAGTTGGGAAAGCGGGATCGGCTTGACGGCGGAGGCCGTGCTGCACGCGACGAGTGCCGCCGCGGCGAGCGCCAGACTGGCCGCGCGATATACTCGGAAGAGGCGTTTGGACATCGTTATTTCTAGAGCGTTTCTGGAGCGCGAATTGAACTCAAGCATAGCATGCAACCCCACCGCGAAATCGAAAAAGGAACTGCGTGCAACGCTGCTGGAAGCACGTCTGCATGCGGCTCTCGATGCGGCGGGCAATGATGCCCTGAGGCGTCGGGTGCTCGATGTGTTAACGGTTTATTCGCCTGTAAGTGTAGGGTTGTACTGGCCATTGTCAGGAGAGTTCGACATTCGGTCAGTGATTGCCGTTTGGCTCGCTGGCGATAGCGCGCGGCGCGCGAGTTTGCCTGTGATTACTGGGCGTGATCGGCCGCTGGAATTTCATGTCTGGACGCCTGATATGCCGATGCAGGTCGGGGCTCATCGGATTCACGAACCGACTTCAGGCGAAGTGATTACGCCTGATTTGCTGTTTGTGCCGTGTGTCGGGTTTGATGTGGATGGGTATCGGCTTGGGTATGGTGGTGGGTACTACGACCGCACGCTGGCCGGTTTTCGCGCGGCGGGGAAGGTGCCGGTGACCGTCGGTGTCGCGTACGACGTGTGCCGGACTGGCACGATGCAGCGGGAAGCGCATGATATTCCGCTGGATGTTGTCGTTACTGAGGGTTCTTGTTATCCGGAAGGGAAGCTGGGTTTGTAGTCGTGGTTTTTTGCTGGTCGCGGTGGCGTTCGTGTAGCGCCTTTGCGGCGCGGGTGGTTTGGTTTTTTTGCCTTTGCGCTGGCATTTGGGGGGCGGTGTTTGCTGCGCAAGCGGTTTGGTTTGCTTGTTTTTGCGCTGGCATCCGCGATTTGTTAGCGTGCTTCAGGCGTCGCCCCTGTGCGGGGCGGCACCTACTTTTCTTTGCCGCCGCAAAGAAAAGTAGGCAAAAGAAAGCGGATAACACCGCTAATTCTTGTTCTCGCCTGAGGGCTCCCAACGGGTCTTATGCTTCACACGGCAACATCTCTGTTGGCGCTCGTTGCCAACGCGTTGAATGACCGCCTCACCCACTTCAAACACCCGAACAAGAGCTAGCGTCAGCGAATGGTATGTGCCGCCCAGGTGGCAAACTGTGTGTAGGTTGTCGCGTCGTATAGGGTAGCGCTCCTACAGGGTGGAACGCGTGCGCTATCGGTCCGGAGTGAGGCGTGTGGACCACTTGGGCCGACACACAGTTTGCCACCTGGGCGGCGGTGGACTATCTGGCACGGCATGATGCAGCGCGGGTGCGTGAAGCGGGTGAGGCGCACTGCGAGAGTGCTGGCAACTAACATCAGTCATGTGATTGCCGTGTGAAGCGCGGGACCGGTTGGGAGCCCTCAGGCAACAACATAGAACTGGCGGTGTGAGCCGCTTTCTTTTGCCTACTTTTCTTTGCGGCGGCAAAGAAAAGTAGGTGCCACCCCGCACAGGGGCGACGCGTGAATGGCAAACACCGTAGCGCGGATGCCAGCGCAAAGCCCAAAACACCACACCGGTTGCACAGCAAACACCGCCCTCGGATGCCAGCGACAACGCAAAAAAACCCAACCCGTCGGCAGACAACAAAAACCCCTACAACGATGCAGCCGCCCGCGCCGCGGTGTCATAAAGCCCGGAAGCATTCCGCATCAGTTGCGCTGCCTCCCCAATCTGCTCATTGGTGAGCCCACTTTCCTTAAGCGTTGCGATCAGACAGTTCTCGCGAACCTCGCGATACTTCATACACAGATCACGCCCCGCCTGCGTAGCAGAAAAAAACACTTCCTTGCCGGTCTTTTCGCTGTTTACATACCCTCTAGCTACGAGCTTCTTGAGCGCGTAAGTCGCAACATGCGTGTCCTCGATATTCAGCACGAAGCAGATATCGGCAATCTTCTTGCGCCGCTCGCGGTGGCTCACATGGTGCAGCAGCGAAACTTCGATCGCCGTCATGTCCTTGTCGCCCGCCGCCGCCATGCAACGGACCATCCATCGATTGAACGCATTGCTCGCCATGATCAGTCCGTACTCGAGTTCGGATAACTCCGCACTAAATTCAGACACAAGATGTTCCGATGAGACGATTTTGGTCGGATGACGCGCCATGGTGATTTTTCTAAGCGAAGCGTGGTGGTTGACGGAAGTGTACGACTTCCCTCCTGCACCGGCGAGCCTGGGGACATCGCTTATTGATAAATTGTCGATATTTTATTGAGAATGTAGGCTAGCTCTGTCGTGAGAAGTTAGCATGCATCGTCGGACGAATCTGCTGCTTCTCTACTTGACCCAGGATATTGATGACTGAACCCCGCATCTTTCCGTTTGGCGATACCGCGCTAGTCTGCGAAGCGCCGCCACCTGCCACGCTGGATTGCCAGCGCCGCGTGTGGTCGGCCGCCCAGGCCGCGCGCGACTGGCCGCACGTGCTCGAAGTGGTGCCCGGCATGAACAACCTGACCGTGATCTTCGATCCCCTCGAAGCCGATCCCGACGACCTGACGGCCCGGCTCAAGGCCGCGTGGGAGCAGCCAGGCATCGCGCAAGACCTGGGCCGCGAGGTGGAAATCCCCGTGCAGTACGGCGGCGAGTTCGGCCCGGATCTAAAGACGGTGGCCGATCACACGGGCCTCACGGTGAAGGAAGTCGTCGAACGGCATGCGGGCGGCGAGTACATCGTGTTCTTCCTCGGCTTCCAGCCCGGCTTCGCCTACATGGGTGGGCTCGAAGCGGCACTGCACACGCCCCGTCGCGCCGAGCCGCGGCTCGAAGTGCCCGCCGGTTCGGTCGGCATCGGCGGCGCGCAGACGGGCATCTATCCGGCCACTTCGCCGGGTGGCTGGCAACTGATCGGCCGCACGGCGCTGAAGCTCTTCGACCCGTCGCGCACGCCGCCCACCCTTCTGCAACCGGGCGATCGCGTCCGCTTCACCATCGCGGGGCTGCACGCATGATCGACGTGATACGCGCGGGTCTGTTGACCACGATTCAGGACCTGGGCCGGCACGGCTTCCGGCACCTCGGCGTCGCGATGGGCGGTGCGCTCGACAGGCTGTCGCTCGAAGTGGGCAATCGCCTGGTCGGCAACCGGCCCGATGCCGCCGGGCTCGAAATCACCTTCGGCCCGACCGTGCTGCGCTTTCTGCGCCCGACACGCGTCGCGATCACGGGCACCGAGTTCGGCGCGACGCTCGACGGCAAGCCCGTCTATTCGTACTGGAGCCTGCCCGTGCAGGCCGGCCAGGAACTGACGCTGAACGCGGCGAAGCGCGGTATGCGCGGCTACGTGTGCATCGCAGGCGGCGTCGATGTGCTGCCCATGCTCGGCTCGCGCAGCACCGACCTGCAGGCGGGCTTCGGCGGCCTGGGCGGCCGCGCGCTGCGCGACGGCGACCGCCTGCCCGTCGGCGTGCCGCGTGCCGGCGCGGGGTCCGGCTTTTCGCCCGACGCACCCGAGTTCGGCGTGAAAGCGCCCGCCTGGTGCAAGTTCGTGCTCGTCGACGAGCCGGTGCGGCGCGGCCGTCATCCGTCGGGGGTCGCGTGGGCGCCGCCCATTCGCGTGCTGCCCGGCCCTGAGTACGACAGCTTCACCGCCGACGCGCAAAGCGCCTTCTGGAACGACGAGTGGCTCGTCACGCCGAATAGCAACCGCATGGGCTTCCGGCTGGCGGGCACCGAACTCAAGCGCACGCACAAGAGCGATCTGCTGTCGCACGCGGTGATGCCCGGCACGATCCAGGTGCCGCCGAACGGTCAGCCGATCATCCTGATGAGCGACGCGCAGACCACGGGCGGCTATCCGAAGATCGGCGCGGTGATTCACGCTGATTTATGGAAGCTCGCGCAGGTGCGCCTGAACGGCGCGGTCCGCTTCATTCCGACCACGCCTTACGAGGCCCGCCAGGCGCTGATCGAAGAACGCAAGTATCTGCGGCAAATCGATGCCGCAATCGGCATGCATGAAGAACGCTGCGCGCGGCTCGCCGCGTCCGCAGCCGTGTAAGACCTACGAGGACATCATGGAAATCGATTTGAACGCCGATCTCGGCGAAGGATGCGGCTCCGACGAGGCGCTGCTCGATCTCGTCAGCTCGGCGAACATCGCGTGCGGCTGGCATGCGGGCGGACCCAATGCGATGCGTGAATGCGTGCGCTGGGCAGTGGAGAAAGGCGTGTCGATCGGCGCGCATCCGAGTTTCAACGACCCGGAGAACTTCGGCCGCAAGGAAATGGACTTGCCCGCGGGCGAGATCTACGCGGGCGTGCTGTATCAGCTCGGCGCGCTGTCGGCGATCGCGCAGGCCGAGGGCGGGCGCATCGCGCACGTGAAGCCGCACGGCGCGCTCTACAACCAGGCCGCGCGCGACCCGAAGATCGCCGACGCGATCGTCTCCGCCGTGCATGACTTCGATCCGTCCGTGGCCGTGTTCGCGCTCGCCAACAGCGGGCTGGTGACGGCCGCGCGCGACGCGGGGCTGGTCGCCATCGAAGAAGTGTTCGCCGATCGCGGCTATCGCGCGGACGGCTCGCTCGTGCCGCGCAAGGAGCCGGGCGCGCTGCTCGACGACGAAGAAGAAGTGCTGCAACGCACGCTGGCGATGGTGCGCGAGCAGCGCGTGCAGGCCGTGAGCGGCGAATGGGTGCAGCTGAACGCGCAGACCATCTGTCTGCATGGCGACGGCCCGCATGCGCTCGCGTTCGCGCGCCGCATCCGCAAGGCGCTCGAAGCGGCCGGCATCGGCGTGCATGCGGCCGGCGCAGCGCGCGTCTGATTGTTGGACGCTGAGCGCTTACGGCTCTGATTGAAGGCAATTACGCAACACTCGACGCCCCGCTTTTCGCGGGGCGTTTTCCAGGAAGTGAGCCAGAAAGCAACATTGCCAGTTGCCAACGGCTTTTTGAAGCAGCACAAGTTCGGCAGCAACCGTAGAGAAGTACCCGCAGCAACGACAGGGCAGTGCAGCCTGAGTGGCCACCGAAGAGCCACAGGGCAACGAGGAAAGCCGGCCCCCAAAAAAACCAGGGCACGGCGTCATTACAGTTCGCCGCCACGAGCGGTGTCCCAATGCAGGACCACCTCTGGAGATCTAGATGCAGTCAACCGTCAACCTATGGCCGCTCATTGGAGTCGCGGTCATCATCGTCGGGTTTGTGTTGCGCTTCAACCCGATGCTGATCGTGGCCGCCGCCGCGGTCATCACCGCCATCGCCGCGCACTTTCCGCCGGACAGAATCCTGGCCGCGATCGGCAGCGGCTTCATCAAGACACGCAATATCCCCCTCATCATCCTGTTGCCGCTCGCGGTGATCGGCCTGCTCGAACGGCACGGGCTGCGCGAGCGCGCGCAGACGTGGATCGCCAGCATCAAGGCCGCGACGGCCGGGCGTCTGCTGATCGTCTATCTGCTCGTGCGCGAACTGACGGCGGCCGTCGGTCTGACGGGCCTCGGCGGGCATCCGCAGATGGTGCGTCCGTTGATCGCGCCGATGGCGGAAGGCGCCACGGAAACGCGCTTCGGCAAGCTCAGCGATGCCGTGCGCTACAAGCTGCGCGCGTTCTCGGCGGCCACGGACAACGTCGGCCTGTTCTTCGGCGAAGACATCTTCGTCGCGTTCGGCGCGATCGTGCTGATGGTCACGTTCCTGAAGGAAGCGGGCATCACCGTCGAGCCGATGCACGTCGCGCTGTGGGGCATTCCCACGGCCATCAGCGCCTTCCTGATCCACGGCTTCCGGCTCTGGCTGCTCGATCGCAAGCTCGAACGCGAGTTGCGCGGCAACGCGGCATCGCAAGGCGCCGCGAACGTCAACACGAACAACCACGCGAGCCACAACGCGACGCGCACGACCGGGGACGAAGCATGACACTCACCATCAACTATCTGTTCTGGCTGCTCGGCATCGTGCTGCTGGTGATCGGCGGCATGATCGCCACCGATAAGGATCATCCGCGCCGCTTCACGGCGGGCGGCTTCTGGATCATCTACGCGCTGATCTTCCTGGTCGGCGACAAGCTGCCCGCCGAACTGGTGGGCGTGCTCGTCATCGCGATGGCGCTGATCGCGGGCTTCGGCGGCGTGACAGCGGGCAAACCCAAAGTGCTATCCGAAGCAACGCGCAAGGCGAGCGCCGCGCGTCTCGGCAACAAGCTGTTCGTCCCCGCGCTGACGATTCCCGTCGTCACGGTGATCGTCACGTTGTCGGCGAGCCATCTGGTGTTCGGCGGCACGCCGCTGGTCGAGCAGAAGAATGTCACGCTGATCGGCTTCGGTATCGGCTGCGTGATCGCACTGGCGTTCGCCTGCGTCATGACGCGCGACACCGTCGGTCAGTCGATGAAGGAAGCGCGGCGTCTCGTCGATGCGCTGTCGTGGGCGGCCGTTTTGCCGCAGATGCTCGGCATGCTCGGCCTCGTGTTCTCCGACGCGGGCGTCGGCAAGGCTGTCGCGCACGTGACGACGGCTTACATCAGCCTCGACTACCGGCTGATCGCGGTGGCCGTCTACTGCATCGGCATGGCGCTCTTCACGATGGTGATGGGCAACGGCTTCGCGGCCTTCCCAGTGATGACGGGCGGCGTCGGCGTGCCGATCCTCGTCAACGTGTTTCACGGCAACCCGGCGGTGATGGTCGCGATCGGCATGTTCTCCGGCTACTGCGGCACGCTGATGACGCCGATGGCCGCGAACTTCAACATGGTGCCCGCCGCGCTGCTCGAACTCCCCGACAAGAACGCGGTGATCAAAGTGCAGGTTCCGACGGCGCTCACGCTGCTCGTCGTGAATATCTTCCTGCTCAACTTCCTGATGTTCCTGTAGCGCTCTTGTGCGGTTGCCGGCTGCGGGCGGTTCGCCGAATCCTATTTCCAGGATAAGCGATCCGTCCGCGCGGCTTGTTTCAAAAGGCGCGCCGCCATTATTAGGATGCGTCTGATGGTTTGGCCGAGGCCCCGGACCTAACCTGTGAACGTTCCATCGTTCATAGTCCGGCGCATCGACAGGTCTGCGCCGGCTCTTTCGAGAGTCTGGAGAGCATCGCCATGCAACCGCAATCCGCCGCTTCTACTTCCACCGCTTCCACTTCCACCACCCCGCTTTTCTCCGTCACGCTCGCGTTCGCGCTCGAAGCGCATCGCGCTTGCCGCTTCATCGAAGCCGAGTCGCTGTACCACGAAGCGCTCGCGGTCTGCCCGGAACAGCCGGATGCGCTGCACTACTACGGCGTGCTTCTGCATCAGCGCGGCCAGCATACGCTGGCGCTCGAATACATCGATCTTTCGCTCGAACTCGAACCGGACAACGCAGAGTGCTGGAACGACCGCGGCTTCGTGGCCGATGCGCTCGGAGATAAAAGCGCTCGCGCTGCGCTGCTATCGTGTGTCGCTGGCGCTCGATCCGCGCTCGCCCGATCCGCACAACAACATCGCCGTTGCGCTCGAATCCGAAGGCAAGCTCGGTGAAGCGGTGCATCACTATCGCGAGGCGCTGAAGATCGACCCGACGCTCGCCGACGTGCATCTCAATCTCGGCTCGGCGCTCGACCGCCTGATGCGATTCGACGATGCCGACGAGCACTATCGCGCGTTGCTGTCGCTGAATGCACGCACGGTCAACGTCTGTCTGAAACGAGCGGTTCGAAAGAGCAGTCGCTCGACGCGCTGGAAGCCGCGCTGATGCTCGCGTCGCAAACGGGCCGTGGACGTGTCGCCAACGGCGCCTTCGGCGCTGTAGGCGCGAGCGTCTAACCGTCGCTCACGTTGAGCGCACAGGCCGCGCGCTCATCAAAAAGATTCGACAACAAACCCCCGCTGCCGCAACAACTGCAGCACACCTTTTTGCCCGCCCAGATGCAGCGCGCCGATCGCGACGAACACCGGCTTGTTCGGCGCAGCGATCAGCAGCATCCGGTTGACGAAGCGCCGGTTGCGATCGAACAGGATCTTGTTATCCACCTGCGCGGAGATGCGCTTGTCGCGTGCGAGCTTTTCCGACTTCGCAGCTTCCCACGCGCTGATCGCATCCGCGTCGCCTACGCGCCATAGCCGGTGCAAGGTTCGCACGTCGGCAACATTCTCAGCGGGCGTCTGCACGAGATCCTGCGCAAGCATTTCGCGCTGCTGCGCCAGCGTGAGCCCCGTGAACGCGCGCATCTGTTCGCCGAGCTTCTCCAGCCCGACAATCTTTCCCTTCTGCCGCAGATACACGTTCTGCAACTGCGCTTCCGTGCCGTATTCCGTCTGTAGCCCGGCGCTCAGCGAATCGTAGGTTTCGACCAGCAAGGACGCGAGCCACGGCCGCATCTTGCGGATTTCATCGAGCGCGGCAGGATTGGCACGCAGACGCATCGCGAGCTTGTGCCACAACGGTTCGGGCAACAGCTTCGGCAGACATTCATACGAGCAGATGCCGTACTTCGACACATCGTCCTGCGAGACGAGCAGATCGTCGGGCGACAGTTCGAGCGCCAGAGTGGGCGATGCGGCTAACGCACCGAGAATCGGCGCGCGGAATGGCTGGTTCGGAGGATAGTCGTTGGGATCGCCGACATGCAGCGTGCCCAGAAGATAAATCGTGGTCCTGCCGCGCGTTGCGACATAGAAAGGCATGCGCGCCGGTTGCGCGCGCACGGGGCCGCTCGCCGTGGTGCCGCTCGCATACGAAGGCGGCGGGTTGAAGCCGGGCAGCGTCGCGCGCGGTTGCGACGGGGTGTGCGGAACGGGAACGGCCGGACGGCCGACCTGATTGGCCTGCGCGGCCTGCACAGGCGTATTCGCCGAAGCCCCTGCGGCATGCGCGGAGGCGATCACAGCGAACGGATGAAACGGCAGCAACGGACATTGCGCCGCCACGACGAGCAGCGCGCCCATCAGGACGCGCGCAACCCGCCGATGTGAAGACGCAGCGCGCGCGCCGCCCGCATGTTTCATAGGCTTCACATGCTAACGACGCGCATGACGGCGCGCAACAACACGCGCCGCCACCCCATCATGCATTCGCGTCGTCCCCCACCTCCTCGGCGCGGTGACACGACACCTGGCGACCATCCACTTCACGCAGCTTCGGCTCTTCTTTGCGGCAACGCTCGATAGCATACGGGCAACGCTGATGGAACGTACAGCCCGACGGCGGATTGAGCGGCGAAGGCATTTCGCCTTGCAGCTTGATCTGGATGCGGCGATCGGCTTCGAAGATCGACGGTGTCGCCGACATCAGTGCGCGCGTGTACGGATGACGCGGCTTGCTGAAGATGCGCTTCTTGTCGCCGAGCTCGGCAACGCCGCCGAAGTACATCACCATCACGTCGTCGGCGATATGCTCGACCACCGACAGATTGTGCGAGATGAACACATAGCTCGTCTTGAACTGATCCTGCAGGTCCATGAACAGGTTCAGGATCTGCGCCTGGATCGACACGTCGAGCGCGGAGACGGGTTCATCGGCGACGACGATCTGCGGATCGAGAATCATCGCGCGCGCAATCGCGACACGCTGGCGCTGCCCGCCCGAGAACATATGCGGATAACGCTTCGCGTGCTCAGGCCGCAGGCCGACGGTGCGCATCATGTGGGCAATGCGTTCGCCGCGCTCGCTGGCGCTCAATTGCGTGTTGATCGCGAGCGGCTCGCCCAGCGTCTGCTCGACGGTCTTGCGCGGATTGAGCGATGCAAACGGATTCTGGAACACCATCTGCACGCGGCGACGCAACTGCGCGATTTTCTCGTGGCTCGCGCCCGCGACATCTTCGCCGTCGATCAGCAGACGCCCGGCGGACGGCGCTTCGATCATCGTCAACTGACGCGCGAGCGTCGACTTGCCGCAGCCGGATTCGCCGACCACGGCGAGCGTCTTGCCGCGCTCCAGATGAAACGACACACCGTTCAGCGCCTTGACGGTGCCGTGGCCGAACATGCCGCGCTTCACGTCGTAGTGACGCGCGAGGTTGTCGGCGATCAGCACGTGATCGCCTGCGGGCTTGCCGGGCCTGTCACCATCGGGGCGCCGCGTTTCGGGTACTGCGTTCATCGTGCGCCTCCCGGGTGAATGGCATCGCGGACGAGGTTCAGCGGCTTGATGCAGCGAACCTGCGCGGCGGGGTCGTGATCGGCCAGCGGCGAAAGCGCGGGCCGCGCCTTGTTGCAATCGTCGACGACGTACTTGCAGCGCGGCGCGAACAGACACCCTTTAGGACGGTCGTCGCGTCCCGGCACCATGCCCGGCAGCGCAGCCAGCCGCACGGCGCCGACGTTGTGCTCGGGAATCGCCGCCAGCAGCGCTTCCGTGTACGGATGATGCGGCGCCTTGAAGATATCGGGCACGCGGTTCGTTTCGATCACTTCGCCCGCGTACATCACGGCCACGCGCTGCGCGACTTCCGACACCACGGCCAGATCGTGCGAAATCAGCACGAGCGCCATGCCGCGATCTTTCTGCAACTGCACCAGCAGTTGCATGATCTGCGCCTGAATGGTCACGTCGAGCGCGGTGGTCGGTTCGTCGGCGATCAGCAGCTTCGGGTTGCACGCGACAGCCATTGCAATCATCACGCGCTGATTCATGCCGCCCGACATCTGATGCGGGAACGTGTTGATGCGGTTCTTCGCGTCGGGAATGCCGACCTGATCGAGCAGTTCGAGCGCGCGTTTGTTGAGCGCGTCGCCCTTCAGGCCTTCGTGCAGCTTCAGCACTTCCTTGATCTGATAGCCGACGGTGTAGCTCGGGTTCAGGCTCGTCAGCGCGTCCTGAAACACCATCGCCACGTCTTTGCCGATGATCTTGCGGCGTTGATTGGGCGTCGCGTTCAGCAGATCCTTGCCGTCGAAGGTGACTTCGTCGGCGGTGACCTTGCCGGGCGCGTCGATCAGGCCCATCAGCGCCATCATCGTCACGCTCTTGCCCGAGCCCGATTCGCCGACCACGCCGACCACTTCGCCCGGCGCCACGTTCAGATTGATTCGATCGACAGCGGGCAGGCCGCTGAAGTTCACCGCAAGATTGCGGATGGTCAATAGGTTACCGTTGCTCATGTCAGGCCAGCCTTTTGAGTTTCGGGTCGAGTGCGTCGCGCAGCCCGTCGCCGAGCAGGTTGATCGCGAGCACCGAGATCAGGATGGCGAGACCGGGCATGGTGACGATCCACCATGCGCTGTCGATGTAGTCGCGTGCCGACGCGAGCATCGCGCCCCACTCCGCCGACGGCGGCTGCACGCCGAGGCCGAGGAAGCCGAGCGCGGCGGCATCGAGAATCGCCGACGAAAAGCCCAGCGTGGCCTGGACGATCAGCGGCGCGGTGCAGTTCGGCAGCACCTGCGAGAACATCAGGCGAGCCGTGCCCGCACCCGCGACGCGCGAGGCCATCACATACTCCTTGTGCAACTCGCCGAGCGCCGATGCGCGCGTCAGACGCACGTAACCCGGCAGAGCGACGATCGCGATGGCGAGCATCGTGTTCACCAGGCCGGGACCGATAATGGCCACCACGGCCACTGCGAGCAGCAGCGACGGCAGCGCGAGCAGCACGTCCATGATGCGCATGATGGGCGTGTCGGCCCATTTCTCGAAGAACGCGGCGAGCAGACCGAGCACGATGCCGGGAATCAGCGCGAGCACCACGGAAACAAAGCCGATCCAGAACGACAGCCGCGCGCCGTACATCAGGCGCGAAAGAATGTCGCGGCCTGCTTCGTCGGTGCCGAGAATGAATTTCCAGTTGCCACCGTCGAGCCATGCAGGCGGAATCTTCACGGAATCGCGGTATTGCTCGATCGGGCTGTGCGGGGCGATCAGCGGCGCGAAGATCGCGACGATGATCAGCACCAGCACGATGATGCCCGCGCCGACTGCGCCGCGGTTGCGCGAGAAGTTGGACCAGAACTCGCGGGCGGCCAGTGCACGGCCGCTCGGAGGGGTGACTGCCTGGGGGACTGTATTTTGAATGTCTGCCACGGTATTACCTCGTATGGCGGATGCGTGGGTTGAGCACGCCGTACAACAGGTCGACGACGAGGTTCACTACGATCACGAGCGTCGCGATCATCAGGATACCGCCCTGCACGACGGGATAGTCGCGCCGGCCGATCGCGTCGATCAGCCATTTGCCGATGCCCGGCCACGAGAACAATGTCTCCGTCAGCACCGCGCCCGCGAGCAGCGTGCCAACCTGCAAACCGATCACCGTCACGACGGGAATCAGCGCGTTACGTAGCGCATGCACGACGATCACGCGTCCCGGCGACAAGCCCTTCGCGCGCGCGGTGCGGATGTAGTCTTCGCGCAGCACTTCGAGCATCGACGAACGCGTCATCCGCGCGACCACGGCGAGCGGGATCGTGCCGAGCACGATCGACGGCAGGATCAGATGCGACAGCGCCGAGCGGAACGAGCCTTCGTCCGTGCCGGGCAGCAGCGAGTCGATCAGCAGGAAGCCGGTCACGTGCGGAATGTCGTACTCGACCGCGATGCGGCCCGACACGGGCGTCCAGCCGAGCTTCGCCGAGAAGAACATGATGAGGATCAAGCCCCACCAGAAAATCGGCATCGAATAGCCGGTGAGCGCCGTGCCCATCACGCCGTGATCGACTGCCGTGCCGCGCCGCAGCGCAGCGAACACGCCTGCCGGCAGGCCGACGATCAACGCAAACATCATCGCGCAGATCGACAGTTCGACGGTGGCGGGGAAACGGGCCAGGAATTCGTCCATCACGCTGGTATTGGTGATGATCGACGTGCCGAGGTTCCCCTGCAGCGCGTGGCCGACGTAATGGAGGTACTGGATGGGCAGAGGTTCGTCGAGCCCGAGGCGATGCATCGCAGCCGCGTGCATGGCCGGGTCGACGCCGCGCTCGCCCATCATGACTTCGATGGGGTCGCCCGGAATCAGGTGAATGAGCGCAAACGCGAGGATCGTGATACCGATGAAAGTCGGTATGACCATCCCGATGCGGCGCAAAACGAATCGGAACATGGTTCGTCCCTATGGTCTTGGTGAGAAAAAACGCAACCGGCGACGAGGGCTCGTGACCCCGGTCGCCGGACCATTTCGACCAGTCTTCTAACCGAACGAAAAGCGTACTGCGTATGGGATGCAGCAGGCAACGAAGCCCACCGCATCACGTGATTTACTTCATGCTCACGCCGTCGAAGCGCGCGTAGCCGAGCGGCTCGATGCGCATATCGACAACCTTCTTGCTGACCGGCTGATACACCGTCGAGTGGGCGATCGGCGAGAACGGCAGTTGCTGCGCGAAGATCTGCTGCGCCTGCACATACGCCTTCGTGCGGTCAGCCTGAGCCGTCGTTTCACGGCCCTTCTGCACGAGTTCGTCGAACGGCTTGTAGCACCACTTCGAGAAGTTGTTGCCGTTCACCGCGTCGCAGCCGAGCAGCGTACCGAGCCAGTTGTCCGGGTCGCCATTGTCGCCCGTCCAGCCGATCAGCATCGTGTCGTCTTCGCCCGCGTGCGCGCGCTTGATGTACTCACCCCATTCGTACGTGACGATCTTCGCCTTGACGCCGATCTTGGCCCAGTCGGCCTGGATCATTTCCGCCATCAGCTTGCCGTTCGGGTTGTACGCGCGCTGCACGGGCATGGCCCACAGCGTGATGTCGAAACCGTTCGGGAAGCCAGCTTTGGCGAGCAGCGCCTTGGCCTTTTCCGTATCGTACGTCGGCATCTTCAGGTTCTTGTCGTACGACCATTGCGTCGGCGGCATCGGGTTCGTCGCGGCCTGGCCAGCGCCTTGATACACGGAATCGATGATCGCCTTCTTGTTGATCGCCATGTCGAGCGCCTGACGCACTTCGAGCTTGTCGACCGGCTTGTGCGTCACGTTGTACGCCAGATAGCCCAGGTTGAAACCCGGCTGCGACGGCATGTCAATGCTCGAATCGGCCTTCAGCGGCGCGATGTCGGCGGGACGCGGATAGCTCATCACCTGGCATTCGCCGGCCTTGAGCTTCTGCACGCGCACGCCAGCATCCGGCGTGATCGAGAAGATCAGCTTCGAGATCTTGACGGTGTTGGGCTTCCAGTAATCCGGATTGCCGTCGAAACGGATCGTCGCGTCTTTCGTGTAGCTGCGGAAGATGAACGGGCCCGTGCCGACCGGCTTCTGGTTGATGTCGGCGGCCTTGCCGTCCTTCATCAGCGAATCCGCATATTCAGCCGAAAGGACCGACGCGTATTCCATTGCCAGGTTCTGGATGAACGGCGCGTTGACTTCCTTCAGCGTGAACTTGACCGTGTACGGGTCGACCTTTTCGACCTTCTCGATCAGCTTGTCGAGGCCCATGTCGGTGAAGTACGGGAACTGCACCGGGTAAGCCTTGCGGAACGGCTGGTTCGTGTCCAGCATGCGCTGGAACGTGAACACGACGTCATCCGCGTTGAATTCGCGGGTCGGCTTGAACCATGACGTGGTGTGGAACTTGACGCCGTGGCGCAGATGGAACGTGTACGTCTTGCCGTCCGGCGAGACATCCCACTTTTCTGCTAGGCCCGGCTCGACCTTCGTGCCGCCGCGTTCGAACTCGACGAGGCGGTTATAGACGGTAAACGTATTGGCCGTGAAATCCACGCCCGTGGTGTATTGCGCCGGATCAAAACCTGCCGGGCTGCCTTCCGAGCAGTAGACGAGGGTTTTGTTCGGGATATCGGCGGCGTTCGCCAGTTGGGTCCCCGCCATCGATGCCGCTGCCGTCGCGGCCAGCATCGTGAGCCGTGCCGCGCGCAACAGTTTGTTTTGCTTCATGTTTCCTCCAGGATCATCGCCGGCTAAAACCAGCGTAGCGCGATATTACTGAGCTTTGCCAGGGGCCGCAATTGGAGGAAATTAACTTTGTTGACGATCGGAAACAGCTTACATCCGGGTTGCCGCGCCTGGCGCGGCAACCGTCCCGGATTAGAGCGAAATTGGGGAGAGAAGCAGTAAATTACCTACTTGAGACCGACGTTCCAGAACTGGGTCGGGCCAAACGGGTCGATCTTGAAGCCGGTGATCGCCTTCGAGAGCGGCTGATAAACGGTCGAATGCGCAATCGGCGTAAACGGCACCTGATCCTTGAAGATCTGTTGCGCCTCGGTGTAGTCCCTGGTGCGTGTGGCCGTATCGGTGGTGCTGCGGGCGGCCTTGATTAGGTCGTCGAACGGCTTGTAGCACCATTTGGAGAAATTGCTGCCGTTCACCGCGTCGCAGCCGAGCAGCACACCGAGCCAGTTGTCCGGGTCGCCGTAGTCGCCCGTCCAGCCGATCAGCATCGCCTCATGCTCGCCGCTGTGTCCGCGGCGGATGTACTCACCCCACTCGTAGGTGACGATTTTCGTGTTCACGCCGATCTTCGCCCAGTCCGCCTGCAGCATTTCGGCCATCAGGCGCGCGTTCGGGTTGTAGGGGCGCGAAACGGGCATCGCCCACAGCGTCAGGTCGAAGCCATCCGGGTAGCCCGCCTGCTTGAGCAGCCCTTTGGCCTTGTCGACGTCGTACGGTGCGTCTTTCAGGCTCTTGTCGTAGCCCCATTGGGTGGGCGGCATCGGATTGGTCGCCGCCTGGCCCGCGCCCTGGTAGACCGAATCGATGATCGCCTTCTTGTTGACGGCCATGTCGAGCGCGCGGCGCACGAGCACGTTGTCGAGCGGCTTTTTGGTCGTGTTGTACGCGATGAAGCCCAGATTGAAGCCCACCTGATGCGGCAGCGCGATCGACGAATCTGCCTGAATCTGCGCGATGTCGGCGGGCTTCGGATAGCTCATCACCTGGCATTCGTTGCGTTTGAGCTTCTGCAGACGCACGGATGGGTCGACGGTGATCGCGAAAATCAGCTTGCTCACCTTCACGACGCCGGGTTTCCAGTAGTTCGGGTTACCGTCGAAGCGGATCGAATCGTCTTTCGTATAGCTGCGGAAAATGAACGGTCCCGTGCCGACGGGGAACAGGTTGATGTCGGACGCCTTCCCGGCCTTCAACAACTGGTCCGCATACTCGGCCGACAGGATCGATGCGAACGGCATCGCGATCTGCTGAAGGAATGGCGCGTCGACTTCTTTCAGCGTGAAGCGCACGGTGTACGGGTCGAGCGCCTCGACCTTGGTGATGTTCTTCGCGAGGCCGAGATCGGTGAAGTACGGGAACGGCACGTTGTAGGCCTTACGGAACGGCTGCTCCGGATCGAGCATGCGCGTATACGTGAATACGACGTCGTCCGCGTTGAAGTCGCGCGTCGGCTTGAAGAACGACGTCGTCTGGAACTTCACGCCTTTGCGCAGGTGAAACGTGTATTGCAGGCCGTCGCTGGAGACGTCCCACTTTTCGGCGAGCCCCGGCTCGATGTCGGTGCTGCCGTGGCCGAACTCGACTAGCCGGTTGTAGACGGTGTATGAGCCGGCGCTGAACTCGACGCTGGTCGTGTACTGCGCGGTGTCGAATCCGGCTGGACTGCCTTCCGAACAGAAGACGAGCGTCTTGTCGGGCAGCGAGGCCGCTGCGGACAGTTCAGGTGCAATGCATGCGGTAATTATCGCTACAGCGGACAGCACAGGCAGGCAAGACTTGCGAACTGCAGACAGCGTCGATGACATCGGCATGGCGTTCTCCGCAAGGCAGTTGGGGTCGAGTGCCTTTGGATCATAGTCAGCCAATAATCAGATTCAATATGGGTTTTCACTCCGCTTCGCTTCGTGGCAGGTTTGGTTTGCCTGCCTTTGTTCTGGCATCCGGAGGATGGTGTTTGCTGCGCAAGCCGTTTTGGGTTGGTTGACTTTTCGCTGGCATCCGCGTTTCGTTAGCGTGCTTCAAGCGTCGCCCCTGTGCGGGGCGGCACCTACTTTTCTTTGCCGCCGCAAAGAAAAGTAGGCAAAAGAAAGCGGCTAACACCGCCAACTCTTGTATTTGCCTGAGGGCCCCCAACCGGTCCTACACTTCACACGGCAACGTCCTCGTTCGCGTTCGTTGCCAACGCTTCGAATGAACGCCTCACCCACTTCAAATACCTGCGTACAAGCTAGCGGCAGCGAACGGTTTCTGCCGCCCAGGTGGCAAACTGTGTGTAGGTTGTCGCGTCGTATAGCTTGGCGCTCTAACACGGTGGAACGCGTGCGCTATCGGTCCGAAGTGAGGCATGCGGAGCACTTGGGCCTACACACAGTTTGCCACCTGGGCGGCGGCGGAATATTCGGTGCGGCATGCCGCAACGCGGGTGCGTGAAGCGGGTGAGGCGCTCATTCAGAGCGTTGGCAACGGACGTGGGTCAGGTGATTGCCGTGTGAAGTGAGGGACCGGTTGGGGGCCCTCAGGCAAACACAAGAACTGGCGGTGTTAGCCGCTTTCTTTTGCCTACTTTTCTTTGCGGCGGCAAAGAAAAGTAGGTGCCGCCCCGCACAGGGGCGACGCGTGAAGCTAGATAGCAACTCGCGGATGCTAGCGCAAAGTCAAACAACCCAAAATGGCTTGCACAGCAAACACCGCCCCCCCGGATGCCAGCGAAAAGTCAAACAACCCAAAACGGCTTGCGCAGCAAACACCGCCGCAGACGAACAAAAAAAAATCGGTGCACGCTCACACGCACACCGACTTTGCAAAAAACAGAAAAACAGAAAAACCAAAAAACCGGTCAGCCAGCGAGCCGCTCGCAAATAGCCTTCGTCGCAGCCGCCCCATTGAGCGTGTAAAAATGCAGCCCAGGCACCTTCGCATCAACGAGACGGCGGCAAAGATCCGCCACCACATCGAGGCCAAATGCCCGAATCGACTCGCGATCATCACCAAAACTTTCGAGCCGTCGCGCGACCCACCGCGGCACTTCTGCGCCGCACATTTCGGAGAACCGCATCAACTGCGAGAAGTTCGTGATAGGCATGATGCCCGGCACGATAGGCACATCAACACCAAGCTTGTACGCATCGTCGACGAACCGGAAATACGCGTCAGCGTTGAAGAAGTACTGCGTGATCGCCGAATTGGCACCCGCCTTCACCTTGCGCGCGAAGTTCTCGAGATCATGCTTCGGCGAACGCGACTGCGGGTGATACTCGGGATATCCCGCGACTTCGATGCGGAACCAGTCGCCGAATTCGGCGCGAATAAAACTCACCAGTTCCGACGCGTAGCGCAACTCGCCGACTGCGCCCATGCCCGACGGCAAATCGCCACGCAACGCGACGATATGGCGAATGCCATGCGAGCGATACTCGTTGAGAATCGCTCGCAAGCTTTCCCTCGACGAGCCGATGCACGACAGGTGCGGCGCGGCTTCGAGGCCGTCCTTCGCTATGTCGAGCACCGTGTCGAGCGTGCCTTGCTGGGTCGAACCGCCAGCGCCGAACGTAACGGACACGAACTTGGGCTTGAGCGGCAACAGTTCCGCGCGCGTCGCACGCAGCTTGTCGAGCCCTTCCTGTGTCTTCGGCGGGAAGAATTCGAATGAAAGTTCGATGGGATTCATGGTTCTGTTGGCACCTGTCAGCTCAGGCCGCGGTTGCCGAAGATGAGCGCGGACAGCAGCCACGAAACGATGCTGTACAGGATCGAGCCGAAGAACGCCGACCAGAATCCCGACACTTCGAAGCCCTTCAGCAGCGACGCGCACAACCAGAAGCACAGCGCATTCACCACCAGAATGAAGAGCCCAAGCGTGAGAATCGTGACGGGCAACGTCAGCAGGATCAGCACCGGCCGCAAGACGGCATTGATGAGCCCCAGCACGAGCGCGACGATCAGCGCAGTGCCGAAACTGCGAATGTGGATCGACGGCACGAGGTAGGTGATGATCAGCAGCGCGAGCGCATTGATCACCCAGGTCAGCAATACAGTCATGGACAGCTCCTGGTCGTCTGTGGGCGTGAAGTCCGAATTGAACTCGAAGGCACGCGAGAAGCATCAGCCGATGCAATGCCTTGCATGGGCGTGCGCTTCGTCCGGTGCAGCCGCGTGCCGAAGCAGGCGGCTGCACCTGTCATGCCGCTTTTTGCGGCTTAATAACGGTAGTGGTTCGGCTTGAACGGACCGTTCTTGTCGACGCCGATGTAGCCAGCCTGTTCCGTCGACAGCTCCGTCAGGTTCGCGCCGATGCGCGCGAGGTGCAGGCGCGCGACCTTCTCGTCGAGCTGCTTCGGCAGAACATAAACCTTGTTCTCGTACTTCGCGCCGTCGACGAACAGTTCGATCTGCGCGAGCGTCTGGTTCGTGAACGAGTTCGACATCACGAACGACGGGTGGCCCGTCGCGCAACCCAGGTTCACGAGGCGGCCTTCAGCCAGCAGGATCACGCGCTTGCCGTCCGGGAAAATGATGTGGTCGACTTGCGGCTTGATGTTTTCCCACTGGTACTGGCGCGTCGACGCAACGTCGATTTCCGAGTCGAAGTGGCCGATGTTGCAGACGATCGCGTTGTTGCGCATCGCCTTCATGTGATCGTGGTTGATCACGTGGTAGTTGCCCGTTGCCGTCACGAAGATGTCGGCGTGCGGCGCAGCGGCTTCCATCGTCACGACGCGGTAGCCTTCCATCGCGGCTTGCAGCGCGCAGATCGGATCGATTTCCGTGACCCACACCGTCGCGCCCAGACCGCGCAGCGATTGCGCGCAGCCCTTGCCCACGTCGCCGTAACCGGCCACAACCGCAATCTTGCCGGCGATCATCACGTCGGTCGCGCGCTTGATGCCGTCGACGAGCGACTCACGGCAGCCATACAGGTTGTCGAACTTCGACTTCGTGACCGAGTCGTTCACGTTGATCGCGGGGAACGGCAGACGGCCTTCCTTCTCCATCTGATACAGGCGGTGCACGCCCGTTGTCGTTTCTTCCGTCACGCCCTTGATGTGCGCGAGGCGCTTCGAGTACCACGTCGGGTCGACTTCGAGATGCGCGGCGATCGACTTGTACAGCGCGACTTCTTCCTCGTTGGTCGGCTTCGAGATCACCGAGCGATCCTTCTCGGCCTTCGAACCGAGGATCAGCAGCAGCGTTGCGTCGCCGCCGTCGTCGAGGATCATGTTGGCGAACTCACCGTTCGGCCATTCGAAAATGCGGTGCGAGAATTCCCAGTATTCGTCGAGCGATTCGCCCTTGAACGCGAACACGGGCGTGCCGGCCTTCGCGATGGCGGCGGCGGCGTGATCCTGCGTCGAGAAGATGTTGCACGATGCCCAGCGAACGTCAGCGCCGAGTGCCGTCAGCGTCTCGATCAGCACGCCAGTCTGAATGGTCATGTGCAGCGAACCCGCAACGCGCGCGCCCTTCAGCGGCTGCTGCGTCTTGTACTCTTCGCGGGTTTGCATGAGACCGGGCATTTCGGTCTCGGCGATGGTGAGTTCCTTGCGGCCCCAGTCAGCCAGCGACAGGTCGGCAACAACGAAATCCTGAGAATTTTTGGAATCCATAACTGCGGCGTTCATCACGCCCTCCTTTCTAAAAATGACTAGAAATTTGACGTGAGCGCCGTTCGATGCGGTTGGTTTGTAGGCGCGGCGCGCGTCCAATCCTTCCGATTGAAAGCCTTCGAGCCTGGCGGGTCGAACCCGTCGCAACGCTCCTCGAAGACGAGTGGCGATTGTAGCAAAACGAGATGGCTTGCGGTATGACGATTCAGCTTATGCCGATTGATCTGGCGGTGAATCTGCGCCCGATTGCGCGCTCAGATGTGGCGCGAGTTCGACGCCGCGCAATTCCTTCACCGCTTCATACGCGCGGCGCACGTAGCGCCACGACGCTTCGCGCGTCGAGTTGACGAGTTCGTCCGACGCCTGGAGCATGCCCATCGAAATGCGGAAATACCGTTCTGCGTGGATGTTCGGGTGATAGTGCATGCGCACGCGCTTGCGGTCATTGAGACGCGGATTGCCGAAGATATTCAGCAGCGCCAGTGAAAACGCACCGTCCTCGCCGCCGTGGCGCCGGAACACGTCGTCGAGCGGAAATCCGCCGAACGCGGCATAGACGGAGCGGCGGATCACGAGGCTGCTCGGCACCGTGTTGCTCAGCGTCGCCGCGTGAATGTCGAATTGCGGATGACCTGCGATGTCGGCGGGAAAGCCGCAATACTCGACGTCGAGGCGGATCGAGGGCTGACCCGGATGTTCGTGCAGGAAGGCGGCGGCAGCGCTGAGCGCGTGCGGCATGTATTCGTCGTCGGCGTCGATGAAAGCCAGCAGCGGGTGCGACGCATGCGTCGCGCCCCAGTTCCGCGCGCGGGCTGCGCCGCCGTTTTGCGGCATGCGCAGCAGTTCGATCTGCGGGTGCTGCTGCGCGTATTGGGCAGCGATGTCGGGCGAAGCGTCACGCGAGCCGTCGTCGATCACGAGAATCTGCGCGGCTTCGGCCTGCGCGATGCAGCTATCGAGCGTACGCGCGAGCGTCTGTTCGGCGTTGTAGCAGGGAATGATGACGGAAATGGGAAGCATCGCCTGGACGGGTCTCTGGAATCAACGACACCGGCAATCATAGAGCGAGCGCGCCGCCGTTCATCCCAAATTAGTTGCCGATTCACGGCTACGTCAAAGCGGTAGCATCCCGAACAGCGGCGCGAGCAGCACCATCACGACGCCGGCGATCATCATCGTCAGGCTCGCGACGACGCCCTCTTCGCTGCCCAGCTCACGCGCCTTCGCGGTGCCGACGCCATGTGCCGCCGCCCCGAACAGCGCGCCGCGCGCGAGCCGCGTGCGCAGCGGCACGAGCGCGAGCACGAGTTCACCGAACAGCATCCCGCAAACGCCCGTCGCGATGACGAACAGCGCAGTCAGGTCCTTCGGCGCGTGAATCTTGTCGGAGACGGCGAGCGCGAAGGGCGTCGACACCGAGCGCGTCATCAGGCTGCGTTGCAGTTCCGGCGACAGATGCAGCAGCTTCGACAACGCGAGCGAGCCGCCCACGGCAACGATGATGCCGACCGTCACGCCGACGGTGAGCGAAATCCAGTGCCGCCGCAGCAGATCGCGGTATTCGTAGATGGGCACCGCGAACGCGACCGTGGCCGGGCCGAGCAGCCACATCAGCCAGCGCGTGTCCTGAAAGTAGACAGCGTACGGAATCCGCGCGATAACGACGATCGCGGCCAGCACCGCGGGCACGGCGAGAAGCGGCGTGAGCCACGGCGATCTGAAGCGCGCATACAGCGCCTTCGACGCGAAATAGAGCGCCACCGTCAGCACGAAGCAGCCGGCGGCGATGAGCCGGGAGGCGTCGTCGGCGAAAAGGGACGTGTAGAAGGCGCTCATCGGCGGAACGTTCCGGGACGGGGATTAGAGGAAGTTGCGGCTAACAGGACGACGTTCGACAGGCGAGCGCTGAACCATCACGCGACGCAGCGCGAGACGGCGTTCGAGTCGCGCGGCCTGTTCGACGGCGAATGCGACAGCCACCATCACCATCAGCGTGCCCGCGACCACGACGAGCGCAAGACGCCAGCCGTCTTCGCGGAACAGGCCGCCGTACTGGACGGCCGCAACGGCGGCGGGAATGAAGAACAGCAGCATGTCCGACAGCAACCAGTCGGCGCCCGCCTTCACCCAGCGCGGCGCGACGCCGCCGCAGAACAACAGCGCAAGCAGCGCGACGAGGCCCACGACGCCGCCCGGCACCGGCAAGCCAAAACGGCGCACGACGTAGTCGGCGGCGAACCAGACTGCGGTGATCCCGGCGCTCTGCACGGCGATCCGGCCGATCTTCGCGACGGGCGACGTCGCATCGAGGCGGACAGAAGCGGCAAGACGGGCGATCAGCGGCGAGATCATGGCAAACCCTAGGTGACTTTTGGATGAGATTCAGTATAGGGTGCGGTGCAACATAAATATAATGACTTAGAATTATCTGCTTCATTCCAAATTGGAATTCCGAGGGCTACGAACATGGAACTGCGCGCGCTTCGCTATTTCGTTGAAGTCGTTCGACAACAGAGCTTCACCGTCGCCGCCGAGCAGATGTTCGTCACGCAGCCGACCATCAGCAAGATGGTGAAGGCGCTGGAGGACGAAACCGGCTCGCCGCTGCTGCTGCGCGACGGACGGCAAATGGTGCTGACGGATGCCGGGCGCATCGTCTATCAGCGCGGCCAGGACGTGCTCGCCGCCTACGCGCAGTTGCAGGCCGAGCTGCACGACCTCGACAAACTCGGGCGCGGCGAGCTGACGATCGGCATCCCGCCGATGGGCGGGTCGCTGTTCACGCCCGCCATCGCCGCGTTCCGTCAGCGCCATCCGAAGATCGAGCTGAAACTCTTCGAACAGGGCTCGAAAGCCATCGAAGCCGCGCTGATTTCCGGCGAACTGGAATTGGGCGGCGTGCTGCAACCCGTCGACGACATGATCGACGTGCTGCCGATGAGCCGCCAGGTGCTGTGGCTCGTCGCGCGTCAGGGTTCGCGCTGGGATGAGTTGCAGGAAGTGCCGCTCGCCGATCTCGCCAGTGAACCGTTCGTGTTCTACGGCGAAAGCCTCGCGCTCAACGACGTCGTGCTGACGGCGTGCCGCACGGCCGGTTTCGCGCCGACCATCGTCGGACGCAGCGGGCATTGGGATTTCATGGCGGCGCTGGTGCTGGCGGGCGTCGGCATTGCGCTTCTGCCCGCGCCGTATTGCCGGCGGCTCGACGCGGCGCAGTTCACCTGCCGGCCCGTCGTCGCGCCGGAGATTCCGTGGGAAATGGCGATCGGCTGGCGGCGCAAGGGGTATCTGTCGCACGCGGCGCGCGCATGGCTCGAGGTCGCGCGCGAAACGCTGCCGGGACTGACCACCGACAACTTCACGCACCCGCTGACCTTCGACTCGCCCACGACTACGCCGGATCGCGTGAAACCGCCGCTGAAATGAAAAATGCCGCCCGGTTTGCACCGGGCGGCATCGTGTCCTGCGTTTCTACGCGGACTGACGACGCTTACTTCGCCAGAGCCGGCGCTTGGGCCTGCGTCGTCTGAGCTTGCGCCTCGCTAAATTCGATCCGGCGATTCGCGAAGCGTCCGCTTTCCGTCGCGTTGCTCGCCACAGGACGGACGTTGCCATAGCCATGCGCGACGAGCGCATCTGCGGGCACGCCGGCCTTCACGAGGAAGGCGCACACGGCGTCGGCACGTTCCTTCGACAGTTCCAGATTCGCCGATTCGCTGCCGAGATTATCCGAGAAGCCGGCCACTTCGAGTTTCAGCGCGTGGCCGCTCGTCGCGCACGACTTCAGCAGTTGCGCGGACTGGTTCAGATCGTCGAGCGCGGACTGCGGCACGTGCGCGTCACGCGATGCGAAATTGACGACCTGCAGGTTCAGCGTCCTGACGACATCCGCGCTCGCGCACGACGCGCCCAGCGACTTCGCCGCGTTCTTGAACGACTGCGCGGCGTTCACAACGGCTTGCGCCGCATCGAATGCGCTCACCTGGTATTGCGCGACAAACAGCGACTTCAGACGATCGAGCCAGCCCGATTTCGCATCGGCGGCCGTGCCGCTCAGCTCGACACGCGTGCCGTCGATTTTCATCTCCGCACCCGGCGTAGACAGCATCGGCATCAGCGCGTCGATCTGCGCGAGCCAGTCGGCTGCCTTACGGCTTTCGTCGACGGTGATGTCGGCGTTGAAGTTACCGGCGTCGAATTTCTTCGTCAGCGCGTTCAGCAGCGCCGATTTTTCGGCGACGTTCTGGACGGTCGCGGTAAGCGTCGGCTTGCCCTTCCCGTCGACGGCGACGATCAGTTGCGAGTCCTTCGCGACGGCGGGTGCCGCTTCAGCTTCGACCTTGCCGACGGCGCTGGCCGCGTCGTCCTGCGGCGCTTGCGATCCGGGCTGCACATCCGCTTGCGTCGGAGCAGCCGGCGCCTCAACCGTAGCGGCGGTGGCATGCTGACCGAGAAAGCTGGTCGCCGCCGGGCACGAGGCCAACGCCACCCACGTCAGCATTGCAGCGATCGCACCGATCAGCGCGGACAAGGCCGCCATGCCGAACCAGTGCTTCGCCTTCGGGCCGACATAGCGCACTTCGCGCGCGGGCGCCGCAACGGAAATCGCTGTGGCAGACAACGTGGATTCGACGGGAGCGCGCGCGGTCGTCGGCGCTGGCGCTACGGCGGGATGTTCGAAATGCGACGACACCGCGCGCACCTGCGAGCCGATTGTCTGCGCGAAGGCAGCCGCGCCGCCCAGCCCCAGTACGGTCGTGAGGCCGTCGTTCAGAAACGGCGCGATGGTCTGCAACTGCTGGCCGAGCAAGGTCGGCAACTGACCGATGTTGCCCCGATGCTCAAGAATGTGGCGCTTGCGCACGCCCATCAGAATGCTGCCCGCAATGCCCGACACGGCATGCGTCGCGTGCGCGGGCACGCCTGTTTGCATCGATACGGTGTCGCTGAGTCCGTCGATGCGGCGCTCGAACGAATGCTCGAGCAACTGACGTCCCGTCGACGACAACTGCGTGACACCCGTCGTGCTAGCGAAGAGGCGAGGCAGCTGTTCGGCGACATCCGCGTTGACTTCCTGACCGAGGATCGTCGCGAACAGCGCACGCGCGCCATCGACCGTTGCGCACTTGTTCATCAGACCGGCGACGAGCGCGGGCGTGGTGACGTCCACGACTCTCGCCGTTGCTTCCGGCGGCAATCCGAGGCAGTTCGACAGTTGTTGAACTACGGTGTCCGGCAACGCAGACCGGACCAGTTGAATCACATTGACACTCATCGATTCGTTTCCCTGAATTTCGAACGCGCGCCCATGCGCCCTTCGTTGGGCCGCGATTATAGGAGCGGGAAAATCTCAGAATTGAAGCGATCAATGATTTTCAAACTTTATCGGAATTCTCTTACGGCGCTTTTTGCGCTTTATCACAATCGACGGCGTGCATCGCCGGAATCACATCGTTTCACGTGGCACGCGCCGGCTCGTCGGCGGTCGCCGGACTCGGCGCTGCACGGCGCGCAGCGGCGATGAAATCGGCGGCTCGCTCGCCGATCATCACCGTCGGCGCATTCGTGTTCCCGCCGATCAGCGTCGGCATCACGGAAGCATCGACCACGCGCAGCCCCGTCACGCCGCGCACACGCAATTGCGTATCGACGACGGACCGCTCGTCGCCGCCCATGCGGCACGTCGAAACGGGGTGATAGATGGTGTCGGCATGCGCGGCGATCGTGGCGCGCAATTCGGCGTCCGTCTGGCCATGCCGCGTATACAGCTCGCGGCCGCCGCACAGCGCGAGCGACGGCGCGTCTAGAATGCGCCGCGACAGATGCACCCCTTCGACCAGCAGGTCGAGATCGCGCGGATCGCTGAGAAACGCGGGATCAATGACGGGTGCTTCGCGCGCATCGCTGCTCGCCAGCGTGACCGAGCCGCGGCTACGCGGACGCAGCACGCACACGTGCAGCGAATAGCCGTGCCCCAATGCATGTGGCGGTTGTGATCGTCGACGAGCGCCGTGCAGAAATGCAGTTGCAGATCGGGCCGGTCGAGCGTCGGCCGGCTTTTCAGAAAGCCGCCCGCTTCCGCAACGTTGCTCGTCAGCATGCCGCGCCCGCTGCGCAGATACGAGACAAAGCCAGGCACCATCTTCGCAAAGCCGCGCAGCGAGAAGCCGATCGTTTGTGCCGACGAGACACGCTTATTGATCGTGAAGTCGACGTGATCCGTGAGATTGCGTCCGACCTCGGGCGCGTCGTGCAGTACGGGAATGCCGAGCGCGCGCAGATGATCGGCGGGACCGATGCCCGAGCACATCAGCAGTTGCGGCGAGTTGAACGTCCCCGCCGACAGCACGACTTCCGCGCGCGCTTCGATCGTCTCCGTGACACCGCCGCGCATCACTTCGACGCCCTTCGCGCGCTTGCCGTCGAACACCACACGCAGCACGGTCGCATCGGCGATCGTGTGCAGATTCGGACGCGAGCGGCCGTAGATGTAAGCGCGCGCGACGCTCCAGCGTTGTCCGTCGCGCTGCGTCACCTGATAAAAGCCGACGCCTTCCTGCTGCGGGCCGTTGAAGTCGTCGTTGCACGGGAAGCCCGCTTCGACGGCGGCTCTCACGAAGCGATGCGAAAACGGATTCTGAAACCGCAGGTTCGACACGTTGAGCGGACCGTCCGCGCCGTGCAGCGCATCGGCGCCGCGTTCGTTGCCCTCGGCGCGGCGGAAATATAGCAACACGTCGTCGAACGCCCAGCCATCGCAGCCAAGACGCGCCCAGTCGTCGTAATCGAGGGGATGGCCGCGCGTGTACACCATCGCGTTGATCGCGCTCGATCCGCCGAAGCCGCGTCCACGCGGCTGATAACCGCGCCTTCCGGCAAGGCCGGGTTGCGGCGTCGTCAGATAGCCGTAGTTGGTCTTGCGCCGGAACGGCACGACGGCCGCGACGCCAAGCGGCATGTTGACGAACAGATTGCGCTCGGTGTGCGGGCCGGCTTCGATGAGCGCGATGGTCGCATCGGGACATTGCTCCGCGAGACGCCCGGCGAGCGAACAGCCGCCCGAGCCCGCGCCGACGATGACGTAGTCATATTGCATCCGCTCCTCCTATGGACTGCGCCGAATTGCTGGCGACATCTGTCTCGTGCACACTTGTCTACGTGTGTTGGTCTGCGCATTGTAGGGAGCGCCAGGCGTTCGCGCGCTGCCGGCGCCAGAGCGATCACTCTAAACGGAACCCGCCACGCGCCCCTATGATGAAAGGTGCTGTCCGCGCCCGACACCGCGTGCGGACCTCATTCAAACACGGTCTTTCGCGCATCGTCCTATACGCACATGGCTTGCGCGCTCCAATAAAACAGCGCCCTGCGCAACGACCGGCGCGCGTGTATCGAATGGAGACATCAGATGGAACGGTTCGGCCCCGGCAACACGCATGAAGTGACCAATCAGGTCCCGCTGCTTGCGAACTACAACCTGTTTGCGAGCAATGCCGCGCTGGCCGCCGCCGTCGAGCGCGAAGGCGCGGCGTGGCATCGCGAGGCGCTCGCGCGCGACGGCGCCGCGCTGACAAAACCGGAAGTGCTCACGCTCGCCGATCTGGCGAACCGCCACACGCCCGAACTCGCTAGCTTCAGCCCGCGAGGCGAGCGCATCGACGCGCTCGAGTTTCATCCTGCGTGGCATACGTTGCTGAGCCTGCTGCGCCGCGAAGGCCTGCACGCACTGCCGTTCTCCGATCCGCAGCCCGGCGCGATGGTCGCGCGCTGCGCGGGCTACTTTCTGCACGCGCAACTCGAATCCGGCTCGCTCTGTCCGCTGACGATGACCTTCGCCAGCATTCCCGTGCTGCAACGTGAGCCCGCGCTATTCGACACGCTGCGCGACAAGCTGTATTCGCGCGAGCACGATCCGCGCGACGTCCCGCTCGATCAGAAGACTTCGATGATGATCGGCATGGGCATGACCGAGAAGCAAGGCGGTTCCGACGTGCGCAGCAACCGCACGCAAGCGTTCGCGGCGAACGGCGGCGGACGCGGCGCGGCGTATCGGCTGGTCGGTCACAAGTGGTTCTTTTCGGCGCCGCAGTGCGACGCGCATCTCGTGCTCGCGCGCGCCGAAGATCAGGAAGCGCTGTCGTGCTTCTTCGTGCCGCGCTTCGCGCCCGACGGCAGCAAGAACGCCGTGCGCGTGCAGCGCCTGAAGGACAAGCTCGGCAACCGTTCGAACGCGAGCAGCGAGGTCGAATTCTTCGACGCCTACGGCGTGATGATCGGCGACGAAGGGCGCGGCGTGCCGACCATCATCGAAATGGCGAACTACACGCGGCTCGACTGCGTGATCGGCAGCGCGGCGCTGATGCGCGCGGCGCTCGTGCAGGCGATCCACCATGCGCGGCATCGCAGCGCATTCGGCCGCCATCTCGCCGATCAGCCGCTGATGCGCAACGTGCTCGCCGACCTGTCGCTCGAAACGGAAGCGGCAACGGTGCTGTTCATGCGCCTCGCGCGCGCATTCGAAGACACCACGAACGCGCCTGAAGAACGCGCGTGGCGGCGTCTCGTCACGCCCGCCGCGAAGTACTGGGTTTGCAAGCGCACGCTCGAATTCACGGGCGAAGCGATGGAAGTCTGGGGCGGCAACGGCTACGTCGAAGAAGGGCCGATGGCGCGCTTCTACCGCGAAGCGCCCGTGAACTCGATCTGGGAAGGCTCCGGCAACGTGATGTGTCTCGACGTATTGCGCGCGATGGAACGCGAGCCCGACGCCGCGCAGGCTCTGCTTGCCGCGTGGCGCGACGTGGCGCAAACCCATCCCGCGCTGAACGCGGCGCTCGAACATCTGATGCGCGCGCTGACGTCGGCACCCGAAACGCGCGAGGCATCCGCGCGCCGGATCGCGCAGCAGATCGTGCTGATCGCGCAAGCGGTGCTGCTCGCGCAGCACGCGCCTGCCTTCGTCGCCAATGCGTTCATCGCGACGCGGCTGGGCGAAGGCTGCGGCGAAAGCGGCCGCGTGTACGGTACGCTGCCCGCCTCGTTCGACCATAAGGCGATCGTCGATCGCGCGTTCACCGGCTGACTTCACGCAGCACACAACAACACAGGGAGACACGACGAAATGAAAAACGATCGGCCGGACATCGCGGCCCTGGAAGAGCTTCTGCGCGAACAGGACGCCGCGCATCTGCGCGCGCCGTATCCGACATGGGAACAGCGCGCCGCGCATCTGAAGGCATTGCGCGAAGTGCTGCTCGACAATCGCGACATGCTCGCCGATGCGATGCACGCCGACTTCGGCAATCGCGCAAAAGAAGAAATCCTGCTGGCCGAATTTCTGCTCGTGAAAGAGGAAATCGACGGCGCGCTGCGTCACGGCAAACGCTGGATGAAAACGCAGCGTCGCGCGACCAACAAGTGGCTCTTGCCTGCCCGCGCGAAGGTCGTGCCGCAGCCGCTGGGCGTCGTCGGCATTATCGTGCCGTGGAATTATCCGGTGCTGCTGGCGGCCGGGCCGCTCATCAGCGCGCTCACGGCCGGCAACCGCGCGATCATCAAGATGTCGGAACTCACACCGCGCACGTCGCTGCTCTTCGAGCAACTCATCGCACAGACTTTCGCCCGCGATCACGTCGCCGTCGTGAACGGCGACGCCACGCTCGCAGCGGCGTTCAGCGCGCAGCCATTCGATCATCTGCTGTTCACCGGCTCGACGAAGGTCGGCCATGAAGTGATGCGTGCCGCCGTCACGCATCTGACGCCCGTGACGCTCGAACTTGGCGGCAAGTCGCCCGCCATCGTCGGACCGCAGGCGCGCTTCGACTACGCCGTCGACAGCATCGTCGCGGGCAAAACGCTCAACGCAGGCCAAACCTGCATCGCGCCCGATTACGTGCTCGTGCCGCGCGGCAAGGAACAGGCGTTCATCGAGCGGGCACGCTTGCGCATGGCGCGTCTGTATCCCGATTTCGCGCGCAACCCCGATTACACGTCGATCATTTCGCCGCGTCATTTCGAGCGCCTGCAGCGTCTCGCCGACGAAGCACGCGAACAGGGCGCGCAACTGCACGCGCTCACCGATGCCGCGCCCGATGCGAGCACGCGCCGCTTTCCGCTCGTCGCCGTGACGCAGGCGACCGACACGTCCACGCTGATGCAGGAAGAAATTTTCGGCCCGTTACTGCCCGTGATTCCCTACGATTCGCTCGACGACGCCATCGCCTACGTCAACGCGCGCCCTCGTCCGCTGTCGCTCTATCTGTACGACGACGACAAGGCGGCGATTGCGCGCGTCACGCATGAAACCATCGCGGGCGGGATGTCCGTCAACGAAACGCTGATGCATCTCGCGTGCGAGAGCCTGCCGTTCGGCGGCGTCGGCGCGAGCGGGATGGGCGCGTATCACGGGTACGAAGGCTTCGTCACGTTCTCGAAGATGAAGCCGGTCTTGACGCAGGCGCGCTTCAACGCGCGCGGGCTGATCACGCCGCCGTACGGCCGGCGCGTGCGGGCGCTGCTCAGCCTGATGATGCGGTTCTGACGCCGGTCGTCAAAGCTCGCTGGACGCGTCGGGGGGAAGGTCGGTGGCAACCACGTCGATGACGGGTGACGCATCGCCAGCGCCGCTCTCCAGCCGATGCAGCCACGCGAGCAATTCCGCGACGGCCTGATACAGCCGCGGCGGAATGCGCGAGTCGACATCGACCTGCATCAGCAGCGACACCATTTCGGGCGATTGATGCACGTACAGGCCCGCTTCCTTCGCGCGCTGCACGATCATCTCGGCGACGATCCCGTAGCCTTTCGCGACGATGCGCGGCGCGTCGTCGTGACCGTGCGAATCGTAGACCAGCGCCGCCGCGCTCCTGCGACTGGTGCGGCTCATTGCATGTCCCAGTCGAAATCGTGGTTGTCGGCGGCGTCGTTCTGCGTGGTGTTGTCCGCCGTCGAGCGCGCATACGCCGATGCCGCAGCGGCAGCCGCTGCCGCTGCCGCGCCGCCCGCCGGCATGCTTCCGCCGATTTCGAGGATCGACAGGCCGCTCAACTCGATGCCCGCTTGCGCGAGGCGCTGGCGGAAGGTCTCACCCTGCGCCGCGAGCCGCGCCGCGCCGCCAGGGCTCGCCTGCACGCGCGCGACGAGCCGCGAGCCCGTCAGCGTGAGTTCGGCATCGACGGTGCCGAGCGAGGGCAGCGACAGCGTGAGGCGCGTGCGCCAAGGGTATTCGTCGTCGGCGGATGCGGCGCCGTTGCCGCTGCGCCGCCATTCGTCGCCCTCCTGCTCGATCGTCCAGTCGAGGCGCGCGCCCGGCCACGCTTCGCCCGTCCAGCGGAATTGCCCCGTCGCGAGCAGATCGAGTTGCTGGCGCACGAGGGGAATCGTCGCGGGGTGCAGCGCCGCCGCCATCGATTGCTGTTGGCGCGCGCTGGCGTCGTCGATGCCAGCTGCATGGGCCGGCGCCGGATTCTGCGTCGATTGCCCAGGCTGGTCGGGCGTGTCGATGATGTCGTGCGTCGCCAGATCGAACGTCGTGAAGCGTGCCGACTGCGTGTGCGGGCCTTCAGGTGTGCCGCGCGCCGCGGCAACGGCGGCCGCAAAAGCCGCGGCGCCCGTGTTGCCCGACGGGCGGCCTTGCGCCCATGCGTTCGATTCGTCGGCATCGTGGCTCAAGTCGAGCGGCGCTTGCGACGCCGCGTCGGCGAGGCGATTCTGTGGCTCGCCTGCAAGCGATTCGACGGGTCGTTGCCCCGACAGCCACTGCGCGAGATGCGATTCGTAGAAGAGTCCGCTTTCGTCGACGGTACGCCTGAGCGCGGCCGCCAGCTCGGCGACGGGCAAAGGCGCGGCGACGATGTTCGCCGCCGCGTCCGCGCCGTGCGCGGCATTCGTGCCGCCCGCGTTCTGCGCCGGCGCGGCAGCCGCTGCGGGGTTACCGGAAGCGGCCGTCTGCGATGCGTTCGCGCCCGTGTCGAACAGCGGCAAAGGCGCGATGTCGATGGCGGGCGCTGCGGGCCAAACGGGGAGCTGGCCGACCAGCGCGGGCGTCGCCTCGCCGCCGGAGCGCGTGATCGCGTCGAGCGTCAGCGCGACGGCCGACAGCACCGTCTGCGCGGACGCCGGCAACGGCGCGGGCATCATCGCGATGGGCGCACCGGGCGGCTGCCTGACGTTCAGGGACGCGTCGGTCTGTGCGGTCGTCGCGCTGGATCGCGAGCCGAGGGGAAGCAGGCTGTCGATGCGGCTAGCCAGCAGCGAGGCCACCGCCGTGTCGATTCCGTTCATCCCCGCTTCCTCTCGCGCATTGACGCAGCGTGGCCGCTAGCGGCTCGTATTGGACGTTATGAAAGCGCTCAGCGCGCCTGGTAAAGTTCTTTCAGCACGATGGCCGGGCGGCTCGGCGCGAACAGCGCCTGCAGCTTGGCCATGCGCGGGTTCGCGAGATCGCGGACCGTCGCGTCGTTCGCGAGGATCTGGCGAATCAGGGCGAATTTGCGCGAGCGTTCGTCGTCGGACAGGCGTACGCCGTCTTCCGCGTGCTTCAGCGCGTCGACGAGATGCCGGTACTCGTCCTGCAACAGGACGAGATCGTTCCAGAGCGCGTCTCGCGCTGCCATCACCATCCGGACCGAAATCGCTGCGATCGCCTCGTAGCGGGCGAAATATTCTGCGTTCGAACTCATCTCATGCTTTCGGCGGATGACTGCATCGCCATCCGCGCAATCTCCGGCGCGATTCCAATCCAGGCTTCCTCGAGCGTAGCCAGCAAGCCGTCGACTTCGACGAGCATCGCATCGCTTTGTTTGAGGTTCGCCTCGAGCAGTCGCCGAGTCATATAGCTATAGAGCGCATGGAGACGCTCCGCGATTTCACCGCCTGCTTCTACGTTGAGCGCCTGCTGCAACCCGTCGCCGATGATCTGGATGGCCTTGCCGATCGCCTCGCCGCGCGCCGCAATGTCACCCTGTTGCAGATGCATGCGCGCCTGCGCAACGGCCTTGCGTGCCCCCTGGTAGAGCATCACGATCAGGCGATGGGGACTGGCGCCCATCACCCCTGTCTCCACGCCAACCCGAGCGTAGGCATTGGCTCCAGAGTGTCCCGGGGAAAACATCGGCGCTCCTCCTGTATTACAGATGACGATCAGATCAGACTGACAGCGGACGGCCCGCCGGAGCGCTGCGCAATTCTGCCGCACGCCTTCCGGCCAGCCCTTGTATCAAGGTTATCGGTTCATACGAATAAAGCTTTAGCCCGCTGGAAGGAAGCGTCAGGAAAGATGCGCGGCACAGCGCCCGGGCTCGCGTTGGCTGCGAACGGTGGGCCGCTGCACCGGCACGGTGCGCTGAACCGGCACGCATGGCTGCCCGGCGAGGCGAGCGACGGGGCGCTGCGCACGCTTGCGACAGACGCAACGCGATGCCGCCTGCATCGACCGCGCCCCGCCGCCCAGAGACCGGCGGCGGCTCGCAATCGCCTGCGACACGCGTCGCAGGCGTCTCAGACGGCCATCTGCATGATGTCGTTGTAGGCCGACACGAGCTTGTTGCGCACCTGCAGTCCGAACTGGAAGCCGACGTTGGCCTTCTGCATGTCGACCATCACGTCGTTCAGCGACACGTTCGGCGCGCCGAGTTCGAACGCATGGGCTTCGCCGATCGCGCTCTTCTGGTCGCCGCTGATCTTGTCGATCGAGGCTTTCAGGGCCGACGCGAAGCCGCCCGCCGTGGCCGCGCCATTGTCGTTCCCAACCGGGGCGCTGCCGCCCGTAGCCTGGGCCGCCATCTCCTGCATCTGCTGCAAGGCCGACTGGATCGGATTGATGAGTGCCGTCATGTTCTCTCCTGAGTGAGATGCAGGCGAGCGTTCGCGCCATACACCGATTGGACAGGAAGCATAGCAGCGGGCCTTTTGTGAAAGCCGTGAAAGTAAGGGGAAACCCCCCGCTATTCGGCGCATCGGGTTGCTTACCCATGCGGATAATCCCTAGCGTGAAAGTCTCTGTCGGCAGGCAAGGTAAGGCGCCGTAAGCCGCAGAACGCAAAAGCATTCCGGAGAAACCCGACGCATGGATTCGTCAGCCAACTCTTTGATCAACCCCGACGCCCGTATGGGCCTCGCCGGCGCGCAGCCGGGCACAGCGGGAGCAGCCGGCGGCGCTGCAGGCCTCGACCTCGGCGGCACGGGCGGTGGATTCGCCACGCGCTTCCCGGGCCTGCCCACGTCGCTGTCGCAGATGCGCGGCAACCCGCGCGCACCGCTGATCTTCGCCGTCGCGTTGCTGGTCGCCGTGGTCGCGGGGCTGATCCTCTGGTCGCGCGCGCCAGACTACAGGGTGCTGTACAGCAATGTCTCCGATCAGGACGGCGGCGCAATCGTTGCCGCGCTCCAGCAGGCGAACGTGCCGTACAAGTTTTCCGATGCGGGCGGCGCAATCCTGATCCCCGCCGATCAGGTGCACGAAATGCGCCTGCGTCTCGCGTCGCAGGGTCTGCCGAAAAGCGGCTCGGTCGGCTTCGAACTGATGGACAACCAGAAGTTCGGCATCAGCCAGTTCGCCGAGCAGATCAACTATCAGCGCGCGCTCGAAGGCGAACTGCAGCGCACGATCGAATCCATCTCGACGGTCAAGTCGGCGCGCGTCCATCTGGCCATTCCGAAGCCGACCGTGTTCGTGCGCGACCGCGAGGCGCCGTCGGCATCCGTGATGGTCAACCTGTACCCGGGCCGCATGCTCGACGAAGGCCAGGTCGTGGCGATCACGCATATGGTCGCGTCCGCCGTGCCCGACCTGCCCGTGCGCAACGTGACGATCATCGACCAGGACGGCAACCTGCTCACGCAGGCAGGCGTCAGCGGCAGCGGCCTCGACGCGACACAGCTCAAGTATGTGCAGCAGATCGAACGCAACACGCAGCAGCGCATCGACGCGATCCTTGGACCGATGTTCGGCGCCGGCAACGCGCATTCGTCGGTGAGCGCGGACATCGATTTCTCCCGGCACGAGTCGACCTCGGAGGCCTACGCCCCGAACAACGACCCGCAGCAGGCCGCCGTCCGCAGCCAGCAGACCAGCACCGCGACGGAAATGTCGCAGGGCGGCGCCTCGGGCGTACCGGGCGCGCTGTCTAACCAGCCGCCGCAGCCGGCGTCCGCGCCCATCGTCGCCAGCGCGAATGGCGCCAGCGGCGTGACGACGACGCCGATCAGCGACCACAAGGACTCGACCACCAACTACGAGCTGAGCAAGACCGTGAGCCACACGGAGCAGGCGGTTGGCGGTATCAAGCGTCTGTCGGTGGCCGTGGTGGTGAACTACATGCGCGTCGTCGACGCGAAGGGCCACGCGACGATGCAGCCGGTTCCCGCCGACAAGCTCGCTCAGGTCAAGCTGCTGGTCAGCGACGCGATGGGCTACGACAAGGCACGCGGTGACTCGGTCAACGTCGAGACCAGCGCGTTCACGCAGATCGTCGACCCCGATGCCGACCTGCCGTGGTGGCGCACCAAGGACATGATCGCGATGTACAAGCAGATCGCGACGTACGTCGGCATCGGCGCAGTCGCCCTGTTCCTCTACTTCGTGATGGTCAAGCCGGCGCTGCGCCGCGCGTTCCCGCCGCCGGAGCCGGCTGTACCGGCGCTGATGTCGCCGGACGAGCCGGTGCTCGACGGTCTGCCGAGCGCAGCCGCCATCGCCGCCGAAGAGGAAGTCGAAGGATCGCTGGTCTCGCTGGAAAGCGACAAGGCCAAATATGAGCGGAACCTCGAATATGCGCGTCAGATCGCGCGTCAGGATCCGAAGATCGTTGCAACCGTCGTGAAGAGCTGGGTGTCCGATGAGCACTGAAGGCGTATTGAAGAGCGCGCTCCTGCTGATGTCGATCGGCGAGGAAGAGGCGGCTCAGGTATTCAAGTTTCTGGGGCCGCGTGAGGTCCAGAAGATCGGCGTCGCAATGGCGTCGCTGAAGAACATCACCCGCGAGCAGATCGACGAGGTGCTGCACGAGTTCGTCTCCGAGGCGGACAAGCACACTGCCCTCTCGCTCGATTCGAACGACTACATCCGCTCCGTGCTGACCAAGGCGCTCGGCGACGACAAGGCGGGCGCGATCATCGACCGTATCCTACAAGGCAGCGATACGAGCGGCATCGAAGGCCTGAAGTGGATGGATTCGGCGGCCGTCGCGGAACTCATCAAGAACGAGCACCCGCAGATCATCGCGACGATTCTCGTCCACCTGGACCGCGATCAGGCGTCGGAAATCGTCGCGTGCTTCACGGAGCGGCTGCGCAACGACGTGCTGCTGCGTATCGCGACGCTCGACGGGATTCAGCCCGCCGCGCTGCGCGAACTCGACGACGTGCTGACAGGCCTGCTCTCGGGCAGCGACAACCTGAAGCGCAGCCCGATGGGCGGCATCCGCACGGCGGCGGAAATTCTCAACTTCCTGCCGGGCAATCACGAAGAATCGGTTATCGACAACGTCCGCCAGTACGACGCGGAACTCGCACAGAAGATTATCGACCAGATGTTCGTGTTCGACAACCTGCTCGACCTGGAAGACCGCGGTATCCAGCTGCTGCTGAAGGAAGTCGAGTCGGAAACGCTGATCATCTCGCTGAAGGGCGCGCAGCCCGCGCTGCGCCAGAAATTCCTGTCGAACATGTCGCAGCGCGCAGCCGAGCTGCTCGCGGAAGACCTCGACGCACGCGGCCCGGTCCGCGTGTCGGAAGTGGAAACGCAACAGCGCAAGATCCTTCAGGTCGTGCGCAACCTCGCCGAGTCGGGTGCAATCGTGATCGGCGGCAAGGCGGAAGATGCATATGTCTGACCACGATCCCGTGCGCAAGGAAAGCCTCTCGGCCTACCAGCGCTGGGAGATGGCCTCGTTCGACCCGGTGCCGGAGCCGGAACCCGAAGTCGACGACGGCGCGTTCGAAGCCGAACTGCAACGCCTGCGCGACACCGCGCATGCGCAGGGTGTCGCGTCCGGCCATGTGGCCGGTCAGGCGCTCGGCTATCAGGCCGGCTACGAACAGGGCCGCGCGCAAGGCTTCGAGCAGGGTCAGGCGGAAGCGCACTCGGAAGCCGCGCAGCTTGCCGCGCTCGCCGAGACGTTCAAAGCCGCGCTCGACAACGTGCAGCACGAATTGTCCGAAACGATCGTCGCGCTCGCGCTCGACATCGCGCAACAAGTGGTTCGCCAGCATGTCCAGCACGATCCGACGGCGCTGATCGCCGCCGCGCGTGAGGTGATGGCGACGGAACCGGCGCTGGTCGGCGCACCGGCTCTGATCGTGAGTCCTGCCGATCTGCCCGTCGTCGAAGCGTATCTGCTGGAAGAACTGCAGACGCGCGGCTGGAGCGTGCGCACCGACCCCGCGATCGAACGCGGCGGCTGCCGGGCGGTCTCCACGACAGGCGAAGTGGACGCCGGCATCGGCACGCGCTGGGAGCGCGTGACGGCTGCGCTCGGCAAGGCGAGCACATGGTAAAGCCGACCATCGAAGACATTCAGCACAGCGACCTCACGCCACTCGAGCGCGAGCTGGCGCTCGCGTCGTTCGGCGCGGAAGCGCTCACCGTCGCGCAGATGGAAGAGTCGCTCGCGGCATTGGAGTCCGCGATTTCGGACGCGCATGCGGCGAGCCAAACCCGCGATGAAACGCACGACGACGCACGCGACAACGCCAGTGGCGCTCATCCCGCTGCCGCGCCCGCGAGCCGCGAATCGGCGGCTGCGCAAAAGCGCGCGCCCGATCCCGCACTCGCATCCAATCCGCATCTGCAGGCGTGGCGCAATCGTTTGAATGGCCTGCGCGAGCGCAACCAGATCGCGCGCCCACTGCGCGCCTGCGGCCGCCTGACGCGCGCCGCCGGTCTGGTGCTCGAAGCCGTCGGCCTGCGGCTGGCCGTCGGCTCGGAAGTGATGATCGAGCTGCCGCCCGGCAGTTCGCGCACGATGGCGGAAGCCGAAGTGGTCGGCTTTCATGGCGACAAGCTGTTTCTGATGCCGACCACGGAAGTCGCCGGTCTGCTGCCCGGTGCGCGCGTCTATCCGCTGGAAGTGGCGCCCATCGCCGACCCGATGGCGGGCGCGAAGCGTCTGCCCGTCGGTTGGGAACTGCTCGGCCGCGTGGTCGATGCATCGGGCAAGCCGCTCGACGGCTTCGGCCCGCTCAACTCGCGCAACGACGCGCCGCTCACGGCACCGACCATCAACCCGCTGCATCGCGAGCCGATTCACAAGGTCCTCGACGTCGGCGTGCGCGCAATCAACGCGTTGCTCACCGTCGGACGCGGCCAGCGCATGGGCCTGTTCGCCGGTTCGGGCGTCGGTAAATCGGTGCTGCTCGGCACAATGGCGCGCTACACCAGCGCCGAAGTGATCGTGATCGGGCTGATCGGCGAACGTGGCCGCGAAGTGAAGGAATTCATCGAGCAGATTCTCGGCGAGGAAGGTCTCGCGCGCTCCGTCGTCGTGGCCGCGCCTGCCGACGTGTCGCCGCTGCTGCGGATGCAGGCCGCCGCCTATACGACCTCGCTCGCCGAATATTTCCGCGATCAGGGCAAGCACGTGCTGTTGCTGATGGACTCGCTCACGCGTTACGCGATGGCGCAGCGCGAGATCGCGCTGGCGATTGGCGAGCCGCCCGCGACCAAGGGCTATCCGCCTTCCGTTTTCGCAAAGCTGCCGGCGCTCGTCGAGCGCACGGGCAACGGCCCGGAAGGCGGCGGTTCGATCACCGCGTTCTATACGGTGCTGACGGAAGGCGATGACCAGCAGGACCCGATCGCCGACTCGGCGCGCGCGATTCTCGACGGCCATATCGTGCTGTCGCGCGCGCTCGCCGAAGCGGGCCACTACCCTGCCATCGACATCGAAGCGTCGATCAGCCGCGCGATGACCTCGCTCATCAGCGACGCGCATCTCGATCGCACGCGCCAGTTCAAACAGATGCTGTCGCGCTATCAGCGCAACCGCGACCTGATCAACGTCGGCGCGTATTCGTCGGGACGCGACGCCGTGCTCGACAAGGCCATCGCGCTATATCCGCGGATGGAAGCGTTCCTGCAGCAAGGTTATCGCGAAAGCGCCGGCTTCGACGCCAGCATCGCGCACCTCGACTCGCTGTTCGGCTAGCAAGCCAGGAGAGACTGAATGAGCAAGCACTTTCCGATCAAGACGCTGATTGGCCTCGCGCAGGACGACGTCGATGCCGCCGCGCGCAAGCTCGGTCGCGTACAGCGCGAGCGCAACGACGTCGAAGCGCAGCTGAACTCGCTCATCGAATACCGCGACGAGTATCACCGCCGTTTCACGGAAACCGCCAAGGCGGGCATGCCTGCCGGCAACATGCGCAACTTTCAGGCATTCATCGACACGCTCGACGCCGCCATCGAACAGCAGCGCGGCTTGCTGGCCACGGCGACGGCGCGTGTCGAAGCGGCCAAGCCCGAATGGCAGCACAGCAAGCAGAAGCTTGGTTCTTACGAAGTACTGGAAGCACGCGGCATCGCCGCCGAAGCAAAAGTCGCGGCGCGCCGCGAGCAACGGGACGCCGACGAGTTCGGCGCACGAATTCTCCGGATGCGCGCGGAAGGCGCATGAAGACGCCTGACCCCGCGAAGCGCTGCGGCGCGCAACGGGACTGACACGACCACACGAGATCCAGCATGTCGCCTCTTTCACTGATCAACTCGCTGCTCGGCTCGACGAGCGGCACATCGGGCAGCAGCGCGTCGAACGGCGTACACGCCACGTTGCCGTTCTCGACGACGCTGCAGCAAAGCATCGCCGCGCAGAAACAGATTGTCGCGCCCTCGCCGGCTCCTGCACCGGCACCCACGCCGACGCCGGCGCCGTCCGCATCGAATGGTTCCAGCGTGCACGACGTGCCGCCCGCCGATAACAGCTCGAACAACACCAGCGCCGCCGACAGTTCGAACGACACCGACAGTACCAAGTCGGCGAGTCAGAGCGACACCACGCAGCAAAGCGACGCGTCGAACGGCGCCAACGGTGCAGACGGCACGAATGGCGCGACCGGCAAGGACAAGACCGACACGGCCTCGAAGCCGGACGACGGCGCGCCAACCAAGGGCGCCGCAGCCGCAGAGACGGCGGCAGCCGCAGCGGCCGCAGCCGCCGCGGTGCAAGCTCAGGCACAGGCGAGCGGCGCGGCCGATGCAGCGAATGCGGCAACGGCCGACGCACAGCCGACGACACCCGCGTCGACCCCGGTCGTCGGCAACGCGACCACGCCCGTGATCCAGACACCGTCGAAAAAGATCGCATCCCTCGATCCGAAAGCGACGCAAGACGCATTGCAGGCCGCCTTCGCCGCAATGGCGAACGGTCAGGGCGCAACGCCTGCGACGGGCGTGAACGCGTCCGCCGCCGGTTCGGGCACGTCGGCCACGGGCGAAGCGACCCTCGGCGGCGCTGGCGCTGGCGCAGGTGCCGGCAAGGGCCTGACGCTCGGCGACTTGCGCAACATGAAGGGCGAAGCGACGACGAACGGTACGAATGCCGCCGCGACGGCACCGGCCGCTGCAGCCGCCGCGCAGCCGAGCCCTGCCGAAACGCTCGCCGCCGCCAGCGCGAGCGTCCCGCAGCAGGCGAGCGCCGTGCCCGCCGCGAATACCGACACGAGCGCCGCGCTCGCCGCGACTCAGGCCGCATCGGCGGCAGCGGCTGCGAGCGCAACGACGACGGCGACGCAGGGTTCCAACCCGGCAACGGCCGCGATGGCCAACGCGATCGCACCGCAAGTCGGCGCGCATGATTGGGAAGACGCGTTCAGCCAGAAGGTCGTGTTCCTCACCAACGCGCATCAGCAGACGGCGGAACTCACGCTCAATCCGCGCGACCTCGGCCCGCTACAGGTCGTCCTCCAGGTTGCCGATAACCATGCACATGCCCTTTTTGTTTCGCAGCATCAGCAGGTGCGGGAGGCGGTCGAAGCCGCGCTGCCGAAACTGCGCGAAGCGATGGAGCAAGGCGGCATCGGCTTGGGCAGCGCCAGCGTCAGCGACGGCTTTGCCCGCCAGAGCAGCCAGCAGGGCCAGGAGCAGAGTGGCGGCACTCGCGGCGGCCGCAGCAGTGGCCGTGGCGATGCGGGCATCGACGTCGCGGATAGCGGCGCGACGACGGTGAGCATGCCTGTGCGACGCACGGTTGGGCTGGTGGACACGTTCGCGTGACGTTATGCGGTTTGCAGTTTGCTGTTGCGCTGGCATCCGCGTGATGTTGTCGTTTTTCACGCGTTGCCCCTGTGCGGGGCGGCAGTCACTTTCTTTGCCGCCGCAAAGAAAGTAACCAAAGAAAGCGGCTCACACCGAGCCGCTTGACCATCGCCAGGGAATAGGAACGGCCCAAGCTGCGGCTAACTGTGTGTAGGTTTTCTCGCCTTGAGCGCGAGCACTTCGGACCAGGTCCGGAGTGCTCGCGTGTGCGGCACGACGGCCCACACACAGTTTTCCGCAAATAGGACGCTGGAAGCTCTGGAGCAATCGTCAAGCGGCTCGGTGTGAGCTGCTTTCTTTTGCCTACTTTTCTTTGCAGCAGCAAAGAAAAGTAGGTGCCGCCCCGCACAGGGGCAACGCATGAAAACCGAAAACATCACGCGGATGCCAGCGCAATGGCAAACCGCAGGAAGCCTGCGCAGCAAAAAACAAAACCACCCCCGGGCAGGCAAACACACGAGCTAACCCTGAATATCCCTTCTTTTCGACCCATCGCAGCAGCGTCGGACACCTGAAAATTCAACCTACAGCATTGAGGCAATCAATTCCATGGCAACCACGACCGCAAACCAGCAAGCCAACGCGAAGCCCTCCTCTCCGGGCCTCGTCAAGCGCATTTTGGTGATCCTGCTGATCGTACTGGTCGCGGCAGGCGCAGCCGGCGCCGCCACCTGGTTCTTCATGTCGAAGCGCGCGCCCGCCGCCGCGACGGCAGCAGCGCCGGCGCCCGCGCCTGCACCCATTTTCTTTCCGCTCGAATCGATGACGGTGAACCTGCAGTCCGACGACGGCCAGCAGCACTATCTGCGCATCGGTCTGACGCTGAAGCTGACCGACCAGAAGGTGCAGGAACATTTGACCGAACACATGCCCGAAGTCCGCAGCCGCGTGCTGCTCGCGCTGTCGAACAAGCATCCCGAGGAACTCGCGACGCTCGACGGCAAGAAAGCACTCGCCACGGAACTCGAAAAGCTGATCGAAGAGCCGACCGAAGCCAACGCTCCACCGGTGCACGTCTCCGACGTGCTGTTCACCGAATTCGTCGTCCAGTAACGGCGCGCCTTGTGCCGACTGATTTGATCTTCCACCGCGCTATTGAAGGGACGTACGAGGAATAGGAATGGGCCACGAAGAGTTCATGTCCCAGGAGGAGGTCGATGCCCTCCTCAAGGGCGTCACCGGCGAGTCCGACTCGCAATCCGATCAGGGCGATCGGTCCGGCGTCCGCCCGTACAACATTGCGACGCAGGAACGCATCGTTCGCGGCCGGATGCCCGGCCTCGAAATCATCAACGACCGGTTCGCGCGTCTGTTGCGCGTCGGCATATTCAACTTCATGCGGCGCACGGCGGAAATTTCCGTCGGCCCGGTGAAAGTGCAGAAGTACAGCGAATTCACGCGTAACCTGCCGATCCCGACGAACCTGAACCTCGTCCATGTGAAGCCTCTGCGCGGCACGTCGCTGTTCGTGTTCGATCCGAACCTCGTGTTCTTCGTGGTCGACAACCTGTTCGGCGGCGATGGGCGTTTCCATACGCGCGTCGAAGGCCGCGACTTCACGCAGACTGAACAGCGCATCATCAGCAAGCTGCTGGGCCTCGTGTTCGAGCACTACACGACGGCGTGGAAGAGCGTGCGCCCGATGCAGTTCGAATACGTGCGCTCGGAAATGCACACGCAGTTCGCCAACGTCGCGACGCCGAACGAAATTGTGATCGTCACGCAGTTCTCGATCGAATTCGGCCCGACGGGCGGCACGCTGCATATCTGCATGCCGTACTCGATGATCGAGCCGATCCGCGACGTGCTGTCCTCGCCGATCCAGGGCGAAGCGCTCGAAGTGGACCGCCGCTGGGTGCGCGTGCTGTCGCAGCAGGTGCAGGCAGCCGAAGTGGAACTGACGGCGGATCTCGCGCAGGTCCCCGTGACGTTCCAGGAGATTCTCAACATGAAGGCGGGCGACGTGCTGCCCATCAACATTCCCGAGCACATCACGGCGAAGGTCGACGGCGTGCCGGTGATGGAATGCGGCTACGGAATTTTCAATGGTCAATACGCATTGCGCGTGCAGAAGATGATCAGCGCAGCGGAACAGATGAAGGAAGCGGGATATGACTGAGCTGAACTCGACACCCGATATGGACATGCCGGAAGAGTCGAAGGTGAATGATCCGTTGCCCGGCTCGGGCGCCGAAGAAGCGGCCCTCGACGATTGGGCGAGCGCGCTCGCCGAGCAGAACGACAACACGTCGGTCAGCGCGACCACGGCTGGCGTGTTCCAGCCGCTGTCGAAGGTCGAGCCGTCCACGACGCGCAACGACATCGACATGATTCTGGACATTCCCGTTCAGATGACGGTCGAGCTGGGCCGCACGAAGATCGCGATTCGCAACCTGCTGCAACTCGCGCAGGGTTCCGTCGTCGAGCTGGACGGCCTGGCGGGCGAGCCGATGGACGTGCTCGTCAACGGCTGCCTGATCGCGCAAGGCGAAGTAGTGGTCGTGAACGACAAGTTCGGTATCCGCCTGACCGACATCATCACGCCGTCCGAGCGTATCCGGAAACTGAACCGATGAAACACGCAGTAACCCGGGCCGCGTCCCACGGGAGCGGCATGCCGCTGCCGCGCCGCGCCCGTTTCATGTCGACGGTTGTCGCGGCTGGGCTGATGTTCTGCGCCAGCGCTTTCAATCTCGCGCACGCCGCCGACATGAATGCCGTCAACAATGCCGCGCAGATCGCCTCGAGCGTCGGCGCGGGAACGGCGGTGCCGTCGCTCGGCGTCGGCGCGGTGTTGCAGACGATCGTAGGTCTGGCTGTCGTGATCGGCCTCGTGTTCGGCTTCGCATGGCTCGCGCGCCGCTTCGGCCTGCAACCGGGCCAGCGCGGCGGGATCGTGAAGACGATCGGCGGCACATCGCTCGGCGGCAAGGAACGCGTGGCCGTCGTCGAGATCGGCGACACATGGCTCGTGCTCGGCGCTGCGCCCGGCAACGTGCGCCTGTTGCATACGATGCCCGCCGGCTCGGCGTCGGGCGCAACCCATCCCACCGGCACGCCGTTTTCAGTGCCCGACGCATCCAGTCCCGGCGGCCCGGTCCAGTTGAGCGGCACCTTCGGACAACGCTTTCGCGACGCGCTCAAAAACGAAGCAGCCAAACGTTTCCAGCGACGCGCGAGCGGAGAACAGTAATGCAGTACGACCGATCTGACGCGCAGAGCAGCTGCGCTGTGACTTCCCACGTCCTTTCACAGGCTTCAAAGCAGGCTCCCGCTTCGATGAAAAAGCGCATCCTGAAGGGCGCCACGCTGATCGCGCCGCTCGCCGTGCCCGCGCTGCTGTTCGCGCTGCCGACGCTGTCGCACGCGCAGGCCAATGGTCTGCCCGCCTTCAACACGAGCCCGGGCCCGAACGGCGGCACGACGTACTCGCTGAGCGTGCAGACGATGCTGCTGCTCACGATGCTGTCGTTCCTGCCCGCGATGGTGTTGATGATGACGAGCTTCACGCGCATCATCATCGTGTTGTCGCTGCTGCGTCAGGCGATCGGCACGCCGACCACGCCGCCCAACCAGGTGATGGTCGGTCTTGCGCTGTTTCTCACGCTGTTCGTGATGACGCCCGTGCTCGACAAGGCCTACACGGATGGCTACAAGCCCTTCTCCGAAGGCACGATCCAGATGGACGAAGCGGTGAAGCGCGGTGTCGCGCCCTTCAAGGCGTTCATGCTGAAGCAGACCCGCGAGAGCGATCTCGCTTTGTTCGCGCGCATCTCGCACGCTGCGCCGATGCAGGGACCGGAAGACGTGCCGCTGTCGCTGCTGGTGCCGTCGTTCGTGACGAGCGAACTGAAGACGGGTTTTCAGATCGGCTTCACCGTGTTCATTCCGTTTGTGATCATCGACATGGTGGTGGCGAGCGTGCTGATGTCGATGGGCATGATGATGATTTCGCCCGCGACCATTTCGCTGCCGTTCAAGTTGATGCTGTTCGTGCTGGTCGATGGCTGGCAGTTGATCATTGGCTCGCTTGCACAGAGCTTCGTCTGAATTCTGCAGGGAGAATCACGCCATGACGCCGGAAACCGTCACCACGCTCGCGCACGAAGCGATGTACATCGCGTTGCTGCTGGCTGCGCCGCCGCTGTTCGTGGGGCTCGTTGTCGGTCTCGTCGTGAGCCTGTTTCAGGCCGCGACGCAGATCAACGAAGCGACGCTGTCGTTCATTCCGAAGCTGTTCGCGATTGCCGTGACGCTGGTGCTGATTGGTCCGTGGATGCTCGCGAAGATGCTCGATTACATGCGCCACATGTTCACCAGCATTCCGACGCTCGCCAACTGAGCGCCCTTCTCTTTCCTTCTTTCGACGCGCGATGTTCTCCGTCACCTACGAACAGCTGAACGTCTGGCTGACCGCGTTCCTGTGGCCGTTCGTGCGGATTCTTGCGCTGATGGCGACGGCGCCCGCGTTCGGCGACAAGTCGTTGCCGACTCGCGTGAAGATCGCTCTGGCGGGTTTCATTACGCTGATCGTTGCGCCGACTATTGGTGCGTTGCCGCAGGTTACGGTGTTCTCCGCGCAGGGCGTGTGGATCATCGTCAATCAGTTTTTGATCGGGGCGGCGCTCGGTTTTACGATGCAGCTCGTGTTTGGTGCGATTCAGGCCGCCGGCGACATCATGGGCATGAGCATGGGGCTCGGGTTCGCGACGTTCTTCGATCCGCATGCTGCGGGGTCGACGGATGTCATGTCGCGCTACATGAATATGCTCGCGATTTTGACTTTTCTCGCGTTTGATGGGCATTTGCAGGTTATTTCTGCATTGGTTCAGACGTTTCAGGCGCTGCCTGTGTCGGCGAATGTGCTTGGGGCTAATGGTTGGCGAGTACTCGCCGGGTGGGGGAGCACGGTGATCAGCGCAGCACTGCTGCTGTCTCTGCCGATTGTCACTGCGCTGCTTATCACTAATCTTGCGCTTGGGATTCTTAATCGGGCTGCGCCGCAGATTGGGGTGTTTCAGGTTGGGTTGCCCGTTACTGTTATTACTGGTTTGCTGCTGATTCAGTTGATGTTGCCTAATATGATGCCCTTCTTTGCTCGCTTGTTTGAGAGTGGGATTGAGCAGATGGGGCGGGTGGCGGCTGGGTTGAGGTGAGGGTTTTTGTTTTTTGCTGCGCAAGCGTTGATTGGGGGTTTTTGGGTTTGCGCTGGGATTCGCGTGTTGCCTTCGCGGTTCGCTTCGTGGCGCGGCAGGTTTGGTCCGCTTGTGTCTACGCTGGCATCCGCGATGCGGTGGTTCGCTTCATGCGTCGCCCCTGTGCGGGGCGACGCATGAAGCACGCTAACGAATCGCGGATGCCAGCGTAGACACAAGCAAACCACCCCACATCGCAAGACAAAAAAAACGCCCAGCCCTATTCAAAGAGCCAGGCGTCTCACACCTACAAAAAACAAAAGCAAAAGCAAAAGCAAAAGCAAAAATGAACAACGAAAAAATCAATTCCCGATGTAATCAAACAACGACAACTTCTGAATCATCGAAAAACCCTGCTGCGCCGCCTGCAGCGAGAATTGGGTCATCGTGTACTTGCTGATCACCGCTGTCAGATTAGTCTGCGTCAAATCCGCAAGATTGCTCGTGGTCTGCAACGAGTTCGTCTGCGTCACCGTCTGCAGCGCCTCGATCTCCTGCTCGCGACCACCGACCGACGTCTGGATCGACGTCACGTTGTTCATCGTGTTATGCAACTGCGTCATCGCCGTGCCCAGCGCGTTCGTCAGGTTCGCCTGGCCGCCCGTGCCCGAGACGGGCGTTTGCAGCGCGGCAATCACGCTGTCGAGGTTCGCGAACACGTCCTTGTTCGACTGTGCCGAGGGCGTCACCGAGAATGCATCGCCCGCATTGGGCGCGCCGGTAATCGTCACGCTCTGGCCGCCGCCGCCCAGCGAAATCGCCTGGCCAGTCGTGAAGGTCTGCGGCGCGCTCGTCGTCGACGTGGTGGCGTCGGTGATCGTGTACGTCGTCGCGGACGTGAAGTTGATCGTGAACTTGTGTTGGTTCGTCGGGTCGGTCGGATTGCTCACCGACACATTGCCGATCGTGCCCGTGCCCGTGTTGGCCGAGTTACCCGCCGTCACGGCCGCGCTGCCCGCCGGCGAGATGCTCAGGAACACCGCCTGGCCCGTATCGCCAATCGCGATGTTACGGGTGCCCGTCACCTGCACGTTCTGCACGCCGTTGTCGCCGTTGTACTGAACAGCCCCGCTCGCGTTGATCGAAAACGGCGGCGTCCCTGCCTGATAGCCGGCGTACAGATAGTTACCCGAGCCGTCAGTGCCGTTCGCAAGACCCATCAGCTGGTTGCGCAAGCCCTGCAGCTGCGTCGCGATCGCGCCGCGGTCGCCGTCGTTGAGCGAGCCGTCGCCCGCGCGCACCAGCTGCGTGCTGATCGACGTCAGCACGTTGTTGATGCTGGAGAGCGAGCCGTCCTCGGATTGCAGCGAGGCAAGCGCAGTGTTCTGGTTGTCGGCGTACTGTGACAGCGTCGCGCCCTGCATGCTGAGCTGCACGGCCTGCGCCGCGCCGACCGGGTTGTCCGACGGCGTCGAGAGGCTCACGCCGCTCGACAGTTGCTGATACAGCGACGCGAGCGTGGATTGCTGATCGTCCATCGTCTGGACGTTCATGCCGAAATATTGCGAAGTAGAGATGCGCATAGTCGTTCAACGCCTCAATTGAAAATGCCGAGGATCGTCTGGAACAGCGTCTGGGCCGTCTGGATGACCTTGCTGTTCGCCTGATACAACTGCTGGTATTGCAGCAGGTTCGCCGCTTCCTCGTTGATGTTCACGCCGGAGATCGCCTGTTGCGCGGTCGTGATCTGCGTCACGAGCGACGTCTGCGATTTGCTCGACGCCTGGATCTGGTTCGTCTGGTTGCCGATGTCGTTCACGTAGTTCGCGTACGAGTCGGTCAGGGTGAGCGTACCGTTGCCCATCGACTTCGTCGTCACCAGATTCGAGATCGCCTGCGCGTTGCGGCCGTCCTTGCCGCCCGCCGGGTTCGGCGAGATCGTGAAGGTGTCGCCGTTCGCGGGCGTGCCCGTGATCTGCAGCGACACGTTGTTGATCGTGCTGCCCGTGATCGTCATCGACGCGCCCATGGCCGGGTTGTACGGCACGTTGGGCGTCGCCGCCGTGATGTTGTACGAGGTCGGCGGCGTGCTGTTGATGGTCACGGTCGAGCCGACCGGGAAGCCGGAGATCGACCCCGTCGCCGAGTCGTACGTGAGCGTGGTGGTTGTGCTCGGCAACGTGTAGCCCGCCGACACCGTGCCCTGCGTCACCGACGACGTGCCCGTATTCGACGTGCCCTTCGACACCAGAACGGGCGACGAAGCCGCGATGGCCGCACCGTCGCTCGTCGTCAGCCCGAAGCCGTTCAGCGCGCCGCGCGTCGGCTCGACGGTGAACGAATCGCCGGCGTTCATCGTGCCCGTCAGCGAGAACTGCATGCCGCCGATCGGGCTAGTGAGGTTGGCCGCCTGGCCGACGACCTGGCCCGTATCGCGATTGGTCAGCGTGTAGTTCGAGCCGTCGTACGACAGCGTGTAGTTGCCCGATACGGGCTGTGACGGATTGGACAGCGAGGCACCCAGCGTCGCGCCGCCCGTGTTCTTCAGGTTCGCGAAGATGGTCGGATTGCCGACGGTGAACAGCGCGCCGCCCTGGTTGCCGTTCAGGTCGATACCGAGCGAGTTCTGCGCGTTGACCTGCGCGGCGAAACTCGTCGCGATCGCGCCGAGTTGCGCTTCGGCGGGATCGAGGGTCTGACTGCGGAACGTCATCAGCCCACCGATCTGCCCTCCCAGCTGGACACTGTCGGGCAGGATTTGCGGCGTCGTCGTTCCGGCCTGGCCCGCAAGACCTGCGTAGGCAACGGCCGTTTCCGTCGGGTCCGACGGCGATGTGACGGTTGTGAGATTGAAGCTCTTGTCGGCGACGACGAGTGGCTGGCCGTTGCCCATGAATACGCTGTAGCCGCTATCGCCTTGCACGACCTGCACGCCGACGAGTTGCGACAGGTTCGACACGGCGAGGTCGCGCTGATCGAGCAGCTGGTTGGGCGGCTGGCCTTGTGAGCTCAGCGACTGGATCTGCGCATTCAGTTGCGCGATTTGCGCGCTGTACGTGTTGATCTGCTTGACCGTGTCGCCGATCTGCGTGTTGACGCTGGTGCGCAGCTGGTCGTACTGATCGCCTGCTGCGTTGATCTGGTCCGCCAACGATTGCGCGTTGCTGATGGCGCTTTGGCGCATCGCGGGATTCGACGCATCGTTCGCGACGTTCTGCATGCCGGTGAAGTACGACGTGATCGCGCTCGAAATGCCCGAGGTCGGACTGCCGACCATATTGTTGAGCTGCGCGATCAGGTTGTAGTACGTGTTGAGCGAACCGGACTGCGACTGCGCGTTATTCAGCTCGGTCGTGAGGTACTGGCTGTACTGGCGCTGGATGGTCGTGGTCGACACGCCGCTGCCGAGATAGCCGGAGCCCGTGTACTGTCCGCTCGATTCCGAATAGACGGGACGCTCGACGGAGTAGCCGGGCGTCGCCTGATTGGAGATGTTCTGACCCGTAGTCGTCAGCCCCCATTGGGCTGCGTTGAGTCCACTAAGGCCGATGCTAAAAAGGTTACTGGACATGCGTCATCCTGAAAGACGGCGTAAGGGGCGGTGTGTGTGGCACCGCCAGGTTGACCGAACAATTTGTATATCGGCCTCCCGGCGGGAAGATTGAGGGCGGGAATGGTTTTTTTGCGCGAAGCGCACGAGGTTTTGTTGCGCGGAGCGCTGGACGGGGTTTGGTTTTGTCTTCGACGTTGGGGTTTGGGTTTTGCCTCGGCGAGGCGGTGGTTGCTGCGCATGCGGTTTGGGTTTTTGGCCGTTGCGATGGGTTACGCGTTTTGCCTTCGTGGCGCGGGTGGTTTGGTCGCTCTGGCCTTTGCGCTGGCGTCCGCGTTTCGTTAGCGTGCTTCACGCGTTGCCCCTGTGGGTTTGCGTTTTCGCTGGCATCCGCGGTTCGTTAGCTCGCTTCAAGCGTCGCCCCTGTGCGGGGCGGCACCTACTTTTCTTTGCCGCCGCAAAGAAAAGTAGGCAAAAGAAAGCGGCTCACACCGCCAACATTTCTTCTTGCGTGAGGGCCCCAACGGGTCTTACGCTTCACACGGCAGCATTTCTGTTCGCGTCCGTTGCCAGCGCTTCGAATGAGCGCCTCACCCACTTCAAACACCCGCATAAGAGCTAGCGGCAGCGAATGGTATGTGCCGCCCAGGTGGCAAACTGTGTGTAGGTTGTCGCGCCGTATAGCCTAGCGCTCTTACAGGGTGGTGCGCGTGCGCTATCGGTTCGGAGTGAGGCGTGTGCAGTACTACGGCCTACACACAGTTTGCCACCTGGGCAACGGCGGAATATCCGGCGCGGCATGCTGCAACGCGGGTGCGTGAAGCGGGTGAGGCGCTCATTCAGAGCGTTGGCAACGGACGTGGGTCACGTGGTCGCCGTGTGAAGCGTAGGAACCTTTGGGGTCCCTCAGGCGGGGAGAAATGTTGGCGGTGTGAGCCGCTTTCTTTTGCCTACTTTTCTTTGCGGCGGCAAAGAAAAGTAGGTGCCGCCCCGCACAGGGGCGACGCGTGAAGCACGCTAACGAAACGCGGATGCCAGCGTCAAAACAAGCAAACCACCCAGCGTCGCAGACAACCCAAAATAGCTTACGCGCGCGCCAAAGAGCGCCGCTTCATCTCAAGCTGAGTAATCAACCGCTGAAGCGTATTCTCAGCATTCCCCGGCAGGGACAAGAACCGAAACCCGAGGGTGTAACGCTGCGTGCCGTTAGGCAAATCCACAGCCCGATTCGACATCAACTCAAGATCGAGCTGCAACGTCCCAAGCGACCCAAGTATCACTTCCGTATCCAGCAACTGAACCCCATGCTCGAGCGTCGACACACGCTCATCACTCGTCCGCATGGCCATGCCACCAAGCGACAGATCCTGCACTTCGAACCGGAACCCCTCCCCATCCGGCAAGCGCCCACGGCAAATATAAGGATCAAGCAACGGCGCATCGACGCGGAAATACTCCCGCCGCTGCACGTAATACAAAACCTCAGGAAAATTGGCCTCGAACGAAGGCCGCCCTTCGAATGTCGTTTCGCGCGGCGTCTGCGTGACGAAGTGCACACGCACACCGTCCGGCGTCGCGTGGAAATGACCTTCGGGCGAAGTCAGCAGCCCACGGTTCTGCTCGGCAAGCGCGCCCCAGTCAAACGTGAAGGTGCGCTCTCGCACGTCCACTTCGAGGATCTTCGTCACGAGCTGGCCGCCCTTGTACTGCACGGTCAGAAAATCGCCGCGATTGAGCAGATTGCGCAGTTGCACACCGATCTCAAGCGGATTGCGGCGGCCGAAGTCGACGCCTTCCATCTCGCGGTTGTCACCATTCGACTGGGTGGTATTCATGGCCTTGCCAATTTCTCTTCGTTCTTGCGGGCACGTCGCGAAAGCACCGCCGGCCGGGGCCCGGCACGGCCTGCATACGTCGCGAAACACGCGTGGGTCCGGAATTCTTCTCACCATTCCGGTATCGGGTCTGACTGTTTAGCGGCATCGTCGGCCCAAAGTTTAGACCGGTTTTACGAAATATTTTCCGCAAACGTTTGACACCGCAACGAAGACAGGATACGCGATTTATGCTCGCGCTCCGAAAGTGACATAAGACAATAACGGGAGGCAATGCGGCTCGAGCCACCGCCGTGGCGGCGGCTCCGTCCGTCTGATGTTACGACATGGCCGCGTCGCCGGCGTGATGCCGTTGAAGCAATGTGTAACGCCGATGAGTGACCAGATCGAACGCGGCAAGCGCCGCGTTCGCGTGCGTCACACCATCTTCTGCATGATCGAGATCAGCTTCTTCGCGTAGTGCGGATCGGTCGCGTAACCGGCGCGCTGCATGCCCTGCGCGAAGCCGTTCACGTCGCGCGACGAATTGATCACCTGCGCATAACGCGGGTTCGACTTCAGGAAGCTCGCGTAGTCGGTCATCGCTTCCTCGTACGAATCGTACGCGCGGAACTTCTCGACCACGCGCTGCGGGCGGCCATTGATGTACTCGGTCGTGACCGTCGCGACGGTCTTGCCGTTCCAGTCGTCCGTGGCCTTGATGCCGAAGATGTTGTGACTCGTCGTGCCGTCCGACTTGCGGATCTCACGCTTGCCCCAGCCCGATTCGAGCGCGGCCTGGCCGATGATGAAGCGCGCCGGAATGCCCGTCGCGGCGCTCGCGGCCTGCGCCGGCGCGGCCAGCTTGTCGACGAATGCATCCACCTTGTCCGACGAGCCGTCACCACGCACGGCCGGCGTCAACGCGCTGTTCGCCGAGTAGCCGCGGCCCATCTTCAGCGCGCCGTTGTTCGCCGGGTTCGCGTACGCCTTCGCCAGCGCATTCAGCGCAACGTTGTTGCCCGCGCTCACGTCGTCGGCGGACATGCCGGAGTTGCGCATCAACTGCTTGAGCATCGCGTCGGCAACACCAATGCCCTTCGACGACATCTGCTGCGAAAGCTGCTGGTCCATCATCGACGTGAAAGTCGCCGTGTCGTGCGAATCGAACGGACCGTCGGACGGCGTCGCGTCGCGCATGCTCTTCAGCATCATCTGCGTGAAAACGGCGTCGAACTGCTTGGCCGCCGACTTCATCGCTTCACGCGGATTCGCCGCAGCCTGCGCGCGCATCGCATCGAAGCCTTGCGTGTCGAGGGCGAAGCGATTGGTCAGGTCATTCGCGGCGTTGCGCGTCGTGTCGGAGTTCATTCTTGTTGTTCCTTAGATGATCTCGAGATCGGCTCGCAGCGCACCCGCTGCCTTCATGGCCTGGAGAATCGACATCAGATCCGCGGGCGTTGCGCCGAGCGCGTTGAGCGCCTTCACGACGTCCGCGAGATTCGCGCCCGCGCTCACCATCTTGAGCGCGCCGTTGTCCTGCTTCAGCGCGATCTGCGACTGCTGCGCAACGACCGTCTGACCATTCGAGAACGCGCCCGGCTGGCTCACCACCGGTTGCGTGTTGACGACGACGGACAGATTGCCGTGCGCGACGGCGCAAGTCTGCAGCGTCACCATCTGGTTCATCACGATCGAGCCGGTGCGCGCGTTCAGAATCACCTTCGCGGCGGCCTGCCCGGGCCTCACGTCGAGATTTTGCAACTGCGCCATGAACTGCACCTGCTGTGCCGGATCGGTCGGTGCGCGCAGCTGGATCGTGCGGCCGTCGAGCGCGACCGCCGTGCCGAAGCCGAACGCGTTGTTGATCGCCGACGTGATGCGCTGCGTCGTGTCGTAGTCCATGTCGTTCAGGTCGAGCTGCATCGTGCCCGCCTGCGAAATCGTGGTCGGCACAGCGCGCTCGACGATTGCACCGCCCGTGATCCGGCCCGCCGCAAGCTGGTTGACCTGCACCTTGCTGCCGTTCGCGCTCGCACCCGCGCCGCCGACGGCCATGTTGCCCTGCGCGAGCGCATACACCTGGCCGTCCGCGCCTTTGAGCGGCGTGAGCAGCAGCGTGCCGCCACGCAGGCTCTTCGCATTGCCGAGAGACGAAACCGTCACGTCGATCGCTTCGCCGGGCCGCGCGAACGCGGGCAGCGACGCCGTCACCATCACGGCGGCGACGTTCTTCAACTGCATGCTGGACAGCGAATTGTTGCTGGAACTCGAACCCGCCTGCTGGCTGTTGATCGAGATGCCGAGGTTCGCGAGCATGTTCGCGAGCGTCTGCGTCGTGAAAGGCGTCTGCGTGGTCTGGTCGCCCGTGCCGTCGAGACCGACGACGAGGCCATAGCCGATCAGCGGGTTGTCGCGCACGCCCTGGATCTGCACGAGGTCCTTCAGGCGTTCCGCATGCGCGACGTGCGTCGTGACGGGCAGCGCGGCACACGCGAGCGCGACCACGGCGAACGCGCGCGCGGCGAAACCGGAAACGGACGTCAGGCGGAGGAAAGAGAAGGTACGCATGATCAGAACGGCGCGACGTTGAGGAAGAAGCGTTGCAGCCAGCTCATGTCCTGGGATTCGTTGATATAGCCCTTGGCCGAGTATTCAATCTTGGCGTCCGCAACCTGGGTCGAGTAAACCGCGTTCAGGCTGCTGATGGTGTTCGGATTGACGACGCCCGAGAAACGCACGAACTCGTTGCCCTGGTTGATCAGCATCTGCTTTTCGCCACTCACGAGCAGATTGCCGTTCGGCTGCACGCCGATCACCGTGACGGTGATCACGCCGCTGAACGTGTTCGACGCATTGGCGCCGCCCGTCGCCTTGAACGTGTTGGCACCCGTCGCGTCGAGGTTCACCTTGCCGAACAGACCGCCCAGAAAGCCCGCCGTCGGCACGCCGAACTTGGTCTCGCCGTTGCGGTTCGTGTTCGCACCCGACGACTTCGTCGCGTTGATGTTTTCGGAGATGACGATGGTCAGGATGTCGCCGACATTGCGCGGACGCTGGTCTTCGAACAGCGGCCGGCCAGCGTAACCCGGGTTGTAGATCGAGCCGGGCGTTTGCAGCGACGGCGGCGGCGGCGGCACGGCCGTCATCGGTTGCTGGGTGATCGGCTCCCTCGGCACGAGCGCGCAGCCGCCGAGTGCGGCTGCGAGCACGCCAGCGCCAGCGAGCATCGACACTGCCCGCGCGCTGCGCAGAGGAATCTGGGTTCGAATGAAGTGCGACATCTTGGTTACCGCCTAAGTGTTTCCGACTTTCAGCCTGACTATCAGCCTGCTTAAACCGGCATCTGGCTGAGCGTCTGCAGCATCTGGTCGGACGTCGTCACGGCCTTGCTGTTGATTTCGTACGCGCGCTGGGTCTGGATCATGTTCACCAGCTCCTGCACGACGTTGACGTTCGATGCTTCGACATAGCCCTGATTCAGCGTGCCAGCGCCGTTCAGACCCGGCGTCGCGACGTTAGGCGTGCCCGACGAGGTCGTTTCCTGGAACAGGTTTTCGCCCTTCGCGTCGAGACCGGTCGGGTTGATGAACGTGGCGACCTGCAGCGAGCCGATCTGCGTCGTCGCCGTCGAACCCGCCGTCGTCACCGACACCACGCCGTCGCTGCCGATCGTGAGCGACGTCGCGTTCTGCGGAATCGTGATCGCGGGCAGCACCTGATAGCCGCTCGACGTGACGAGCTGGCCCTGTGCGTTGGTCTGGAACGAGCCGTCGCGCGTGTACGCGGTCGTGCCGTCCGGCATCTGCACCTGGAAGAAGCCCTGGCCGTTGATCGCGACGTCCTTCGAGTTGCCCGTCTGCTGCAGGTTGCCCTGCGTGTACAGACGCTCGGTGGCGACCTGCTGCACGCCCGTGCCGAGCTGGATGCCCGACGGCAACTCGGTCTGCTGCGTCGAGTTCGCGCCCGGCTGGCGGATCGTCTGATACAGCAGATCTTCGAACACTGCGCGCGAGCCCTTGAAGCCATTCGTGCTGACGTTCGCGAGGTTGTTCGAAATCGTGTCCATCTGCGCCTGCTGCGCATTCATGCCCGTGGCGGCGATATAGAGTGAGCGGTTCACTTACTTTCTCCTGAACGCAGCGTGGTGCGTTCCGTTAAATCTGCGTCGGGATTAGCTGAAGCTCAGCAACTTGTTGGCCGACTGCTCGTTCTGGTCGGCGGACTCGATCATCTTGGTCTGCATCTGGAACTGGCGGGCGTTGGTGATCATCGAGACCATCGCCGCGACGGGATTCACGTTGCTGCCTTCGAGTGCGCCTGCCGCGACCTTGACGGCGGGATCGGCGTCGGCGGGATTGCCGTCAGTCGTGTGATAGAGGCCATCGTCGCCGTGCGTGAGGCTGCCGGGCGCGGGATTCACCAGCTTCAGCTGATCGACGAGTGCAATCGTCGTGGCGGGATCGCCCGGCATCAGCGCCGAGATCGTGCCGTCGTTGCCGATCGTCACTTCCGCACCGGGCGGCACGGCAATCGGACCGCCGCCGCCCACCACCTGCATGTTGCTGGCCGTGACGAGCTGGCCGTTTGCATCGACGTGCAGGTTGCCCGCGCGCGTGTACGCTTCCTGGCCGTCGGGCGTCAGCACGGACAGCCAGCCCGGACCCTGGATCGCGACGTCGAGCGGATTGCCCGTCTGCTGGATCGGGCCCGGCGTGTAGTCCGCGCTGGGCGTCGACGACAGCACGAAAGTGCGCGTGGTGTCGTTCTGAATCGTGCTGCCGTCGCCGAACGCCATCGGCACGGCGCGGAACGTCGCGAGCTGGGCCTTGAAGCCCGTGGTCGAGGTGTTCGCGAGGTTGTTCGCGACCACGGCCTGCTGTTCGAGCGCCTGGGAAGCGCCCGACATCGCGGTGTATATGAGCCGGTCCATGATGGTGTCGGTGCGTCAGCTATTACAGGTTGATCAGCGTCTGGTCGACGGCCTGCTGGGTCTTGATCGTCTGCGCGTTCGCCTGGTAATCGCGTTGCGCGGTGATCAGGTTCACCAGTTCGCTCGTCAGGTCGACGTTCGAGTTTTCCGTCGCGCCGCCTTGCAGCACGCCGTGGTTCGTCGAGCCGGGCGCTGCGATCACTGCGACGCCAGAAGCAGCCGTTGCCTGAAATTCGTTGTTGCCGAGGTTGATCAGGCCGTTCTGGTTCGCGAACGTCGCGAGTGCGACCTGGCCGAGCGCCGCTGTCTGGTTGTTCGAGTAGTTGCCCGTGATGATGCCGTCGGCGCCGACCGAGAAGCTCGTCAACTGACCCGCCGCGAAACCGTCTTGCGTCAGCGAGTTGACGCCGTCCTTGCTGCCGAACTGCGTCGTGCCGGCGATGTTCAGCGTCAGACCTTGCGGCGTCGCCGAGCCGTCCGAGTTCGGGATCGAGAAGTTGAACGCGAACAGCGTCGAGGTCGGGTTGCCCGCCGCGTCGAGCGTGCTGACCAGGTTGCCCGACGTGTCGAACTTCGCGGTGCCGATCTTGGTGGTCGGGACGCTGCCGTCCTTGCCTGCATACACGTCCCACGAACCAGCCGCGGTCTTCACGAAGTACATGTCGACCTGCTGTTTGCCGCCCAGCGAGTCATAGACGGGCACCGACGTCGAATAGGTGTACGTCGCGCTGTTGTTCGGGTCGAACACCAGCGGCGTCGGCGTGACCGTTACCGAGTCGCCCGTGGCCGGCGTGCCGGCCAGCGTGATCGTTTCGCCGTTGCCGAGCTTGATCGGCGAGTTGGCGGAGTACGTGCCCGTCACGCTCGAACCGTCGCTGCCCGTCACCGTGTACGCCGTCGGGCTGGTGAAGCTGACCGTGTAGGTGTTGGCGTTCGTGCCCTGTGTGCCGTCCGTGATCGACACGCCGTTGTTCGTCAGGGTGCCCGTGTTGGTTGCGGCGAACGCCGCGGTAGGCGTGCCCAGCGCGAGTTTGTCCTGCGCGTTCAGGTTCAGGCCGGCCGTGATGGCCTTGGTGGCCGTCGGCGGAATATTGGCCGTCGGCACCTGCAGCGGCACCGTGCCCGCCGTGTTGACGACACCGTTCGCGTTCGCCGCGTAGCCCATCAGCTTCAGGCCGTCGGCGTTGACGATGTAGCCGTTCTTGTCGAGCTGGAACACGCCGTTGCGCGAGTACGTCACCGAGCCGTTGTTCGACATCTGGAAGAAGCCGTTGCCATTGATGGCGACGTGCAGCGCGATGTCGTCGTTCGTGATCGTGCCTTGCGAGAAGTTCTGCTCGACTTGCGACATCCGCGTGCCGATACCGATCTGGTTGTTGACGGCCGTGGCGACCGAGTTCGCGTACATGTCCGCGAACTGCGCCGCACCTTGCTTGAAGCCGACGGTGTTCGCGTTGGCAATGTTGTTGCCGATGACGTCGAGGTCGCTCGATGCGCCTGCCAGTCCGCTCAATCCTTGTTGGTAACCCATGACGGTCTCCGTATCTGCTAATGCTGAATGCGTTTAGATGATGGCGGCGATCGACGTCAGGCCGACCGTCTTGCCGTTCGAGAGGACGAGGCCCGGCGTGCCGTCCGTCTGCTTGATCACGCCCTGCACCGTGGCCGCCGACAACGTGGCCGGGCTGGTCGTGCCGTTCGCCGTCGTGCCGCTTGCGGTGAACGTGTAGTTGCCATCGGGGAGCGCGTTGCCAGCCGTGTCGACGGGCGTCCAGCCGATAGGAATCGTGCCTGCCGACTGCTTGCCGAGGTCGATCGTGTTGACGATCTGGCCGGCCGAGTTCTTGACCGTGACCTGCACGTCAGTCGCGTCGTTCGCGAGCGTGACGCCGAAGCCCGTCGCCTTGCCCGATGCCACCGAGAAGCCGTCGCCCGGGGCGAGCACCGTCGAGCTGATCAGGCTCGCGGCCTGGGTCTGCTGGTTCGTCGTCAGTTGCGTGGCGAGCGAAGTCAGCGACGTGTTCAGCTGCGCGATACCCGTCACCGTATTGATCTGAGCCAGCTGCGAGGTCATCTGCGAGCTGTCCATCGGGTTGGTCGGGTCCTGGTTCTTCATTTGCGCGATGAGCAGCTGCAAGAACGTGTTCTGCAGGTCGGTGCCCGACGTCGCGCTGGACGACGAGCTCGACGACGATGCACTGCCCGTGCCGTTCATCGTGTCGAGCAACGTCTGCGAAACAGTCGCGCCGTTGTTGCCGATTGTGGATTGCGTAGTCAAGGAAACTCTCCTCAGGTTCCGATCGTGAGCGTCTTCAGCATCAGCTGTTTCGCGGTGTTGAGCGTTTCGACGTTGGCCTGATAAGAGCGCGAGGCCGAAATCATGTTGACCATTTCCTGCACCGGGTCGACGTTCGGCATCTGGACGTAACCGTTTGCGTCAGCGGCCGGGTTGCCCGGGTCGTAGGACGTTTTCATCGGCGTCGGGTCGTCGATGACGCCCGTCACCTGCACGCCGCCGACCTGCTGGCCCGAGCCCGTGCGCGCGCCGCCGATCGGGTTGACGGCGAACACGACCTGCTTCGCCTTGTACGGCTTGCCGTCGGGACCCGTCGTACTGTCGGCGTTCGCGAGGTTCGACGCAGTCACGTTCAGGCGTTGTGCTTGCGCGGACATCGCCGAACCGGCGACGTTGAAAATGTTCATCAGGGATGGCATGGCTTTTCGACCTCTCTTGCCGGCTCGCCGGCGTCTAATCCCGTAGCGTTGTTAGTTTTTAGCGTTGGTCCAGCGTGCCGCCCTCTATATGGAAGGCGGCGCAATCTCATTAACCGTTCGACGTGATCGCCGACAGCATCGACTTGATCTGCTGCGACAGCACCGTCATGCCGGACTCGAAGTGCAGCGAGTTGTCGGCGAACTGCACGCGCTCGGCGTCCAGATCGACCGTATTGCCGTCGAGCGAAGGCTGCGACGGAATGCGGTAGGCAACCTTGCCGAAGTCGTCGGCCGGGCCGCCCGTCGGGATGAGGCGCGCCTTGCCCGTCATGTGGCCCGGCGCCGTCGCGGCCATCGACATGCCTTGCGACACGCCCGCCGGCTGCGTCATCGCGAGCGGCGCGTTGTTCGAGGCGCCCGCCGTCGAGCCGCCGCTTTTCTTCAGCGCGCCCGCGAGCGACGAAGCGAAGTCGACATCGCGCGCCTTGTAGCCAGGCGTATCGGAGTTCGCGATATTCGACGACAGCAGTTCCTGCCGATAGGCGCGCACATCGAGCGCCTGGCGGCCAAAGGCAAATTCGGCATCGAGTTTGTCCAGCATTGGGTTCTCCGTGGAACGGTCCGAGGCTTCCCGTTTCGCACCGCCGATCCGCCTTGTTCGGTAAGAAGCGTTTCGACTGCGCTGGCCGGGATGGCCTTTTTGCATGTGGTGAATTGTGCGGGCGGCGCGCAAGTCTTAATCGGACGAATAGCCGGGGAAGGACGCCTCTATTCACCGTTTGCACGGGAGGCGCGATCTCTAGAATGCGATTCGTACCTATGCATCAACGAAGGAGTCAGACCATGCCCTTGCCCGTCACCGCTTCACGCGAAGCTCGCCGTACGAGCGCGCGTGCGGCCCGGACGCTGTCGGCGATGGCGCTGGTCAGCGCTTGCGCGGCCGCATCCATTGCGCATGCGCAAGAGAACAACGGTCCGATCGTCATTGCCGGACCCGGCGAGAAAAATCCCGCCGATCTTCAGGCACTGGCCGAGCGGATCAACACGCCTGCGCCCGTCGCTGCGCCGCGCGCCAGCGTCCCGGCGCCGATGGTTGCGCCTGCAACGCTCGCCGCGAATCCGCGTAACGAGGCGGACCGTTTCGCGCAAGCCGCGCATGCGGATGGCGCGATCGTGATTCCGGGCGCGGGCGAGACGTCAGCGCAGCAAGGTGTTGCCACGGCGCCCGCCAATATGAATGCGGGCGCGCCGGGCATGATGCGCGTGAGCCTGCAACCGGCATCGCGTCAGGTGATGCCCGTCGTGGTCGCGCCGGCCCAGGCCGTAGCGCGGCCGACGGCGGGTGTTCAGCCGATTGCGGTGAATCCGGCCGCCGGCAATGCCGCAGCGGCGCAGCTGCGCGGCGCGGCCGTTGTGCCGCCTGCCGCCGCACCGACTCAGGCCCAGGCCGCCGCGCAACCGGCTGCGCCCGTGCCCGCTGGACAGCAGGACGGTGAATCGATCCGCCGCGCCGCGCTCGCGTATTTGCAACAGCAGTCGGCGGGATTGCCGGGCAAGGTCGACATCAGCGTCGCGACGGTGTTTCCGCGCGGACTCGCCGCGTGCACGACGCTCGAGCCGTTCCTGCCGACGGGCGCGCGCGTCTGGGGCCGCACGACGGTCGGCGTGCGCTGCTCGGGCGAGCGTCCGTGGACGCTGTACCTGCAGGCCAAGGTGTCGATTCACGCGACCTACTTTCTCGCCTCGCGCTCGATTGCGCCGGGCGAGCTGCTGTCCGCCTCCGATCTCATCGCGCGAGACGGCGATCTGACGCTGCTGCCGCAAGCCGTGATCACCGACCCGGCGCAGGCTGTCGGCTCGGTGTCGCTGATGCGTGTGTCGGCGGGGCTGCCGCTGCGCCGGGACATGCTGAAGAGCGCGGATTCGGTGACGATCGGGCAGTCGGTGAAAGTGGTCGCCCAGGGTGCGAATTTTGCGATTTCGGCGGAAGGCAGCGCGATGAACAACGCGTCGCCGGGCCAGTCGGTGCGGGTGAAGACGGCGAATGGGCAGATCATCCAGGGCATCGTGAAGGACGGCGGAACCGTCGTGATCCAGCTCTGACGGGTGTTACCAGCAGTTACAACTTGAAAAACGTGTCGGATCGGTTGACCTAAAGTTCGAGGGATGGATGCCGTTAATTCATTCAAATCGTTCAGGAAGCCAATCGTGAAAGTTGATTCCACTACCCATTCAGGCCTGCAGACGTTGAAAGACGGGCTGCAGCGCACGCAGCAAAGCGACGCCGCAACGACGGGCGGCGCAGGCACGGCGACGTCGACGGCCTCGGGCGCGTCGGGCGACGCCAATGTGAATTTGTCGGGGCTGTCGTCGCATTTGCACAGCCTCGCGAGCGCCGGTTCATCGGATATCGATACGGCGCATGTCGAGTCGATCAAGTCGGCGATCAAAAACGGCACGTTGACGATCGACTCCGGCAAGATCGCCGATGGCGTGCTGGCGACGGCGCGCGATCTGTTGCAGAAGAATAGCCAGTCGTCCGGGAACTGATGGACGCACCGATGGACGGTGCGGCGGGTGCCGGGCGGTATTTGTGACAAATCCGGTTTGCGTGTTGCGCGGGCCGGTGCCTAGCGAGTTGCTTTGTGATGAAAGACGCCCTGCTTGCCACCGTCATTGACGAATATTCTGCTGTGGAGTTGTTCGCTTCTGTCCTCGCTGCTGAGGAGAAGGCGTTGACCACGGTGCATCCCATCGACACGCTGCCGCCTATCGTCGAAAAGAAGATGGAGTTGGTGGAGCGGCTCTCCACGCTTGAGAAGGCTCGCGACACGCAACTGGCGGAGTTGGGGTATCCGGGCGGATGGAAAGGGATGGAGCTGGCTGTGGCGGCTGATTCTCGTCTTGCGACGCAGTGGTCTTTGTTGCAGAAGGCTGTTGAGCGGGCTCGGCGGTTTAATACCACTAATGGTGCTTTGATTCGGACTCGCATGGAGTACAACCGGCGGGCGCTCGCCGCGCTGAATGTGGCGGTTGGGCCCGAGCGGGGCGCGCTTTATGGGCCCGATGGGCGGGTTCCAGCCTTTGGAATGTGAGGTTTTTTGAAGGGGGTTCTCCCCTTGTGGATTCCCAGTTTTTGCTTTTTGCCTGGCCGGTGCTCGATTTGAGTATCGGCTTTTTGGTTTTTGGGTTTTGGGTTTTGGTTTGTCTGCGACGCTTTGGTGGTTTGCGTGTGTTTTGCACTGGCATCCGCGATTCGTTAGCGTGCTTCACGCGTCGCCCCTGTGCGGGGCGGCACCTACTTTTCTTTGCCGCCGCAAAGAAAAGTAGGCAAAAGAAAGCGGCTAACACCGCCAACCCTTCTTCTTGCCTGAGGGCCCCCAACCGGTCTTATTCCATTTCTAATTCAATAGTGAAATAATAAGCGCACCTTTCTTGTGTTGAGGGATGTGCGATGGTTCGTCAAGCGAGTGGTGGTGAAGTTCTCGAAAGGGCGAAGCGGCTCGTGGTCGAGGCCAGGACGGTAGATGAATTGCGGCAGGCACAAGCAGTACTGTTACCGCTGGAATTCGGGCTGACGCTCGCGCAGACCGCGCAAGCGATTGGCGTGTCGGTCGGCTGGGCCTGTCAGTTGCGCCGGCGCTTCATCCTGGCGGGCGGGCTGCCTGAGGTCGACCGCCCCACGCCAGGTGGTCGCCGCCGGGAGAATATGACGCGAGAAGAAGAGGCGGCCTTTCTTGCGCCCTTCTTCGAGAAGGCCAGTGCGGGCGGCATCCTGGTGGTGGGCGAGATCAAGCAGGCGCTGGACGAACGACTTGGGCGCAAGGTTGCCCTGGCTTCCGCCTACAACCTGCTACACCGTCATGGCTGGCGCAAGCTGGCACCCGACAAGCGACACCCCCAGGCCGATGTGGCCGCCCAGGACGCCTGGAAAAAAAACTCCCCGACGTCATCCTCGAAATCGAGCGCGCGTGGCCGGGCCAAGGGGCGATCCGCCTGATGTTTCAGGACGAAGCGCGCTTCGGTCGCATCTCCGACACGCGGCGTTGCTGGTGCCCCAAACCCACTCGCCCGCTGTGTCAGGCGATGGTGACGCAGGAGTACACGTACGCTTATGCCGCCGTCTCCGTGACTGATGGCGCACTCGACTCGCTGATCCTGCCGCACGTCAATGGCGCCTGCATGCAGCTGTTTCTCGATGAGGTCTGCGCGCGTCATCCCGACGACCGAATCGTGATGGTCCTCGATGGCGCCGGGTGGCATCAGAGTGCTTCGCTCAGGCTGGCCCACAATCTGCGCCTGCTCACGCTCCCGCCGTACTCGCCTGAGCTCAATCCAGTTGAACATCTCTGGGACGATCTGCGGGAAAAGTCCTTTCACAACCGTGTCTTCGACAGCATCGACGCGCTCGAACACCATCTGTGTGACTCGCTTCGCGACCTTGAGCTGGACCATCAACGGGTTCGCTCCATCGTCGCGTGGCCTTGGATCATTAATTCACTGTTGAATTAGAAATAGAATTACGCTTCACACGGCAACATTTCTGTTCGCGTTCGTTGCCAACGCGCTGAATGACCGCCTCACCTACTTCAAACACCCGTACACGGGCTAGCGGCAGCGAATGGTATGTGCCGCCCAGGTGGCAAACTGTGTGTAGGTTGTCGCGTCGTATGGCGTGGCGCTCTTACAGGGTGGCACGCGTGCGCTATCGGTCTGGAGTGAGGCATGTGTGTCTCTACGGCCTACACACAGTTTGCCACCTGGGCGGCCGTGGAATATCTGGCACGGTGTGCGACGACGCGGGTGCGTGAAGTGGGTGAGGCGCATCGCAAGAGCGTTGGCAACGAACATGGGTCACGTGATTGCCGTGTGAAGCGTAAGACCGGTTGGGGGCCCTCAGGCAAACACAAGAACTGGCGGTGTGAGCCGCTTTCTTTTGCCTACTTTTCTTTGCGGCGGCAAAGAAAAGTAGGTGCCGCCCCGCACAGGGGCGACGCTTGAAGCACGCTAACGAATCGCGGATGCCAGCGCAAAAGCTAGAACACCCGCCCCAGCGTCGCAGACAAACCAAAAAGCAAAAGCCGACCTCAAAAAAGATCGGCTCTCGAAGAAGAAAAAAAACAGCGAAGCGGCCCGCAGGGCAAAAGCAAAATCAAAACCGCATCAGCTAGTTTCAGCCGAAGCCCAAGCCTGCTCGCGCAAGCGAGTCCGAAGCCGTGCAACAGCCTGCGAATGCAGCTGACAAACCCGCGATTCGCTGACTTCCATCACCGCCCCGATCTCCCGCAAATTCAACCCACGCTCGTAATAGAGCGACATCAACAGCTTCTCCCGCTCGGGCAACCGATCAATCGCCTCAACCAGCGCGCCGCGCAGCGACTCATCGAGCAGCGCCGACAACGGATCAGAATGATCGACACAGTACCGATCAAGAAACGGCTCATCATCGGCCGATCGATCAAAGTCTTCGTAATAGATCAACTGACTGCCGTGCAGATCCTGCAACATCGACTGATACTCATCGAGCGGCATCTTCAGATGCTCAGCAATCTCGGTCTCGCTCGCCGAGCGCCCCAGCGACTGCTCGACCTGATGCACAGCCGACTCAACCTCACGCGACGTGCGCCGCAAGCTCCGCGGCAACCAGTCATTACTGCGCAACTCGTCGAGCATCGCGCCGCGAATCCGCTGGCTCGCGTAGGTTTCGAATTGCGCGCCCTGGTCTTCCTTATAGCGGCTCGCCGCATCCAGCAGACCAATCATGCCCGCCTGAATCAGATCGTCGAGATCGACGCTCGCCGGCATCTTCGCCACGAGCTGCAAGCCGAGACGGCGCACCAGCGGTGCGTACTTCGTCAGAACCTCGGCTTGCGAAATTTTTCCTTGAGCGTTGTACATCGTGCTCCCCTTGTCCTTGCCTTCACGCGTGCTGCGCTGACGGTTGATCGGCGTATTGCGCCGCTGTTACGGTCGTCGGCGGCACGCCATGCGTCCGTGACGAAATCGCTGGCCGCATCGGCCAGTACTGCAGTTCGGCTGCGATATGACGGAAATCGCGCGCAGCAGGTGCCGATGGGAATGCATCGACGACACAACGCGACAACTCCATGGCTCGCGCCATCAAAGGATCGGCTGCCACGCAGCCGGCATCTTCAAGCGACACAGCGAGATATCGCCCCGCCACGCCCGCCAGGTTCTCAAACGCGGTATGCGCATCGGCCACGCTCTGCACGTGATTCACCAGCACGCGGAACTGCGCGATCGCATGCGCGAAGTGCAGGCGCTTCATGCACGCATACGCATCGGTGATCGCCTGCGCCGCAACGCGTGTCACCACCATCACGTCGTGCGACTGCATCGCGAGCGCCGACAGCGAGCCTTCGCGATCCACTTGCGCGTCGATCAGCACCACATCCGCCGGTCCGCTCAGCACCACGCCCATCTGCTCGCGCGTGCAGCTCTCGCGATTGCCGCGCGACGCATTGAGCACCGCGAAACCTAGCGCATGCCGTCCCGCCGCTTCGTCGAGCGTCATCTCGCCGCGCATCACGGCAGCGACATTGCCCGCGCCGCGCACGCCGCCCAGCATGGCGCTCACCGAACGCTCGCCGAGACTTTCGTCGATGACGAGCACATCCTTGCCCTGCTCGACGAGCGCGGCGGCGAGATTCACCACCGTCGTCGTCACGCCTACGCCGTGCGAGCCGCCTGCGACCGCTATGACCCGCGAGCCGGAGCGCGCGAGCAGACGCCGCAGTCCTTCAGCCTGGTCCAGCACGAACTTATCCAAAGCGAACCTCGTGCAGATCGGCGGTCGAACGGGCCGACAGGGCCGACAGCAGCGCTGGCACATCCTCGTCCTGTGGGACGAACGGTGAGTTCTCGCGCGGAATGCAGAAGGCGCTCTTGATCAGGAATTTCTTGGTCGCGACGTACAGGTTCTCCGGCACCTTCTGTCCCGTCGACACGTAGTGCACGGGCATCTTGTAGCGGATCACCGTATCGAGCACGCTGCCCAGATTGGTCGCTTCGTCGAGCTTGGTCAGGATGCAGCCGGCAAGCGGCTGCTGGTCCGGCGCATTCTGATACGCCTGGACGACTTCATTCAGCGTGTCGCCGTGGCTCGTCGCGTTCAGCAGCAGCAGGCGCTGCACGGGCTGTCCGGCGCGGCACAGCATCGAAATCTGATCCGACACCAGGCGGTCACGCTGGCTCATGCCGATCGTGTCGATCAGCACGATATGTTTGTTGCGCAGTTCCGAGAGCGCGAGTTGCAGGTCGGCGCTGTCCTTCACGGCATGCACCGACACGCCCAGAATCTTGCCGAAGATGCGCAGTTGCTCGTGGCCGCCGATCCGGTAGCTGTCGGTGGTGAGCAGCGCGACCTTGCTGGCGCCAAAGCGCATCACGCAGCGCGCGGCGAGCTTGGCCGTGGTCGTGGTCTTGCCGACGCCCGTCGGGCCCATCAGCGCGAACACACCGCCGCGCTCCATCAGCGCGTCTTCGTTCTCCATCACGGGCACGTTCGATTCGAGCACCGTCTTGACCCACTCCATGCCGTCGTCCATTCCTTCGACTTCGGGCAGGTTGTCGATCACCATCTTCACGAGCTGCGCCGAGAAGCCGGCGGCGAACAGGTGCCGTGTCAACGCTGCATGCGTCGGACTGCGGCGCTGGCGGTCGGCCCACACGAGGCCGGCGAACTGCTCTTCCATCATGCCGCGCATGGAAGTCAGTTCCTGCATCACGGTCTCGTTGACCATCTGCTCGATGCGCGACTTGATCGATTCCGTCAGCGCGGCGGCCTGCTTCGGCGTCATATCGGCGGCGGCGGCGTTCTTGCGCGCGTCGCGCGACGTGTTGATATCGCCCGCACCTTCCGACGTCGTCGGAATCACGTTGTTTTTCTGCGCGGCGCGGCGTGCGGCGAGTTGCGCGGCTTCGCGGGCCCAGTCGGGCTTCGCTTCTTCCTGGACTGCATCGACGGGCGTACCCAGGCCGCGCGCCATTGCGGCGGCGGGCGTCATCGTCGGATTGGCTGCGTGGACCACGTCCTTCGTCGCGATGCGGCGCGCGTGATCGATCAGCCAGGGGTTCGTTTCGGCCATCGTGCGCTGACGGGCGGGTGCTTCGGGCATCGCGGGCGCTGCGGGTTTCGCCGATGCGGCGGGCATGTCGCTGCGCAGGTCGACGCGCACGTCGTCAGTGGGGCGCGCGGGGTTCGCCGGGCTTTCGGCGGCCGCTTTGTCCGCGGATGCCGCTTGCGGCTCGGCCTTCTCCTCGCTCGCGGCGGGCATGCGTTCCGTGCCGGCCTCGGGGCTTGCGCCGAACACCGACGAGAACACGTCGGGCATTCCGCTCGCATACGGGTTGTTGATGGGCGTCGAGGGGAGCATCGGTCGTGCGCCAGCGGCCGCCGCGTTCGGGCCTGCGCCCTGGCTGGCGGCGCCTTCCTGGCCGCGCGGCGCGATCGCGCTCAGATCGCGGTCGGCGACGGCGACGATTTCGACGCTGCCATCGTCGTTGGTGCGGTTCGACAGCACGACTGCATCGGAGCCCAATGCCTCGCGGACGAGACGCAACGCGTCGCGACTCGTTGCACCGACAAATTTGCGAATGTTCAAGCTGACTCTCCGATGAGCTACGCGGTCCGGCGACATACCGATTCCCGATGAGATGAATTATTGCGGGAGACGTCTATTGGCCATCGGGCAATAAAGACGGTGAAACGCTGGCAATTCGGGCAATGGAACTTTGTGCCGGTTCCCGGTTGGGATTTGTTGTGTGCCTTTGCGGCACGGGCATTTCGGGTAGGTTTGTCGTTTTTCGTCGGCCGGGCGGGGTTGCTGCTGCGCAGGCGGTTCGGTTTTTTGCGTTTTGCGATGGCGTCTGCGGTTGTGCCTTCGTGGCGCGGGCGGTTTGGTTGTTCTGGCGTTTGCGCTGGCATCCGCGGTTTGCCTTCGTGCTTCGAGCGTCGCCGCTGGGCGTCTGGCTTTTCGCTGGCATCCGCGCTTTGCCTTCGTGCTTCAAGCGTCGCCCCTGTGCGGGGCGGCACCTACTTTTCTTTGCCGCCGCAAAGAAAAGTAGGCAAAAGAAAGCGGCTAACACCGCCAATCCTTGTTCCTGCCTGAGGGCCCCCAACGGGTCTTATGCTTCACACGGCAGCGATTTTGTCGGCGTGTGTTGCCCTCGCTTTGAATTGACGCCTCACCCGCTTCGAATACCCGTATTCGGCCAAGCGGCAGCGACTGGTATGTGCCGCCCAGGTGGCAAACTGTGTGTAGGTTGTCGCGTCGTATAGGGTAGCGCTCTTACAGGGCGGGACGTATGCGCTATCGGTCCGAAGTGAGGTGTGCGAGGCACTACGGCCTACACACAGTTTGCCACCTGGGCGGCCGTGGAATGTCTGGCACGGCATGATGCAACGCGGGGGCATGAAGCGGGTGATGCGCAGTGCAAGAGCGCTGGCAACGAATGTGGGGCACGTGATTGCCGTGTGGAGCGTAGGAACCTTTGGGGCCCTCAGGCAATCACAAGAACTGGTGGTGTTAGCCGCTTTCTTTTGCCTACTTTTCTTTGCGGCGGCAAAGAAAAGTAGGTGCCGCCCCGCACAGGGGCGACGCGTGAAGCACGCTAACGAAACGCGGATGCCAGCGCAGAGGCCAAAAGACCGACCGGCAACGCGCGCGCCACGCGAAGGCAAGAACGCCCGCCCCAGCGTCGCAGACAAACCAAAAACCCTTACGTTCCGATCACATTAACGACTCGCACGTGCCGCGTATCAGGCACTTCCGCATACGACAGCACCTTCAATTGGGGCAAACTACGCCGCAAAAACCTGGCCAACATCGCCCGCAACGAATGTTGCACAAGCATGACCGGCGAGAGCCCCATATTCTGCTGCCGGGTCATTGCCTTCTGCGTTTCCATCAAAAGCGTATTAGCGAGGCCCGGCTCAAGACCCGGATTCGCCCCCGTCGCAAGTGCCTGCGTCAAAAGCCGCTCCAGATGCGCATCGAGCCCCATGACCTGGATATCGCCATTGCCGGGGAACCACTGCTGCGTAATCGCGCGCCCAAGCGAAAGCCGCACAGCCGCCGTCAGATCATGCGGATCGGTAATCTTGGACCCATGCTCCGACAGCGCTTCGAGAATCGTCCGCATATCGCGAATCGGCACCCCCTCTTCGAGCAGGTTCTGCAGCACCTTCTGCAACGTAGCAACAGGCAACATCTTCGGCACGACATCATCAACCAGCGGCGCAGCATCCTTCTGCATCCGCTCGATCAGCGCCTGCACTTCCTGACGGCCAAGCAGCTCCGCCGCGTGCGTGACAACGAGGTGATTCAGGTGCGTCGCGACGACAGTGCTCGAATCGACCACCGTGTACCCGTACACCTGCGCCTGCTCACGCAGATTCGTATCGATCCAGATCGCCGGCAAGCCAAACGCAGGATCGGTGGTCGGCGTGCCGGGCAGCGCGGCCGTCACCTGCCCAGGATTGATCGCGAGCCACTGCCCCGGATACGCCTCGCCGATGCCCACTTCCACACCCTTCAGCGCGATCCGGTAGCCGTTCGGCCGCAACTCCAGGTTGTCGCGTATATGAATGACTGGCGGCAAGAAGCCGATTTCCTGCGCGAACTTCTTGCGGATGTTCTTGATGCGCTTGAGCAGTTCGCCATCCGAGTTCTTGTCGACAAGCGGAATCAGCCGATAGCCCACTTCCAGCCCCAGCGCGTCGATCATCGTCACGTCGTCCCAGCTGGCTTCCGAGCCTTCCGTGGGCGTGAGCGCCTGCGGCGCGACTTCGGCGAGAGCCGTCGACGTCTTGCTCTGCGTCGCGCGCTTCTTCATCACGCGGGCAAGCTGGATCGCGCCGCCGCCCAGCAGCAGAAACGCGAAGTGCGGCATGCCAGGGATCAAACCCATCAGCACGAGGATCGCGCCCGTGATCATCAAAACGCGTGGGTTCGTGAACAACTGGCCCGTCAACTGCGTGCCGATGTCCTCGTCGGTCGCGACGCGCGACACGATCACGCCCGCCGCCGTCGAAATCACCAGCGAAGGAATCTGCGCAACGAGGCCGTCACCGATGGTCAGCAGCGTGTAGGTCTTGCCCGCGTCGGCGAAATCCATACCGTGCTGCACGACGCCGACGATCAACCCGCCGATGATGTTGATCACCATGATCAGCAAGCCGGCAATCGCATCGCCGCGCACGAACTTGCTCGCGCCGTCCATCGAGCCGTAGAACTCGGCTTCCTGCCCGACTTCCAGACGACGCTTGCGGGCCTGGTCCTCGTTGATCATGCCGGCGTTCAGGTCGGCGTCGATCGACATCTGCTTGCCGGGCATCGCGTCCAGCGTGAAGCGCGCGGACACTTCCGCGATACGCCCCGCGCCCTTCGTGATCACCATGAAGTTGATCACCATCAGGATCACGAACACGACGATACCGACCGCGAAGTTGCCGCCCACGAGGAAGTGGCCGAACGCCTCGATCACCGCGCCCGCCGCGCCCGGGCCCGTGTGGCCTTCGAGCAGCACGATACGGGTTGACGCGACGTTCAGCGACAGCCGCAGCAGCGTCGAGAACAGCAGCACGCTCGGGAAAGCCGCGAAGTCGAGCGGCTTCATGGTGTACATGCTGACGAGCAGCACCATGATCGACAGCGCGATGTTGAACGTGAACAGCAGATCCAGCAGGAACGGCGGCAACGGCAGAATCATCATGCCGAGGATCATGCAGATCAGCAGCGGGCCCGCCAGCGCCCGCAAGTTCGTGCCGCTCAGCGCGTCCGGCCGTCGTGAAAGGAAACCCGCGCGCGCGTTCATGCTGATACTCCATTACTTTGATTGTCGCCGCCGAGCGAATCGGCAGCTTCCTGGTCGGCGTCGTCATCCGACACGCCGCCCTTGTCCAGTTCCGCCGGCACTTCGAGGTCCTTCGGTGCGACAGGCGCGACGCCGCCGTCTTCCTTGAAGCGGCGCAGCTGATAGACCCACGCGAGCACTTCCGCGACGGCGCCGTACAGCGCGCCCGGAATCTCGCGATTCAATTCGACGTTGTGATACAGCGCCCGCGCAAGCGGCGGCGCTTCGAGCAGCGGCACGTTGTTCTCGACGGCCAGTTCGCGGATGCGCGCGGCCACCAGGTTCACGCCCTTCGCCACCACCTTCGGCGCACCCATTTCGCCGTCCGTGTATTGCAGGGCAACCGCGAAGTGCGTCGGGTTGGTCACGACGACATCCGCCTTCGGCACGTTCGCCATCATCCGGCGCCGCGCCATCGCACGTTGCTGCGTGCGCAGGCGCGCCTTCACATGCGGATCGCCTTCGCTTTCGCGGTGCTCGCGCTTCACTTCTTCCTTCGTCATGCGCAGCTTCTTGTGAAAGCTCCACAGTTGATACGGCACGTCGAGCGCGGCGATCACGAACATGCCCGCAACCGTCATCGCGCAGCACACGGCAACCTGGTGCCCGGCATTCGACAGCGCGATGTGCAGCGGCTGCGTCGCGAGCGCGAGCATGTCATCGCGCCGGTGCCAGATCGCCGTCGCGGCGATCACGGCGACGACGAGGATCTTCGCCAGCGACAAGCCGAGCTGGATCACGCCGTTGATCGAAAAGATGCGGCCGATGCCCGCGACAGGGTTCAGCCGCCCGAAATTCGGCGACAGCGATTTGGTCGACAGCAGCCAGCCGCCCAGCGCCATCGGCGCGAGCAGCGCGGCGAGGCCCGTCATCAGGAGCAGCGGCAGCAGTACGAAGCCGCCCTCGCGCGCCACGGTGCCGGCACTCGCCAGCGTGCGCTTCGTGTCGAAGACCGTGTCGTGGTTGAACGTGAAGGCCGTGCGCAGCATCGTCTGCACGTGCTCGCCGATCATGCCAGACATGCCCCACGCGCCGAGAAACCCGGCCGCGACGAGCGCGAACGTCGCCAGCTCCCGCGAACGCGCAACCTGCCCCTCCTCCCGCGCCTTATCCAGGCGCCGGGGAGTGGCTGATTCGGTTTTTTCGAGGTCGCTATCCTCTGCCAATGCGCTCTCCAGCTGGACGGGCACCATGCCCTTTTTCAGTGAGAGCGATTATTCCTGCAGACGTCGAGTGGCGATTGGCGGATAAGGGCGGGGAAACCAGGGTATTTCAACCGATGGACGGCGCAAGGGCGCGCCGCCGGGTTCGCGGGCGGGCACGGCGCGACGCGCCGGGGCCCGCCCGGAGGCAGGCCGCCCGCGCTGACATCGAAACTCGACCAGCAACTCAACCAGAAAGCAGCGCCGTCAGAACGCAACAAATGGCGCTGCGCCGTTATTCGCGCGCTTGTCGATCCCGTAATACACATAGCGCCCGAAGAAGAACGGCAGGCCGAGGTCGAACGCGCTCAGCGAGCCGATCTGCCCCCGAGATCGTTGAACGCGTAGTTGTTCGCGTTGCTGAGCAGCGTCTGCGCGTTGGCGATGTTGATCGTCAGCGCCCCGGTCGCGCCGTTTGCGCCGACCAGGTTCACGGTGCGCTGCTGCGTCGAGCTTGGGCAATAGAACGACGCCAGGTTGCCGCCGCACAGCGCCAGCGAGCTGTCCGTGAAGAAATAGCCGTTCGAGCCCGAATCCATGAACGTGCGGATCGTCGAGCCGTTGAACGTGCTGGCGACGAGGTCGCCGGACGCATCCGTCGTGTAAGTCGTGGCGGCCGCGTTGCCGTTGTTCGACTGCGTGCCGATGCCGAATACGACCGTTCCTGTCGCCGTCGCCGCGCCGTTCGACGAAATCGGCGCCATCTGCACGATCACGCCGTTGTTATCGACGGGGAAATTCGGAATCGGATTGGCGACCTGTTTCGTCGTCTCAGCGAGCGTGGGCGTGCAGTTCGTGCCGTTCGGGCATGCGTAATAGTTGCTGAACTGGGCGACGTTGGCCTGGACCGAGCAGGCCGCACCGCAATCGACAGGCGCGACGCCGAGACCCAGGATGCCGTTCGCACCGAGCGCGCTGGCCGTGTTCTCGTTTGCGCCGTTCACGCAGCCGCTTGCCGGAATGGTCGAATCGGCCATGTCGCCGATGACCTGGATCGGGATGTTGCTTGCAACTTCGCCGCTGATCTTCACGGTCGCGGTGCGCGTCGTGCCCCACGTGAAGCCGTCCGCGAAGTGGGTGCATTCGGCGAGCTGGCCGCCTGCCGTGGCCTGCTGGACGGGCAGCGAGTTCGCGAGCGAGCCGAGCGCCGAATTGACGACGCGCAAGCCGAACGAGCCGGTGTCGAGCAGCACGTTATCGATGGTCGTGCAGTTGGTTGTGGAGTTCGGCGCGCAGACCGTCACGGAAACGGTCGGAATATTGATGATGCCCGCGACGCCCCGCCCGACTGAAACGGCCACCGTGTTCGCCGCATTCGCGGCGATCGGCTGCTGGTTAGGCCCGCTGTTGCTGTTGTTGTTGTTCGACGAAGACGACGAATCGCCGCCTCCGCCGCCGCAGCCCGCGACGAATGCCGTCATCGCGACGACGGACACGGCGAGCACGGCCTTCACGACGCTGACGCACGCTTCGAGCTTCAACGCAAATCGCATGATGGTTCTCCCGTCGTCACTGGATGTCGGTGGCGCTCACGCCGGCGGGCAATGCCTGCGGCAGATAGGCCTGGCCGGAGAACGCGCCCATATGGCCGCCCGAACGCACGACGAGCCCGCTGTCCTGCACGATGCCGGGGCCGTGGCCGCCGCCGCGCAGCTGGCGCGCGCTGGTCACGCCTGCCACGTACTGTGGGAAATAGTTGCCGAGCAGGTCGGACAGATTGGGCATTTGCGGCCCGCTCCATGCAAGGCCGAACACGCTGCCCGCCGACGAGATGTATTCGCGGATCACCGTGCCGTTGCCGAGCGTCGTTTGCTGCACGGTGTAGGACGCGGATGCGGCGGTTGAAGAGGAAGAAGTCGTAGCGCCCGAACTGGCGGACGATGCGCTGCGCATCACGGCAGTGCCGTTCGACGATGGCGGGGCGATGGTGCGCGTGGTGGCGCTGGCCCCGGCGGGCGGCGTCATTGGATCTCCGCCTAGTGCGGCGTTCGCGGGTAGCGGAACGAGCAGGACGGGCAGCGAGCAGCAGAATCCCAGCGCTGAAGCAAACACAGCACGGCTGAAGCGGATCGACATGGTTATGTGCCTCCCACAATCGATGGCGGACAATGCCCGCAATTCGCGGGCCCGGCTTGTTGATTCAGGGAGCAAGTTGCATGCGCGTGCAGCCGCGCGTTATGCGTAATGGGGCGTCGATCACGTCGCGCGCCTGTCTCCCTTAGGGGTAGTATGCCAGCGGTTTGTGTCTGTGACGGGTTTTTGGGGTTTCTTGTCTGCGACGCTGGGTGGTTCGTTTGCTTTTCTGCGGTGGCATTCGTGTGGCGATTTTGCGGCGCGAGCGGGTTGGTTTGCTTGTGGTTGCGCTGGCATCCGCGATTGCGTTAGCTCGCTTCAAGCGTCGCCCCTGTGCGGGGCGGCACCTACTTTTCTTTGCCGCCGCAAAGAAAAGTAGGCAAAAGAAAGCGGCTCACACCGCCAGCATTTCTTCTTGCCTGAGGGCCCCCAAAGGTTCCTACGCTTCACACGGCAACGTATCTGTTCGCGTTCGTTGCCAACGCTTCGAATGAGCGCCTCACCCACTTCAAGCACCCGCACGAGGGCTAGCGGCAGCGAACGGTATGTGCCGCCCAGGTGGCAAACTGTGTGTAGGTTGTCGCGTCTTACAGGGTAGCGCTCTTACAGGGTGGAACGCTTGCGCTATCGGTCCGGAGTGAGGCGTGTGTGGCGCTACGGCCTACACACAGTTTGCCACCTGGGCGGCGATGGACTATCTGGCACGGCGCGCTGTATTGCGAGAGCGTGAAGCGGGTGAGGCGCACGGCAAGAGCGCTGGCAACGAACGTGGGTCACGTGGTTGCCGTGTGAAGTGTAAGAACCTTCGAGGGCCCTCAGGCAGGAAGAAGAACTGGCGGTGTTAGCCGCTTTCTTTTGCCTACTTTTCTTTGCGGCGGCAAAGAAAAGTAGGTGCCGCCCCGCACAGGGGCGACGCGTGAAGCTAGATAACAACTCGCGGATGCCAGCGCAGAGACAAACACCGTAGCGCGGATGCCAGCAAAAGCACAAGCACAACCACACCACACTAGAACGTCGAAGACAAAATCAAAACCCGAGACTAGCCAGCAGATCATCAACCTGCCCCTGATCCTGCACAACATCGGCCTTGCCTTCGGGATTAATCTGCGGCCCGTTCAGCAAACTTTCCGGACTGCCGGTCGGCGAAATCGCCTCATGCTGCGCCTCGGCAACCAGCTGCTGCGCCGTAGCAGCAAACTGCTCACGCCGCTCGGCAGCAATATTGTCGATCAGCACCCCGAGCAACTGCTGCTCGATCAGATAAACAACATCCGTGATCTTCTTGATGACCTGGCCCGTCAGATCCTGAAAGTCCTGCGCCATCATGATCTCGAGCATCTGCGCGTTGGTCGCAGTCGTCAGCTCCGGCACCCCGCGGAGAAAAGTCCGCGTATCATTCATCAGCGCCCGCACTTCCTCGCGCTCGATGGGCGCCGCATACCACTGCTCCCAGCGCGCGTCGAGTTCCGCCGCGTCCTGCTGCAACTGCTCCTGCATCGGCTTCGCCACTTCGATCGCCGACAGCACGCGTTCGGCCGCCTGCTCGGTCATCGTCGCGATGTACTTCAGACGGTCGCGAGCATCCGGCACCGCCTCCGCCGCGCGCTCGACATGCTTGTCGATCCCCAGCTCGCGCATCGAATCGCGCAGCGTGCGCGTCAACTGTCCAATGCGGGCGAGGATGCGGTCGGTAGCGAGGTCGGCGCCGTCTTCTCTCGCGCCCTGCTCGTCGATGGGTGGGTTCACATCAGCTCCCGGTTTTTGCCATCTTCTCGAGAATCTTGTTGAGCTTCTCGTCGAGCGTCGCAGCCGTGAACGGCTTCACCACGTAGCCACTTGCGCCAGCCTGAGCCGCCGCAATGATGTTTTCCTTCTTCGATTCGGCCGTAACCATCAGCACGGGCAGATGCGAAAGCGTCGCGTCCGCGCGGATTTCCTTCAGCATCGCGAGGCCGTCCAGGTTCGGCATGTTCCAGTCCGAAATCACGAACTCGTACGCGCCGCTGCGCAGACGCGCAAGACCCGCCGCGCCGTCTTCCGCTTCGTCGACGTTCGAGTAACCCAGTTCCTTCAACAGATTGCGAACGATCCGGCGCATCGTCGGAAAGTCGTCCACAACCAGAATCTTCATTCCCTTATCCATTTCCTGTTCCTTTTTCCCCAATCCAGATCGTGCGGTGGTCTTCGGCTTATCTCAATTTTGCGCCGAGGCTCGCATCATACGCGTTGAACGCGATCGCCCATTGCGGACAAACGTGCCATCACGCGCCGGCTCATTTCCGACAGCGACGCGATTTCGTCCGCGGCGCCCATCGCGATCGCCTCGCGCGGCATGCCGAACACGATGCAGCTCGCTTCGTCCTGCGCGAGCGTGTACGCGCCCGCTTTACGCATGTCCAGCAGTCCCGCCGCGCCGTCGCGTCCCATGCCCGTGAGAATCACGCCGACAGCGTTCTTCCCCGCATGCTGCGCCGCCGAGCGGAACAACACATCGACAGACGGACGATGCCGGTTGACCGGCGGGTCGTCTGACAGATGCGCAATATAGTTCGCCCCACTACGGGCGAGCAACAGGTGAGCGTGGCCGGGTGCGATGTACGCATGACCGGGCAGCACGCGTTCCCCGTGCTCTGCCTCTTTAACGGTAATCCGGCACAAACCATTAAGGCGTTGTGCAAAAGATTTTGTGAAACCGGGCGGCATGTGTTGCGCGATGAGTACAGCGGGCGCATCGGGCGGCAGCGGCACGAGCACTTCGCGGATCGCTTCCGTGCCGCCCGTCGACGCGCCGACGATGATCAGCTTTTCCGTCGACACGAGCGGATTGTTGAAGAGCGGCGCAGGTGCCGCGGCATGCGCCGCGGCGCCCGTGTGCCCGGCGGCCGCTGCCGCATGCTGCGCGGGCGCGGCCTGGCGCACGCGCGCGCGGGCTGCCGCGCGGATCTTGTCGGCGAGCTTTTCCGAGTAGTCGAGCATGCCGTCGCGAATGCCCACTTTCGGCTTCGTCACGAAATCGACGGCGCCCAGTTCGAGCGCACGCAGCGTGATTTCCGAGCCGCGCTCGGTCAGCGACGACACCATCACGACGGGCATCGGACGCAGGCGCATCAGCTTCTCGAGGAAGTCGAGGCCGTCCATGCGCGGCATTTCGACGTCGAGCGTCAGCACGTCCGGGTTGTGTTGCTTGATGAGGTCTCGCGCGACGAGCGGATCGGGCGCCGTGGCGACGACCGTCATGTCGGGTTGCGAGTTGATGATTTCCGTCATCAGGCTACGAATCAACGCCGAATCATCGACGCACAATACTTTGATCTTTTGCACGGTGCTCACGCCTCCTCTACTGTCCTGGCGTTATTTGGTTGGGTCGGGCGCGCGGTGGCGCCAAATAGTTCGATACGCGGCTTCGCGCCAGCCGGGCGCGCCGCGCCCGTTCCCGAAGCCTGGTTGGCTCCCGCCGATCCGCCCGAGCCGAACAGCTCGATGCGCGGCTTCGCGGCAGCGGGCGACGAAAACAACTCGACGCGTGCACGCGCTTTCGCGAGCCTCTCGGCGCGCTCTTCGGCGGATTGCCGGGCGAGCGCCTGTTCGCGTTCCGCGACGCCTGCTTCCTGCTGCAGACGCAGCTTCTTCACCATCACCTGACCGGTACGCGGCATGAACGCGACCTTGCGCGGATGCTTGCCTTCCAGGTCCTCGGCGACGATGCGGATTTTTTCGAGTGCAAGGTAACGGCGCACGAACTCGGAGTTGCGGTCTCCGATGTTCATCGTCGTCATGCCGGCCAGCACGGCGGCACCGCCGAACACCTTCGCTTCGAAACGCTCGCGTCGGCCGCCCGCCTTGATCAACTCGTTGATCAGCACTTCCATTGCGTACGCGCCGTAGCGCATCGAGTCGGATGCGGCTTGCGCGACGTCGGCGCCGTCGTCGGGCAGCATGAAGTGATTCATGCCGCCGATACCCGCCGTGCGATCCTGAATGCAGGCCGCCACGCACGAGCCGAGCACCGTGACGAGGACCATGTCTTCGCTCGTCGTGTAGAACTCGTTTGGCAGCAGCTTCACGCCGGGGCGCTGGAAGTGGTTGTCGTAATACAGGTTCGTTGCGATCGGCAGGGTGCTGCTCATGCTGGCACCCCGCTCGTTGCACGTTGAGCCGCGCGGCCGGCAGCTGTCGCAGCGCCGGCGTCGCGTGTCAGTTCATAGACCGTTTGGCCGCGCAGACGGAACGCCTGCGTGACATACGTAAAGTTCTCCGAATGCCCGGCGAACAGCAGGCCGCCCGGCTTCACGAGCGGCTCGAAGCGCGACAGCACCTGTCCCTGCGTCGGCTTGTCGAAGTAGATCATCACGTTGCGGCAGAAGATCGCGTCGAACTGTGTGTTCAGCCGGTAGTCGCGATCCGTCAGGTTCAGTTGCTCGAAACGGATCATCGCGCGTACTTCGGGGCGCACCTTCACCATGCCCGCGTGCGCGCCCGTGCCCTTCAGAAAGAAGCGCTTGAGCCGTTCCGGCGACAGGTGCTTGACCTGATCGAACTGGTACGTGCCCGCTTCGCCCTTCGCCAGCACCTGCGTGTCGATGTCGGTGGCGAGCACCGTCGCCTGGCGCGCGGCCTGGTCGCCGAGCGCTTCGATCAGCGTCATCGCGATCGAATACGGTTCCTCACCCGTCGATGCCGCCGAGCACCACACCGACACGGGCGCCGGACGGCGCGCGACGAAGTCCGCGAGGATCGGAAAGTGATGCGCTTCGCGAAAGAACGCGGTGAGGTTCGTCGTGAGCGCGTTCGTGAACGCTTCCCACTCGGCGGGATCGTTGTCCGCCTCGAGCATGTCGAGGTACTGGCGGAACGAGTCGAGCCCGCGTGCGCGCAACCGTCGCGCGAGGCGGCTGTACGCCATGTCGCGCTTGTGGTCGGACAGCGAAATGCCTGCGCTGCGATGAATCAGTTCACGAATCCGCGCGAAATCTGCCGAAGTGAACTCGAAGTCGCGTGCCTGTTCGCCGGATCTTCCCGGCTCTGCCCGTTCAGGGCGTGATTGCGCGCGCGTTGCCATCATCATGTCTTCCGTCTGCCATAAGGAGCGCCGCACCGCCCGTCGATCCCACCAATGCCGCCATTGCCTTCGATACTGTTTGCGATGTTGCATGCGCTGTCGCCAGCGCCGCGGCCTTCTGTTCTACCTGTTCCCACTGCCCTGCCCACGGCCCGATCCAGCCTGCTGCACGCCCGCCTTCACGGCGCGGCGCGCTGAAACGTCCATCGCGGGACGATGTGCCGGAAGTCCGCATCTCGATCCATCGTCCTTCAGAACGTTTCCCAGTCGGCATCGGACGTGGAGGCCACGGCCGCCTGACGCGGCGCGGGTTCGGCCGCCGCGACACTTGCCTTGCGCACCACCGGTTCGGCGCGCGTGTGCGCTGCCGCTTCCGCCTTGGCGACGGCAGGTTGAGCATGAACCGGCTTCGCGTGTGCGACGGCCGCCTTCACGCGGCTCTTCGCCGTGTTGGCCGTCGGCAGCGTCTTCGTTGCCTGCTGCGCGCCGCTCACGCGCCACTGTCCAATCACCGTCTGCAGCGAGCGGGTCTGCTCTTCAAGCGACGCCGCCGCGGCGGCCGCCTGTTCGACCAGCGCCGCGTTTTGCTGCGTCACTTCATCCATCTGCACGACGGCACGGTTGACCTGCTCGATACCGCCCGACTGCTCTTCCGACGCCGCGCTGATCTCGCCCATGATGTCCGTCACGCGGCGCACGGCCTGCACGATCTCGTCCATCGTCGTACCCGCACGGCCGACGAGCGCGGAGCCGCTCTGGACCTTGTCGACCGAGTCGCCGATCAGCTCCTTGATTTCCTTCGCCGCGCTCGCGCTGCGTTGCGCGAGGCTGCGCACTTCGCCTGCGACGACCGCGAAGCCGCGGCCCTGCTCGCCGGCACGCGCCGCTTCGACGGCTGCGTTCAGCGCGAGGATGTTGGTCTGGAACGCAATGCCTTCGATCACGCTGATGATGTCGACGACCTTGTTCGAGCTGGTCGCGATACCCTGCATCGTGCTCACCACCTGACCCACCACTTCGCCGCCGCGCGTCGCGATGTCCGACGCGTTCACGGCAAGCTGGCTCGCCTGACGCGCGTTGTCGGCGTTCTGCTTCACGGTGCCCGTCAGTTGCTCCATGCTCGACGCCGTTTCCTGCAGCGATGCCGCCTGTTGTTCGGTGCGCTGCGACAGGTCCGTGTTGCCCATCGCGATTTCGCGCGCACCTGTGTCGATCGACTCGACGCTCGTGTGCACCGACCGGATCATCGTCGACAGGCTGTCCTGCATCGCCTTGACGGCCTTGAACAGGCGGCCGATTTCATTGGTGCCCGACGTGTCCACGTGTTGCGACAGGTCGCCCTTCGCGATGCGCTCGAAGCATGTAACGGCATCATCCAGCGGCTGCACGATCATGCCGCGCATCGCGAAGCGGATCGCCACCACCAGCACCAGCGCAACCACGATGACGCCGATGATCGCTGCGCGCAGCATCGACATCTGCGCGACGGTGTCCGCCTGCTGCTGTTCGGCGTGTGCCTGCAGCGCCTTGACAACGGGCGATGCCGCGTTGTCGTACGCGACGAACATCGGGCTGATCTTCGTGTCGGCGATCGCGTGATAGCCGGACAGATCGCTTGCGCGCAGCGCCGTGAACTCGGGGTTCACGCCATCGTTGATGAGCGCCGTGCGCTTCGCGACCACGGCATCGATCAGCGTCTGATCGATGCCGTTCTTCGGCGTGTTCAGAAACGCCTGCCAGTTTTCATTCGATTTGCCGAGCAGTTCGGCCGCGCGGTCGAGCACCTGTTTCGATTGCTCGATCTCGCCCGCCGCCGTCAGCGCGTTGACGCGATCGAGCGACACGCGCGAGCGCAGCAGGAACGAACCCGAGTCGTTCAGCGTGCGGATCGCGACCATGTCGCCGTGCGTCATGCTGTCGAGTGCATCGCCCGAACGGCTCAGTGCAGTGAGACCGAGCGCCCCGACGATCACCGTCAGCCCAACGAGAATGATCCCCACGACGGTCAGCGTCGTCCGGATCGACCATCTGCTCAGCATTGTTGTACTCCCTGATTCTGCCGATGGAAGTTGGCGCGTTCGCGCCTGACTTCCATCCCATGCGAGGCTGTCGTTTCTGCCTGCCTTACTTGCCCAGCGCTTCCGTCAATGCCATTTCCCGGCTGGTCATCAACTTTTCGATGTCCATCAGGATCAGCATGCGGCCGTCGACCGTGCCGAGGCCCGTCAGATATTCCGCCGTCAACGTCGCGCCGAATTCCGGCGCGGGCATGATCTGGTCGGTGGCGAGCGTCAGCACGTCCGACACGCCGTCCACGACCATGCCGACCACGCGGCCCGCGACGTTCAGGATGATCACCACCGTCTGATGGTCGTACTCGACCCGTCCGAGGTGGAACTTGATACGCATATCGACGATCGGCACGATGATGCCGCGCAGATTGATCACGCCCTTGATGAACTCCGGCGCGTTCGCGATCCGCGTCACGCTGTCGTAGCCGCGGATTTCCTGCACCTTCAGGATGTCGATGCCGTACTCTTCGGCGCCGAGCGTGAAGATCAGGAATTCCTGACCACTCGCGTCGGCTTGCGCGTCGCGGCGGCCGATCGAACCGGCTACGCCGTTCGAATTGATGGATTGGACTTCTGCCACGTTAGCCCCCAAACGGTTGGGATGAGTTGAGTTTCAGTTTCAGTTTCAGGCGAGCGCCAGCGACGCACTATGCGACGCGCGCGTCTCGCGGTTCAGTGCCGCCACGTCCACGATCAACGCGACGCTGCCGTCGCCGAGGATGGTCGCAGCGGAAATGCCGTGTACCTTGCGGTAGTTCGTTTCGAGGTTCTTCACCACCACCTGCTGCTGGCCGACCAGTTCGTCGATCAGCATCGCGAAGCGCCGTCCTTCCGTCTGCATGATGGTGACGATGCCTTGCGTCGGATCGGTGCGCGCGTCTTCGACCGAGAACACTTCGTGCAGCGCGACGAGCGGCAGATATTCGCCGCGCACGCGCACGACGCGCTCGCCGTTCGCGACGGTGTAGATGTCGTCGGCGCGCGGCTGCAGCGACTCCATCACGAAGTTCAGCGGCAGGATGAAAATCTCGCTGCCCACCTTGACCGACATGCCGTCCAGAATCGCCAGCGTGAGCGGCAACACGATGCGCGTCGTGCTGCCCTTGCCCGCATGCGACGTGATTTCGACGTGACCGCCCATCGACTGGATGTTCCGCTTCACCACGTCCATGCCCACGCCACGGCCCGAGACGTCCGTCACCTGCTCCGCCGTCGAGAAGCCCGGCAGGAAGATCAGGTTCCAGACTTCGTCGTCCGTCATCGTGTCGCTGACGGTGATGCCCTGCTTGGCGGCCTTCGCGAGAATCTTGTCGCGGCGCAGGCCCGCGCCGTCGTCGCTGACTTCGATCACGATGTTGCCGCCGTGATGCGCGGCCGACAGCACCAGTTGGCCCGTCGAATCCTTGCCCGCAGCCTTGCGCGCCTCGACCGTTTCGATGCCGTGGTCGAGACTGTTGCGCACGAGGTGAGTCAAAGGATCGATGATGCGTTCGATCAGGCTCTTGTCGAGTTCGGTCGCCTGACCGAAGGTGACGAGTTCAACCTGCTTGCCGAGCTTTGCCGCCAGATCGCGCACCAGACGCGGGAAGCGGCTGAAGACGTAATCCATCGGCATCATGCGGATCGACATGACGGCTTCCTGGAGATCGCGTGCGTTGCGCTCCAGTTGCGCCATGCCGTTGAAGAGGCGGTCGTGCAGCGCGGGATCGAAGGTGCTGGTGGTTTCGGCCAGCATCGCCTGCGTGATCACCAGTTCGCCGACCAGGTTGATCAACTGGTCGACCTTTTCGACGCCCACCCGGATCGAGCTGCCTTCGCCCGCATTCGCGGCGGCGGCCGGACGCGCCTTGCGATCGCCTTCGGCGGATGCAGGCGCGGCCTTCGGCGCGGCAGGGGCGGCTGCGGCGGCTGGTGTAACGATTGCGGGCTCGGCCGGAGCAGGCGCCGCTTGCGCTGCGGGTTGTGCTGCGGCTTGCGCCGCTGCGGGCTGCGCGACCGGCTGCGCGGCGGCAGGCGCCGGTGCAGCAGGCGCAGACTGCACGACAGCGGCCGGCGCCCCCGCGCCGCCGCTCGCCATGCCCCCCGCATTCGCCGGCTCGGTTTGCGCGGCTTCGGATGCTCCAGGCGCACCTTGTTCCGCACCGTTTGCCGGCGCTGCGCCGCGGCCGATCACGATCTGACTTTCGTCGATCACGAAGCAGCACACGGCGACGATATCGTCGGACGACACATCGGATTCCAGCCACAGCGTGATATCGCTGCCCGTCTTCACCTGTCCGACGATACGGCCCAGGTTGCCCAACTCTTCGGTGAGCAGTTCCTGGTCCTTTTCCCCAACGCCCCGTAGCGTAATTTTCAGATGGGGTCCTGCAGCCGCATCGGATGAAGCAGCGCCGGTCTGTGCCGGTTCGTTGTCTGCCCAAACGCCTGCGGCCTCTACTGCCTGTTCAGCCTGTTCGACCACGTGCTCCGGCGTGTGGCCTTGCACGGCTGCCGGTTCCGGTGCCGCCGCGGCAGGCGCCGCCGCCGCGGGCGCGGCGCCGCTGCTTTCCTTATGGAGCTGTTCGAGCTTCGCGCAGATCGCGGCGGCGATGGCCGCATCCGGCTCGGCACTCGCGCGATAGTCGGCGAGCTGGCCTGAGAGCACGTCCTTGGTTTCGAGGAACGTGTCGATCATGTCCTTGCGCAGCACGATCTCGTTGTTGCGCGCGCGGTCCAGCAGCGATTCGAGAATGTGCGTCGTCTCGGTCAGCGCCGTGAAGCCGAAGGTGGCGGCGCCGCCCTTGATCGAGTGTGCCGCGCGAAAGATGGCGGCCAGATCCTCGGGATCGGGATGGCCGACGTCCAGGTTCAGGAGCAACTGCTCCATCTGCGCGAGCAGCTCGTCCGCTTCGTCGAAGAACGTCTGGTAGAACTGAGTGATGTCGAGAGTCATGCGTGTGTCACCGCGAGAGTCCTGGCTGCTATGCCACTTCCATATATCGGTTGCTGCCTGCTGGGTGCCGCGCTCAGGCGAGCGCCGCGACCAGTTCGGTCAACATGTCGGGGTCCAGCGGTTTTTCGATCCATCCTGTGGCGCCCGCATCGCGCGCCGCTGCCTTGAAGGGCTCGCCGGATTCGGTCGTGAGGACCAGGATCGGCGTGTCGCGGTAAGCAGGGTTGCCGCGCAGCGCGGCGATCAGATCGAGGCCCGTCCGGCCGGGCATGTGCTGGTCGGTCAGCACGAGATCGAAGGGCATCGCCAGCGCGTTTTCGAGCCCTTCGTCGCCGTCGGCCGCGAGCGTCACCTGATAGCCGGCACCCGTCAGCGTCGCGGCAAGGATTTGCCGCATCGCTGCCGAATCGTCGATTGCCAGAATGTGCCTGATCATTCAATCCTCACTGCGCTCACGATGGATCGAGGTAGCGCCGCCATCGGCGCATCCGTTATCCCGCTATCTGTCATTGCGTCGCCGTTGCAGGCGCCGCGCTCGTGTCTGTCGCTTCAGCCGGCTCGGCCGCGCGCTGCGCGACCGCGCTGGTTTGCTCCGCTGCCTTTTGCATCGCGTGCGGCGCTTTGGCGGGCGGCGATGGCGGTTGCGCGGCGGGCGGTGAAACCGGCTGGGTAATCTTTTGCAGCAGCGGCTTGTTCGAGCCCGCGGCGTCGTTCGACAGCGTGGTCGACGTCGAGTCGTCCTGCATCAGCGCGTCTTCCGAGCGCTTGTTCAGCACGATGATGCTGATGCGCCGGTTTTCCGGGTCGAGCGGATCGGCCTTGTTCAGGTTCTGCGTCGACGCGAGGCCGAGCACGCGCAATACCTTCGCTTCGTCCATGCCGCCCGCGATCAGCTCGCGGCGCGACGCATTCGCGCGGTCCGCCGACAATTCCCAGTTGCTGTAGCCCTTCTCGCCGCCGGCATACGGCACGGCGTCGGTGTGGCCCTGCACGACGATGCGGTTCGGCACGTCGTTCAGCGTATTGCCGATCGCCTGCAGGATGTCGTGCATGTACGGCTGGACGATGGCCTGCGCGGTCGCGAACATCGGGCGCTTCTGCGTATCAACGATCTCGATACGCAAGCCCTGCAGCGTCGAATCGATGCGGATCTGCTGCTTGAACTGACGCAGCACCGGGTTCGCCTCGATCGCGGCCATCAGCTTGACCTGCAGGTCGTGCAGACGCACCTGCTCGCGACGCTCGACGGCGCCCTGCAACTGCTGCAGCGCCTGGTCGTCGGCGCGTGCGGCCGTGTGCTCGGCGCGATTGATCGAACCGTCCGTCTGACGCGTGATGCCGTCCTTGTCGGTCGAGATATCGCGGCCGCCGCCGGGGATCTGGCTCGAATCGACGGCGCTGCGGTCGCCGCCCCACAGCGTGATCTTCAGCGGCTGGTTGAAGTAATCGGCAATGCCCTTCAACTGCACCGTCGAGGCCGAACTCAGCAGCCACATCAGCAGGAAGAACGCCATCATCGCCGTCATGAAGTCCGCATACGCGAGCTTCCACGCGCCGCCGTGATGGCCGCCCTTCTTCGGCGCTGCGCGCTTGACAACGATTGCGCGGTCTTTGTCCTTGCTCATCGCCCGCGTTCCTTATTTCGCCTTGACGCGGCGCACGTGCTCTTCCAGCTCGGCGAACGACGGGCGTTCAGTCGAGAAGAGCACCTTGCGGCCGAATTCGACAGCGATTGCGGGCGCATAGCCGTTCAGGCTCGCGAGGATCGTCACCTTGATGCACTGGAACATCTTGGTCGACTCGGTGACGCGCTGTTCCGCGACGCTCGCGAGCGGCCCGATCAGACCGTACGACAGCAGAATGCCGAGGAAGGTACCGACCAGAGCCTGCGCAATCATTTCGCCGAGCACAGCGGGCGGCTTGTCGGCGGAAGCCATCGTGTGCACCACGCCCATCACGGCCGCGACGATACCGAATGCAGGCATCGCGTCGCCGACCTTCATCAGCGCGTGCGCCGGCGCTTCGCCTTCGGCGTGATGCGTTTCGATTTCTTCGTCCATCAGACTTTCGATCTCGAACGCATTCATGTTGCCGCCGACCATCAGGCGCAGATAATCCGTCAGGAATTCGACGATGTGATGATCCGCAAGAATCTTCGGGTACTGCGTGAAGATCGGGCTCTTCTGCGGATCGTCGATATCCGCTTCGAGCGTGAGCGTGCCCTCCTTACGCGCCTTCGCCAACAGGACGTAGAGGAGCGCCATCAGCTCCATGTAGACGTCCTTGTTGTACTTGGCGCCTTTGAACAGCGTCGGAATCACGCGCAACGTAGCCTTGATCGTCTTCATCCCGTTGCCGAGGATGAACGCACCGAGACCCGCGCCCGCGATCATCAGCACTTCGACGGGCTGCATAAGCGCGCCCAGGTGGCCGCCCTCCAGCGCATAGCCGCCGAAGACGGACAACAGCGTAACGAGTGTTCCCACGAAAATCAGCACTGCCGAGCCCTCTCGAAAAGCGACGGAGACCGTCGTTATTCAGGTTTACGGCAAGCAGTCGGAAAACTTTGGCGGAATGAGCGCCGGACTGGGACGGTGTTAACCAGAGTGCCGCCGCGCGCCCGACGAAGGCTGCGCGACGGGCGCTCCGGCGGCCCGTCAGACGGCCGTGACGACGGCCTCAGGCAAGGCTTCGAGCGTTTCGTCGAGCGGCGCGCCAAGAGCCGCTTGCGCTTCCTCGTAGCGCGCGTCGGCGGCTTTCCGGGTCTTACCGGCGCGCGACGGCGGCGCACACAGGCCGCATACGAAGCCATGCTGCGGGTCGTGCGCGTGTGCGACAAATTGCCCACGGCAACGGGTGCACGTCGTCATCTGCAGCATGCCGGAGTCGAAGAAGCGCACCAGCGTCCATGCGCGCGTCAGGCTCAGCGCCGGTTCGTCGTGGTGCATGCGCGCGTGTTCGAGGTAGAGCCGGTAGGACTTGACGATCGACTGGATCGTCACGCAGCCGCCCAGCCCCGACATGAAGCGGTAGATGTTGTAGAACAGCGATGAGTGAATGTTCGGCTGCCACGTCATGAACCAGTCGGTCGAAAACGGCAGCATGCCCTTGGGCGGCGATACGCCCTTCACTTCCTTGTACAGCTTGATGAGCCGGTCGCGCGACAGCGTCGTCTCCGCCTCGAGCAGCTGCAAGCGCGCGCCGAGTTCGATCAGTTCAATCGCCAGGGTGATTTCCCTGACTTCGAGCACCACGCTTTTCTGTGCCATCCGCCTCGCTTCCCGCGTCCGTTGTCGTTTCCCGCCGGCGCGAACGGCCGGGAAAAACGATAAAAGCGCCGTTGCCGGCGCGCGTAGGGTGCGTCTGTCCCGGCGCCTGCGCGCCGGCCGTCGGCCGGTCTCAGCCGATCTGTTCGACGGGCTGGCCCGCCATCAGGATGGCGGAGTGCGCCTGGGCGACGGCGGACGATTTGCCCTTGTCGGCCAGCGACGAGAGGATCTGGTGATCGTCGAAGCGGAAGCGGCACAACACCTGGTTCGATGAGGCCAGCTTGACAGTCTGTGCGAGCGACAGGTTGGCGAGCACGTCGGCGAGTTGCTCCGAGATGCCCATGCGGAACATGCCCATTGGCTTGTCTTCGCGCAGCAGACGCTGCGCGAGTAGCAGATAGGACAAGTTCACTTCCCTAATTTCATTGAGCATGTCACTTTGAGTGCTCATTGAATCCCCCGATTCAAATCTGGCTGGTCAGGCCTGGTAAAACGTTTGCTCGCTCGCGTTAAAAAAAACCACGAACGGCACGCTTATGGTCAGCATGCATTTTCCCGAAAGGGGCAGTCGACGAAAATCGGACAGGCACCCCAACTGATTGACGGAAAAATCCAGGATTTCTGTAGGAGTTTTTCCTACAAATTTTCGCGAAGGGGGATTTGGGAGGGTATTGGCGGACTGAAAGCGCCGACTACTTACACGCGAGATCGGGCGTGAAAGGTTTGGGAAGCGGATTATGCGCCCATATTTGAGCGGAAACAAAGCGAATTTCGCAGCGATATGTTCGGCAGCGCACCATTTGATCCGACGAATCGACTGTGCAACATGCTGCGTCAACCGACCCAAAGTGCGGCGGATATTGCCTCGATGCCTGTCGCCGCGAGCTTTCCGGCAACATACGCGCAGTTGTTACGTATCATGTTTCGCGCTGTAACAACATTAAGTGTTTGAAAAATAGCTCGAATTAGCGCCAGCGATCCCGATAATGGCACCTAGGGATAACCCCATTGGGCATCCTGCCAAGGGCGGCGGCACACCGCGCCCAACCGTCCGAAAGGCTTCCGCTTTTTTGCCACACGCAAAGCAGCGCCGCGCGAAGCCCGTTTGCACAAGGAGATCACGCATGCGAATCGCACAAATCGCACCGTTGTACGAAGCTGTCCCACCGAAACTCTATGGCGGCACAGAACGCGTCGTGTCGTATCTGACCGAGGCTCTGGTCGATCTGGGTCACGATGTGACGCTCTTCGCGAGCGGCGATTCGGTGACGTCCGCAAAACTCGAAGCGTCGTGGCCGCGCGCGCTGCGTCTGGATCCGACGATCCGCGACGCACTCGCCCCGCACATGCTGCTGCTCGAGAAGGTTCGCAAGGTCGCGCATGAGTTCGACGTGCTGCACTTCCACCTCGATTATCTGCCGTTCCCGCTCTTCTCGACGCTGGACACGCCGTTCGTGACGACGCTGCACGGCCGTCTGGACCTGCCGGAACTGCAACCGGTGTTCGATACGTTCACCGATGCACCCGTGATCTCGATTTCGGATTCGCAGCGTCTGCCGCTGCAGCAGGCCAACTGGCTCAACACGATCTATCACGGCCTGCCGGAGCAGCTGCTTACGCCGCAAACGCACAAGAAGCCGGAATACCTCGCGTTCCTGGGTCGGATCTGTCCGGAAAAGCGCGTCGATACAGCCATCAAGATCGCCGCGCAAAGCGGTCTGCCGCTGAAGATCGCCGCCAAGGTGGACAAGGTCGATCAGGAATACTTCAAGACGGAAATCGAGCCGTTGCTGTCGATGGCGCACGTCGAGTTCATCGGCGAGATCAACGAGGCGCAGAAGCCGGATTTCCTGTCGGGCGCGAAGGCGCTGCTGTTCCCGATCGACTGGTCGGAGCCGTTCGGCCTGGTGATGATCGAGTCGATGGCTTGCGGCACGCCGGTGATCGCGTTCAACCGTGGTTCGGTGCCGGAAGTGATCGACCACGGCGTGACGGGCTTCATCTGTGAAGACGTGCAAGGCGCCGTGGCCGCGCTGCAACGTATCGACGACCTGTCGCGCACGGAAATCCGATCGCAGTTCGAGCGACGTTTCAGCTCGAAGATCATGGCGCAGAACTATGTCGACAGCTATTCGGCGATGCTGGAAGCAACGCGCCGTCCGATGCTGCGCCGCGTGGCGGTGGGTTGATCGCCGGTTTGCACAGGTCAACTCTGCCGATGCGGCGACAGATTGCGTAATTTGTTCACTTGAACGTTTGCGCTGTCATTCAAAGACAGTTATTGCGCCGCTCACACGAAAAAGCCGCCTCCCCAGGCGGCTTTTTCTTTTCCGGCGTTCGGAACCGGATCGGCAATGGAAGCGCTTTCTTCAATGCGCCGCAATGCGCCTTTACCGAATGAAGCTATCCCCGCTTCAGACGCCTTACCGCGCATTAACAGTATCTGAAAGGCGGCGCATTTCGCCAGATCGCCTTCAAGCGGCTTTCGCCGTTTCCCCTAATTAGGCCTGGCCGATCAGAAAGCGCTCGCGGTTCTTGCCGGCAATCCACTTGGGCGGCTTTCCCCGGCCGCTCCATGTGTTGCCCGACTTCGGATCCTGATACTTCGCGGGCAACGGCGCCTTTTTGGGCGGGCGTCCGCGGCGAGCCGCCTCGGCAAAACCGAGGTCATGCGCGTTAAGGCCGTACTCGGCGATTTTCTGGCGGATTTCGGCAATCACATTGCCTACTTCACTACGACGCGCTTCGTCCGCTTCCTGCTGCAAACGAGCAATCTGCGCCTTGAGATCTGCGTATTGTGACATTTGGGCTCCCCTCTTTTTCTAAAAGTGGTTAGCACGGAGATTAGCCCGTGCTAACGAAATTCGCAATGGCGGCTAATATCGCGCTATCAAAAGTTTTCGTCTGAGTATTTATAAAGCGGCACTGAATCGTTCAAACCGCTGGACTTTTATCACGAAATAATTCCGCGTTCGTGAATGACAATTCTTGACAGTCCATTTGTGCAACGTTGCTTAAAATTTGCGCTCCCAAGTGCCGGGTAGCGCATGCGCTCTCGTCCTTGAATCACCGTACTTTTTAGGATTACACACGATGAACCTCTCCAGGCGCCTCGCGGCGGAGCTGTTCGGCACCTTCTGGCTCGTACTCGGAGGCTGCGGCAGCGCTGTCCTTGCAGCAAATTTCGCGGGTCCCGTTCACGGGCTCGGCATCGGCTTCGTGGGCGTTTCGCTCGCTTTCGGCCTGACCGTACTAACCATGGCCTATGCCATTGGGCATATCTCCGGCTGCCACCTGAATCCGGCGGTGAGCGTCGGCCTGACTGTCGCCGGCCGATTCCCGGCACGCGACCTCGTGCCGTATACGTCGCGCAGGTGCTGGGCGCCGTGTTCGGCGCGTATGTGCTGTCCGCCATCGCCTCGGGCAATCCGGACTTCCATCTGGTCGCGAGCGGTTTCGCGAGCAACGGCTACGGCGACCGCTCGCCGGGCCATTACGCGTTGCCCGCTGCGTTCGTCTGCGAAACGGTGATTACGGCCTTCTTCCTGTTCGTGATTCTCGGTGCCACCGACAAGCGCGCGCCCGCCGGCTTTGCGCCGATCGCAATCGGCCTGTGCCTCACGCTGATCCATCTGATCTCGATTCCCGTCACGAATACTTCGGTGAATCCGGCGCGATCGACGGGGCCGGCGCTGTTCGTCGGCGCCGCCGCCGTCGATCAGTTGTGGCTCTTCTGGGTCGCGCCGATTCTCGGCGCGGTGATCGCTGCAATGGTCTATCCGCTGGTGGCTGGCGATGCCCGGCATGCGACGGACGCAGAACGCGTGCGCGTGACGGCCTGATTGCTGGCTGTCCGGTTTGAATGACAACGGGGCGCTTCCGCGCCCCGTTGTCGTTTTCGCGAAGCCGTTCCAGCATTAACAGATGGTTCAAATGTAAGGCTGGTTTACGGCCGTATTCATCGCTATTGAAGAAGCGCTTTAGCTTTTTGAAAGGCCCACCTCGCTCCGCTCCACGCTATACGGGCAAATGCCGGACGCCCGCAAAGCGCCATCTGTAAAGCATTACGCGAATGCCGCAATCCACCTGATATACCGGCATTGCACACTTTCACTTCGTAACATCCTGTCGCAGTGCCGCTCGCCGGCGACGCGTAGATTGAACCTGTACGGCGAACACGCCGCATTCACAGGAGAATCACAATGAAGCGCATCGTCACTCACATGCTCGTTGCAGTTGGCCTCGCCGCTGGCGCATGCGGTGTCGCACAGGCGCACTCGAATCTGAGCATCGGCCTGTCGCTCGGGACGCCTGCCCCTGCCTACGTCGCTCCCGCTTACGTCGCACCCGCGCCGCAGCCGGTGTACTACGGCAACCGGTATTGGGGAGACCACCGCTACGATGGCTATCGACATGACCGCGGCTGGGATCGCGACCGCTGGGATCATGGAAACCGTTGGGATAACAACAATGGCTACCGAGGGAACGACAACCACCGGGGCGGCTATCGTGACTAAGGAGTCGGCTTTGGCGGCGTAAATCGTCTTATTCTTGCGCCTGCCGGCTTCAGACTTTCGCGAAGCCTAACGGCCTTCACTTTGACATGGCGCGTCTCCTGACAGGAGCGCGCCAAGTGCATTCGACCGGTGGGATTTACGCCGTCAGTTGGTCGTCCAGTTCGAACAGCTTGCGCAGATGGCGCGCGACGCCCGCTTCGGAGTTGTTGCCGATACGCGGCACATTGGGCAGCCGCTTGATGAGATCAGGATTCGCGTTGTTCATCATGAACGGATGACCCGCCGTTTCCAGCATGTCGATGTCGTTCATGTTGTCGCCGAATGCGACGCACTTCGCCGCCGGAACATTCAGCCGGTCGAGAACGAACTGCAGCGCGCGCCCCTTCGACACATTCGCCGTCATCACCTCCAGACAGTCCGGCAACGAATACGTGACGTAAAGCGCCTCGCCGAAGGTGCGCTCGAGGTTGGCCGCGACCACGGCAAGATCCTCGGGATCGCCAATGTACAGCGCCTTCGCGATATCCGCGCCGTCGTGCTGCTGCAGATCGGTCACGTTGTAGGTGAAGCCCGAGTCCTGGTGATAGCGCAACAGCTCAGGCGCGTCGCGATCGATCAGCCATTCCCGGTCGGCGAACAGATTGACGATCACGCGCCCATGCTCGCCCGCGATCTCCGGCTTCACCAGTTGCTGGACCACGTTCGCCTGAAGGTCGTCGGCGAAGATCATTTCGTCGTCGGGCGAATGGACTCGCGCGCCGTTCGATGTGATCAGATATGGCCGGATACCCAGCACATCGCGAATTCCCGCGACGTCGCTATAGTGGCGCCCCGTCGCGATCACGATATGTATGCCTTGCGCTTCGAGCGTGCGCACCGTGCTGATCGTGAAGGGGTCCACCTGATGGTTGCTGTTCAGCAGCGTTCCATCAAGATCGCTGGCGATGACTTTGTACATGGGTAGGCGGCAGACGGCGTCGGAAAACGTCTATTTTATCGCCTCTTGGCGCGGCGCTTTCCGTTTCCGGCCGCGCCCATGCGTTTCGCCCGTCATGCGCCGCCGATCTGCGCGGCCTCCCGCCTAGCCATCTGCAACGCGCCGTGCGCCGAATCCGAAAGAGGCGCCCGCAGGCGCTCGCGATAAGGCGCGGGCACGTACTCGCTCAGCGGCTTGCCAAGCCCGCCGCACAGCGCGACGGGCAAGGTTCCGGACGGGTCGAGCGCCGCAATCATCTTGCCGATCTCTTGACCGGCTTCGCGCAGCAACCGGGCGGCAAATGGATGCTCGCGATGCGCGACGACGACGGGCGCGAGGCTCGCATAAGCCGTCTGGTTCGCGTCGCACAGCCAGACGACCAGCCCGTCGCGATCGGACGCGCCGACGTGCTCGATCAATGCCTGCGAGAGTTCGTCGGCGGGAACGCGGCCGTCGAGCGCCTGCTGCGCATGGACGATGGCGCGCAGGCCGAGCCAGGCACCGCCGGCTTCATCAGCAGACGGATAGCCGTAGCCGGCGACCATGCGGCTTTGACCGTTATGATCCAGCACCGCCGCGACGCTGCCCGTTCCCAGTGCGACGATCACGCCCGGCTCGCCGCCGTGCGCGCCGAGCAAGGTCGAATAGGCGTCGCTTTCGATCGCGAGACCGGCGAGCGCCGGCGCCTTCGCGCGAAATGCCGCCAGCCAATCGCGGTTGTTGACGCCCGCGAGCCCGCAGCCGAACACGAAGCGCGGCCAGTCGGCGGTGACGCCGGCGCGCTCGCACGCTTGCGCGCTCGCGGCCAGTATCGCCTCCCACGCGCGCTCGACGCCCAACGCCAGGCCGGACGGCCCCGCCGCGCCTTGCGCGAGTTCCTGCCCTGCGGCGTCCGCCAGCACGACACGCGTGCCGGTGCCGCCACCGTCGACGCCGATCAGATAGAGGTCTTGATTCATCGAAATACTCATTGATGTGTTACCGCATAGCGTGGCAGGTCTTTTCGCCCGAGACAATTAGCCGATCGGCCAGGTTGCGGCGGCAACCCGTTCCGCTATGCTGGCGTGGCCCGACAGACGGGCGATCAACCAACCATGCAGGAGCCTGAACGTGGCGGAGCAGCGATGCAACTGGGCGACGACGAGCGAAGCGCTCGCACATTATCACGACACCGAATGGGGCGTCCCTTCTCGCAATGACCAGCATCTGTTCGAGATGCTGGTGCTCGAAGGCGCGCAGGCCGGGCTGTCGTGGTCGACGATTCTGAACAAACGCGCCGGATACCGGCGCGCCTTCTCGAACTTCGACATCGACAAGGTCGCCCGCTTCACGCCGCAAAAGATCGACGCGCTCGTACTCGATGAGGGTATCGTGCGCCATCGCGGCAAGATCGAGTCGACGGTTCTCAATGCCAAAGCGGTCAGACAGATTCAGATGGAGCATGGATCGTTAGCGGATTTCGTGTGGTCGTTCGTCGATAACACGCCGATCCAGAACGCCTGGACGAGCTACACGCAAGCGCCGGCGTCGACGGATGTGTCGGACGCGCTCAGCAAAGCGCTCAAAGGCTATGGCTGCAAATTTGTGGGCACAACCATCTGCTACTCGTTTATGCAGGCAGTCGGTATGGTCAACGACCATCAGACCGATTGCGCCTGCTATTCGCGGTGCGCTCTGCTCGGGAAGAAAGGCCGCAAAAAGAGCGCGAAATGACGGGTGCGGCAGGTTCCGATGCGTTGCGTAACGTGTCGCGCCGTTGCAACACATGGCATATTCGCGCCCGGCTCAAAACGGGCGTGGCCTGCTGCGTTGCGTCACCCGCAAACCCGCTTCCTGCAAGGCCTCGAACAAAGGTTGACGAGCGGAGCGGCGGCCATCCGTGCCCGCATTGAGCGCTAGCCAACATAACGGCTGACCTTTACCGTTTTCCGCTCGTTATAACTAATGCATGCGACGTCGTTCGACGCGCCTCCGGACGGGGATAGTCAGCCGGGCGTCGGCGGTGTCGCTGGTGCAAGGTGTGCGCTTCGCAAGCCGTGAATTGGGCGGTAAATGATGCTCTCGTCGCGGCTTCGGGCGTGAGCACATCACGGAATACTGTTGGCGATTGCACCAGAAACGAATGACCGCTGCGCAGTGCGCGGGGGAGACCCACATGAAAAATCATAACTTCCTGACACATCAGGAAATTTTCGACCGGGCAGTCGAGCATCTGTTCGGCCAGGGCCGCGCGGCGCTGCTGCCGCGCGGTGGCGGCGCCTACCGCGGTTATTGCGGCGGCTGCCCGGTCGGCAGCTTTATCCATCCGCGCGACTACATGACCGCGATGGAAGGCATTCCCGTGCGATACGTCGGCAAGATCGCTTCTGAAACGCCCATGTACATGGACGTCGGCGTGGCCGCGCTGAAGAAGGCGTTGTTGCGCTCGCGCCTGAACATCTACGATCCCGTCACCGTCGAGTTGCTCAGTTGCCTGCAAAACGTGCACGACGTTTTCGGGACTTGGGAATGGCGCGACCGGCTCCGCTCGATCGCCCGCCAATTCGTCCTTTCCGACGAACGCGTCAAAACGGCCGCCTGACATTCAGCGTCACGATCGGCGTCGATCGCGCGACGCTCCGCGCGCCCTGTTGGGCAAGCGCACTCAACCCTATAAACGAAAAACGGCGGTGTGGCTTCTTTCGAAGCTCACACCGCCGTTGGCGTGCTTTCGCGTACCGGAGGAAGCGTGCTTAGTGCAGCTTCTTCGGCAGCATCTGGCTGCGCAGGCGCTTGTGCAGGCGCTTCACTGCAGCTGCCTTCTTGCGCTTACGTGCCGTCGTCGGCTTTTCGTACGCCTGGCGCTCACGCAGTTCTGCGATCAGGCCATTTTTTTCGATTGCGCGGCGGAAGCGGCGGATTGCCACTTCGAACGGCTCGTTTTCCTTCAGAAGAATCGTCGTCATGTAATTCCTAAAAACGCTTGATACGGTTAATGGCGTGGCGGTCAACCCACTCACGCGCCGGCCCTCCGGTCGTTTCAGACTGGCGAAGCACAACTGAAACGAGAGGCAATGCGGCCACGGAGGCCGGAAAAGAGAGGTGGGAGTTCACCGCGAAACGCGGGCAGCGCACGTTGCGGCGCCGCGCCTAGCTAGCGTTTCGCCACCAGTAACCCATGACGAAACGAGCAAAGATCTCAATTCACTCCCGATCATACCAGGAAATTCGCTTTCAGACCAGCATTTTAGCGATTCTGTTCAGGCACTTGCGTCGTTCAATATGCGCAAATCGGCGTCGGTGAGCGTCAAATGCACCGCTGCGACAAGACTTTCCAGCTGTTTGACCGACGTTGCGCTGGCGATCGGCGCCGTGATGCTCGGCCGCGCTATCAGCCATGCCAGCGCCACCGAAGCAGGCGTACTGCCGTGCCGCTGCGCCACTTCGTCGAGTGCATTGAGGATCGCGAAGCCGCGTTCATTCAGATAACCCTCGACCTTCCGGCCACGCGCGCTTTTCGACAGATCGTCGCGCGAACGGTACTTTCCCGACAGAAAGCCGCTCGCGAGGCTGTAATAGCAGACGACGCCCAGCCGCGCGGCGAGCGCAACCGGTTCTAGATCGGTTTCATAGGCCGCGCGGTCGTACAGGTTGTACTCCGGCTGGATCACCTGATATTGCGGCAGGCCGTTGTCCCGCGCGATCTGCAGCGCTTCCTGCAAGCGCGCGCCGCCGTAGTTCGACGCGCCGATCACCCGCAGCTTGCCCGCTTCGACCAGCTGCTGATACGCGCCCAGCGTTTCCGCGAGCGGCGTCTCCTCGTCGTCGAGATGCGAGAAATACACGTCGATATAGTCCGTCTGCAGGCGCCGCAGCGAATCTTCAACAGCCGCGCGGATGTTGCCCGCCGACAATCCCTTGCGGCTTCCCAGCATGCCGACCTTGGTCGACAGCACGATTTTGTCGCGCTTGCCCGACTTCGCGAACCACTTGCCGATGATCGTCTCCGACTCGCCGCCGTGATTGTCCGGCACCCAGGCGGAATAGACGTCGGCGGTATCGATGAAATTCAGGCCGGCGTCGGAGAACGCGTCGAGGATGGAGAACGACGTCGCTTCGTCGGCCGTCCAGCCGAACACATTTCCGCCGAACATCAGCGGCGCGACCTGCAATTGCGACGTGCCGAGATTGCGTTTCTGCATGACATCTCCACGAGCAAAGAATGCGGGCCAACAAGGATACGCCGTCTTGACATTCGTCACAGACGCCCCCGCGCGTACCCGCGCCGCACCCATGCGCCCCCAAATTTCGCTAGATCGCCCCTAAAGTTTTCTTCTGAGCACGCCGTCAACCAGGACAGGCGGCGACGCAAAGCATACGTTGAGCGCGACGCCGAACCAAAACAGCCTATATCTCAGGCGTTTTAAAACGAGGACGCAAAATGCTGAACATCAACACCAACATCGCTTCGCTGACCGCGCAGAACAACCTGTCGGGTTCGCAAAGCGCACTGTCGCAGGCGATCAACCGCCTGTCGTCGGGCAAGCGTGTGAACACCGCTGCTGACGACGCGGCAGGTCTCGCGATCGCGACGTCGCAAACGGCATCGATCAACGCTCTGACGCAAGGTGCAGCTAACGCCAACAACGGCATTTCGATGGTGCAAACCACGAACGGCGCACTGCAATCGGTCGTCGACAACCTGCAACGTATCCGCCAGCTGGCTGTGGAAGCAGGCGACGGCTCGCTCGACTCGAACGCACTGGCTAACCTCCAGTCGGAAGTGTCGACCCGTCTGACGGAAATCACCCGCGTCGCGCAACAAACGACGTTCAACGGCCAGAAGGTTCTGACCGGTATCAGCTCGGTCAACTTCCAGATCGGCGCATTCAACGGCCAGCAGATCACGGCGAACTTCGGTTCGCAGGCATGGGATTCGACGAGCCTCGGCATCAACGCGCTGAGCGTTTCGACGGCATCGGCAGCTCAGTCAGCAATGAGCACGATCGACAACGTCCTGACGAGCGTCAACACCTTCCAGGCAACGCTGGGTGCAACGCAGAACACGTTCCAGGCTGCAATCTCGACGACGCAAACGCAAGCAACGAACATGAGCGCAGCACGTTCGCAGATCACCGACGCAGACTTCGCGACGGAAACGGCGAACCTGTCGAAGGCTCAGGTTCTGCAACAAGCTGGTATCTCGGTGCTCGCGCAAGCGAACTCGATGCCGCAGCAAGTTCTGAAGCTTCTCCAGTAAGACTGACGACTAGCGGCGTGCAGCACGGCGCCGCGACCCGGAGCCGCGGCTCGCGCCCGGCTTCGGTACGCAACTGGATCGCATGGTTGGGAGGTTCGCCTCCCATCATGCATTTGCAAGCCACGAACAAACGTCATCCTGTTTCGCCAATCGGAGCACCCGCATGACCACCACGTCGACTTCGACTTCATCAAGTGACATCACCTCCCTGCTACAGCAGGCGGCACAGTCCATTATCAGTGGCTCGACCAAGTCGACCCTCGATGTCAACTCTCTGGTGTCGGCGCTCGTAACGGCGAAAACAGCGGCCCAAACGGCGCAAATCACGACCAAGCAGACTTCGGACAACGCCGAAATCTCTGCAATCGGCAAGATCAAATCGGCACTCTCGTCGTTGCAGACCGCACTGAGCGGCCTGTCGGACGGTACGGCGCTCAACCAGCTCGCAGTCGCTGTCAGCGGCACGGGCGTCACGGCAACGGCTGCTCCTGGCAGCGGCGCGGTGGCTGGCAACTACACGCTCGCCGTCACCAACATCGCGACGGCGAACAAGATTTCCTCGCAGGCTTTCGCTTCGAACGCGCCCCTCGGCAGCGGCACGCTGACGGTCGGCGTCGGCACCAGCACAATGTCGATCAACGTCTCGTCGACCGACACGCTGGCAAGCATCGCCAACTCGATCAACACGGCAAACAACAATCCTGGTGTGTCGGCCGCCGTCATCACGGCAGCGGACGGCCAGCACCTCGTGCTGACCTCGACGCAGACGGGCCAGGCCAACCAGGTCACGATATCGGCAGGCACGGGCGTCAACGCCGGCCTGAACACGGCAAGCTTCACGCAGGTCACGCCCGGCGCGGACGCGAAGTTCTCGATCGACGGCAACGCGGTCACGAGCGCAACCAACACCATCACGTCGGCACTCACGGGCGTCAGCATCGACATCTCGGGCGCGTCGGCAAGCAGCACGCAAACGATCTCGATCACCAACGACACGGCGGCTTCGACGAAAGCGATCAACGATTTCGTCACCGCCTACAACAACTACATCACGACCGAAACGGGCCTGACGTGGGACCCCACGCAGGCGACGGGCTCGCAGGCCGGGGCGCTGCTCGGCGATTCGATGACGAATACGATCACGAACGGTCTGGGTGGCTTGATCGGCGGTGGCATTTCCGTCGGCGGCAAGACTTTCAGCCTGTCGTCGATCGGCATCAACCTGCAGCACGACGGCACGCTGTCGGTCGATTCGACCACGCTGCAGAACGCGCTGACCAGCAACAGCTCGGCCGTCGCATCAGTATTCAACACGACGAACGGCATCGGCACGACGCTGAACTCGTTCATCAACACGTACACGCAGACGAGCGGCACGATCGACCAACGCACGCAGGCCCTGAACACCGACCTGAGCAATCTGTCGGATCAGGCGACGCAGCTCACGAACTATCAGAGCCAGTTGACCGATCAGTACAATGCGCAGTTCTCGGCGCTGAACACGCTGATGACGACGATGCAGAACAACACGGCCTACCTGAACCAGTTGTTCGGCGGCGGCGGCCTGTCGGGCTCGCTGAACGCGAAGTAACGCGGACAGACACGCCGCTCAATGGAACATACGATGAACGACTCTCTGACTCGCGCACTGGACCTGACCCGCGCTCTGGAACACGCGGTTTCGCAACAAGACTGGGTGCGTGCGTCGGCGATCGTCGAAGAGCGCTCGCCGCTGCTGATGTCGCTGCGCCCGGAACAGACGCCCGAAGCGCTCGACAAGATCCGCACGATCCAGCGCATCGACGCCGGCATTTCAGCGCAGGCTCGCAACGGCATGGACCGGCTTTCCGACCGGCATGGCAATGCGCTTCAGCGCATCAAGTCGGTGAGCATGTATCACACGACGGGCATGCTCTGAAGCCACAGATCTGAAGAACGCCGCGCGACGTATTGAAGACGAATTGCGCGGATTGACAAAGCTGCAGCGATGCAGCTTTTTTTTGCCTGCTTCGAGGCGTGATGTCCGCGACTACGCCGCGCAGGCGCAATCGCAGATTCCAGAGCGGGATTTACTTCACGTCTTGCTCGTACACGCGCCACATGCCGTCGAGCGCATCCTCGAAGTTGCGCGCGAACCGGCGCGCATCGCACATCGGCGATGCGAGCACCTGCTCACGCATTCCCGCGCGCAGGTTCGCCAGCGCATCGACGTCGGACGCCAGTTCGCAGACCTTTTCGACGTAACCCGCCTGATCGTCGCAGATCCACTCGCCGAACCCCGCCGAATGCAGCACGCTCTCGCAGATATGGCCGAGGAAGCGGTCGCCTTTCATCGCCACGACGGGCACGCCCATCCATAGCGCTTCAGCCGTCGTCGTGCCGCCCGGATACGGGAAAGGACTGAGCACGATATCGATGCGATTGAACGTCTCCAGGTATTCCTTGCGCCTGGAGCCGCCCTCGAGCACGAGTTGTGAAGCGTCGATGCCGCGCGCGGCGAAACGCGCGCAGGTCGCGTCGGCGACATGCTTCCTGTCAAGTTCATGCGCCTTGATGAGGAGGCGCGAACCGGGCACGTGATGCAACACGCGCGCCCACAGTTCGAGCACTTCGTCCGTCATCTTCGCGAGCTTGCCGAGATAGCCGAAGGTGATGAAACCGTTCGACTGCATCGGCAGCGGGCGGACGGCGATGTCGTGCTCGGGCGGCGTCATGCACAGATAGCCGTCGGGCAGATGCCAGGGCTTTTCGATGAAGTGATGCGCTTCTTCAGGCGGCAGCACGTAGCGATCGCCGAGCATGTAGTCGATCTGCGCGACGCCAGTCGATGCAAAGAAGCCAAGCCACGTTACCTGAACGGGCGCCGGCTTCATCGCGAACACGGGCAGGCGGTTGAACGCGGTGTGGCCCGCCATGTCGAGCAGGATATCGATGCCGTCGTCGAAGATGCGCTGCGCCGCCGCGTCGCGCGACAGTTTCCACAGCGGCGTCCATGCGTCGAATAGTGGCCTGAGGCGCAGTGTCGTGTCGTCGACGACGTCGCTGGTCGGATAGGCGATCAGTCCGACGCGTAGCGGATCGATGTGACGCAGCACGCTCTCGGTGAAAATGCCGACGGGATGCGTGCGCAAGTCGCCCGAAACAAAGCCGACGCGCAACGGCCGCTTGCCGCGCGGCACGCGCCGATGCATGAACTGCGTGACGTTCGCCGCGATCCGCTTACCAAAATAGACGGCATCGGCCAGATACGCGTCGACCGGCCGTTGCGACATGCTCGCCTCGCAAAACAGCAGCGCCGTATGCGCGATGTCGGCATCCGGCGACCGCTCGATCGCGCTGCGATAGCTGCTCGCGGCCGCTTCCAGATCGCCCAGCGACCGCAGCACGTCGCCGAGATTGATGTGCATTCGGGCCGAACCATCCTTGCGCGCGAGCGCCGTGCGCGCATAACGCAACGCGTCGTCCGAACGCTCCGTTTTCAGATACGCAACCGCGAGATTGTGATGAACTTCGGCGTCGTCGTCGGTGAGTCCGACGGAACGCTGATAGCTGTCGATCGCCTCATCGTAGCGGCCCAGCCCGTACCACGCGTTGCCGAGCGTCGCGTAGGCTTCGGCGAGTGTCATGCGAGATGCCGTGGCCGCGCCGCCCTGATAAGAATCGACGATAGTCTGTGCGAGTTGCATCGCCTTCGAATAGTGATGCGCGGCCGGCCCGTGCTCGCCCGCATCGCGCAGCGTGTTGGCGAGATTGTTGTGCACGCCGGGCTGCTCAGGATCTAGCTTGATCGACCGTTTCAGACTCGCCGCGGCTCCTGCGAGATCGCCGCGCGCCAGCAGCAGTGTGCCGAGACTGTTATGAAACAGCGCACGGTCCGGTTCGAATGCAATCGCGGCCTGATAGCTGTCGATCGCCTCGTCGTACTTGCCGAGCTCCATCAGCGCGTTGCCGAGGTTGTTGTGCGCGTCCGCGTACTCGTGCCTGAACGCGATCGCCTTGCGATACGCGAGCACCGCGCTATCGACCTCGCCGAGATCCTTCAGCGCGTTGCCGAGGTTGTTATACGCTTCGGCGTAACCAGGCCGCAATTCGATGGCTTGCGCGCTGCTGCGCATCGCCGCATCTGGCTGACGATCTTCGCGCAGCGCATTGCCGAGATTGTTGTGCGCTTCCGCGTAACCCGGATTGAGCGCCACGGCCTCGCGATAACTGTCGATCGCCTGCTTCAGCTGACCGTGCTCGCGCAATGCGTTGCCGAGGTTGTTGTGGTAGATCGCGTTCGGCAGAATCGCGATCGACTGGCGCATCAGCGTGATGCCCGCGTCATGTTGTTGAATCTGACAGGCGAGCAGCCCGAGAAAATGCAGCGCATCCGAATGGCGGGGATTGACGCGCAGGATCTCGTCGTAGATCGCCTTGGCTTCGGCGAGCCGCCCGGCTTGATGATGCGCAAGCGCCGTGTTGAGAAGGTTAGCGTGATCCACTGTGATCCTTTGGTTCATCGGAGGCGAGGCAAGCGCCGCCCACCTCGCGTCATGCAGCGTGCCGCGCGACGTACTGCGCCCACATGCCTTCGAATGCTGCTTTGAGATTCTTCGAGAAGCGCCGTGCATCGCACAGCGGCGACGCGAGCGTCTGCGCGCGCAAGCCTGCGCGCAACGCGCCAAGCCGTTCCGGTTGCGCGGCCCAGGCACGGGCTAGCGCGAGGTATTGGCCTTCGTCGAGCGCGATCCATTCGGACAGTCCCGCCGCGCACAGCACGCTCTCGCAGATATGCGTGACGAACCGATCGCCCTTGAGCGCGACGACAGGCGTGCCCATCCACAGCGCTTCCGCCGTCGTGGTGCCGCCAGGATACGGAAACGGACTCAGCATGATGTCAACGCGGTTGTACGACGCGAGATACTCGTGTCGCGGCGAGCCGCCTTCGAGAACCAGACGCGATGCGTCGATGCCCTGCGCGGCGAATTTCTCTGTCGTTGAACACCGCGCGTGCTCAGCGCCCAGCTGGTGCGATTTCATCATCAGCTTAGCGCCCGGCACGGCATGCAGAATGCGCGACCACTCGGCAATCACGTTCGGCGTGACCTTCCCGAGCTTGCCGAAATAGCCAAACGTCGTGTAGCCGTTGAGCGTCATCGGCAATGGACCGACTGTCACATCGTCGCTCGGCGGCGTGAAGCATAGGTAGCTGTCTGGCAGCCACCAAGTCTTCTCGACGTAATGCGACTCTTCATCGACGGGCAGCACATACGGATCGCCGAGCACGTAGTCGATTTCGCTCAACCCCGTCGTGCCGAAGTAGCCGAGCCAGCTCACCTGCACAGGCGCGGGCTTCCACGAGAACACGGGCAAACGGTTGTGCACCGTGTGGCCCGACAGGTCGACGAGTATGTCGATGTGATCGTCGCGAATCATCTGCACGGCCTGTTCGTCGGGCACGTTCACGAAGCTGCGCCATGCGGTGAAGCGCTGCTTCAGGCGAGCCGTGATGTCGTCTTCGCTCGCGCGGGTCGAATAGGCGATCAGATCGAAGCTGCCGTCCGCGAAACGCTCCATCACCGATTCGATGAAAATTCCCACGGGATGTAGTTGCAGATCGCCGGACACGAAACCGATCCGCAGCTTGCGTCCGTCATTACGCGGCGCCGGATGTTCGCAGCGCCGCGCACGCGCGGCCATGCGCGCACCGAATTCACGCGCCGCCGCCAGCGTGACGGAAGGCGAAGTCGGCGCATGAGTCGCGAGTTCGAAAAGCAGCCGGGTGTGGGCGAGTTCCATTTCACCGTCGAGCGCGATGCCGCGTCGATAGTTCGCAATCGAGCCATCCGCGTCGCCGAGCAGGCTCAGCGCGTCACCGAGATTCACATGCGGCACAGCCGAATGCGGTTCCAGTTCGACCGCCTTTTGCGCACTCTTGAGCGCTTCATCGGCGCGGCGCTGTTTGAGCAGCGCGACAGCCAGCCGATGATGCGCGTGCCCATCGCGCGGTGCGAGTTCGGTCGCCGTCTGGTAACAGAGCATCGCCGCGTCGAGCTTGTCGCCCCACTCGTACGTATCGCCCAGTTCCAGATAACCCGACGCATCCTTGGGTGCGAGCTGCACTGCGCTCGTCAGCGCTTGCGCCGCTTCGTCCCAGCGCTCGCGACCGCGCAGCCATTGCGCCAGCTTGCGATGACGCGCGGCGTCGGCGGGATCGAGTTGCGCGGCGCGTTGCAACACGGCGATGGCCGCGTCCGCGTCGCCGCTCGCGTGCAACAGCGTCGCGAGACTGTCGTGACTGTCTACGCGGTTCGGATCGAGCGCGATCGCACGCCGGAACGCGGCAATCGACTCGTCCGCGTTGCCTCGCCCCGCCTGTGCGCGCGCGAGATTGCTGAACGCGTCCGCGTAGTCGGGCCGGAACGACACGGCCTTACCGTACGCGAGCACCGCGTTGTCTAGATCGCCGAGATCTCTCAGAGCGTTGCCGAGATTGTTGTAGGCCTCCGCATAGCCGGGCCGCAACTCGATCGCCTTCGCGCAACTCAGCATCGACGCGTTGGCGTCGCCCGCAGCGCGCAGCGCGTTGCCGAGGTTGTTGTGCGCTTCCGCGTAATCGGGACGCAGCGTCACGGCATGATGGTAGCCTTCAATCGCTTCGCCGAGTTGGCGGCGTCCGAGCAACACGTTGCCGAGGTTGTTGTAGTAGACGGCATTCGGATTCGCGGCAATCGACGCGTGCATCAACGCGATGCCCGCATCCACGCGATTCGTCTGGCACGCCAGCAGCCCGGAGAAATGCAGCGCGTCGGATTGCGCGGGCTCCCTTTGCAGAATGGCGTCGTAAAGCGCTTGCGCATCGGCGAGCCGTCCCGCCTGATGGTGGGCGAGCGCGGCGTTCAAAAGACTCGGAATGTCGTGCATATTCAAACGTCCCGGTCTCGCTCAATAAGGATGCGACTGCGCGAAGAAATCGACGAGACCGCCGTCGTGCTCGATCATCACGCTCTTCGTCGCGATGCCTTCGCGCGTCATTTCGGCGATGATGTCGCGGGCGCGCCATTGCGTCGGAATCACGATCACGTCGACATCGGTCTGCTTCAGCACGTCGCGGAACTCGATCCGCTGTCCCGTGCCGGGCACGAAGGTGCCGACCTTGCCCGGGTCCGAATCGACGACGAGCGGAAAGCGCTCGGCATCCGCGCCGAAGTGATGAATGAACGCCGCCGCCTTGCCCGTGCCGCCCCAGATGGCAACGCGTTTGCCCGACGCGCTCAGTTGCGACAACTGCTGCGCGATGGTCGCGCGGCTCGTCACGGTGCGCGCGGCAAAGCGCGTCGCGGCTTCCGCGCGCGAGCGCGCATGCGCGGGCACCGCCAGCTTCACGAGCGCGTAGACGACTTCGCCGTCGTAGCCGTGATCGAGCGTGACGATTTCGCCGGCACGCGACATCAGCGCGCGGAACGATTCCGTCGTGAAGTGCGATACGTGCTCGTAGAAGAAGTCGGCGAGACGCTGCGTGTCGAATACGCGGTCGATACATGGCACTTCGGCGAACAGCCAGCTCTCCTTGCCCGTCGACACTGCGCCCCAGGCCAGCGCTTCGATGAGCCGCGCCGGTTCCGTCAGATGCTCGAGCACATGACGAATCACGACGGCGTCCGGCTCGAACGCCTTCATATCCGCGAGCGGCTCGAACAGGCGTGGATGAAACTCGACGCCCAATCCCGTCTCAGGCGTCGCATTCGGATCAAAGCCGATGAAGCGGCCGCCCGGCCGTGCCTCCGCGAGTCCGCGCACGAAGTGTCCTTCGCCGCAACCGATCTCGACGACGTTCGGCGCATCGGGCAGCCGCGACAGCACGAGATCGCGCGTGTCCGCGAGATGGCCTTTCCAGATGCTGCCGTTGTTGAACATCCGGTTCGGATTGCTTTGATACGGAATGGCGTCGTACTCGAAGCGGTGATTCCATACGTGCGTGCACGACGGGCATTGCACGAAATCCTGCGCGTGACGTGGCAGCGCTTGCGCGGCATCCGCCGACCCGGGCCACGCGAGCGTTGCCAGAGTCTGCTCGCCTGCCGGGAAAAAGCGCGCGGCGACGGTGTTCGAGCAAACGGGGCAAACCGCTTCAATCAGATCGCAACTCATTGCTTCACTACCTTTTTGAAGTACGCGATGGTCTCCTTGAGACCGTCTTCGAGCATCACACCCGGCTCCCAGTCGAGATGCTGGCGAGCCTTCGCGATGTCGGGACGCCGCTGCACCGGGTCGTCCGACGGCAGCGGCCGATATTCGATGCGCGAGCGAGAGCCTGTCAGACGCAGCACTGTTTCCGCCAGTTCGCGGATCGTGATTTCGCTCGGATTGCCGATGTTGAACGGCCCCGGCTCGCCTTCGTGATCCATCAGGCGCATCAGGCCTTCGACGAGATCGTCGACATAGCAAAACGAGCGCGTCTGGCTGCCGTCTCCGTATAGCGTGATCGGCTCGCCCTGCAGCGCCTGCATGATGAAGTTCGAGACCACGCGGCCATCGTCGGGACGCATGCGCGGGCCGTACGTATTGAAGATCCGCGCGATGCGAATGTCGACGCCATGCTGGCGGTGATAGTCGAAGAACAGCGTTTCCGCGCAGCGCTTACCTTCGTCGTAGCACGCGCGCGGGCCGTTCGGGTTCACATTGCCCCAATACGTTTCCGGCTGCGGATGCTGCTGCGCGTCGCCGTAGACTTCGCTCGTCGAGGCCTGCAGGATGCGCGCGCCGCAGCGCTTCGCGAGCCCGAGCATATTGATCGCGCCGAGCACGGCCGTCTTCACCGTCGATACGGGATCGCTCTGGTAATGCACGGGGCTCGCCGGGCACGCCATGTTGAACACGCGGTCCGCTTCGACATAGAGCGGCAGCCACACGTCATGGCGAATCACTTCGAAATTCACCTGGCCGATCAGGTGGTGAATGGTCTCCTTGCTGCCTGTGTGAAAGTTGTCGACGCACATCACGTCGTGACCGGCTGCCACCAGCCGGTCACACAGATGCGAGCCGAGAAACCCCGCGCCGCCCGTAATCAGGACCGACTGTGCGCTCACTGCGCCGCCTCCGCGACCTGCGCGACGCGCTGCTCCCACATGCCGTGCAGCGCGGCTTCGAGATTGCGCGCGAAGCGCGTCGCGTCGCACAGCGGCGAGGCGAGCAGTTGCGCGCGCAGATTGCCGCGCAGCGCGGACAGCCGTTCGCGATCCGCGGCAAAGGCGACGGCTTTGTCGACGTAGGCGGCATCGTCGGCGGCGATCCAGTCGGCGAGGCCTGCCGTGTGGCACATCGTTTCCGCAATGTGCGTGACGAAGCGATCGCCCTGGCGAACCAGCACGGGCACACCCATCCAGAATGCTTCGGCCGTCGTCGTGCCGCCGCCGTACGGGAACGGGCTGAGCATCATGTCGACACGGCGATAGGCGGCGAGGTACGCGTCGCGCGCCGAGCGATCTTCGATAATCAGCCGCGACGCCGGAACACCACGCATCGCGAACCGGCGCACGAACGCATCGCGCACGTGCGCGTCGTCGAACTGGCCGGACTTGAGGAACAGCGTGGCGCCGGGCACTTTTTGCAGCAGTGTCGACCACACGCCGACGACATGATCCGTGACCTTCGTCACGTTGCCGAAATAGCCGAACGTGATGTGACCGTTCGTGAGCATCGGCAGCGTGCCGGTTTCGACGGGAACGGCGGGCGGCGTGAAGCACAGATAGCTGTCGGGCAGACGCCAGGGCTTTTCGACGAAATGCGCTTCGTCCGCTTCGGGCAGCACATGCGCGTCGCCGAGGATGTAGTCGATCGCGCGCACGCCCGTGCTCGCGAAATAACCAGGCCACGTGACCTGCACAGGTGCGGGCTTCCACGCGAAAAGCGGCAGACGGTTATACGTGCTGTGGCCCGATGCGTCGATCAGGATATCGATAGCGTCGGCACGAATGCGCTTCGCGGCCGCCTCATCGCGGACACCCGCGATGCTGGTCCATGCAGAGAAGGACGGCTTGATGCGGGCGGTCAGTTCGTCTTCGACGTCGCGCGTCGGATAGGCGACCAGTTGCACGCGCGACGCATCGAGATTCGCGAGCACGCTTTCGATGAAATAGCCGACGGGATGCTTCTTCAGATCGCCAGACACAATGCCGACGCGCAGCGGACGGTCCGCCCGCGTTCCCGTATCGGTCAGCCACATCGTGAACGGCGTTGCAGACGCTTCCACCGAGTCGCCGAAGCGCAGCGCTTCTTCCAGATACGCTTGCGGCGTCGTCTGCTGCCGGTAGTTCAGTGCGAACAGCAGATTGCTGCGCGGCTCCGTGAAGTCAGGACGCAGCGCGCTCGCGGTGCTCCACGCTTCGATAGCGGCATCGAGCTCGTCGAGTTCCATCAGCGTGTTCGCCAGATTGTTGTACGCGCCCGCGTGATCGGGCTTCAGGTTGATCGCCTGGCAGAACGCCTGCACGGCACCGTGATGATCCTTCAACGCGCGCAGCGCATTACCGAGGTTGTTGTGCGCATCGACATATTCCGGCTGCAGCACGAGCGCCTGGCGGAAGCATTCGGCCGCGGCGGCAGGCCGGTTGTTCGACTGCATCACGTTGCCGAGGTTGTAGAAGTAGAACGCCTGCGGATTGCGCGTGACGGCCGCCATGATGAGGTCGCAGGCCGTCTTGTACTGGCCGAACTCGTGCGCGATCAGGCCGAGCAGATGCATCGCGTCCGCGTGGTTCGAGTCGACCGCGAGAATCTGGCGATACAACGTCTCCGCTTCGTCGAAGCGCTCGGCTTCGTGATGTGCGACGGCGGCTTGCAGCATCGACGCGATGCGCTCCTGGGCTGCCGCGTCGGGTGCCGCTTGCGGCTGCGGCGCCGTGCCGAAGTTGGCCGGCACGGGAATGCGCTGCCACGAGCCGTTGTGGTTCTGATTGAAGTCTGTCATGCAAAATTGCGCTCCGCGTGCTGGCGGGCGTCTCCTGATGAATGTCGATCCGGTTGGGCGGACTGCCCGTTGTCTGCCTGCTGGCACGCGGCGTGGCGCGCCCACATGCCGTGAAATGCGTCTTCCAGATGGCCCGCGAAGCGCGGTGCGTCGCACAGCGGCGAAGCGAGCAGGCGTTCCCGCAAGGTGCTTCTGAGCGACGCCAATGCGTCGCGCTGCGCGCTGAAGTGCACGGCTTTGGCGACGTAGTCTTCGTTGCCGTTCGCGATCCACTCGGGCAGGCCCGCCGTGTTCACGATGCTTTCTCCAACATGCGACAGAAAGCGGCCACCGCGGCGCGTCAGTACGGGTACACCCATCCACAGCGCTTCGATGCTCGTCGTGCCGCCCGCATACGGGAACGGATCGAGCGCGATGTCGACACGCCGGTACGCGGCGAGCAATTCGGGGCGCGGCGACTGCCCTTCGAGCACCAGTCGCGCGCCGTCAATGCCGCGTGCGGCAAAACGTTCGAGCGTGGCTTTCTGCACGGCCGGGTCGTCGAGCTGGCGTGTCTTCAGCAACAGACGCGAATCGGGCACGGCGTCGAGCACGCGCGACCACAACGCGACGACTGCATCGTTGAGCTTCACCAGATGGTTGAAGCAGCCGAACGTGATTGCGCCGTTCGCGCTCGCGGGCAACGGGCCGACCTCGATATCGAAGGGCGGCGGCGTGAAGCACAGATAGCTGTCGGGCAGATGCCACGGCGCTTCGACGAATTGCGATGCCTCGTCGTGCGGCAGCACGTAGCGGTCGGCGATCACGTAGTCGATCGCGGCGAGGCCGGTGGTGGCGAAGTATCCGAGCCACGTGGCCTGCACGGGCGCGGGCTTCCATGCGAACACGGGCAAGCGGTTGTGATTCGTGTGGCCCGACAGGTCCACAAGAATATCGATCGCGTCGTCGTGAATGCGGCGCGCGCACGCTTTGTCGTCGAGGCGCGAGACGTCGTTCCACGCGCTGAACTGCGGCATCAGGCGCTGCGACACCGCGTCATCGCGCTTGCGCGTCGCGTAGGCGACGGGTTCGATGCGCGCGCGGTCCAGATGAGCGAGCACGCTCTCGAGGAAAAAGCCGACGGGATGCGAGTTCAGATCGCCGGAAACGAAGCCGACGCGCAGCGGCTTCGCGGCATCGTGCGCATTGACCGTGTGCTGGAAGCGTTGCGCCTTCGCCGACTGCGACTGGCCGAACGCGCGCGCTTCGTCGCATTGCTCCTGCAACGTCACGTCTGGGCGCGTGTTGAGGAGCAGCAGCAGATTGCTATGCGCGTGCGCGAAGCCGGGGTCTAGAGCGATGGCCTGACGGTAACTCACCGTCGCCTGTTCGAGCAGGCCCTGATCGCGTAGCACGTTGCCGAGATTGCTGTGCAGCGACGCACGGCCCGGTTCGAGTGCGAGCGCGCGGCGATAAGCATCCGCGGCGCTCGCCGCGCGGCAGTACTTCTCCAGGATGTTGCCGACGTTGTTGTGCGCGTTCGCGTCGTTCGGGTTCAGCGCAAGCGCCTTGATGTAGCTGTCGAGCGCCTCTTCGTCGCTGCCGAGATCGAGCAGCGCATTGCCGAGATTGATCCACCCTTGCGCCAGTTCCGGCTTGAGCCTGACCGCCTGCTTGCAGGACACGATCGCAGCCGCCGAGTCGCCCAACTCGCGCAGCGTGTGGCCGAGGTTGCTGTGCGCTTCAGCATAGCCGGGCGCGAGCAGGAGCGCCGCGTGATACGCGTCAAGTGCGCCCTGATGGTTGCGCGCGCGCCCGCGCATGTTGCCGAGGTTGTTCAGGTAGATCGCGTTTGGACGCAACTGGATCGACTGTTCGATCAATCCGATGCCCTCCGGCACATTGCCCACGTCGCATACGAGCACGCCAAGGAAGTGCAGCGCATCGGCGTGCGGGCCGTCGTGCTGGAGAATCTGTTTGTAAAGGTCGGCAGCTTCGCCCGCGCGCCCAGCCTGATGATGCGCGAACGCGGCGTGCAGCGCGGCGGCGGCATCGAACGCGTGCAACGGCGTAGGCGCGTGCGCCGTCCCGTCCATTTGGACGTCGCCGTTCTTGCACGATTCGTGACCGGCTGGCGCTTGCATCGATGGTCCTCGTATGACGCTGACGTCGGCGTGCTTACACGCCCATGTACTTCTGCATATAGCGCTCGTAGCCGCCGCGCCATGCCGGACTGCCGAACGATCCCCCGCTTTCGTGAACGACGCTCATCGGCCACGTTCCCATGCGCAATCCTCGCGACTCTGCCTGGCGGCAGAAGTCGAGGTCGTAGAAATGAAAGTCGAAGCGCTCGTCGAACATCAGGCCGCTTTCGATCAGGCGCTCACTGTCCGCGGCGAGAAGCAGGCCGTCGAGCAGCTTGCATTCGCGTCCGGGCGGCCCGTAGATGGACATGTTCGCGCACGGAAAGCCCTCGCCGTGCCCGACGACGCCGCTCAGGTACTGCGCTTCATCACGCGTCAAGGCTGCGTCCTTGAAGAACCACGACGGCTGGCCCGGCAGGCGGCGCGTGTTGCCCGCAAGACCGACTATGTCGAATTGCGTCACCGCTTCGCGAATACGATCCATCCAGTAGAAGTCGCACAGATGCAGATCGTCGTGCAGAAAGACCAGGATGGCCGGGTCGTTGCGGGACTGCTCGATTGCGTAGTTGTAGATCGACGAAAGACCGGCCCGGTTGTTTTCGAACAGCATCAGTTGCGGCGGCGTCGCATGGCGAAACAGCGCGAGCGAACGGCCGAGTGCGGTCTTCTGCGGGAAATCGTCGTAAGAGGTACGCGTGCCGCAAACCAAGCGAATGGGCTTCATGAAAACGGAATACAGAAAAGGTGTCGATCGAGCGCGCGGGCGTCGTCACGGGACAGCGCGGCCGCGTGATGGCGGACGCGCTGCCGACAGGACACGCGTCGGCTTCAAGGGAAACTCGACCTGCAATGAGCTACCGTGACGCTATTCTGTTCGCGAGGCTCGCAAGGTGATTGGTGGATCAGATGGAGTTTATGGCCGTATTTCGGGGGACTGTGGTGGGGCAATAGACAGGCAAGGCACGGAATAACCCGGAAACACCAGTCTGTTTGGCTGATTGAAACGGAAGAACCGGGCTACCCTACAGTCCTGCAAAGTCCTGGCGTGACAGGCGCCGTATCTGTGCCCCGGGGGCCGGAGCGGAGGCGAGCATGATCGTCGCCGATAACGTGCCCGACCGTTCACGCCAACCGAATCGGGGAGCAACGATTTCATGTTCAGCAAGACTCAACCCGCCGAGCTTGGCGTCTTCGGGGGGCCTCCGGCCTTCGACACCATCCGGTCGATCTCGAATCTGGTTCGACCGGACGTCGAGCGATTCCTGTCGTGGTCAAAAGTTTTTCACGACGCTCACCAATATACAGATCATGGCGCCGTGGAACGCGAGCTTGAAAAGCGGCTCGCGCTGTTCCACGACGTCGAATACTGCGTCTCGTTCGCAGGCGGCTTTTGGGGCCTCGTGCTAGCCATGAAGTGTCTGGCACTCACCGGCAAGACAGAAGTTGTGATGCCGTCGCTCACGTATCGGCGCCTCGCCGATATTGTCGCGTGGGCCGGGCTTGTTCCGCACTTCTGCGAAGTCGACCCAGTGACACTCGCCATCACCGCGGAAACAGCCGCTCGCTGTATCAACGAAAACACCGCGCTCATTCTCGGTGTGCACCCCATTGTTAACTGCTGCGACGTCGAGGGGCTCGAGCGACTATCGGAAGAAACTGGTATTCCGCTCCTGTTCGACGCCGTCGAATCAGTGTACGAATCTGTCAACGGACGCAAGGTTGGCTCGTTCGGACAAGCCGAATGCTTCTCGATGCAATCAAGCAAACTGTTTAACGCGTTCGAAGGCGGCTACGTCACAACCAACGATAGCGCGCTCGCCGCGCGGCTGCGCGACATGCGTCACTTCGGACTGCGCGACGACGGCACGGTCGACGCTATCGGCATTGACGCCAAACAGAATGAAATTCACGCGTCGATGGCACTCGCCGCCCTCGAAGATGTCGACGCGCAAGTGGAACGCAACCGGCGGCGCTACCAGACGTACAAGCGGCTACTAGCGGTTGTCCCCGACGTGCGCCTGCTCACCTTCGACGAAAGCGAGCGCTGCGGCTACAAGAACATCGTAATCGAACTGCTGGACGGCTGGCCTGTGTCGCGCGAACGGGTTCTGGCAATCCTGCACGCCGAACATCTGCTGACGCGCCCCTACTACTATCCGCCATTACATCAGAAGCGCACAGACTACCGAACCATTGCGGGTAACTTGAGTACCACCGAACAGCTTGCCCAGCGATTCCTGATGCTGCCCTGCGGCCACTTCGTCGACGAAGCTGATGTCGCAAAGATCGTAACGTTGCTTGGCTTCATTCATACGCACGCTACCGAAATCAACGAACGCTTTCAGAAATGAAAACACTCACCTCTAGCAATCTAGCAATCTTCGGCACCGCGCCCCCCTTGCCTCGGCGCGTACCGCTCGGCCAACACCACTTTCCAAGCTGGGATCGCTACGAATCCGCGTTTCGTGACATTTTCGAACGTCAGTACTACACGAATCACGGACCACTCGCCCAAGCACTCGAGGCCCGGATCGCAGATTTGTTGCAGGTTGGTCACGCCATGTGTGTCACCAACGCGACGATCGCGCTCGCGCTCAGCGCCCAGGCGCTGGGGTTCAGGGGCAGGGTCGTGGTCCCTGCCTTCAGTTTCGTCGGCACGGCGCAGTCGCTGGCGTGGGCGGACGTCGAGGTCGCATTCTGCGATGTCTCGCGCGAGACGGGGCATTTGACGCCTGAGCTGGTCGAGCCCTATCTGCGCGACGGCGCGACAGGCGTCCTGGGAGTGAACCTCTGGGGCGGTGCTGCAGACGTGGAACGACTCCAACGATTGGCCGACAGCTATGGCGTCCCGCTCTATTTCGATTCTGCTCACGCTTTCGGCTGCGAAATTGCAGGCCGCCCCATCGGCGGCTTCGGACGGCTCGAAGTTCTGTCGTTTCATTCCAGTCAAATCCTCAGCGCGACCGAAGGGGCCGTCATCTGCACCAACGACGACGACCTCGCCGCACACATTCGCAATATCCGCAGCAACTACGGTATGGGCCGGCCCGTGCCGGTCGGCAAGACCGGGAATGGCCGCATGTCCGAGGCGCAGGCGGCCGTCGCGCTGTTGAACCTCGATGACCTGCCCGAATTGATGGAGCAAAACATCCGCCAGTTCGATGCTTTCGCGGCGCAACTGTCTGACATTCCCGGACTGCGCATCGTGGAGCCACAACAAGTGAGCAAGAGCAACTATCAGAATGTCATCTGCGAGATCGATGAACACGCGTTCGGCCTGTCGCGTGACGCACTGATTGCGGTGCTCGACGCGGAGAATGTCGAAGCGGGCGGCGATCGCGGCCTCGGGGCGGCGCGCCGCGACTTCACGATCGCGCTGCCGCATACGGAACACTGGCGAAATTCCATCCTGCAACTGCCGATCGGCGCGTTGGTCGATGAGGCGCTCATCGAGCGGATCGCCAACGTGATCCGCGTCGCCCAGTGCCACGCCGCTGAAATCGCAGGAAAGCTCGGAGCCTGACGTGAAGCTGGGTATCATGCAGCCGTACTTCTTTCCCTACCTGGGCCACTTTGCGCTGATTGCAAACACCGATGCCTGGGTCGTGTTCGATATCACACAGTACACGCCCAAGACGTGGATGAATCGGAACCGGGTCCTGCATCCGAAGGAAGGATGGAACTACGTTACCGTGCCGCTTGCAAACGGGTCAATTTCGATCAACACAAGCGAAGCACGCGTGCTCAATGTGAGAGATGCGCGTCGCAGCGTGCTGGGCAAGCTCAGTCACTACCGGCGTGTCGCACCCTACAGTCGGGCCGTCGAGGCATTAGTACAGGACGCTATGACAGGCGACGCCGACACGTCACTCGTCGAACTCAATGTGCGCGGTCTACGCGCCGTGTGCGACTATCTCGGGCTGTCGTTCAATTACCGAGTCTGTTCGGAACTCGGCTTGTCTCTGCCTCAAAACCTCCCCCCGGAGGATGGGCACCGGCCATCTGCTCAGCGCTGGGTGCACGTGGCTACGTGAACCCGGCCGGCGGCCGCGAGTTGTTCAATTGCGACGACTTCGCGGCACGCAACATCAGCCTTCAGTTCCTCTCGTTTGACAACCCCATCTACGACGTTGGCCCTTACCGCTTTGAACCCGGGCTCTCGATCATCGACGTATTGATGTGGAACTCGCCGCAGTCCGTCATGGAGATGCTACGCACTGCGTCGACGTTGCAGTCGCCGTAACGTGCATTCATCAAACCGCGCCCAGAAGGGCTTCTACAAGCGCTCAGTTCCCGTCGCGACGACGCAGTGTCGCGTCGTACCGATACTGCGCGGAATAGAACCCTTCCGGCATGCTCGAGAATGTCGTCACCCAACCCGCGTCCGCGGCTAGTGCGGAGAACACTTCCTGTGTACGCCAGATGCCGATTTGCGCCTGCGGATCATCGAGTTCACCGGGCTGGGAAACGCGTTGCGAATAGAACACACCCGCCCGGTCGCGATCCGGCAAATTGCCGATGAAGATCGAATGAACATTGATGAATCGATCGGCTAGCAGTTTCAGGGCTGCGTGTGCTTCGCTTTCGGAGAAGTACATGAAGCTGCCGTAGCACAGGACTTTCGTGAAACGTAGCGGATCAGCTTCGCCATACAGATAGTCCGCCACGCCTTGCGCCAAAAACTGAACCCGTGGCGCGTCTGCAAAATGCTTCCGTGCGATATCGATCAGATACGTCGAGATATCGACACCCAGAAATGCCGCGCACGAATCGATCAGCAGATGTGACAACGCGCCGTTGCCACAGGCGAGATCGAGCAGCAGGTCGTTAGACCCAAGCTCCAGCCGCTGCTTGATTTCTGCGACGATGAGATCGATCTGCGACTCGGGCACAGGTTTGCCGTGTACTGTGCGCTTCACCTGCTCCCAGAATGCATCGGGTGCACATGTTCTCGCATGAGTATCGTAATCGACGGTCGGATATTGGCGCGCGTTGGATGGCGTGTCGATGGACATCAGAACACTCAAAGGTATCAGTTGAAGGTATGGCTCATCTCAAACCGCGCGAGCACGCTGGGCACACGACAACACGACATCGATGATCCGCTGCTGATCGCGCTCATCCAGCGCCGGGAAAATGGGCAGGCACAACACCTGCCGCGAAATGTTCATCGCCACGGGCAGGTTCTGCGGCATTGCCGAAGGCAAACCACGATAAGTGGGAAATTCGCTGATCAGCGGATAGAAATAGCGACGAGCGGCGATGTCGTTCTCCCTCAGCGCGAGATACAGGTCGTCACGATTTATCGGAAAATCCGGCGTAACGAGCACCGGGAAGTACGCGAAGTTGCGCGAACAATGCGCGGGCACCTCGTGCATCGACAGACCTCGCACACCAGCGAACGCTTCACGGTAGCGGGCATCGATCCGCCCGCGGGCGATGGTCACCCGCTCCATATGCTCGAGCTGAAGCAGCCCAAACGCGGCCTGCACCTCGTTCATTTTGCCATTGATGCCGGGCGCCATCACGGTTGTTTCGTCGACGAAACCGAAGTTTTTCAAGTTGTCGATGCGCCGCTTGGTCTTTTCGTCACGGCAGACTATTGCGCCGCCTTCGAACGTATTAAAGACCTTCGTACCGTGAAAGCTCAGAACCGACATATCACCGTATTCGAGTACCGAGCGGTCGCGCACTCGCACGCCAAACGCATGCGCAGCATCGTAGACCACGCGAAGACCATAGGTATCGGCGATGGCGTCGATACGCTCGACATCGCAGGGATTGGCATAGACATGAACGGGCAAAATCGCAGTCGTCTGCGGCGTGATGGCGGCTTCAATCCTGCTTGTGTCGAGATTCAGACTGACAGGATCGATATCGACGAAGACGGGCTTGATGCCGTTCCAGTGCAATGCGTGCGTCGTCGCAACGAAGCTGAATGGTGTCGTGATAACTTCGCCGGTAATCTTCAGTGCCTGCAGCGCCGTAATCAGTGCCAGCGTTCCGTTCGAAAACAGCGAAAGATGCTCGACGCCGAGGTAGTCACACAGTGCCGCCTCGAGCCGCTGGTGGAAAACCCCATTATTCGTCACCCACTTGCGTTGCCAGATTTCCTCGAGATACGGCTGAAATTCTTCCAGGGGCGGCAGATGGGGCTGCGTGACGGGAATGAATCCCTGACTTGGATCGCGTACTTCAGGCACACGCGTAGTGATTGCTCTCGGTGCAGGGCGAGGTGCATCATGCACTTGAGTCGGCGATCCGCCGTCGCTCGCCGTGTCGGCGTGTCGCGGTTCGGGTTCAATCAACAAGGTAGATATCATTGCAAAGTGTAGTATCTCGGTGATGCTTGTCGGCACGCACGCAAACGCAGGCACGTTGGCTTACACAAAGCCGTTCAGCTGACGAACTCAGGCGCTTGCCCCTTCGCGAAAAAGAAGAATGGCTCGCGTCCGTTGCAGCCATACGTGTCTGGATCGATTCCGCCGAGAACGGTCGTATGCGGGTAAAGGTCACCTGCAAAACCGCCGTCACGGAATTTATCGACGAGATCCGCGCCAAAAAGCCGCACATGGTCGCCTTGCCCGAAATAGCGCGCCTTGAAAGACTCCGGCACCGCCTTGATCAATTCGAATGTTTGGCGCAACACAGGCGAGTATGGCGTCTGTGCAATCAGATGGCCATCGGACGCGAGACAGCGGTTGAACTCGGCGATCGCCGTTTCGGGACGATCGACATGCTCGAGTACGTGGTTGCAGATGACGACGTCGAAATATCCGTCGGGAAATTCCAGATTCTCGACATTGATCGTTCGGTGATGAGCAACTCGCGGGGAGAGATCGCCGACGATATATTCGCGTGGCTGCAGCCTGCGTATGCGTGGCTCGAGTCCCGCTTCGGGGGCGATATGGAGAATGCGCTTTGTGCTCGCGTTCTCCAGGATCCGCGAAAAGGCAATATATAGCCAGAGATGCCGCTCTCGATCGTTGCAGCCACAATTCGGGCACGTATGATTCTCGAGCGTTGAACCCACCGATTCAACCTGCCGCATGAACTCCTTGCTGGCGCTGCCTGCGTCGGGATGTGGCAGCCATCTGGCGACGGGCTGCTCGCAGACCACACAGAATTTCTGCTGCTGGGTGCGCGGTCCTTTTCTACGCTCGCCGACGCGAGCAGCCACGGCCGCACGAGCATTGGCGAGATCCGCCTGAAATCGAGGGGACGCATACAGATCTTGCGGCGGAATGCGGTCAAACTCGTTGAGGTTGGCGAGCAACGGAGCAATCTCTGGCAGATTGGCGCTCCAGTTCCCATAGATGGTTCGCAACATCCGTTGCGCTCCCGCGAGCGCTTCGACCGTCAAATTGCCAGCCGCGGCTTCGCCACGCACCATCAATTCCCATTCGTAGAGTCCCGCGCTGAAATTGGCACTCACTGTCGCGGACGCCTGAGTCGAATGCCGCCTGAATGCGCTGTGAAACCCACCGACTGCGACGAGCGGAGCCTGTTCAGCGCAGTTCAGAAACATCGACACATCGCCGATGAAGTCCAGCACCCATGAGCGGTAGTCGAACACCGAAGACACATCGACGCGTTCACGCACGAGCATGACATTGCTCGGCTCGCCGATGAAGTTGTTCAGCTTGCCGACCATGTTCTCGACGAGAAACGCGCGATCGATGAGCGCCTTCTGTCCCGGTGGCAACAACTGTTGCGGCTGACCGATCAAATTGTCCATTTCATCGATGAACACTCGTTCGTGGAACGCAAGTATCGCCTGCGGGTATTCGCGCAGTGCATCGACGAGCGTCTCGACGGAGGTCGGCATCAGCACATCGTCGTCGAAAAGCCACTTCACATACTGACCGCTCGCCTGCGCCCACAATGCTCGTGAGTTGCGCGTGCCTTTCTGGAATCCGTGGTGAAAGTACTTTATGCGAGGATCATCGAATCCCACGACAATTTTCTCGAGCGCAGCGTTGGGCGTGTCGTCGCCGACAAGGATTTCGATGTCCTTGAATGTCTGATGCTGCGCGCTTAGGATCGCCCGCCGGAGATATTCCGCTTTGTATGCGGGGATCAAAATGCTGACTGTTGGCATTGAATCGGTCCTTCCGAATTGTGGCGTGCGTTGGACAACCGTATTGCCCGCAAAAGGGCGATGCAGCCGTTACAACGTGGCGCGGTCTTTTGCTATGGTGGAAGGTTAGCCGGAAGAAGTGCCGTTCAAACGCCCAAACAGAATCAGGTTTCCGTGCTACTTTGACGTATGGGTGCAGGAGTGGTGCACGCAGAAGGTTGCGATAGCAAATGTTCACCGCCCCCGCGCTGCATCGTCAAACCCACTGCGCCCCCGGCTGCAGAAGGAATGTGGGCGCATGATCGCCCGCCGTTAAGTCGACCATTGCCGGATAGGCCTGCGCACGCCCGCGTGATCGACGGGTTCGCGCTCGCGTCTTGCATGGATGCCCGGGAAGTCGCTTACTTGCTACATGAAGACAGTGTAGACATTCAAGAAGTCGCAGTCGTCGGAAAATCCCCGCTTAAAGAACGCGATATTGAAGCTTCTGTCTCCCATTACTTTCACGTTCCCCTGACTTAACGACACACTGGCGCCAAAGAACCGGTTCATGACGTACTTGTTCATTCCCTTTGCCTGAGCCCTCAACAGGGAATCATAGACAATATACGGACCCACGTTTCTGCCGTTGATCTTCTTTGAGCCGGCGAGTGCGTAGTACGCTACGCCGTTGTCGTACGTAGTCACCGTGATGCCGTATGGCACGCCGTCGGCCGCCTTCGAAATAGCAACTTCACCCTGCCCGTTCCTGCACATCAGAATTGGGTGCATAAACAGTTCCGTCGTCATGCCGTCGGTGTACCTGGCAATCAGTTCCTCGTGCAGATCCTGGATCACGCGGAAAAAATACGTGATCCGGTCATCGGTGATCTCGTCGCCAGTGAAGTACTCGACAACCAGGTTCTTCGCGCACCAATTGATAATCGATTTATAGGACTTACGTGTGCCGGCAAATACGCCACTTTCCTTCACGCGAAGATCAACGTATGGGCTATCCCAGATTTCAGCGGAGTAATTTCTCGCGCGTTTGATAATCTGTTTATACAGCCCGAACTTCTCTTCGGGCTTCTCCATGATCGTGAAGTTAGCTACGCCGAAGTGTCTGGATAGATGCTTGAGGTAGGCGACGATACCCCTGTACGCCTCGTCGCGATCCTGAGATGCATCGACAAAATGCACCTCGATTGGCATACAACCTGAGGATGGATGGTTGGTAACCCAAGCAGCGGAATGAGTCGAGTCGATCACCACGGGAACCGTCGCAACAACGGCGCCGTTGAAACAAATATGGAACGAAGCGTTGTCGATTCCCGCCTTCGTTCCAAGCGCTTCGAGACCGGGGGTTCCCGCCAGCCCGCCGAGCTTCGCACCCGGATGCCAGAAACTCGAATAGATGTTGCCGCCTATTCCGGCGAGCAACTTGAACTGGCTCTCGTCCCGGTCGACGGAAACAATAGACCACCCGGCAGGCATCTCTGGCAACGGTAGACCGACTTGCGAAAGCACGTCAAGCCTGCTCAAAATCTCGGTCACCCGATTGCCAAACTCTCTCGCAGCGCGGCGCAGAATGCCGATCTCATCTCCTGGTCGATTGCATTCTCGACAGATATTGGCGATATTGAGGTAGGTGCCCAGCCTTGTAAGCGGCGCCGACTGCGCATTCAGTTCTTTTACCGGCTGACACCAAGCCACTCCATTTTTATCCAGATCTTCAAGCGAGAGTATCGTTGTTACAGATACCGTCTGGCCGTCGGCGTTTATCTGAATGGAGCATTGATTTGTAGCTTGCGTGTTCATAAGCGAACTGTTTTGCCGGATTTCAGTTAAAGCAAAAACGCGAGGCACAATAGACTCGCGCATAGTGTCTACCGCGACGGATCATCCGTGAATTGTCGACACTCGCCTGGATGCCGCCTGTTGAACCGCCATAAAGCAGAAACGGAGCCGCCCCGATTGTCCTATACGGGTGCGCAATCAAAGCTGCAAAGTAAGGTCATAAACGCGGGCATTTCGGGGAATCAGTCCTACAAACGCCGTCGCCTTGGGTTCGACCGGGAAACGGGTAAGCGCGCCACGTTGGCATACATAAGACACCTGCATGCAAAGACTGCAGAGAGCGTGTCAGAATGGCCACGAAGATGACCGCGACTCAATGGTGTAATTCGGTCAAGCTAACTTCTCAGCGCAAATAGCTATTCTGGAAAATAAATGAAGACAGTCTTTGAAACTACCACCGTAAGGATCATCGAGACGAGCGACGCGGAGGGCGACACGCAACGCCAGCTTTACTTGGGCCCACCATTTAGCAGCATTCAAGGCGCAATAAAAGTCAACAAGCCCAAATTCCATGTACACGATTTCACCAAGAAGCTGACATATGGGGCGTTGTGCGTCAGGAACGGCGTGCATGACGCACTCGTCCTTGGCCTCGGGGCTGGCGTGGTGATCCAATCAATTCGTGACTTCGCACCTTCGGTGAAGATCGACATCGTCGATGTCAATCTTGAACTCTTCGAAGCGTCTCACAAATTTTTCTTCGACCTCGACTCCGACAACATCCAGCTATTTCATGAAGATGCGTACCATTTCGTTGACAGAGCGAACAAGAAATACGACTACATTTGCTGCGATATTTTCGGCTCAAGTCTAGAAGTTCCCAATTACGTTCTTTCGGGGGAATTGGCTGGAAAAGTGAAGCACTGTCTGAGCGCAGAGGGAATATTTGCGATCAACACACACCGTCAGTTGCACAAGAGTCTTGTCGAGTCGCTGTCCAAGAGCTTCGAGTTCGTCTTCTCGCTCCCAGGCAATAACTGCCTGCTCCTGTGCAGCGACGTCTGGCCGCAATTCGTCGCCGACGATGCGTTGATCGCGCAGCAACTTCAGAATAACGTTGATATCGCGTCGATCCACCACGACATGACGCTGACGCAACGCGTCGACATTCAAGCACAGCCGAAAACCGCATCCGCGTAAAGCAACTGCGCAGACCTTTATTCAGAAGAGCCCACGTCCTGCGATTCATTTTCTCGCAGTCCGTATTTGCAACCGTTGTGGTGCTTAGGAAATGGCGTGGATTTCGCACAAGCGTGACCAGCCCGACGCTCGATGTGGGGGACAACCGCCTGGGCGTATCGCGACGTGCCGGCCTTACGCGGCTCTTGCCGCGCAGCCCGTCGCGAACGCCATCGCACCGTCTGCCCTGATTTGGGCAAGTGGTAAGCGTTTGTGTCTGATAGGTGAAATTTGCAGCTGATTACTTCGTGCGTGAAATCGAGCCCAAGGAACGCACCATAAACAAGACCCCATCGATCTAGGTCGTCTGTGCTGCAATCGAGATCTGGAAGATTTGGCGCGCCCGGCTGGGATCGAACCAGCAACCCCTGCCTTCGGAGGGCAGTACTCTATCCATTGAGCTACGGGCGCATTCGGCAAAAAGCGCTGCAAAATCACGCAGTTGATGCGAGATATGGCGCTAAAGCGAGACCGAGAGCATACCCGGTTTCGGGCGGCCCGTCCACCGAGAGCGGGCTTGCGCGGGCGCCGGGCGCCATCGAATGGCCCCGGACGGTTCGCCTGGCCCGGCCAGCCACGCAACAAACGCCACCCAAACGTCGAAAGTGTTCGCGTAAACGCCTACTGAACACCGTCCGACCCGCTCGCCGGCGCCGAAACCTTCCGTCTATAATCGTCCGTGGCTGATCAAGAACAAAGTTGTTGCCGTCGCGCTGTACCGCTCACAATACCCACGGGAGACGAGACAAGCATGAGCGAAGCACCACACGGAGCCCCGATCAAAACCCCCGGACAGCTGATCGCCGCAGTCATCGCTGGTTTTGCTGTCCCCATCGTCATCATCATCCTGCTCGCTTATTACGTCGACAACTCGACCCGCACGGGCGCGGGTACCGACAGTCTGTCCGACGCCGCAGTCAACGCGCGCACCGAACCCCTCGCCAAAGTCGACATCCGCGACGCCAATGCGCCGCGCGTCTACAAGACGGGCGAGGAAGTCTACAAAGCCGTGTGTTCGGCGTGTCACGCGTCGGGCGCGGCAGGCGCGCCGAAGTTCACCAACACGGCCGACTGGGCGCCGCGCATCGGCGAAGGTTTCGATACGCTCTGGCACAACGCGCTGACGGGCAAGGGCGCGATGCCTGCGCGCGGCGGCACGAGCCCGGACGACTACAGCGATTACGAAATCGGCCTCGCCGTCGCGTACATGGCGAACAACGCGGGCGCGAAGTTCGCAGATCCGCCGAAGCCTGTGCCGGGTCAACCAGCCGCAGGCCCGGCCGGCGCTTCGGGCGCAGCGGCGGCTTCGGGCGCCGAAGCGGCATCGGGCGCAGCCGGTGCCTCCGATGCAGCAGGCACCCAGGCCGCTGCCGCAATGGCCGCCATGGCCAACGTGCCGCAGGCCGCGGCGCCCGCATCGGGCGCGGCGCAGAGCGCGGACGCATCGCAGGCGGGCAAGGCGCTGTATCAGCAGGTCTGCCAGGCCTGCCACGCGGCGGGCGTGCTGAACGCACCGAAGTTCGGTGACAAGGAAGCCTGGGCGCCGCGCCTGAAGGAGCCGATGGAAACCGTCTACAACTACGCGCTGCACGGCAAGGGCGCAATGCCACCGAAAGGCGGATCGAGCGCGTCGGACGCTGATGTGAAGGCCGCCGTCGATTACATGGTCAACGCGTCGAAATAAGCGCCGCGCATCTTTCAACGCGCAAACAAAAATCCCCGCCTCAATAGCGGGGATTTTTTATGCCTTCAGCATTTACGCACAGCGCGCGTTCGCGCCAGTCAAGCCTTCTGCAACAGCGCCTTGAGACTCGCCAGGCGATCCTTCGGCGACATCGGCGCTTCTTCCGGCGTTGGAGGCGGCGCTTCGTCGAGACCCATCTCGGGGATGAAGCGCGACGGCTCGCACACCACCGTCTCACGCGCCCGCTTGCGCTTCTTGCACCAGTTCAAATGCAGGCTGCGCTGCGCTCGCGTGATCGCAACATACATCAGCCGACGCTCTTCCTCGATGCGCTCATCGTCGATCGGGCCGTCGTCTTCCGTGCCGCCGCGATGCGGCATGATGCCTTCCTCGACGCCGACGAGGAACACATGCGGATATTCCAGCCCCTTCGACGCATGCACCGTCGAAAGCCGCACTGCATCGGGATCTTCATCCTTGCCTTCGAGCATCGACATCAGCGCGACCGTCTGAATCAGTCCGAGCAGATTCTTGCCGGTGTCGGCGAGACCATCGGCGTTGTCGTAGCCTGTCTGTTCGGTACCAACTGCCGGTTCAGGCTTCGTGCCCTTGCGCTTCAACCATTCGAGAAACTCCAGCACGTTTTGCCATTTCGACTGCGCCTGACGCTCGTCGAATGCGTCGTACAGATAAGCTTCGTAGTGGATCGCTTCCATCATGTCGTCGAGCACGGACGTCGCCGCATCCTTGTCGGCCCGGTCGCGCAGACGCTGCATGAAATCGCAGAACATGCGCAGCGGCTCGACCTGACGTGCCGACAGCCGCGCCTCAAGGCCGCCCATGTACACGGCTTCGAACAGCGACACCTTCGCCTGCCCCGCGAACGCGCCGAGCGCTTCGAGCGTCGTATTGCCGACGCCTCTGCGCGGCGTCGTGATCGCGCGGATGAACGCGGGATCGTCGTCGGCATTGGCGATCAAACGCAGATACGCGCAGATGTCCTTGATCTCGGCCTTGTCGAAGAACGACTGGCCGCCCGACAGCACATACGGAATCCGCTCGCGCCGCAGCACCTGTTCGAAGATGCGCGCCTGGAAATTGCCGCGATACAGGATCGCGTAATCGCGAAACTGCGCGCGTCGCTCGAACTTGTGCGCCGACAGGCGAAACACGACCGACTCCGCTTCATGCTCTTCGTCGTTACACCCGGTGACGGTGATCGAATCGCCCATGCCGTGCTCGGACCAGAGCTTCTTCTCGAAGAGCTTCGGATTGTTCGCGATCACGTTGTTCGCCGCCGTCAGGATGCGCACCGTCGAGCGGTAGTTCTGCTCGAGCTTGATCACGTGCAGCTTCGGAAAATCCTTGCCGAGCTGCGCGAGGTTTTCGAGCGTCGCGCCGCGCCAGCCGTAGATCGCCTGATCGTCGTCGCCGACGGCCGTGAACGCGGCGCGCGGGCCCGCCAGCAGCTTCACCAGTTCGTACTGGCACGCGTTGGTGTCCTGATACTCGTCGATCAGCAGATAGCGCAGCTTGTTCTGCCAGCGGTCGCGCACCTGCTCGTTGTTCTTGAACAGCTCGGCGGGCAGGCGGATCAGATCGTCGAAATCGACGGCCTGATACGCGTGCAGCGTCGCGACGTAGTTGCGATAGACGATCGCCGCCTGATGCTCGTCCTCGTTCGATGCAATCGCCATCGCTTCGTCCGGCATGATGAGGCCGTTCTTCCACAGCGAGATGATCGCCTGGATCTTACGGATGAAGCCCTTGTCCGTCGAGCCGACCTGCTCCTGGATCATGCCGAAGCAGTCGTCGGAATCCATGATCGAGAACTGCGGCTTCAGGCCGACATGCTCCGCCTCCTGACGCAAAATCTGCACGCCGAGCGAGTGGAACGTGCACACCGTCAACTGGTTGACGGGCACCTTGCGGCCTTCCTTACCGGGCGTCGTGAGCGTCTTGCCTTCGAGCAGCTTGCTCACGCGCTCGCGCATTTCGGCGGCGGCCTTGTTCGTGAACGTGACGGCGGCGATATGGCGCGGCTCGAAACCTTTGTTTTCGATCAGGTGCGCGATCTTCTGCGTGATCACGCGCGTCTTGCCGCTGCCCGCACCCGCGAGCACGAGGCAGGGACCGTCGAGATAGCGCACCGCTTCGCTTTGGGCGGAATTCAGGCCTGCGGACATCGTGTGTGGATGAGTAATGGATTGAGGGCGCTTCGCGACGAACGGCCCGAGAACATGCAGCGAGACGGCGCTTGCGACGCATCGTATCAGGCGGCCGCTCGGCGCTTGCCGAACTGCCCGTCGATGCGCCACGCATTGATTCCATGCGCTTTTTGCCGTTCGCGTGAGAGCCGCGATGTTAACACGAATGCCGCTTCTACAAACCTGCTCAACCCTGCGCACATCCGCGCGGGTTGGAGCAGACATCACCCGAGCAGTGCTGGTGACGATTCGCGCCGGGGGATCGCACCCCGGAGGTCTGGATTGCACCCATTGGCCGCGTTGCCGGGGCCGATGGTGCGGAACGGGAGCGGGCCTTGGCCCGTTCCCTGTCCGACCGGACATGCGCTGCATGCGCCGCTTGCAGGCTCCTCTTTACGCCGGCCCACAGTGACCACACATGCTTCGCACGATTCCTCACGGGTAGCGCGAAGGTGACATGACCACTGCCGCGCGCGGGCACATGGCCACTGCGCACTACCGGGCGTTCTGACAAGCCCAATCCTCTGCGGGCGATCGCACACGCGGCGCCCATGTGTACCGAAATGCCGTGCCGTTTCGCATGGTTGACAGCGCCGATTACCGACGTGTAGGCCGGGTTGACCGCGATAGTCTCCACGCCACGGCGAAAACACGCGCTGTCGATATTGGTGATGATCCTGCTGTAGGAAAGCGACGAAAGCATCCGCGAGTAACGCGCGCCCGTCGCCTCCAGTTCCGCCTTTTTCCTTGCGAAGTCAAGCAACTCATGCACGACAGGCTTGCCAGCCGCGCTGGCGAACTCGGCTATCACCACGCAGGCATCGCCGATCAGTGCCTCGGCCTGCTGCCTGGACTTACCGTAGGTGGCGAGATCAATCCGCAGCGTACGGACCAGGTTGCCCGAGGAATCTATCTCCGACACCGCCAGATGGTCCGCATTGACGTCCACGCCAATCGCCCCGCACTGGCGGTGCGTCGTTCGAACCGGTGCCCGGACCGCCATGCAGACGAACACCCGCCAGCCCTTGACGTCGCGCACGAAGCGATAACTGATGGCTGTGCCTGTGCGCCGGTATGCGGGCTTGTCATGCTTCGTCTGGATCTGCACCCGCTGGCTCGACAGCAGCGCCGCCACGATGTCCTCGTGGCCATATGCGAAATGCACACCAGGGATCGTGATGTACCGACCCTCTGCGGCCAGTGCATCAGGCAGGCGCAATTTGAGCGTCAGCGTACCGTCCTCTTCAACGCTTGCTTGGCACGATTGATTGCCGGCCGTCTCGTCCTTACTGCCGAGCACAAAGAACTGCGCGTCGCGTTGCGCCTGCCAGTCGGCTTTCCATTCGGCGTGGCTGGCGTAGCCGTTTTGTGCCAGCGCGAACTGGGCGCGGAAAAGCTTGCGCGAGCCAAAACACAGCCGCACACGGCCGGCCTTCTGGTCGGCCTGAATCTGGTCCAATCTGGCATGCAGGATGCCCAGACGGCGACGCTTCTGGTGCAGCCTTGCGCTGCCGGGCGCCTGCTCCTCAAGCCTGCCAATCACTGTCACTGCATGCCTGATCTGCCGCGTGAGGGTCGCCACTCGTTCCGCGCGCGACACCACGATACTGTCGATCTTCCCCTGAAGACTGATACGCATCGCGTTGAACTGGCGCGCCGTCAGGCCATGACGCACAAGGAACTCGCGCTTGAGGGCGTTCAGGTCGCTGCTTCCCGCCTGCAATGCCGCGAAGAGGCCGCGTTCCGCCCGACCATACAGCGCCGCATAGGCGTCCAGCCACGCGGACTGCCCTGCGCCAAGGGCAAGGCGTGACTGGTACGTGTAGAGTCGCGGGTTGACCATAAATCGCTGATATCGGTCCCGGATAACTGTATGAATATACAGTATCAGGCCGGCAGCAGTCGCGCAACCGCCATATATGAAACCTGCCCAAATGAGCAAATTAGTTCGCCGGTTTGCGCAGCTGTCAATGACTGGACAGCCCTTTCCGATACCTCCGCTTATGCCTTTCAGACAACATCCTCCCGGCGCGCGCCGCCCAATGCGCCACGGCGCGGAGCGCGGCCGTGCCACAATTGCAACGTTGTGCGCCGCCCCCGCGGCGCGCCGGTTTTGCAGGGAATACGCATGTCTTCATCGCTGAAAATTGGCTTGATGGGCTACGGCTTTGCCGGCGCCACATTTCACGCGCCGGTGATCGAACACTGCGGACGCGCGAGCGTTGCCGCGATCGCCACGGGTCAGCCGGACAAGGCGCGCGCCGATTATCCGAACGCAACGATCGTCGCCGATATCGACGCGCTGCTCGCGCTGTCGGATATCGAATGCGTCGTGATCGCGACGCCGAACGACACGCACTTCGACCTCGCGCGCCGCACGCTCGACGCAGGCAAGCATGTCGTCGTCGACAAGCCCGTCACGCTCTCCGCCGCCGATGCCCGTACGCTCGCCGATCTCGCGCAAAGCAAAGGGCTAGTATTCGCGCCGTTCCACAACCGTCGCTGGGACGGCGATTTCATGACCGTGCGCGACCTGATCCCGAGCGGCGAACTCGGCCGGATCACGCATTTCGAATCGCACTTCGACCGCTTCCGTCCGGGTATCCGGCAACGCTGGCGCGAAGAGGCGTCGCGTGGCGGCGGCCTGCTGTTCGATCTCGGCCCGCATCTGATCGATCAGGCGTTGACGCTGTTCGGCGCGCCCGAAACGGTCTATGCAACGGTGAAGGCGTATCGCGACAACGCGAGCGCGCCGGATTACGTGCATCTGCTGCTCGGCTATGCAAATCACGAGGTCGTGCTGCACGCGAGCGCGCTGACGGCCATCGTCGCGCCGCGCTATTCGATCCACGGCACGCGCGGCAGTTATGTGAAGCACGGGCTGGACACGCAGGAAGATCAGCTGAAGGCGGGCTTGCGTCCGGGTGATGCCGGTTTCGGCGGCGGCAACGAAGCTGGCACGTTGCGGGTGCTGGAAGGAGAACAGGAAGTGCAGCGCGATCTGCCGACGCGCGACGGCGCGTACGTCGAGTTCTACCGCGCGCTGGCGGCATCGATCCATGATGGCGTGCCGTTCCCGGTCAGCGCCGCTGACGCGGTGGACGTCATGACCATCATCGAACTCGCGGACCGGAGCGAGAAGGATGGGGTGAGGCTGGCGTTCAGGCGCGGCGCGTGACACACGGATAGCTCCTCACCTTTGTCGTTCGCTGTTCTGTTTCAGGCCGGATTTCGTGCCGGCCTTCTTTGCGCCCTCAGGATTTCCGCAGGGCGTGAACAAAACCTCCCGCGCTGGCCCCACCAGCAACCGACGGCCGCAAGACCATGCACGCACGGCGCGATCGCGCGCCGCCCGTGCCCGGCCGCAGTCCGTATCGGACGGGACTTATCAATTGGAGAAACTCTATGAAACGTATCGTTCGCGCGCTTGGCTGTTGTGCGCTGGTTTCGGCGCTCGCCGCGTGCGTGGCCCCGCCGTCGCAGCAGCTCGTCGAGCCCTCTCGCGCGCCGAATCCGCACGAAATGGCAGTGCGTCGCCTCGAACAGGTCGACGGCCGCATCGACAATATGGGCCGCAGCATCGATGCGCGCGTGAACCAGGGGCACTATCCGCCGCCCGAAGGCGCCGCGCTGCATCACCGGCTCGATACGATCCGCCACGAAGCGCACGACATGGCTGGACAACACGGCGGCGGCCTCACGGGCGACGAGCAGCGCGTGCTGAATCAGGAACTGGATGCGGCGTCGGCGGCTGTCAACCGCTGATCGCACCTTGGCGCGGGCGTGATCAGGACGCCGTCATCGCGGCCACGACACGCTCGCGCAATTGCGACCAAACGGTCATGTACTCCGCGCGCCCGCTTCCGACGGCAGCGCGCTTGAGCGCATCGAGCATCACGAGTTCCTGCGCGACCTTTCCCGAACCCGGATAAACGAGCGGCAGTTGTAGCGGGTTGAACGATGCAACCTGCCAGTGCTTCTCGGTTGCGATCAGCAGCGACACGAGCCGCTCGATCAGAAAGGTCTTCACGGGCGTATCGCCTTGTGCGTGACGGGCCGATGCGTTGAGCGCCTTGCCGAGCGGCGTGCTGTTCGATTCCGCGATCCCGAACACGATCTCCGCCTGGCTCAGCCAATGCCGCCAGAAGCGCGGCTTTGCGACGAAGTAGTTGCAATACACGCTGTTCGACGAATCCATGATGAACGTGCTCAGTTCGATGCCCGGCTTCAGCAGCCGCACGATTTCATCGAAAGGTCCCCATGCGTTCGGATGTCCCTGCGCGCCTTGCAGAAAGACGTTCGTGAACAATGCACCCGCGTCGAAGTACGGCGAGAACGAAACAATATCCGTCGATTCCGGCACCGTGCCGAGAAACGCATGGACGTCGCTTGCCTCGAGATTCGTCTTGGCGGCGAATTTGGGCGACAGGAAACCGTAGAACGCGGTGTCGTCCAGCGCGTGCTCGAGCAGAAAGCGGCGGATTGGCCAGTATTCGCGCCAGTCCGGCCGCTGACCCGCGTTGTCGAGCGGAATGAAGCCTTCGTCCAGGCCGCTGCGCGTCTGGTCCGAATAGTAGATCTGGTAAATGTGCGCCTTGATCATCGGTCGGATGATGGTAGGTGGAGAGAAGCGGTCGCATGCCGCCGTTTTGCAAGTATCCGGGGCAACTCCGCAAGCCAATTGGCCGATCAGCCCATGTATCCGGCATCAATTCAGCCGATCGCGCCCCATGTCCGGCGGCAGGGTGCCGCCCTCGCTTTTTTGACCACGGCAGCGCGTCTGTCGCCCGCCAGGCCGCGCCCGTACAGGCCCGCTGTCGCAATTTGACAACCCTCCGCCCCTCGCGTACATTCGCCGCACGCGTCGGGAGAGCGCGCCGTCCGCTGTCGTTTTCAGAACGCCCAGCAGCCAGCGCCGCCGAAGGGGCACACCCGTAAACTCTCAGGCAAAAGGACCGACCGCGTCGAAAAACCCGCTCGTCATCTGGTCATCACGACCTCATTCGAACGAGCGCCCGTTTTTCGCACTCTGGAGAGCGGCAGTAGCGCCGGTGCACTAAACCGCACGCGCAGGCTGCCCACCGAAGGGGCGCGCGCCACGCTGACAGCACTCGCTGACGGCAGCGCAATCTCTCAGGTATCGAGGACAGAGGGGGCATGCAGTTATCGCTCGTTGGCCCGAGATGGGATCAGGCCGCGAGGGTTTCGCCGCATGGCCTTTCCTGTTTAGCGACGCCCCGAGGCCCCGATGACCGAACTCAAACACACCCCGCTCCACGCCACGCACCGTGCGCTCAATGCCCGCATGGTCGACTTCGGCGGGTGGGACATGCCCGTCAATTACGGCTCGCAGATCGAAGAGCATCACGCCGTGCGCACCGACGCTGGCATGTTCGACGTCTCCCATATGTGCGTCGTCGATTTCACGGGCGAGCGCGTGCGCGCTTTCTTCGAGCGCGCGCTGGCGAACAACGTCGGCAAGCTGCAAACCCCTGGCAAAGCCCTTTACTCCTGCCTGCTCAACCCCGAAGGCGGCGTGATCGACGATCTGATCGTCTATTACTTCGGCGAAGATCATTTCCGCGTCGTCGTGAACGCCGGTACGGCCGAGAAAGACGTCGCGTGGTTCAACAAGCTCAATGACGAACAAGGCTTCGGCCTGACCATCCAGCCGCGCCGCGACTACGCGATCGTCGCCGTGCAAGGCCCGAATGCGCGCGAAAAAGTCTGGGCAACCGTGCCCCACGCCCGCGCCGCCAGCGAAGCCCTCAAGCCGTTCAACGCCGCGCGCGTCACCGATACGCCATTTGGCGAGCTGACCGTCGCGCGCACCGGCTACACGGGCGAAGACGGCTTCGAGATCATCGTCCCCGCCGATCACGTCGAAGCGCTGTGGAACGCGCTGCAGGCGCAAGGCGTGCGTCCTGCCGGTCTCGGCGCGCGCGACACGCTGCGCCTCGAAGCCGGCATGAACCTGTACGGCCAGGACATGGACGACACCGTGTCGCCCCTCGACGCCGGCCTCGCATGGACGGTCGATCTGTCCGCGCCGCGCGATTTCATCGGCCGCGCGAAGCTCGAAGCGGACGGTTCGCAGGCGTCGTTTGTCGGCCTGATCCTGCACAAGGACAACGGCAAGGCCGCTGGCGTGCTGCGCGCGCACCAGAAGGTCGTCACGCCCGCTGGCGACGGCGAAATCACGAGCGGCACCTTCTCGCCGACCATGCAGGAATCGATCGCCTTCGCGCGCGTGCCGAAGGGCGTGCAGCCGGGCGACGTCGTACACGTTCAGATCCGTGACAAGGCACTTCCCGCCAGCGTGGTTAAACTGCCATTCGTGCGCAACGGCAAAGTGCTCGTCGGCTGATCGGTCACACGATGAGCGTCACGAGACAGACACCGGACAGACACGAAATCGTCGCGTGCGTCCCACCATTTAAATCAACCGAATTACCGCATAGGAGCATCCGATGAGCATCCCGGCCGATCTGAAATACACCGAATCGCACGAATGGGTCCGCACCGAAGCAGACGGCACGCTGACGGTCGGCATCACCGACCACGCGCAGGAAGCGCTCGGCGACATCGTCTTCTTCGAAGTGCAGCAACTGGGCCAGACCGTCTCGGCAGGCGATACCGTCGCCGTCATCGAATCGGTGAAGGCTGCTTCCGATATCTACGCGCCCGTGTCGGGCGAGATCATCGAGGCCAACCCGAACGTCGCCGATACGCCGGACGCCGTGAACAGCGCGCCGTACGACAACTGGCTGTTCAAGATCAAGCCGGCTGCGGGCGCCTCGGAAGACCGTCTGATGGACGCCGCCGCGTACGGCAAGTCGATCGGCGAATAAGTCACTTACTCACGACCGGCGCGGCGTTCGCCACGACAGAAGAACGCCGCGCCAGCAGGAACATTCCATGAAGCTCGAACACCCGGATCGTCTGATGAACCGCACTCCTCTCTCGCTCGCCGCGCTCGAAGTGCATGACGCCTTCGCCGAACGGCATATCGGCCCGGATACGGCCGATCAGCAGTCGATGCTCGAAGCCCTCGGCTTCGCATCGCGCGCCGCGTTGATGGACGCGGTGATTCCGAAGACGATTCGCCGCCAGGACGCGCTGCCGCTCGGCCCCTTCGCCCAGCCGAAGAGCGAAGCCGAAGCGCTCGCCGCGCTGCGCGAACTCGCGGACAAGAACCAGGTGTTCCGCTCGTACATCGGCCAGGGCTATTACAACGCGCACACGCCCGCCGTCATCCTGCGCAACGTGCTCGAAAATCCGGCGTGGTACACGGCTTACACGCCGTATCAGCCGGAAATCTCGCAAGGCCGTCTTGAAGCGCTGCTGAACTATCAGCAGATGATCGTCGACCTGACGGGTCTCGCGATCTCGAACGCTTCGCTGCTCGACGAATCGACGGCCGCCGCCGAAGCGATGACGCTGCTGCAACGCGTAGGCAAGCCGAAGTCGAACATTTTCTATGTGGCAGACGACGTGCTGCCGCAAACCATCGAAGTCGTGAAGACGCGCGCGAAGCCCGTCGGCATCGAAGTGAAGGTCGGCCCGGCTGCCGATGCCGCAACGTCGAACGCGTTCGGCGTGCTGCTGCAATATCCGGGCGTGAACGGCGACGTGCACGACTACCGCGCGCTCGCTGAAGCGATCCACGCAGCGGGCGGCCACGTGGTCGCCGCCGCCGATCTGCTCGCACTGACCATGCTCACGCCGCCGGGCGAATGGGGCGCGGACGTGGCCGTCGGCAACTCGCAGCGCTTTGGCGTGCCGGTCGGGTTCGGCGGCCCGCACGCGGCGTATCTGGCCGTGCGCGACGAATTCAAGCGTCAGATGCCGGGCCGTCTGGTCGGCGTCACCGTCGATGCACAAGGCAATCCCGCGCTGCGTCTCGCGCTGCAAACGCGCGAACAGCACATCCGCCGCGAAAAGGCGACGTCGAATGTGTGCACGGCGCAAGCGCTGCTCGCGATCATGGCGAGCATGTACGCCGTCTATCACGGCCCGCGCGGTCTGAAAATGATCGCGCAACGCGTGAACCGCATCGCCGCGCTCGTCGCGGAAGGCGCGAAGCAACTCGGCTATACGCTCGTCAACGAATCGTTCTTCGACACGCTCACGTTCGAAACGGGCGCGCGCACCCAGGCGCTGCACGACGCCGCGACGGCGAAGGGCATCAACCTGCGTCACGTGAGCGACACGCGCGTCGGTCTGTCGATCGACGAAACCACGTCGCGCGCCGATCTCGCCGATCTGCTCGCCGCATTCGCGCAAGCGGCGTTCGTCGAAGCCGTGCCGCAAATCGACGAACTGGACGCAAAGCTTGGCGCGTCGAATACGTTCCCGACCGCGCTTGAGCGCGAAAGCGCGTATCTGACGCACCACGTGTTCAACCGTCACCATTCGGAAACGGAAATGCTGCGCTATCTGCGCAGCCTGTCGGACAAGGATCTCGCGCTCGACCGCTCGATGATCCCGCTCGGCTCGTGCACGATGAAGCTCAACGCGACGTCGGAAATGCTGCCCGTCACGTGGCCCGAGTTCGGCCAGATTCACCCGTTCGCGCCCGCCGAGCAAACCGTCGGCTACCGCGAAATGATCGATCAGCTCGAACAGATGCTGGTCGCCGCAACCGGCTATGCGGCCGTGTCGCTGCAACCGAACGCTGGCTCGCAAGGCGAGTACGCGGGTCTGCTGATCATCCACGCGTATCACGAATCGCGCGGTGAAGGTCATCGCAATGTGTGCCTGATTCCCGCTTCGGCGCACGGCACGAACCCGGCCTCGGCGCAGATGGCGGGCATGCAGGTCGTCGTCGTTGCGTGCGACGCGCAAGGTAACGTCGATATCGAAGACCTGAAGAAGAAGGCCGAGCAGCATTCGGCAAAACTCGCGGCGATCATGATCACGTATCCGTCGACGCACGGCGTGTTCGAGCAGAATATCCGCGAAGTCTGCGAGATCGTGCACGGGCACGGCGGCCAGGTCTACGTTGACGGCGCGAACATGAACGCGATGGTCGGTCTCGCGGCGCCGGGCCAGTTCGGCGGCGATGTCTCGCACCTGAACCTGCACAAGACGTTCTGCATTCCGCACGGCGGCGGCGGACCGGGCGTAGGCCCTGTTGCCGTCGGCGCGCATCTGGCGAAGTTCCTGCCGAACCAAACCTCGACGGGTTATGAGCGCGACGCGAACGGCATCGGTGCTGTCTCCGCTGCGCCGTATGGCTCGGCATCGATCCTGCCGATCTCGTGGATGTACATCGCGATGATGGGCGCGAAGAACCTGACGGCCGCCACCGAAACCGCGATCCTCAACGCGAACTACGTCGCGAACAAGCTCGCGCCGCATTACCCGGTGCTCTATTCGGGCCCGGGCGGGCTGGTCGCGCACGAGTGCATTCTCGATCTGCGTCCCATCAAGGAAACGAGCGGCATCTCCGTCGACGATGTCGCGAAGCGTCTGATGGACTACGGTTTCCACGCGCCGACGATGAGCTTCCCGGTGCCGGGCACGCTGATGGTCGAGCCGACCGAATCGGAATCGAAGGAAGAGCTGGATCGCTTCATCGAAGCAATGATCGCGATTCGCAACGAAATCCGTGACGTCGAGGAAGGCCGCAGCGATCGCGAGGACAATCCGCTGAAGCACGCGCCGCACACGGCGGCTGTGGTCGTCGCGAACGAATGGACGCACGGTTATGCGCGTGAAACGGCGGCGTATCCGTTGCCGTCGCTGGTTGCGAAGAAGTACTGGCCGCCCGTCGGCCGCGCCGACAACGTGTACGGCGACCGCAACCTGTTCTGCTCGTGCGTGCCCGTGGCCGATTACGAGTAACGCAGAAGTGTTGAAGTAGTGTGAACCGTGCGCCGCTCGAACGAGAACGGCGCGCGGTACTGCCCGCAGTCCTGTTGCTCCGCGCGTCAAACCGTTACCATCTCACACCGAATCAGCCCAACGAAGGAGTTTCGCATGGTGCGACAGGTGCGAATGATGCAACCGACGACACACCGTACGCGTGCGCCGCAACAACCCTTTCCTGCTTCTCCGCTTACCGCGCTGTTGATCGCGGCAGTCGCGCTTTGCGGTCAGAGCGCCCACGCCGCAATGAACCTCTGCGCCGCGCCCGCGCTGCAAACCAGCGAGCGCACCAATTCCGATCCGGGCGTCAAGGCTTTGGTGAGCAATGTTCAGGCGCATCTGAACGAGCCGGCGCACGCGGTGCGTCAGTTGCACACGGAAGGCACGCTGCCTCACGAGGGCATCTACGACCAGAGCAAGGAAGCGGAGAGAGATCTCGACCTGTTGCGCGACGCCGCGCTCGCATGGCGCGCCACCAGCGACGACCGCTATTTGAAACTGGTCGACCGCCTGCTGTATGCATGGGTCACGACCTACCAGCCGTCGTTCAATCCGATCGACGAAACGCCGTTCGAAGGGCTGATCCTCGCGTACGACATGACGGCGAGCGCCCTGCCCGTGAAGACGCGCAATGCAACGATGGCCTTCCTCGCGAAGCTCGCGAACGGCTATATCGCGCAGATCGACGCGCAGAAGCGGCCGCTGACGGGCACGTTCCGCAACAATTGGCAAAGCCACCGCGTGAAACTGATCGCAATGGCGGCTTTTACGCTCGACAACCGCAAGATGATCGAGGCGGCGCAGCGCCTGTACGTCGAGCACGTCAACGACAACATCGCGCCCGACGGCACGACCGTCGATTTCGGCGAGCGCGATGCGCTGCACTATGTGACTTACGATCTGCAGCCGCTGGTGACGGCCGCGCTCGCCGCGCGCCGCCACAATCGCAACTGGCTGAACGAACGCGCGCCGAGCGGCGCGACGCTCGCCGCCGCGTTGAACTGGCTCACGCCGTATGCAACGGGCGCGAAGACGCACGACGAATTCGTGCGTTCAAGCGTGCCTTTCGACACAAAGCGCCGCGAGGCCGGTTTGCCGGGCTATAGTGGACAGTGGGACCCGAAGAATGCGGCTGAGCTGTATCACCTCGCCGCGCGGCTCGACGGACGCTACACGCCCGTCGCGCTGAAACTGGCACCGACGCCGCCCGCGTGGCTCGCCGTGTGTCTGCCTTTGCCGGCGCGTTGATCACGCGCGGCACATTCTGCTGCCGCGCTACCCGCGCAGTGCAGCACAAACGAATTTCCAGCTAGCAGGAGCAGTGATGGCAGTCAGCGTTTTCGATCTCTTCAAAATCGGCATTGGCCCGTCGAGTTCACACACGGTCGGTCCCATGCGTGCGGCGCTGATGTTCGCGCAAGGGCTCGAGCGCGATGGACTGCTCGACAACACGGCATCGGTGAAGGTCGATCTGTATGGTTCGCTCGGTGCGACGGGCAAAGGCCACGGCACCGATCGCGGCGTGATGCTCGGCCTGCTCGGCGACGCGCCCGATACCGTCGATCCCGAGACGATTGCCGCTCGCCTCGAACAGGTCCGCACGTCACGCACGCTCGCGCTGCTCGGCACGCACGCTATTCCGTTCGTGCAGAAGGACCACATTTCGTTTTACCGCCAGGCGCTGCCCGAGCATCCGAACGGCCTCAAGCTGCGCGCTTTCGATGCGAACGGCGAGACGCTGCGCGAATCGACGTATCTGTCGGTTGGCGGCGGCTTTGTCGTGACGGCGGGCGCGCCGAATACGAAGGTGCTCGCCGCTGTCGAACAGTTGCCGCATCCGTTCCGCAGCGGTGCCGATTTGCTTGAGATGTGCAAGACGACGGGCAAAAGCATCGCGCAACTGATGTGGGACAACGAGCGCGCATGGCACACGGATGAAGAGACGCGCACGGGCCTGCTGAAGATCTGGGACGTGATGCAATCGTGCGTTGCGCGCGGCTGCGGCATCAACAATCCGGACGCGGACGGCAATCTACCTGGCCCGTTCCAGGTGAAGCGGCGCGCGCCGCAACTGTATCGCGCGCTGACGAGCAATCCGGAGCGTGCGTTGCAGGACCCGCTGTCGATGGTCGACTGGATCAACCTGTACGCGATTGCCGTCAACGAAGAAAACGCGGCGGGCGGCCGCGTGGTCACCGCGCCGACCAACGGCGCAGCGGGCATCATCCCTGCCGTGCTGCATTACTACACGCGCTTCATGCCGAACTCGAACCAGCAAGGCGTGTTCGACTTTCTGATGACGGCGGCTGCAATCGGCATTCTGTACAAGCTGAACGCGTCGATCTCCGGCGCGGAAGTGGGCTGCCAGGGCGAAGTGGGCGTCGCGTGCTCGATGGCGGCGGGCGCGCTCGCGGCCGTGATGGGCGGCACGCCGTTGCAAGTGGAAAACGCCGCGGAAATCGGCATGGAACACAATCTTGGCCTCACGTGCGACCCCGTCGGCGGGATGGTGCAGATTCCTTGCATCGAGCGCAACGCGATGGCGTCGGTAAAGGCGGTGAACGCCGCGCGCATGGCGTTGCGCGGCGACGGCAGCCATTATGTTTCGCTCGATTCCGTCATCAAGACGATGCGCGAAACGGGCGCCGACATGAAGACCAAGTACAAGGAAACGTCGCGCGGCGGGCTGGCGGTGAACATCATCGAATGTTGATGCCGCTTTTACGAATGACATCGACGAGGGTCTCGGCGTAAGCTGTCGAAGCTCTTCTGACTGGAGGTGTCTTCGCAATGTCGCTGTCTTCCGATGCTTCAAATATGACTACCGGCGCACGGCTCATGGTCGACGCGCTGTTGACGCATGGCGTCGAGCGCGTGTTCTGCGTGCCCGGTGAAAGTTTTCTGGCAGTACTCGATTCGCTGCACGACGAATCGTCGCAAATTCAGACGGTTGTGTGCCGCCACGAAGCGGCCGCCGCCAACATGGCGGAAGCCGTCGGCAAGCTGACGGGCCGGCCGGGCATTGCAATCGTCACGCGCGGCCCGGGCGCGACGCACGCATCGATTGGCGTGCACACCGCGTTTCAGGATTCGACGCCGATGATCCTGCTGATCGGCCAATGCGCGCGCGAGCATCTGGACCGCGAGGCGTTCCAGGAAATCGACTATCGGCGCATGTTTGGGCAGATGGCGAAGTGGGTCGCGCAGATCGACGACGCGCGCCGCATTCCCGAGTACATGAGCCACGCGTTCCACACGGCGACATCGGGCCGTCCGGGTCCTGTGGTGCTGTCGCTGCCGGAAGACATGTTGAGCGACGCGTGCGCGGCGATGCCGGGCGCGCCCGCCTATCAGCGCGTTGCCGCAGCGCCCGCGCCGCAGCAGATCGAGCGCTTGCGCGGCCTGCTCGAAGGCGCGAAGAAACCGATGGTAATCGCAGGCGGCAGCGGCTGGACGCCGCAAGCATGTGAAGACCTGCGCACGTTCATCGAAAACTGGCAGCTCCCGATCGGCCTCGCATTCCGCTTCCAGGACACGCTCGACAACGAGCATCCGAACTACGCGGGCGACGTCGGGCTCGGCATCAACCCGGCGCTTGCCAAACGTATTCAGGACGCCGACGTGCTGTTTGCGCTCGGTCCACGCCTGGGCGAAGCGACGACGAACGGCTACACGCTCTTCGACATTCCGAAAACGAAGCAGACGTTGATCCACGTTCACCAGGGCGCGGAAGAACTCGGCCGCGTCTATTCCGCCGATCTGCCGATTGTCTCCGGCATGCCGGAAATCGCGTCGATGCTGGCGCAACTGAAGCCGTCGACGAAACCCGCCTGGGAAGGCACGGCAAAAGAAGCGCACGACGCGTATCTCGAATGGCGCAAGCCGCGCAAGATTCCGGGCGACGTGCAGCTTGGCGAGATCATGTTGCAACTGCGCGAGCACTTGCCGAAGGACGCGATCCTGACGAACGGCGCGGGCAACTACGCAACGTGGCTGCACCGGCACTTCGCGTACCGCCACTTCCGCTCGCAGCTTGCACCGACGAGCGGCGCGATGGGCTACGGCGTGCCGGCGGCGATTGCGGCAAAGTCGCTGTATCCGGATCGCGCAGTGGTGGCATTTGCGGGCGATGGCTGCTTCATGATGTCGTCATCGGAAATCGCGACGGCGATGCAATACGATCTGCCCGTGATTTTCATCGTCGTGAACAACAGCCAGTACGGCACCATCCGCATGCATCAGGAGCGGCACTATCCGAACCGCGTGCACGGAACGGGGCTGACGAACCCGGACTTCGCAGCGTTCGCGAAATCGTTCGGCGCACACGGGGAACTCGTCGAGCGCACGGAGGACTTCATGCCGGCGTTCAAACGCGCGCAGGAATCGAAGAAACCGGCGGTGATCGAAATTCGCCTGCTTCAGGAAGCAAGCACGCCGGGCGCGACGTTGGAACAGGTGCGCGAGCAGGGCAAGAAGCTGCGCGGGGAGTAACGAGGCACGCGCACCACACGCAGCCCCGGGCCGTTGATGGCCCGCGGGCAAACGTCAAGCGGCTCGGTTTGAGCCGCTTTCTTTTGACTACTTTTCTTTGCGGCGGCAAAGAAAAGTAGGTGCAGCCCCGCACAGGGGCGACGCTTGAAGCGAGCTAACGCATCGCGGATGCCAGCGACAAGCGTTAAAAAAAACACAAAAGCCTCGCAGAGCAAAAAACCCTGCGAGGCTTCGAAAACAACCAGCAGCGCTCAGCTAATCACCAAGCGCCGCAAGGCAAAAAACCTTACTTCCCACCCACGCTCTGCAGCGTCGTCCACTTACCGTCGACAACCTTATACAGCGTGATACCGCCGTTCTTCAGATCGCCCTTACCGTCATAGGCCAGATCCTTGGTCGTCACAGCCGGCATGCTCGTCTTCGCCAGCACCGGCAGGTACTTGGCCGGATCCGTCGAATTAGCCTTCTTCATGGCATCGAACATGGCCATTGCGCCGTCATAAGCGTACGGCGAGTACGTCTGAACGTCTTCATTGAAACGCTTCTTGTACTTCGCAACGTAGTCCTTGCCGCCAGGCATTTCTTCCAGCGGCAGACCTGCCAGCGACGCAACCGTACCATTCGCCGCATCGCCTGCGACTTGCAGGAACGTCGGCGTATGAACCATTTCGCCGCCCATCAGCGGAGCCTTGACACCCAGCGTCTTCATCTGCTTGACCATCGGCGCAGCCTGCGAATCGGCGCCACCGTAATAGATCAGATCCGGCTGGACCGACTTCAGCTTCGTCAGGATCGACTTGAAGTCGACGGCCTTGTCGTTCGTGAACTCACGATCGACGATCGTGCCGCCCGCAGCCTTCGCTGCCTTCTCGAACTGGTCGGCGAGACCCTGGCCATATGCCGTGCGGTCGTCGACGATCGCGATCTTCTTCATGCCCAGGGTCTTCACAGCGAACGTGCCCGCGACGGAGCCTTGCTGCGTGTCCGAGGTCATCATGCGGAACGTCGTCTTGAAGCCTTGCTGCGTGTATTCCGGTGCCGTCGCCATCGCGATCTGCGGAATGCCCGCGTTCGCGTAGATGCGCGATGCCGGGATCGTCGTGCCCGAGTTGAAGTGGCCGAGCATGCCCTTGATGTTGTCGTCGACGAGCTTCTGCGCGACGGTCGTGCCCGTGCGCGGGTCAGCCTGGTCGTCCGCCGTGTCCAGCACGAAGCGAACCTGCTTGCCGCCGATCACCGGCTTCGTCGCGTTCATGTCTTCGACTGCGAGCGTGATGCCGTTCTGGAAGTCCTTGCCGTAGTGCGCCTGCGCGCCCGTCATCGGGCCGGCGAAGCCGATCTTCACGTCTTCGACCTGCTGTGCGTGCGCGGTCCCCGCCAGCGACATGGCAGCGAACAGCGTCGCGCCTGCCAGCTTTTTCATCGTATGTTGCATAGCTTCTCCTTGGTACCAGGTGTGGACGGCGCGGTGATCGGGGTCGCCGTCTCGCGCCATTTTTTTTGAATCGATCAAGCGAGGTTCGCTCAGCCGATCGTCATCAAATTCGCATTACCGCCTGCTGCTGCCGTATTCACGCTCACCGAACGCTCCGTCAGCAGACGTTCGAGCGCGTAATCCTCATCGCCGCTTTCCAGCGCGCGCGCTGCAACGCCCTGCACCGACACGATCGGTCCCGCGCGCTTCGCGATGTCCTTCACGAGCGTCAGCAGTTCGTCGCTGTCGCCTTCGAAGAGCACGGCATCGAACGATGCTTCCGCGTTCTTCTTCACGCTTGCGTACTGCTTGAGCGATGCGGGCAGCGCAGCATACAGCTGCTCGCCCGCCGCGCCTTCGAACAGCGCCTTGTTGCCCGTCGCGAGCGCTGCCGCGAACTGCACGCGCGCGCCGCTTGCCGTCGACGCAACGCACAGCACCGTGCCGCGCGCGCCGAGCGTGTACGTGTTGCGCTCGCCCGTCGGACCGGACAGCACAGCCGTCGCGCCCGCCGGAATGTTGGCCAGATAGCCGTCACAACGCGCTGCCAGCACCGGCTCGCGTTCCGCGATCAGCCAGTCGCGCAGCGACGTCAGCGCTGCGGCAGGATTATCGCTTGCCGCGTTGCCGTTCAGGGCACCGTTTTGCGTACCATTCGATGCTGCTTGCGAACCGTCAACCATCAGCGTTCGCGCGAGCGACTTCGGCAAACCAGCGGGACGCGTCGCGAGCAGACGTTGCAGATACAGCGCGCCGCCCGCCTTCGGACCCGTGCCCGACAACCCTTCACCGCCGAACGGCTGCACGCCGACCACGGCGCCGATCACGTTACGGTTCACGTAGATGTTGCCCACGTGCGCGCGGCTGATCACATGCGCGATCGTTTCATCGATACGCGTATGGATGCCGAGCGTCAGGCCGTAACCCGTTGCGCGGATCTGTTCGAGCAGTTTGTCGAGCGCGCTGCGGCGATAACGCACCACGTGCAGCACGGGACCAAACACTTCGCGCTTCAATTCGTCGATGCTGTCGAGTTCGATCAGCGTCGGCGGAACGAAGGTGCCAGCGTTGCAACCTTCGGGCATCGGCAGTTGCGTGACCTTGCGGCCCTTCTCGCGCATCCCTGCGATGTGCGCGTCGATACCGCGCTTCGCGTCCGCGTCGATCACGGGACCCACATCCGCCGACAGACGGTCCGGGTTGCCAACCGCCAGTTCCTTCATCGCGCCCGTCAGCATTTCGAGCGTGCGATCCGCGACGTCGTCCTGCAGACAGAGAACGCGCAGCGCCGAACAACGTTGACCGGCCGAATCGAACGACGACTGCAGCACGTCCGCCACCACCTGTTCCGCGAGCGCCGACGAATCGACGATCATCGCGTTCTGGCCGCCCGTTTCGGCGATCAGCGGAATCGGCTTGCCTTCGGGGTCGAGACGGTTCGACAGCGTCTTGTTGATCAGACGCGCGACTTCCGTCGAGCCAGTGAACATCACGGCGCGCGTGCGCGCATCGGCGACCAACGCGGCGCCGACCGTTTCGCCGTCGCCCGGCAGCAGTTGCACCGCGCCCGCCGGCACGCCCGCTTCGCGCAGAATGCGCACGGCTTGCGCAGCGATCAGCGGCGTCTGTTCAGCAGGCTTTGCGAGCACCGTGTTGCCTGCTGCGAGCGCAGCTGCAACCTGACCCATGAAGATCGCCAGCGGGAAATTCCACGGGCTGATACACACCACGGGGCCGAGCGGACGATGCGTGTCGTTCGAAAATTCGTCGCGAATCTGCGTCGAGTAATAGCGCAGGAAGTCGATGGCTTCGCGGATTTCGGCGACGGCGTTCGGCAGTGACTTGCCCGCTTCGCGCACGACGAGACCCATCAGCGTATGCATCTGCGCTTCGAGCAGATCGGCGGCACGCGCGAGGCAATCGGCGCGCGCTTCGACGGGCGTCGCCTGCCAGATCGGCGCGGCAGCGACAGCGTGCGAGAGCGCGGCGCTCACATGTTCCGGCGTCGCTTCGACTACCGTGCCGACGAGGTCGCGATGATCTGACGGATTGCGCACGTCGCGCGCATTGCCGACGGCGATCTCGTTGTCTTCGAGCATCGGCGCAGCACGCCACGGATGATTCGCGCTCGCCAGCAGCGCCGACGACAGCGACGCGAGACGATGTTCGTTCGACAGATCGAGGCCCATCGAGTTGGTACGCTCCGCACCGAACAGATTGCGCGGCAGCGGAATTTTCGCGTGCGGCGCGCCGAGCGGCACGACCTTCGATGCTTCTTCCACCGGATCAGCAACGAGGTCCTTGATCGCCACGCTTTCGTCAGCGATGCGGTTCACGAACGACGTATTCGCGCCGTTTTCCAGCAGGCGGCGCACGAGGTACGCGAGCAGCGTTTCATGCGTGCCGACAGGCGCATACACGCGGCACGGACGGTTCAGCTTGTCGCGGCCCGTGACTTCCTCGTACAGCGGCTCGCCCATGCCGTGCAGACACTGGAACTCGTACTGGCCGGGATAGTAGTTCTGGCCCGCGAGGTGATAGATCGCGGACAGCGTGTGCGCGTTGTGCGTCGCGAACTGCGGATAGACGGCATCCGGCGCGCCGAGCAGCTTCTTCGCGCACGCGAGGTACGACACGTCCGTATAGATCTTGCGCGTGTACACCGGATAGCCTTCGAGACCATCCACCTGCGCGCGCTTGATTTCCGTATCCCAGTACGCGCCCTTCACGAGACGCACCATGATGCGGTGACGGCTGCGGCGCGCCAGATCGACGATGTAGTCGATCACGAACGGGCAGCGCTTCTGGTACGCCTGCACAACGAAACCGATGCCGTTCCAGCCTTGCAGTTCGGAATCGAAGCACAGCGCTTCGAGCAGATCGAGCGAGATTTCGAGGCGATCCGCTTCTTCAGCGTCGATGTTCAGACCGATGTCGTAGCGGCGCGCGAGGATCGCCAGCGCGCGTACGCGCGGCAGCAGTTCGCTCATCGTGCGTTCCTGCTGCGAACGCGAATAGCGCGGATGCAACGCGGACAGCTTGATCGAAATGCCGGGGCCTTCGTAGATGCCACGACCGCCTGCCGCCTTGCCGATCGCGTGGATCGCCTGTTCGTACGACGCGTAGTAGCGCTGCGCGTCGGCTTCCGTCGTCGCGGCTTCGCCGAGCATGTCGTACGAGTAGCGGAAACCGCGCGCTTCGAACTTGCGGCTGTTCGCCAGCGCTTCCGAGATATTCTCGCCCGTGACGAACTGCTCGCCCATCAGGCGCATCGCCATGTCGACGCCCTTGCGGATCAGCGGCTCGCCGCCCTTGCCGATCATGCGCGTGAGCGCCGACGACAGACCCGTTTCGCTATTCGTCGTCACCAGCTTGCCGGTGATCATCAGGCCCCACGTCGCCGCGTTCACAAACAGCGACGGCGCATGGCCGACGTGCGAGCGCCAGTCACCCTTGCTGATCTTGTCGCGGATCAACGCATCGCGCGTGGCGCGATCGGGAATGCGCAGCAGCGCTTCCGCGAGACACATCAGCGCGACGCCTTCCTGGCTCGACAGCGAGAACTCGTGGATCAGCCCTTCGACACCGCCGCCCTTGCTCTTGCCGCGCAGCGTTTCGACGAGCTTGCCCGCCAGTGTCTGCACGTCGCTCGCGATGTTCGCGGGCAGACGCGCCTGGCCGAGCAGGAACGGCAGGCACTCCGGCTCGGGACGGCGATACGCGGCCGTGATCGCCGCGCGCAGCACCGATTGCGGCTGCACGTTCTGCGCGAATTCGAGGAACGGATGCAGCCCGTCGCTTTCGTCGGAATCGGCGGCACCGTCGACCAGCTCGGTTGCGCTGTGGTGGCCCGACAGTTCAGCGGGAAGCTGACCGTGTTCGATCTTCTCCAGATACGCGAAGATCGCCTGCTTGATCAGCCAGTGCGGAGTGCGTTCGAGACGCGTGGCGGCATCTTTCAGCCGGGTACGCAACAGATCGTCGACTTTGACGCCAAGGGTGGTGCTCGCCATGATTCCTTCTTTATACGCCGACGGACGCCGGCCAAAGACTAAAAAGTTGGCCGAATCGTACCCCTCTCAATAAAAAGGTGCAACCAGTTGCGAGAAACGGTTGCACCCTTTGGTGAGGCTTGTCGCACAAGGCTGAGCGGCGAATGTGCACCGTCAGGATGCATGCGGTTGCGCTCGGTGTTTTCCCTGGATCGGATTATTTTCTGGCAACCCTTATCGAATCGAAAATCGCGCCGTTATACCGGTCATGAGATGCGCAATGACGCACGGTACGGGGTTCGAAGTCTCGCTTTACGGGGTGACCAAAATGGAAAAATGGCTGGTAGTGACGGGTGTCTGGATGATGTTCGCGACGTGCATGGTGCTGTTCATCCGCGGCGCGACGGGTGTGTCGCGCAGCGAACTGGCGCCCATTGAAGTGCGCGACGACGAGCGCGACGTGCAGCCGAAGTCGAGTCGCGGCTAAACGCTTCGAGGTGGGAGGCGCGCTGCACGCGTGCGCCTCGCTGACGCGGATGCCGTCAGCGCATCCGCGCGAACCGGCGGCAACTGTCGCGCGGCGCGACGAGCTGGTCGTGAACCAGGCACAGGCGGCTGTCGGCGACACTCGCGCCGAAGCCCGACCCGAACACAGCGAGGCCCGGAATGCTCTGCTCAAGCGAATGCCGATCGTCGGCGCGAAACCGGCAATCCGCGCAGCACGGCCGGCGTTCGCCGGGCTGCGCGTCGATGGCGTCGTCGAGGACGGGCGCGCTCACGAGCCCTGCCCCAAGCTATTCCAATACGGTGCGAACACGTGCGCGGACAGCGCGTAGCCGATGGCGATATTGACGGCGACGCCAATCGTGAACGCGATGAACGGCTTGATGCCCGTGGCCGCCAGTGAGCGCACGCGCGTCGTCAGTCCGATGCTGAAGAAGCAGAAGATGAACGCCCACGTGCGCAATGCGGTAATCGGCGCGACGAATTCCGGCGTCACCACCTTGCGGTAGTCGGCGAGCGAGTAGTGGCTCGCGATCCACGTCACGAGCGCCGACGCGATCACGAAGCCGATCACGAACTTCGGAAAGCGCGCCCAGATTTCGCGCGCGTCGGCCTTCGCGGTTACGCCGCTTTCGCTGGACTCCCAGCGAGTCGTCGCGACGATCGCCAGCAGGAACGCCCAGATACCGATCCAGATGTCGCGGCCTACCACCTTCATCAGCGTGAACGCCTGAAGCGAAGCTTCGGGCGATCCCGCGATCGCGCCGCCCGCGTGCTTCGCGAAGTCGCCATAGGCTTGTGCTGCGGCGATACCCGCGGCGTCGGCGAATTCCGAGGTGCCGATCCATGCGCCCGCGACGGCCGTCGACAGTCCGAGCGAGCGCGACGCGAACGGCAACACGAAGATCATCACGATCGCCCACAGGATCACGAGCGTGATCGCCACCGACGCGTGCTCGCGTTTCGCGCGCACGGCACCCGCAATCGCGATCGCCGCCGACACGCCGCACACCGCGCCACCGACGCCGAGCACCGCGGCGAACCGCTTGTCGAGCCCGAGCGCCTTCGCGGCGAAGAAAATCACGAAGAACGTGACGAGCGAGACGATGGTCGCCTGTCCGACGGCAACCGGGCCCGCCCAGACGAGCAGCGTGAAGGGCAGCGTCGCGCCGAGCAGCACGATCCCCACCTTGATGTAAAACTCGACGCGCAATCCCGCCGAAAACCATTCGGGAAGACGGAACACGTTCGAGATCAGCAAGCCAAGCGCGAGCGCGACGAGCGGTGGTTCGAGGTTGTACTTCGACGCATTGGCCCACGCGCCGACTTCGAAAATCAGCACCGACACGGCGAACAGGATCGCGAACGACGCCAGGAAATGCACGATCCGCTGCTTCAGCACGCTCAGGCTGACGCCGAACAGCACGGCAAACACGACGAATAGCGCGATGTAGTTCGGCAGATGCTTGACCAGGTCTTGCCCGGCCGCGCCGGGGTCGGTCCATTTCGCGGGGGCCGTTGCGAGCCACTTGATGCTGCTGCCCGACGCGAACAGTGCCCACGCAACGACGATCACCAGCAAGCCGACCCACACGGCCCACCAGTCTTCCGTCGAAAAAAGTCCGCCGCCGCCTGTGGTGCTTGCCGGTCGCGAAGGCTGTGCGCCCGCCGGCAAGGTATGTCTCGTATCGCCCATTGCTGTGCCCCGGTCGAAGTTGGCGGCGCACGCGCTATCGATTGTTGTGAATCATGCGCCGATCCGGCGAAATATAGTCGAGCGATGTCGCAAAACGAAACGACCTTTCGTTTTATCGATATGACTTAAATGGATTTGCGCACAGATGCGCGGAGTTTGCCGACAAATTGCTTACAGCACGGCTCGCTAGATGTCGAGCGGATCGACTTCGATGCTCCAGCGCAGCACGCCCTTCAGCGTTCGCAACACAGGTTGCCAGGCACGCAGCGTCGTCTGCAACGCCGCCCGCGACGCGCTTTCGATCAGCAATTGCGCGCGATGCACGTGCATCACCTTGACGATGGTGAGCGGCACGGCGTCGTAGACCGTCACGCGGCTGGCGGCGGGAATGTCGGCCAGCACTGCGGCCGCCTGTTGCAGGAACGTCAGCGCGGCGTCCAGTGTGCGGCCTTCGGCGCGCAGCATGGCCTGATAGACGAACGGCGGCAGATGCGCGTCGCGCCGTTCGGTGAGCGTCGAATTGGCGAAGCCGACGTAATCGTGGCGAGCCAGCGCGTGATACAACGCGTGACGCGGATAGCGCGTCTGCACCAGCACTTCGCCCGGCAAACCGGCGCGGCCCGCGCGGCCGCTCACCTGCATCAGTTGCGCGAAGAGGCGCTCGCTCGCGCGGAAGTCGTGGGAAAACAGCGCCGTGTCGGCGTTCAGCACGCCCACCAGCGACACCCGGCGGAAATCGTGCCCCTTCGCGATCATCTGCGTGCCCACGAGAATATCCACTTCGCCCGCATGCACGTCCGAAAACAGCGCCTGCGCGCTGCCCTTGCGTCGCGTGCTGTCGGCATCGATGCGCAGCACGCGCGCGCCCGGCACCGCGCCGGCGAGCGCTTCTTCGATACGTTGTGTTCCGCGTCCGAGCGGCGCGATATCGACATTGCCGCATTCCGGGCACGAGCGCGGAATGCGCGATTCCCAGCCGCAGTGGTGGCAGCGCAGCGCGCGCTCCGGCTTGTGCAGCACGACGTAGGCGCTGCATCGCGGGCAGCCCGCGACCCAGCCGCATGCGTCGCACGCCAGCTGCGGCGCATAGCCGCGACGGTTGAGGAACACGAGACTCTGTTCGCTTCGCTCGAGGCGCGCCTTCAGCGCCGCGATCAACGGCCCCGACAAACCCTCCACCGAAGCGCGCCCGCGCCGCTGCTCGTCTTCCAGGTCGATGAGGTGGACGGTTGGCAGCACTGCGTCGGCGACGGCACGGCGCGATAACGTGAGCCGTTTGTAGCGTCCTTGCTCGACCTGCCACCAGCTTTCCAGCGACGGCGTCGCTGAGCCGAGCACGACCGGCACGCCGAGTTGCTTCGCGCGCCAGATGGCGAGATCGCGCGCGGAATAGCGCAAGCCTTCCTGCTGCTTGTACGCCGGGTCGTGTTCCTCGTCGACGATGATGATGGCCAGATGCGGCAACGACGCCAGCACGGCGAGCCGCGTGCCCAGTACGATGCGCGCGCGCCCGGTGTGCGCGGCAAACCAGTTGCGGGCGCGCTCTCCCTCGGCAAGACCGCTGTGCAGTGTGACGATTTCGGTATCGTCCATCGACGCGAAGCGCGCGCGGAACGCAGCCTCGAATTGCGGCGTCAGGTTGATCTCGGGAACGAGGACAAGGGCCTGCGCCTGCGGATTGGTCGACAGCAGTCCCGCCAGCGCCCGCAGGTAGACCTCCGTCTTGCCGCTGCCCGTCACGCCATGCAACAGGAACGGCGCGAAGCCTTGCGCGTCGCGGATCGCTTCGACGGCGGCCGTTTGCTCGTCTGTGAGCGTCGGCAGCGTCGCGCTGCGCGGCGTGTGATCTCGCGAGAGGCTGTGCGCGGCGGGATCGACCACTTCGAGCGCGACCCAGCCTTCGGCTTGCCACGCTTCGAGCGTCGCCGTTGCCTTCGCGTGCAATGCGCGGGCATCTGCGGCGGGCAGCGAGTCGGCTTCCGAGAGCGCGGCCGCAAGACGGCGCAACGCCGTGGCGCGCGCCGGAAGCGCATCGGGCAGCGCAGCGCGCCCAGCTGGCAACAGCCGATAGCGCTCCTCAGGAGCGAAAAGCCGCGTCCAGCGGGCCGCATCGCGCAATGCCTGGGGAAGCGCCGGCAACGCGACTTCACCGATGCCGCGCTGATAGTAGTCGGCGGCGAACTGCGTGAGTTGCAGCCAATGTTCGGAGAGCGGCGGGCAGGCGGCGCAGACGCTATGGACCGACTTCAGGCGGTCGGCGGGCACGTCGCTGTGAGCCGTCACTTCCATCACGAGACCCACGACATGCCGCTTGCCGAACGGTACGCTGACGAGCATGCCCGGCGCCGGCGCCAGCGAGGCGTCACAGCGGTAATCGAACAGCGTCGGCAGAGGATGATCGAGCGCGACGCGGACGTAGGTGCCCGTCAGATCGACGACCCGCATAGGCACCGTTCGTAAGGAAAGTTACTTACCGGCCGAGAGCCGCTGCCGACACACTTAAAGTAAAACTTCAATTTCGGCGCTAAGTTTTGATTTTGCATCGACAATTGCGCCCGATCTCGCATGCCTGTGGATAACTTTGTTGAGAACTTGACCCGGATGTCCCGCAAGGGCCGCCGTGCGGGCCTCTGTGTGGGATAGCGCACATTTGTCTTAGGAACCCGGAAACCCTTGTCGCTCAAGGCCTTGAACAGATTTCCGCGTACTTTTCAAGGCATCTGCGACGATCGATTCCTCTACTGCGCCGCAGCGTGACAAGTGTGCATAAGTCAAGTCTTGACAACGCTAAGAGGGCCTCGGGGCGGACTTTGGAACGCAATTTTCCCCTCAGACCGAGAGCCCACGTCGTTGCGCCGCAACAAAAACGTCACAATCCGGATGCCTTTCACGCTTTGGCGTCGCCCCCCGCCGACCGGATCGTGCGGCTATGCCGGTGCACTTCATCGACCAGTTCGGCGACGTTCTCGGGCGGCGTGAACTGCGAAATACCATGCCCAAGATTGAAGACGTGACCGGGGAAGTTACCGAAGCTGTCGAGCACCGCGCGCGCTTCGATGCGGATCGTCGACGGCGGCGCGAACAGCACGGAAGGATCGATGTTGCCCTGTAGCGCCACCTTGCCGCCGACGCGCTCGCGCGCCTTGCCCAGATTCACCGCCCAGTCGAGTCCGACAGCATCGACGCCCGTCGCGGCGATCTCTTCGAGCCACAGGCCGCCGCCCTTCGTAAAAGTGATCACGGGCACGCGGTTGCCGTCGTGCTCGCGCTTCAACTGACTCACGACCTGCTGGATGTAGTGCAGCGAAAAGCGCTGATAGATGCCGTCGGCGAGCGCGCCGCCCCACGTGTCGAAAATCATCACGGCTTGCGCGCCTGCTTCGATCTGCGCGTTCAGATAGGCCGCCACCGCCTTCGCGTTGACGTCCAGGATGCGATGCATCAGGTCGGGACGGGCATAGAGCATCGACTTCACGGTCCGGAAATCGTCGGAGCCGCCGCCTTCCACCATGTAGCACGCAAGCGTCCACGGGCTGCCCGAAAAGCCGATCAGCGGCACGCGCTGACGGCCTTGCGCGTCGGTGAGCGCGGTGCGGATCTGGCGCACGGCGTCGGTGACGTAACGCAACGTGCTGTCGATATCCGGCACGGCCAGACGCGCGACGTCTTCTTCCGTGCGCACCGGACGCGCGAACTTCGGCCCTTCGCCGACCTGGAAATCGAGGTCGAGACCCATCGCGTCGGGGATGGTCAGGATGTCTGAGAAAAGAATCGCGGCGTCGAGCGGATACCGGTCTAACGGCTGCAGCGTGACTTCCGTCGCGTAATCGGGATTCTTCGCGAGGCCGAGAAAGCTGCCCGCGCGGCTACGCGTCGCGTTGTATTCCGGCAGATAGCGACCTGCCTGGCGCATCAGCCAGATCGGCGTGTATTCGGTCGGCTGGCGCAACAACGCGCGCAGGAAAGTGTCGTTAAGGAGGTTGTGGGCCACGGCGCTCGCGACTGAAGGCAAAGACGCATTTTAACCGCTGAGCGCCCGACGCCGCGTCCGTAATCCTGGCAATTGCTGTTTGTCCTATGCCTTGCGGTCGATGGTCACCGGTAGTTGTGCGGACTATGATCGATTCCGTTGCACCCACATAGATAACGATAAAGGAGACTCAATGAGGAAAGCTACGCTGGCCCTTCTTGGCGCCATGTGCTGTGCCGGCGCCGTCCAGGCGCAAAATGCCGCACCCGCGCCGTCGTCGCGGCTCGATGAAATTCTCGCGCGCGGCACGATGCGGGCGTGCACGACGGGCGACTACAAGCCGTACTCGTTCTATAAACAGGACGGGCAGTTCGAAGGCATCGACATCGACATGGCCGAGTCGCTGGCGAAATCGCTCGGCGTCAAGGCGGAGTTTGTAAAGACGTCGTGGTCGAACCTGATGACCGACTTCGTTGCGAAGTGCGATGTCGCCGTCGGCGGTGTGTCGACGACGCTGGACCGGCAGAAGCGGGCTTTCTTCACGGTTGCGTATCAGGTCGACGGAAAGTCGCCCATCGTGCGTTGCGACGACGTCGACAAGTACCAGACGGTTGCGCAGATCGATCAGCCGTCCACGCGCGTGATCTTCAATCCGGGTGGCACCAATGAGCGATTTGCGAGGCAGTTCCTGCCGCATGCGACCCTGGTCGTCTATCCGGACAACGTCACCATCTTCAAGCAGATTCTCGCGGGCAAGGCGGATGTGATGGTAACGGACGCGTCTGAGACGCTGTTGCAGCAAAAGCTCAATCCCGGTTTGTGCTCGGTACATCCTGACAAACCGTTCCAGTACGGAGAAAAGGCATGGCTGGTTCCGCGCGGTGATGTGGTGTTTCAGCAGTATGTCGACCAGTGGTTGCACCTCGCTCGCGCGTCGGGGGAATACCTGTCGATATCCGACAAGTGGCTGAAATAACGCCGAGATTGTGACGGCCGAGGCAGTCGCACTTACCGATTGGTACAAGCGGCTGCCTGAAGATCGGACGGGCGCATTTGAGTCCTCGCGTGGTCGCTGACAAGTCCCGTCAGGATGGTCGGTTATTGCTGCGTCGCAACATTCTTGACGCCGGATGGCAAACGGCAGTTTCAAACAGGTAGCCGTGTGATCCGTATGAGCATTCGACTTCGGAGCCTTGCACGGGCGGGATGGACGATCGGTGAGCCGCTGAAAACGGGATAACGCAGCGCAGTATTCGATTCGAACGTTCAGGCGAAAGGCGGGGCAATGGACTCGAAAGATATCGGCAATATTTGCCGAACAAGCGTTTCGATATCGCAAAAAATCCCGCAACGCCTTATCTGACGGGCGTTACAACCTGAAACACTTTGTTACCGCGCGAGCCGGGTAATTCGCCCACAATGCCTTTCACGGGTTCAGCACGGATGCGGCCGGGTAGTAGTGTCTTTGTACATACCTTTCCGTCCGGTCGGCGCAAATGCGTCGAAGCTCTTCACAGGGGCATCTCTGCTGGAATCGTGATCGGCGTCGATCGCGCCGGGTAGTCGGTTCCTCAATTGGTCTCCTCGCGCTAACCCCGTAGCGTGTGGTTTTTAGCGGGCTCCAGGCCCGCTTTTTTTTTGCCCTGCCAAACGTTTGCGCGCCATCAAGCTTCTGTGCGCGAGCGGGCACTCCCTCAAAGCGAAACGCCGTGTGCCCTGCACACGGCGTTTCGCTTTTCTGCTTCGGGACGCAACTGCGCTACGTCACGCGGTTTTGTCTTCTTTCAAGCGAAGCTCGTCGATCATCCGATCGCGCATCACGAACTTCTGAACCTTGCCGGTCACCGTCATCGGAAGCTCGTCGACGAAGCGGATGTATTTCGGGATCTTGTAGTGGGCAATCTGGCCGCGGCAAAATTCCTGCACGTCTTCGACCGTGAGATGCTCGCCGGCGCGCGCGACAATCCACGCGCACACTTCCTCGCCGTACTTCGAATCCGGCACGCCGAACACCTGCGCGCTCTGAATCTTCGGGTGGCGAAACAGAAATTCCTCGATTTCGCGCGGGTAGATGTTCTCGCCACCGCGAATCAGCATGTCCTTCAGACGGCCGACGATGTTGCAATATCCCTCGGCGTCGATCGTCGCCAGGTCGCCCGTGTGCATCCAGCCATCGACAACGCTTTCGCGTGTCTTCGCTTCGTCGCCCCAATAACCGTTCATTACCGAATAGCCGCGCGTGCACAGCTCGCCCGTTTCGCCCACAGGCACGATATTGCCGAGCGGATCGACTACCTTCACTTCCAGATGCGGCTGAATCCGGCCGACCGTGGTCGTCCGTTTGTCCAAGGGATCGGTGGTCGAGCTCTGGAACGACACCGGACTTGTCTCGGTCATTCCGTAGGCAATCGTGATTTCGGCAAGGTGCATTTGCGACACGACGCGTTTCATCGTTTCGATCGGGCACGGCGAGCCCGCCATGATGCCCGTGCGGAGACGCGTGAGATCGAAAGTCGCGAAGTCGGGATGGTCCAGTTCGGCAATGAACATGGTCGGCACGCCATGCAGCGCAGTGCACTTCTCCTCGGCGACGGCTTTCAGCGTCGCACCCGGATCGAATGCCTCGCCGGGAAACACCATCGCAGCGCCCACCGAAACGCACGCCAGCACGGCGAGTACCATCCCGAAGCAGTGATACAGCGGTACCGGGATGCACAGGGAATCCTGCTCCGTGAGCCGCATCGCCATCGCGATGTAGCGTGCGTTATTCACGACGTTCCGGTGCGTCAGCGTCGCGCCTTTCGGATTGCCCGTCGTGCCGCTCGTGAACTGGATGTTGATCGGGTCGTTCGCGTCGAGCGTTGCGCCGATTGTTTCGAGCCTTGCGGGATCGAATGCGGTACGCCCCCGTTCGATGACATCCGAGAACGTGAGCATGCCAGGCGTTTCGGTGTCGCACATCCGGATCACGATGCGCAAGTCAGGTAGCCGTACGGCGTGCAGATCGCCGGGCGTGGCCGACGCCAGTTCGGGCGCCAGTTCCTGCAGCATCTGCAGATACATCGACGACTTGAATTTCTCGGCCGAGATAATCGCCTTGCAGCTGACCTTGTTCAGCGCGTACTCGAGTTCGGCCAGACGATAGGCGGGGTTGATGTTGACGAGCACCGCGCCGATACGCGCCGTCGCAAATTGCGTCATCAGCCACTCGACGCGGTTCGGCGACCAGATGCCGACGCGGTCCCCCTTCTGGATGCCAAGTTCCAGCAATCCCGTCGCCAAAACGTCGACTTCTTGCTGAAACTCCTTCCAACTCCAGCGAATCTCCTGCTCACGAAACACCACGGCTGGTCTATCGGGGAAGCGCCGTGCCGTATCGACAAGAAACTGTCCGACCGTCGACTCGCTTAGAGGTACGTCAGTCGAACCGCGCACGTATGACAGCCCGTCTTTCGGTTCGATGACTGCGCCCACTCCTGCCGCTTGCGTTGCCATGGTGTTGTCTCCAGAGATGAATCCCAGTATTCGAATGAGTTTGCGACCGATTGTGCCCCGGAGATGATCCGTCCGGCATCAAGTCTTACCCGCAGCTTTCTAGCTGTTTCGGGCATCGGTATGATTTTGCTGACCTTTCCGTAAACGTCAAGTAGACGACGAAAAAAAAGCAGCCACGAGGGCTGCTTTTCAATTGTGCTACTTATTGCTGTCCGCGCAGCTTGCGCAGACGCTGGATCGCCGCCAGCTGAGCCGTCGCATACGCGAGTTCCGCTTGCGCAGTCGCGTATTCGAGGTTCGAGCCAGTATTCTGCAGCGCTTCTTCTGCGCGCTTGCGAGCCTGCTCGGCTTTCGCTTCGTCGAGATCCTTGCCGCGGATCGCCGTGTCGGCCAGAACCGTCACCGCGCCCGGCTGAACTTCGAGAATGCCGCCAGCGACGAACACGAACTCCTCTTCGCCGTTCTCAGATTCGATGCGCACGGCACCCGGACGAATCCGCGTGATGAGCGGCGTGTGACCCGGCAGAATGCCGAGCTCGCCCGCTTCGCCCGGCAGCGCAACGAACTTCGCCTCGCCCGAGAAGATTTGCTCTTCCGCGCTGACGACGTCTACCTTGATGGTTGCCATTTATGTCGACTCCTGTCGACCAGAGACGGCGCGTGAGCGCCAAACTCCGGTCCCATGGTTGAGTGTAGGACGAGGCGCCCGCTTTACCCGACGGCCGTCTTGCGACGGCGGCCGCGCGCGAGCCGGCGCCCGCTTCAATACACCCAGCCGTTACTGGATCTTCTTGGCCTTTTCGAAGGCTTCGTCGATCGTGCCGACCATGTAGAACGCCTGCTCCGGCAGGTGATCGCACTCGCCGTCGACGATCATCTTGAAGCCACGGATCGTTTCCTTCAGCGGCACGTACTTGCCCGGCGAGCCCGTGAACACTTCAGCAACGTGGAACGGCTGCGACAGGAAACGCTGGATCTTACGAGCGCGTGCGACCGACAGCTTGTCTTCCGGCGACAGTTCGTCCATGCCCAGAATCGCGATAATGTCGCGCAGTTCCTTGTAGCGCTGCAGCGTCTGCTGAACGCGGCGCGTGATCGTGTAGTGCTCTTCGCCGATCACGTGCGGGTCGATCTGACGCGAGGTCGAATCGAGCGGGTCCACTGCCGGGTAGATACCCAGCGAAGCGATGTCACGCGACAGAACGACGGTTGCGTCCAGGTGGCCGAAGGTCGTAGCCGGCGACGGGTCGGTCAAGTCGTCCGCAGGGACGTACACGGCCTGAACCGACGTAATCGAGCCCGTCTTGGTCGACGTAATGCGCTCTTGCAGCTTGCCCATTTCTTCAGCCAAAGTAGGCTGATAGCCCACTGCGGAAGGCATACGGCCCAGCAGTGCCGACACTTCCGTGCCCGCCAGCGTGAAACGGTAGATGTTGTCGACGAAGAACAGCACGTCGAGGCCTTCGTCACGGAAGTGCTCGGCCATCGTCAGGCCCGTCAGCGCGACGCGCAGACGGTTGCCCGGCGGCTCGTTCATCTGGCCGTACACCAGCGCGACCTTGTCCAGAACGTTCGAGTCCTTCATTTCGTGGTAGAAGTCGTTCCCTTCACGGGTACGCTCGCCCACGCCCGCGAACACGGAGTAACCGCCGTGCTCCTTCGCGATGTTGTTGATGAGCTCCATCATGTTGACGGTCTTGCCCACGCCAGCACCACCGAACAGGCCAACCTTACCGCCCTTTGCGAACGGGCAGATCAGGTCGATAACCTTGATACCCGTTTCCAGCAGTTCCGTCGACGGCGACAGTTCGTCGAACGCCGGCGCCTTCTGGTGGATCGAGCGCGTCGTTTCGCTCGAGATCGGGCCGGCTTCGTCGATCGGACGGCCCAGCACGTCCATGATGCGGCCAAGGGTCGGCTTGCCGACGGGCACGCTGATCGGCTTCGCGGTGTTCTTCACCACGACGCCACGGCGCAGACCGTCCGACGACCCCAGACAGATGGTACGGACAATGCCGTCGCCCAGCTGCTGCTGGACTTCGAGCGTCAGGTCCGAACCTTCGAGAATGAGCGCGTCGTAAACCTTCGGCATGTTCTCACGCGGGAATTCCACGTCGATCACCGCGCCGATGCACTGTACGATCTTGCCTTCTACCAAAGCAGTAGTACTCATCGCTTTTCCTTTAGATACTCAATTCTTCACTCGCGCAACGGCGCAGTTTCGGTGGACTCGCCAGAAGGCGCTTCCGCGTGTCGACGTTAGCGTCAGACTGCCGCGGCGCCACCGACGATTTCCGACAGTTCCTTCGTGATCGCTGCCTGACGGCTCTTGTTGTACACGAGCTGCAGTTCGTTGATGACCGTCTTCGCATTGTCCGAAGCGGCCTTCATTGCGACCATCCGTGCCGACTGTTCCGATGCCATGTTTTCCGCGACGGCCTGATAGACCAACGCTTCGACATAACGCACCAGCAGTTCGTCGACGACGGTTTGCGCGTCCGGTTCGTAGATGTAGTCCCACGACGTTTTCGGCGTCGGACCATCCTTGTCCTTGTTCTCGAACTGTTCCGCCGACAGCGGCAGCAGCTGCTCGATCACCGGCTCCTGCTTCATCGTGTTGACGAAGCGGGTGTACGCGATGTACACGGCCGAAACCTTGCCTTCCGAGTACATGTCGAGCTGAACCTTCACAGCGCCGATCAGTTTTTCGAGGTGCGGCGTGTCGCCCAGTTGCACGACGTTCGACACGACCTTCGCGCGCAGACGGTTCAGGAAACCCAGACCCTTGCCGCCGATTGCCGTCGCTTCGACCGTCTTGCCCTGACCTTCCAGCTCCTTGAACTTCTGGAGCGAAGCGCGCAGCACGTTCGTATTCATACCGCCGCACAGACCCTTGTCAGTCGTGACAAGGATGAAGCCTGTCGACTTCGCCCCTTCGTTCGTGACCATGAACGGGTGACGGTATTCCGGAGTAGCACTGCTCATGTGCGCAGCGATATCGCGGACCTTGTCGGCGTACGGGCGAGCAGCGCGCATGCGCTCCTGAGCGCGGCGCATCTTCGATGCGGCCACCATCTCCATCGCTTTCGTGATCTTGCGCGTGTTTTGCACGCTCTTGATCTTGCCGCGAATTTCCTTCATTCCAGCCATTGCTTGCTCCTTGATCGAAGCAGCACGGACGCGCTTTCACGCGCCCACGCTGCTTCAAGGTCCGTTTATGCCTTGCGGATCACTCGCGGATCAATAAGCGCCCGACTTCTTGAAGTCCTTGAGTGCGGCATGCAGCGCGCCCTCGTCGTCCTTCGAGAGGTCCTTGTTGTCTTCGATGCGCTTGATCAGGTCAGCGTGCTTCGACTTCAGGAAATCGCGCAGGCCCTTTTCGAAGGGCAGCACTTGCGACACTTCCAGATCGTCGAGGTAGCCGTTGTTCGCTGCGAACAGCGACACCGACAGCTCCCACACTTGCAGCGGCTGATACTGCGGCTGCTTCAGCAGTTCCGTCACGCGGCGGCCGCGCTCCAGCTGCTTGCGGGTTGCTTCGTCGAGGTCCGATGCGAACTGCGCGAACGCTGCCAGTTCACGGTACTGTGCGAGGTCGGTACGGATACCGCCCGACAGCTTCTTCACGACCTTCGTCTGCGCCGCACCACCCACGCGCGACACCGACACACCGGCGTTAATTGCCGGGCGGATACCTGCGTTGAAGAGGTCGGTTTCCAGGAAGATCTGGCCGTCGGTAATCGAGATCACGTTCGTCGGAACGAATGCGGTCACGTCGCCTGCCTGCGTTTCGATGACGGGCAGTGCCGTCAGCGAGCCGCTCTTGCCCTTCACTTCGCCGTTCGTGAACTTCTCGACGTACTCTTCCGAGACGCGAGCCGCACGTTCCAGCAGACGCGAGTGCAGATAGAACACGTCGCCCGGATAAGCTTCACGGCCCGGCGGACGGCGCAGTAGCAGCGAGATCTGACGGTATGCCCAAGCCTGCTTGGTCAAGTCGTCATAAACGATCAGTGCGTCCTGGCCGCGGTCACGGAAGTATTCGCCCATCGTGCAGCCGGCGTACGGTGAGAGGTACTGCATCGCTGCCGATTCCGAAGCCGAAGCCGCGACGACGATCGTGTATTCCATCGCGCCCGTTTCTTCGAGCTTGCGAACCACGTTCACGATCGACGAAGCCTTCTGGCCGATCGCAACGTAGATACAGATCAGGTCTTTGCCCTTCTGGTTGATGATCGTGTCGACTGCGACGGCCGTCTTGCCGCACTGGCGGTCGCCGATGATCAGCTCGCGCTGGCCACGGCCGATCGGCACCATCGAGTCGATCGACTTCAGACCAGTCTGCACCGGTTGCGACACCGACTTACGCCAGATCACGCCCGGAGCAATCTTTTCGATTGCGTCGGTTTTCTTCGCGTTGATCGGGCCCTTGCCGTCGATCGGGTTACCCAGTGCGTCGACCACGCGGCCGATCAGTTCCGGGCCCACCGGCACTTCGAGAATGCGGCCCGTCGTCTTGACGATGTCGCCTTCGGAGATGCTTTCGTATTCGCCCAGAATCACCGCGCCGACCGAGTCACGCTCGAGGTTCAGCGCGAGGCCGTACACGTTGCCCGGGAATTCGAGCATTTCGCCCTGCATCACTTCCGACAGGCCGTGGATACGCACGATACCGTCGGTCACGGAGATCACAGTGCCCTGGTTGCGAACGTCTGCGCTCGCTTCAAGGCCCTGGATCCGGCTCTTGATCAGCTCGCTGATCTCAGAGGGATTGAGTTGCATTATTCGCTCCTGATAGTCAATTCTGTTGCGTGCCAGCCGTCACAACCACGTGAGGGCTTCAGGCCGTCAGAGCCGTCTGCATGCTGGCGAGCCGCGCGCGGACCGAGGTATCGAGCACTTCGTCGCCAACCGTCACGCGAACGCCGCCGATCAGCGACGAGTCCACCTGGACTGTCGGCTTCAGCTTGCGCTTGAATTTGCGTTCGAGGCTTGCGACGAGGTCGTTCAGCTGCGCACCTTCGAGGGGGAATGCGCTGACGATCAGCGCATCGGCCGCACCTTCGCGGGCGTTCTTCAACTCTTCGAACTGCGTGGCGATTTCCGGCAAGAGCGGCAGACGATGATTGTCGACCAGCATCTGAACCAGATTCTTCGCTTGCGGGTTGTCCTTGAGCGGCGATTTCACCGCGGCCAGCAGCAGGTCGCTGATCTGGGCACGGCTGACTTTCGGGCTCGAGGCAATCGACAGCACTTCGGGCAGACGCGCAACCTGTGCCAGCTCCTGCACGAGCGTGGACCAGGCGGCGGTGTCACCTGCTTCGGCCACGCCAAACAGCGCTTCTGCGTACGGACGGGCGATGGTTGCAAGTTCGGCCATGATCAGAGCTCGGCTTTGAGTTGATTCAGCAGGTCGGCGTGAGCCGCCTGGTCGACTTCGCGCTTCAGGATCTGTTCGGCACCCTTCACAGCGAGCGCGGCGACTTCACCACGCAGCGTTTCACGCGCCTTCACGACCTGCTGATCCGCGTCGGCTTTCGCCTGAGCGATGATGCGAGCAGCTTCGGCTTGCGCCTGTGCCTTGATTTCGTCGGCGACCGCGACTGCACGCTTTTCGGCGTCAGCAATACGTTGCTGGCCGTCGTTGCGTGCCTGAGCGAGTTCCTGGTCGACGCGCTTATGCGCGGCTTCGAGTTCCAACTTGCCCTTTTCAGCGGCCGAGAGGCCGTCGGCGATCTTTTTCGAGCGCTCGTCGAGGGCGTTGATCAACGGCGGCCACACGAACTTCATCGTGAACCACGCGAGGATCAGGAACACGACCATTTGCGCAAACAGGGTTGCGTTGAGATTCACGGTGTTTCCTTAAACGTTGCTTGGTCGGAGGAGGAAACGGCAAGGCGCTCATCGATTCATTGCTCGATCAGCGCCTTAGTGCCCGTTCCGCTTCGCGCCTTATCAGTTATAGATCAGGCGCACACTTCCGAGGAACCTCAGCCTGCCAGCTTCGACAGCAGCGGGTTCGCGAACGCAAACAGCATTGCCACACCAACGCCAATCAGGAACGCCGCATCGATCAGACCAGCCAGCAGGAACATCTTGGTTTGCAGCGGGTTCATCAGTTCCGGCTGGCGAGCGCATGCTTCGATGTACTTGCCGCCCATCAGACCGATACCGATACAGGCGCCGATAGCACCCAGGCCGATGATGATGCCGATACCGATGGCGGTCAGACCCTGGATGTTGGCGATGAAAGCTTGCATGATCACTCCTTTGTGAAAAGTCTTTTTGGAACTGGGATTTAAAAAACTACGATTCTTGAAACTCTGATTCTTTCTTACGACGCCGCGTTAGTGGGTGTCGTGTGCCTGGCCGATGTACACCAGCGTCAGCATCATGAAAATGAACGCCTGCAGCAGAACGATCAGGATGTGGAAGATCGCCCACACGCTGCCCGCGATCACGTGGCCGATGAAGCCAAGCACCGTCGTGTCCGCGCCGAAGCTCCAGATGCTGCCGAGCAGGGCAATCAGCAGGAACAACAGCTCGCCCGCGTACATGTTGCCGAACAGCCGCATGCCGAGGGAAACCGTCTTCGCGACGAACTCGATGATGTTCAGTGCAAGGTTCGGGATCCACAGCAGCGGATGCGCGCCGAACGGAGCGGACAGCAGCTCGTGCACGAAGCCGCCTGCGCCCTTGATCTTGAAGTTGTAGTAAATCATCAGCGCGAACACGCCGAGCGCGATGCCGAGCGTGCCGTTCAGGTCGGCAGTCGGAACGATGCGGTGGTGCGGGATGACAGTCGACAGGCCCAGCAGGTCGATCACGCGGCCCGGCAGGTCGACGGGGAGAAAGTCGAGTGAGTTCATCAGCGCGACCCAGACGAACACGGTCAGCGCGAGCGGAGCAATGAAAGTGCGATTGCCGTGGATCATCGACTTCGATTGATCCTCGACCATCTCGACCAGCATTTCGATTGCGCACTGGAAGCGGCCCGGCACGCCGGACGTCGCCTTACGTGCGGCAAGACGCAGCACGAGGATGGTGACGAGACCGCACACGATCGACCAGAAAAGCGTATCGAGATTCCAGACGTGGATGTCGAAAATCGACGTCTGATGAGCGGTGGAAAAATTCTGCAAGTGGTGCGCAATGTACTCGGACGGATCCAGAGCGCGCGTTCCTTCGCTAGCTGCCATATCGTTAATGCCACCCAAATTGTCGAAAATCTTTCCGGGCCGCTCCCGCCGCAATACTGTATTGCGGGAACACGCCAGCGCGGATCTTTGTCGAACCCGCGCGCCTCGTTGCTGACGCCGCGTTGTTCACGGCTCGCATCAGCCTAGTGTCTCGTTTGCTTCACCGCCAGGCGAGCGCGATCCAGTACGTCTTGAGAGCGATGAGGTAGGTGACGAGTAGCGGAATCCACCGTACGTCGTGATACCAGAAGGCGATGGCAATAAACATCGCGATCGTTGTCCCCATCTTGAGCGCTTCACCGATCATCCAGCTCATCGCTGTCTGGGCGCCGCTCAACTTCTTAAGACGTGCCGCGAACAATGCGCTCGGCACCCAGCAAATCGCTCCTCCCAGGAAGGCGGACAGCGCAGCATCGCCCGGCGGCTTGTAGAACAGCCACCACAGCAGCGTCGCACCCAGGGACAAAACCATTTGCGCAATCACGACCTTGAACGGTGTAACGCGCGATGGACGACTCACGTTCGGGCCGAACAGCTTTTCGGCCTCGGCCCGCGTGAGCGGAACGATATTGTTATCTTGCTGCTCGGCATCCCACGCCTCGTCATGCACGGCGCGCTGACCATCAGTCGCTTGCGGGCCACTGCGCCCGTTGCGGTGTTCGTCGTGCCGTTGTTGCGGCGTTTGGTTCGACGCTTTGACCGCCATCGCAGTGTTCCGCAGAGTCCTGTTCAGTCCGCGAGCTTTCGCACCGCTTACGGGTTTGCCTAGCAAATAAATCCGGGCGATTGTAAGCGATAGTTGCAGGCAATTCAAGACTTTAGCCCGACCAATAACCCGCATGAAACGGTGCTTCACGATACGGGAAAACTCCGATTTTCATGCTGTCGGACTGCAAATGTAAGGACGTCGCGGGAGACCGGGAAATGCGGGCCGGACTGTGCTAGGGCATCACGTTCCAATGCGTGTTTTTGTCACACGCAGGAGTGTCAAAAATGCAACAGAAGCCAGCCGCCAACAGCCCCGCTGACGACCCAAAACGGGATCGAAAAGAGGTGAAATTGCGCCCACATTCCGCGCTGTCCTGACAGCCTCATTGCAATCAGATTCGCCAGCGAACCGATCGCGAATCCGAAGCCGCCGACGCTGACGCCGAACGCAAGGGCTCGCCAATCCTTTGAAAACTCGGCGAGCATGATCGCTGCGGGAACGTTGCTGATGAACTGGGAGAGCACGGCGCCCGCCGCGTAGGCACGCAGCGGCGTGGCGAGATGCAGTTGCCCGACAGCGTTGTTTACCCACGGCAACGCCGCAACGCTTCGCAACACAATGAACATGAACACGAAGATCAGCAGCAAAAGCCAGTCGATCTTCAGAACGATTCGCGGGCGCCAGAAGATAAATCCGACGCCGACGCCAATCAGTCCGATGCCCGCTCGATGAGAATCAGCGAGCAGCACGAATGCCGCAAACAAGACCACGGCAACCCCAAGCAACGGACGGTCAACGGGGTGCGGTTCCGTGTCTTTCGACAGGTCCAGCTCGGTCCGCTTGAACGATACCGTGGCCAACGCGTACAGCATCAGCATGAGCGCCAAACACAAGGGCGCGAGCGCGAACACGAACCCGCCGAATGAGACGCCGCTCGTTTGCCAGAGAAACAGATTTTGCGGATTGCCCAAAGGCGTGAGGATCGAGCCTGCGTTGACCGCTATCGCGATGAAAATGACGAGCCGCTTGAGCGGCAGCGGCGCCAGCTCGTTCAGCGACAACGTAAGCGGCACGACGACGAATAACGCGACATCATTGGTGAGCAACGTCGACAGCGAAGCCGCGAGCGCGATCAGCAGATACGCCAGCGCTCGCTGCGACCGGATGTGACGGACGACGCGATGCGCGAGCCACATCAGGAATCCTGAATATTCGACGGCCTTCGTCAAGATCAGTAGCCCGGCAAGCGTCATCACCGTCTGCCAGTCGACCAGTGCGGGCAGCGATCCCCACGGGTGCGGATGAAAAACCTGCAACACGATCAATGCAACGACGAGCACGGTAAGGACCGGCTCCTTCGTTACATAGTGGATGATCGTGCTTAGCAGGTTGCGATGTGGTTTTAGCGCTTGCTCGGCAGCGGGCATCGGAAAGGGTTCTATGCGGCGGCTGCGTTGCCCCGCAAGCGGGCGAGAATGCCTTCCAGCGCATCGAGGTCGCCGAAATCCACGAGCACCTGCCCTCGCCCACGGCGTCCGAGTTTGATCTTCACCGTGGCGGCGAGCAGATCCGACAGTTCCTCTTCGAGCCGTCGAGTATCGCGGCCGCCGTCGTTGTTCGCTTTCGCCTTCACAGCGGGTACGGCCTTCGTCGTCGCCGTGACCAGCTTTTCGGTTTCCCGCACCGACATGCGCTTGTTGACGACCTGGTTCGCGAGCGTAATCTGCGTGGCCCCGTCCACGGCAAGCAGTGCACGCGCGTGGCCCATGTCGAGATCGCCGGCAAGCAGCATCGTTTGCACGGGCGACGCCAGATTCAGCAGACGCAGCAGATTCGACACCGCGCTGCGTGAGCGCCCCACGGACTCGGCCGCCTGTTCATGCGTGAAGCTGAACTCATCGAGCAGCCGCTGGATACCCTGCGCCTCTTCCAGCGGGTTCAGGTCTTCGCGCTGGATATTCTCGATAAGCGCCATCGCAGCGGCAGCCTGATCGGGCACGTCGCGCACCAGGACAGGCACTTCTTCGAGACCAGCGAGGCGCGCAGCACGAAACCGCCGCTCGCCAGCGATGATTTCGAACTTCTCCGGAGAAACGGGCCGCACGAGAATCGGCTGCATCAGACCCTGCGCGCGAATGCTGGCCGCCAGCTCCTGCAGCGCACCCTCGTCCATGCGCGTGCGCGGCTGATACTTGCCCGCCTGCATCTTGTCGAGCGGCAACGTGTGAGGTGCGCCGTTGATCTTCACCGCTTCTGTGATATCCGCGCTTCCGCCGAGCAGTGCCTCCAGCCCCCTGCCCAACCCCTTCTTCCGTGCTACTGCGTTCATCGTGGTTCCTCGATCCGCTTTGGATGATTGACGCTGCGTCATAGCAGGCGCACCCGCTCGATCATTTCCGCGCCGAACTGCACATAAGCCTGCGCGCCGCGCGATGCGCGGTCGAACACGACACCCGGCAGGCCGTAACTCGGCGCCTCGGCGAGTCGCACGTTCCGCGGAATGACGACGTCGAACACCTTGTCTCCAAAGTGCTCTTTGAGTTGTTCCGATACCTGCTGTTGCAGCGTGATGCGTGGATCGAACATCACGCGCAACAAGCCGATCACCTTCAGGTCGCGGTTCAGGTTCGCATGCACCTGCTTGATCGTATTGATGAGGTCCGACAGGCCCTCGAGCGCGAAATATTCGCATTGCATCGGGATAACGACGCCATGCGCGGCGCAGAGTCCGTTAAGCGTCAGCAGCGACAGCGCAGGAGGACAGTCGATCAGCACGAAGTCGTAGTCCGGCACGACGTGCGCAATCGCCTCCTTGAGCTGACGCTCGCGATTCTCCATGCCGACCAACTCGACTTCAGCCCCTGCCAGTTCGCGGTTCGCCGGCACGACATCATACGAAACGGCTTCCGACTTCACTCGCGCATCGGCCACCGACACGCCGTCGACCAGCACTTCGTAAACCGTGTTCTCGCACGCGGCTTTGTCGACGCCGCTGCCCATGGTGGCGTTTCCTTGCGGATCGAGATCGATGAGCAGCACCCGCTGTCCCTGCGATGCGAGGCTCGCGGCGAGATTGACCGCGGTCGTCGTTTTGCCGACTCCACCCTTCTGGTTCGCAACGCAGAAGATTTTTGCCATCTGTTAGGTGTCCCTTTGCAGCCTGTTTAATGAAATTTCGATTTGAAATTCAGCCTACCGTGACTTCGATGAGATGCCGCTCGGCATCCAGTGCAGGCACTTTGAGACGAATCACTTGCTTCACGTGGGCGCCTTCAGGCAGGCGCTCGATTTCCCCATCCGGCCGAACGCCCTTCATTGCCCAGATCGCACCGTCGTGCGCAACGAGGTGACGGGCCAGTGTAACGAAATCCGACAGCTCTGCGAATGCGCGCGAGACAATTACATCGAACTTTCCCGGAACCTCGGCCCCCGGCCGCAGATTTTCGACGCGCCCCGTCACAACCGACAGATTTCCCAAGCCGAGTTCCGCCTTAGCTTGTGACTGGAACGCGGACTTTTTATGAACGATGTCGTTGACGGTGATCGACCATTCAGGAAACACGATCGCCAGCACGATGCCCGGCAGTCCACCGCCCGAACCGACGTCCAGCAGCGTCGCCGGTCCAAGCGTAGCCAGATGCGGAACGATCGAAAGAGAATCGAGGATGTGCTGGATCAGCATTTGACGCGGATCGCGAATCGCCGTCAGGTTGTAGACGGCGTTCCACTTGGCCAGCAGCGCAACGTAGTCGAGCAGTTTGCCCTTTTGTTCCGCGCTCAGATCAATGTCCAGTTCGCGTAGGCCGTCGTCAAGCAGAGCGGCGAGCGCCTCGCGCCCCGCTGTCGTGTCGATACGCGCCGTCATTGAGCCACCGGCGAGTTGTCGGTGCCAGCAGCGTTAGTGGGATTCTGTGCGCGCCGACCGAGGCCGCGCTTCAGATGAACCATTAGTAGCGAGATCGCAGCCGGTGTGATGCCCGAAATACGCGACGCCTGGCCGATCGTTTCCGGGCGGAACTGCGTCAACTTCTGACGTGCCTCGAACGACAGCCCGCGAACCTCCGAGTAATCCAGGTTCTCGGGTAATCTCGTGTTCTCGTGCGCCTCGTTTCGCTCGATCTCACCTGCTTGCCGCTCGATATAGCCCTGATATTTGACGCCGATCTCGATCTGTTCCTTGATCTGCGCGAGCAGCACTTCGTCATCAGCCAGCACTTCTGCCGGGCCGCACGCGCCTTCGCGCAGAGCGCAGACGCCGTCGTACGAAACTCCGGGGCGCCGCAGCAGATCGGCGAGACTGTACTCATGGTCGATCGACTTGCCGAGCAAGGCGGTCGCTTCCTCAGACGAAAGCGTCTTCGGATTGACCCATGTGGTACGCAGCCGCTCTGTTTCACGTGAAACAGCGTCGCGTTTACGGCTAAATGCATCCCAGCGCTCGTCGTCCACGACGCCGAGTTCACGTCCGATCTCCGTCAGACGCATGTCGGCGTTGTCTTCGCGCAGGCTCAAGCGATATTCTGCGCGACTCGTGAACATCCGATAGGGTTCGGACACGCCCCGCGTGACCAGATCGTCCACCAGCACGCCCAGATACGCCTGATCACGGCGCGGACACCACGCTTCCTTGCCCTGCACATACAGACCAGCATTGATCCCAGCCAGCAGCCCTTGCGCCGCCGCCTCTTCGTAGCCGGTCGTACCGTTGATCTGACCGGCAAAGAACAGGCCGTTGATTACCTTCGTTTCCAGCGAAGCCTTCAGCCCACGCGGATCGAAGTAGTCGTATTCGATCGCATAGCCCGGACGCAGGATATGCGCGTGCTCCAAGCCGACCATCGACCGGACCAACTCGAGCTGGACGTCGAACGGCAGGCTCGTGGAGATTCCGTTCGGATAGAACTCGTTCGTGGTCAAGCCTTCCGGCTCGAGAAAGATCTGATGCGACTCTTTCGACGCAAAACGGTGAATCTTGTCCTCGATCGAAGGGCAATAACGCGGCCCAACGCCTTCGATCACACCCGTGTACATAGGCGAACGGTCCAGACCGCTGCGAATGATGTCGTGAGTTTGGGAATTGGTATGCGTAACCCAGCACGGAACCTGCCGCGGATGCTGCTCGACGCGTCCGAGGAACGAGAACACCGGGATCGGATCGAGGTCACCCGGTTGCTCTTCCAGCTTCGAGAAATCGATCGTACGGCCATCGATACGCGGCGGCGTCCCCGTCTTCAACCGACCTTGCGGCAGCTTCAACTCTTTGAGCCGCGCCGACAGTGACACCGCAGCCGGGTCCCCTGCTCGCCCGCCCGTGTAGTTGTTGAGGCCGACGTGAATCTTCCCATCGAGGAATGTCCCCGCCGTCAAAACCACCGCGCGCGAGCGAAAACGAACTCCAACCTGCGTCACGGCACCGACAACTCGGTCGCCTTCGACCATCAAATCATCGACAGACTGCTGGAAAAGCCAAAGATTGGGCTGATTTTCGAGGCGATGGCGGATCGCCGCCTTGTACAGAATGCGATCAGCCTGGGCGCGCGTCGCCCGAACGGCGGGCCCTTTCGACGAGTTGAGAATGCGGAATTGAATCCCGCCCTCGTCGGTAGCAGCCGCCATTGCGCCGCCGAGCGCATCGACTTCCTTGACCAGATGGCCTTTGCCAATGCCGCCAATCGACGGATTGCAGCTCATCTGACCGAGGGTTTCGATGTTGTGCGTCAGCAAAAGCGTCTTGTTGCCCATGCGTGCGGACGCCAAAGCGGCTTCCGTGCCGGCATGACCGCCGCCAACGACGATTACGTCAAACTCTGTGGGATAAAGCATCGCGGATCTCACGCGGGATCCAGCGTGAGCCTAAAAGAAAGTATGGGCGAAATTATAGCGGGTTCGCTTTTGGCCCGAATTCCGTCCAGACGGTATAGGACGAAAAAACGGCGTGTTTCACGTGAAACACGCCGCTCATTTGACAGCCAATTCGCCAAAAAATCCTTTGGCTACGCGACTTTCTTCGTCAGACCTAGATATGTCTCGATGACACGCGGATTCTGCGCCAACTCATTCGCCTCTCCTTCCAGTGCCAGCTCCCCTGTTTCGAGAACATAGCCATAGTCGGAGATCTGTAGCGCAGCGCGTGCATTTTGCTCGATCAGCAGCGTGGCGACACCCGTCTGACGCAGTGCGCTGATGATATGGAAAATCTCCTTCACGATCAGTGGCGCCAAGCCCAAGCTCGGTTCATCGAGCATCAGCAGATCCGGCTTGCCCATCAGCGCGCGCCCAACCGCCAGCATTTGCCGCTCACCGCCCGACAAGGTTCCAGCAGCTTGCTTGCGACGCTCCTTCAATCGCGGGAAAAGCTGGAACACGGGCTCAAGTTGGTCTAGATAATTCCGTTCGCCGGCGCGCTTGCGCCGATACGCGCCCAGAACGAGATTGTCCTCCACCGTCATCGCGGCAAACAGCTCGCGCTTTTCCGGCACAAGACACATACCGCGCGCAACCCGCTTCTCGATGGGAACGTGGCTCACGTCCTCGTCTCGGTACATGATTGCGCCCTTTGCATGTCCCGTCACGGGCAACGCGCCCATGATCGCGTTCAGAAGCGTCGACTTGCCCGCGCCGTTCGGACCAATCACCGAGACGATCTGGCCGGGGCCGACGGCGATTTTCGCGCCGTGCAACGCTTCGACCTTTCCATAACGCACGGAAAGACTGCTAACTTCGAGAATCGGTGCAGCCGTTGTCTGATTCACCATCACTCCACCCCGCCCAGATAAGCTTCCAGCACGGCCGGATCGTTCTGCACGTCTTGCGGCAAGCCTTCCGCGATACGCGTCCCAAACTCCATGACCACCAGTCGATCCGTCAGGTTCATCACGAAATCCATATCGTGTTCGACCAGCAGCACGCTCATGCCTTCCTCGCGAAGCTTGCGCAGCAGCGTCCCCAGTTGCTGCTTTTCCTGATAACGCAGGCCGGCCGCTGGCTCATCGAGCAGCAGAAGCGTCGGATCGCAGCACAGCGCACGGGAGATCTCCAGAATGCGTTGCTTACCCAGCGCGAGGCTGCCCGCTTCGTCGTACATATGCTCTTCGAGACCCACGCGCCTGATCTGGCGAGCCGCTTCCGCCATCAGACGCGCCTCCTCGGCCGCATTCAGGCGCGCCACGCTGCGCCACACGCCCGCATGCCCGCGCAGATGCGCGCCAATGGCGACGTTCTCCAGCACGGTCATGCCCGGCAGCAGTTTGACGTGCTGGAAAGTGCGCCCAATGCCGCGTTTGACGATTTCACGTGAATTGAGCGCATCGATACGCTCACCCTGAAACGAAATCGAGCCGCTGGTCGGTTGCAGGACGCCCGTGACCAGATTGAACGTCGTCGACTTGCCCGCGCCGTTGGGCCCGATCAAGCCGATGATCTGCCCCGCCTTCACTTCGAAGCTGACATCGTTGACCGCCACCAGGCCGCCGAACTGCTTGCGCGCCTTGTCCACCACCAGCAGTGATTCGCCCGCAGTCGGCTTGCTGCGCTGCGGCAAAGCATCCGCATGATCCGGCACGTGCGCCCGCGGACCGCGCGGGAACATGCGAGCGACGAACGGCCACACGCCTTGGCGTGCATACTGCAGAAGCAGGACCATCAGGACGCCAAAGACGATAATCTCGAAGTTGCCGTTTTCGCCGAGCAGTTTCGGCAGCAGCGTCTGCAGATAATCCTGGAGAATCGTCAGGATCGCCGCACCGAGCACTGCGCCCCACACGTGTGCGACACCGCCAACCACGGCCATGAACAGAAACTCGATGCCGTGATTGAGGCCGAACGGCGTCGGGTTCACCGCCCGCTGCAAATGCGCGTACAAAAAGCCCGAAATCGCCGCCAGCACTGCTGCGTACACGAAGATCACGACGCGCATCCATGCTGTATTCACGCCCATTGCCTCCGCCATCAAGCCACCGCCGCGCAGCGCGCGAATCGCCCGACCCGGCCGGCTATTAAGCAGATTCTGAACAGACACCACGGCGCCGAGCACGACGATCCAGATCAGGTAATAGATATGGCGGCCCGATTCCAGTTTGATGCCGAGCACGTTCAGCACCGGAATCCCGTTGATCCCGTCGTACTTGCCGAGCATCTCCATATTGCCGAACAGAAAGAACAGCGCGAGACCCCATGCGATCGTTCCGAGCGGCAGGAAGTGGCCCGACAGCCGCATCGTGACGGCGCCGAGCAGCAGCGCGATCAGCGCCGTCAGCACGACACCGACGATCAGCGCGAGCCACGGTGATACGCCGAACTGCGTCGTCAGATACGCCGTCGCATACGCGCCGACGCCGACGAATGCCGCTTGCCCAAAGCTCGTCATTCCGCCGATGCCCGTCAGCAGCACCAAGCCGATCGCCACGATCGAATACAGCCCGATGTAGTTGAGCAGCGTCACCCAGTACTCGGGCACGCGGATCGGCTGCGGCAGCACGGGCAGCGCGAACATCACGATGAGGAACAACCAGAAGAACCTGTTTTTCATGATGCGTTTCATCGCCTCATTCCTCCTCTTCTTCCGCGTGCGGGCTGGCGAGACTCCGCCAGAGCAGCACGGGAATGATCAGCGTGAACACGATCACTTCCTTGTAGGAACTGGCCCAGAACGATGAATACGACTCCAGCAAGCCGACCAGTATCGAACCCGCGAACGCCAGCGGATAACTGACCAGCCCGCCGATAATCGCACCGACGAAGCCCTTCAGACCGATCAGGAAGCCCGAGTCGTAGTAGATGGTCGTGAGCGGCGCGACGAGAATCCCGCACAGCACGCCGAGACCGGCCGCAAGCGTGAACGCGAGGCGTCCCGCCTGCGTCGTGCCGATGCCGACGAGCTGCGCGCCGAGCCGGTTCACCGACGTCGCGCGCAATGCCTTACCCGAAATCGAGCGATCGAAATACACGTACAACACGCCGATCAGCACCACGGCCACGCCGATCACCCACATGCTCTGCCCCGAGATCGACAGGCTGCCGACGTTGAACGTGGAATCGGTGAACGCGTTGGTCCGCGAGCCTTCCGCGCCGAACATTACGAGCCCGAGGCCGACCATCGCGAAGTGCACGGCAACGGATACGATCAGCAGCAACAGCGTCGTCCCTTCGGCAACCGGCTCATAGGCGAGGCGATAGACGAACGGCCCCATCGGCACCACGATCAGCAGCGTCAGCGCGATCTGCGCGAGCATCGGCAGCGGCTGCATGAACACGCCGCGCGTGACCGCGTAGACGGCGACGGGAAATAGCAGATACTTGCCGACCAGCATCACGAGCGTGCGCGCCGCATGACGCCGCCGCTCCGCATGCCGCGCCATCCCCGTCACTTCGACGACGAAGCACGCGAGCCCCATCGCCATCAGCAACCAGCACGTCGCTGGAAACTTCTGTGTCTGCAGTGCGGCGAGCGTCAGCGCGCCGTATGAGACGAACTCCCCTTGCGGGATGAAAATGGCGCGCGTCACGGAGAACACCAGCACCAACGCGAGCGCGAGCAATGCGTAGATCGCGCCGGTCGTGATGCCGTCCTGCGCGAGGATCGCCGCAATTGATAGATCCATACTTCCTCGTCCTGGAACGTCGAAATCGAAACTAAGAAACAATGAGAGCCGGCTGAACGACTACCCGCCACGAAGCGAAGCTCAAACACATAAAACAACTGCCGCGCCTGAGATACAGCGCGGCAGAGCTTGCCATTGTTATCGATCAGAAATTGCTGCGTGGCTTAAGCGCTTTCGCATACGCCGCCACCACGCCCTTGAGCGAGAGGCGCGTACCGTCTTAGTCGTTTTGGAGTTTCCACTTGCCGTCCGAGATCTCGACGATCACGCGTGCGCGCCTGTCGAGACCGTTGTGGTCGGTGGGCGTCGTGTTCATGATGCCGTGCGAGAGTGGCAAGTCCTTGACGTTCTCGAGTGCTTCACGCAACGCGACGCGGAACGCTTCCGTGCCCGGCTGGCCCTTCTTCAGCGCCTCGGGAATCGCGCGCTGGAGCATCTGGCCGGCATCCCACGCGTGACCGCCGAAGGTCGCCACCGTGCCCACGCCATAGGCCTTCTCGTACGCATTCTTGTACGCAAGCGACGACTTCTTCACCGGGTTCGAATCGGGCAACTGATCGGCGACGAGAATCGGGCCTGCGGGCAGCAATTCGCCTTCGCAGTCCTTGCCGCACACGCGCAGGAAGTCGTTGTTCGCGACGCCGTGCGTCTGATAGATCTTGCCCTTGTAGCCGCGCTCCTTGAGCGCCTTCGCAGGCAGCGCGGCCGGCGTGCCCGAACCCGCAATCAGCACCGCATCCGGATTCGATGCAACCAGCTTCAGCACCTGCCCCGTCACCGATGCATCGGCGCGGTTATAGCGCTCGTTCGCAACGAGCTTCAGATGATGCGCTTCCGCCGCCTTGCTGAAGACGTTGTACCAGTTCTCGCCATACGCATCCGCGAAGCCGATGAACGCGACCGTCTTCACGCCGTGCTTCTCCATGTACTCGGCGATCGCATCGGCCATCAGCCCGTCGTTCTGCGGCGTCTTGAATGCCCATGCGCGCTTCGCGTCCATCGGCGAAATGATGGCCGCCGATGCCGCGAGTGAGATCACCGGCGTCTTGCCTTCGGACACGGGATCAAGCATCGCGAGCGAATTCGGCGTGACCGTCGAACCGATGATTGCATCGACGTGATCTTCGTCGATCAGCTTGCGCGTGTTCTGTACGGCGCGGCTCGTATCCGATGCGTCGTCGAGCACGATGTACTGCACGCTCTTGCCCGCGATTTCCTTAGGCAACAGGGCGATCGTGTTTTTCTCAGGGATGCCGAGCGATGCGGCCGGTCCCGTCGTGGACAGCGTGACCCCAATCTTCACCTGCGCCATCGCCGCACTTGCTCCGCACACGAGCGCCATCGCGATCGCGGTACGGACCCATTGTTTTGTCGTTTTCATTGCTTGTCTCCAAACGCTTTAAATGCGTGTCGTAATCCAGTAAGAACCGGGTAACTGAATCTAGTTATCGGGTATAAGCCTGCCAAGCATGGTTTTCCCTGCTCGTTGCAATTGCGTCAAACCTCAAACGCAGGCTTTACCGCTTTAGTCGCCTCCCCTCGCCGTTGCACGGCTTTTTATTCAGACATCTCGCGTGCAATAAAAAAGACGCGTCAACTGCTCGCGTCTTTTTTATGAATTCGAGTTCGTTAATTCGCCTCGTTTAATCGGAAGCAAGCTTCCATTTGCCGTCGACGATTTGCACCATCACACGTGCACGCTGATCGAGACCCGCGTGATCGTTCGCGCTCATGCTGAAGATGCCGTGCGAGCCGGGCAAATCTTTGGTGTCTTCGAGCGCGGCGCGCAGTGCTTCACGGAATTGCGGCGTACCGGGCTGACCCTTCTTCAACGCGATGGGAATGGCGTGCTGCAGAAGCAGGCCCGCGTCCCACGCGTGACCGCCGAACGTCGAGATCGAGCCCGCACCATTAGCGCCTTCATACGCGTGCTTATACGCGAGCGAAGCCTTCTTCACCGGATTCGAATCGGGCAACTGATCCGCGACGAGCAGCGGGCCAGCGGGCAGATACGTGCCTTCGCAATCCTTGCCGCACACGCGCAGGAAGTCGTTATTCGCGACGCCGTGCGTCTGATAGTACTTGCCCTTGAAGCCGCGCTCGCGCAGCGTCTTCTCCGGCAATGCGGCCGGCGTCCCCGCGCCGGCGATCAGCACGGCATCCGGGTTCTGCGACATCATCTTGAGCACCTGGCCCGTCACGGACGCATCGTTGCGCGCGAAACGTTCATTCGCGACGACCTTGATCTTCTTCAGATCTGCCGCCTTGCTGAATTCCTTGAACCAGCTCTCACCGTACGCATCCGAAAAGCCGATGAACGCCACCGACTTCACGCCGTGGTTCGACATGTGTTGCGCAATCGCCGTCGCCATCAGAATGTCGTTCTGCGGCGTCTTGAAGACCCACGAGCGCTTCGCGTCCATTGGCTCGACGATCGATGCCGCCGCGGCCATCGAGATCATCGGCGTTTGCGTTTCGTTGGCGATGTCGATCATGGCCAGCGAGTTCGGCACGACCGTCGAGCCGATCAACGCGTCGACGTGATCTTCACTGGTGAGCTTGCGTGCGTTCTTGACGGCCTGCGTCGAGTCGGTTGCATCGTCGAGCACGATGTAGTCGATTTTCTGGCCCGCGATTTCCTTCGGCAGAAGCGCGCTGGTGTTCTTCTCCGGAATGCCGAGCGAGGCTGCGGGCCCCGTCGCCGATACCGTCATGCCGATTTTCACGTCCGCGAATGCCGCGCCGCTATTTGTTGCGCACACGCCTGCCGCGACGAGTGTCGCGCTGATCCACCGCAATGCCGACTTCATTCCGCTCCTCTACGCCCCGATGTTCGAATGGATTCGAATGTCCCAAAGGCCGACCCGATGGTCGGTGAATGGCGAGTGTAGCGGACGCATACCACAGGCGGCAAGCGGTTTGAAGGCTTTGAATCTTTGGGGAAAACCGCCGGGCGCAGCGAGCGAGAAAAGACCAGAATTACAATGCCGCGCGACGTAGAAAGGCGCGCTGAGGAAGATGAGTTTCGAACGGAAAAAGTAAAAAGCGCTGTTGGATTTCGTCCAACAGCGCTTTTGTATGGGCACTTATGCGCCTCATGTCTCCTCGTTCTCCACCTGCAAAATTCGGTGCATCAGAACTGTGTGAAGATTAAACGGGGGACGCTTCACGAGCAACTAGCATTTACCCTAGTGGTGCAGCGCCGCACAAAAATGGGGCGCATTCTTGTAGTTTCGCTCCATGTTCGCGTCATTTCGCAGCGGCTAGCCGTTACTTCGGATCGCAAACTACTTTCCTGGTCCACTCAGGCGCGCAACGGTTTGACCCGCTGCACGATCTCGCCGACTATACCGCGCCGGAACGCCAGCACGCACGCGATGAAAATAAGGCCCGTGACGATCGTCGCCGACTCGCCGAGTGATCGGAACCACTCGACACCCGTCACCGACGCCAGCCCGCTGCCGATATCGCCAAGCCGGTCTTCCAGCGCGACGATCAAGGCGGCGCCGAGCAACGGCCCGAACAGCGTGCCCATGCCGCCCACCAGCGTCATCAACACGACGAGGCCCGACATCGTCCAGTACGCGTCGCCGAGCGTTTCGAAGCCCAGCACGACTACCTTGAGCGAGCCGGCCAGACCCGCAAGCCCCGCCGACAGAATGAACGCCAACAGCTTGAAGCGGTTCGTATCATAGCCGAGCGAGATCGCGCGGGGCTCGTTCTCCTTGATCGCGATCAGCACCTGCCCGAACGGCGAATGCACGATACGCACGATCAGCAGGAACGCGAGCACCATCACGGCCAGCACGACGATGTACAGCGTCAGGTCTGAAGACAGGCTCAACGCGCCAAACAGCTTGCCGCGCGGCACGCCTTGCAGGCCATCTTCGCCATGCGTGAACGGCGCCTGCAGGAACACGAAGTAGACCATCTGCGCGAGCGCGAGCGTCACCATCGCGAAGTAGATGCCCTGCCGGCGAATCGCGAACATACCGACGACAAAGCCCAGCAGCGTCGCCGCCACCACGCCCGCTACCACGCCGAGTTCGGGCGACACGCCGAGCGTCTGGATCGTATAACCGGTGACATAGCCAGCCGATGCAAGAAACATCGCGTGTCCGAACGACAGCAGGCCCGTATAACCGATCAGCAGATTGAACGCGGCCGCGAACAGCGCAAAGCACAAGACCTTCATCACAAACACGGGGTACGCGCCGACAAACGGCGCAACGATGAGCGCGATCAGCAGCAGAACGTAGAGCGCTTTTCTCTGCATCATTTTTCCTTGCCGAAGAGACCTGCCGGACGCACTAGCAACACGAGCGCCATGATCACGAAGACCACGGTCGCCGACGCTTCCGGATAGAACACGCGAGTGAACCCTTCGATCACGCCCAGCAACAGGCCCGTTAGAATCGAACCCATGATCGAGCCCATGCCGCCAATCACGACGACCGCGAACACCGTGATGATCATCGGCTGGCCCATCAGCGGCGAAACCTGGATCACGGGCGCCGCGAGCACGCCGGCGAACGCGGCCAGCGCGACACCGAAGCCGTACGTGAGCGTGACCATCATCGGTACGTTCACGCCGAATGCCTCGACGAGCTTCGGGTTCTCCGTGCCCGCGCGCAGATACGCGCCAAGGCGCGTCTTCTCGATCACGAACCACGTCGCGAAGCACACGATCAGCGACGCGACGACCACCCACGCGCGATAGTTCGGCAGGAACATGAAGCCGAGATTGGTTGCGCCCGCAAGCGCCGACGGCACGTCATAGGGTTGCCCCGACGAACCGTAGATCGAATGGAACACGCCTTCGACGACGAGCGTGAGCCCGAACGTGAGCAACAGGCCGTAGAGGTGGTCGAGCTTATATAGCCAGCGCAGCATCGAACGTTCGATCACGATGCCGAACAGGCCGACGAGTACGGGCGCGAGCACGAGCATCACCCAGTACGGCAGACTGAAATACGACAGGCCCATCCACGTGAGCATCGCACCCAGCATGAACAACGCACCGTGGGCGAAGTTGATCACGTTGAGCAGACCGAAGATCACCGCCAGCCCCAGACTCAGGATCGCGTAGAACGAACCGTTCACAAGACCGAGCAGCAACTGGCTGAGCATCGCCGGTAGCGGAATGCCAAAGATTTCCATTGAATCCGCCGTCAGAATAGTATCGACGCAGTTCACTCACGAGACACAACGGGCGGCGCTGCGCCGCCCGTTACATCCCCGCTGCGAACCGCTTACTTCCAGAGCGCGCAGCGCGACTCCGCTTTCGTTCCGAACGCCTGATCGCCAGGAATCGTTGCGGTGATCTTGTAGTAATCCCACGGCTCTTTCGACTCCGACGGCTTCTTCACTTCCATCAGGTACATGTCGTGGATCATGCTGCCGTCCTGACGGATGTACCCCTTCGCGAAGAAATCGTCGATCTTCGTCTTGTGCAGTTGATCCATCACCTTGTCGCTGTCGGTCGTACCAGCTGCCTGCACGGCCTTCAGATAGGTCGTGACGGCCGAATAGTCCGCTGCCTGCAGACTGGTCGGCATCTTCTTCATCTTGTCGAAGTAGCGCTGCGCCCACTTGCGGGTATTGGCGTCCTTGTTCCAATACCAGCTATCGGTCGCGACCAGACCTTGCGTCGTTTCAAGTCCGAGGCTGTGGATATCGGTCAGAAAGATCAGCAGCGCGGCGATCTTCATCGACTTTGTCACGCCGAATTCCTTGGCGGCCTTGATCGCGTTGATCGTGTCGCCGCCAGCGTTCGCGAGACCCAGCACCTGCGCCTTCGATCCTTGTGCCTGCAACAGGAACGACGAGAAATCCGATGCCGACAACGGATGACGCACCGTGCCGAGCACCTGTCCGCCATTCGCCTTGACCACGTCCGACGTGTTCTTTTCGAGCGCCTTGCCGAACGCGTAGTCCGCCGTCAGAAAGTACCAGGTCTTGCCGCCCTGCTTCGTAACGGCCGAACCCGTGCCTTTTGCGAGCGCCATCGTGTCGTACGCGTAGTGAACCGTGTACGGCGTGCATTGCTCGTTGGTCAGGTTGTCCGCGCCCGCGCCGATGTTGATGTACGGAACCTTCTTTTCGCCCGCGACCTGATTGGTCGACAGCGCAGTGGCCGAGTTGGTGCCGCCAATGATCACGTTGACGCCGTCGCGGTCGATCCATTCACGCGCACGCGAAGCAGCAATATCAGCCTTGTTCTGGTGATCGGCGTAGACCAGTTCGACCGGCTTGCCATTGACCTTGCCGCCGAAATCGGCAATCGCCATGCGGATCGCCTCGAGGCCACCCTGGCCATCGATATCCGCATACAGACCGGACAGATCGGTGATGTAGCCAATCTTGACGGTCGCGCCATCGGCAGCCTGCGCGTTACCCGCAGCGAACATCGTGCCCGCGGCGGCCGCAAAGCAGACTGCTGACAGCCTGGCGAAGTTCTTCAGTTTCATGCGTGTCTCCTGTTTTCCATGCTTGTGGTTATCAGAGGCATCTGGGTATGTCGTGCGTCGCAGTTCCCATGACGACCCCGATTTCTGATCGGGATGCGTCCACCCCACTTAGACGCCGAGCAAATCGTGCAGCACCGGCATTTTGCTTTCGAGTTCCTTTGCACCGAAATGCTCGACGATGCGTCCATGCTCCATCACATAGAAGCGATCGGCGAGCGGCGCGGCAAAGCGGAAGTTCTGTTCGACCATCACGATCGTGTAGCCGCGCGCCTTCAGCGTCACGATCATGCGCGCGAGCGCCTGCACGATCACGGGGGCAAGGCCTTCGGAGATTTCATCGAGCAGCAGCAGGTTCGCGCCCGTGCGCAGGATGCGCGCGACGGCCAGCATCTGTTGCTCGCCGCCCGACAGACGCGTGCCCTGGCTCATGCGCCGTTCCTGGAGATTGGGAAACATCTGGTAGATCTCGTCGATCGACATCATCAACGACTTGTCGCCGACGGGTGGCGGCAGCATCAGATTCTCTTCGCACGACAGGCTGGAAAAGATGCCGCGCTCTTCCGGGCAATAACCGACGCCGCAATGCGCGATGCGGTGCGTCGCCATCGAAATCGTCTCGCGTCCACCGACGCGGATCGATCCCGTGCGCCGGCCCGTCAGGCCCATGATCGCGCGCAGCGTCGTGGTGCGGCCCGCGCCATTGCGGCCGAGCAGCGTGACGACTTCGCCACGGCTGACGGTCAGATCGACGCCATGCAGGATGTGCGATTCGCCGTACCACGCCTGCAGCCCCGCGATTTCCAACGCCGGCTCGCCGCTCACCACACTGACCGATGCGTCTTCCTGTTCGCTCACTGTGCTCATGCATGCGCTCCGGCAAGCGCCGCGTCCGCACTGCCCATATAGGCCTGCATAACGAGCGGGTTCTTCGAGACTTCCGCGTACGTGCCCTCGGCGAGCACCTCGCCGCGTTGCAGGACGGTAATCGTGTCGGAGATGCCGGCTATCACATTCATGTTGTGTTCGACCATCAGGATCGTGCGACCCGCCGATACTTTTTTGATCAGCGCGGTCACGCGGTCAACGTCTTCATGTCCCATGCCTTGCGTCGGTTCGTCGAGCAGCATCAGTTCCGGTTCCATGCCGAGCGTCGTGGCGATTTCGAGCGCGCGTTTGCGCCCATATGACAGTTCGACGGCGGGCACATCGGCGAAATCGGTCAAGCCTACTTGCGTGAGCAGATCGATCGCGCGGTCGTCGAGTTGACGCAACGTGCGCTCGCTTCTCCAGAAATGAAATGCCGAGCCGAGCTGACGTTGCAGACCCACGCGTACGTTCTGCAATGCCGTCAAATGCGGAAATACAGCGGAAATCTGAAAGGAGCGGATGATGCCGCGACGCGCGACCTGCGCAGGACGTTCGCCCGTGATGTCGATGCCGTCAAAGACGATCTGACCCGCAGTGGGCACGAGAAATTTGGTGAGCAGATTGAAGCAGGTAGTCTTGCCTGCGCCGTTAGGCCCGATGAGCGCATGGATCGAACCGCGCTTCACGCGCAGGTTCACACCGTTGACTGCGGTAAAACCCTTGAACTCACGAGTGAGCCCGCGCGTTTCGAGTATCGTATCGCCGAGAATCATGTTCCCTTCCATGCGAAGTAAGGCGAAGCATTACCGCGTTTTATTCCGCGCTGAAACGGCGCGACTGTTATTGGCGATGACACCCCCGTGCCAATCGTGGCGTGGTGCACCAATGCGGACGGTAATCCATGCCGCACCACGCAGCATGGGTGCCATTGTCGCGCCAATGATGCAGCGCAATCATTGGGATTTGCACTTAGTGTTTAATGCGACCTTCGTGCCGCAAAACGTTAAACGTTGCGTGTCATGCAACGGACATTGGTGAAGCGGTGTTGGTTTCGACGGTGTGACTGTCTCTTCGCGCACGACGGTCGGCGCGAATCATGTCGCTCGCGCGTTCCGCGATCATCAGTGTCGGCGAGTTCGTGTTGCCTGAGGTAATGGTGGGCATCACCGATGCATCGACCACGCGCAGCCCTTCGACACCGAACACCCGCAAGCGGCTATCGACGACAGCGCCGGGATCATTCGATGTGCCCATCCGGCATGTGCCGACGGGATGGAAGATGGTTGTACCGACTTGACCCGCCGCGGTCTGCAATTCTTCCTCGGTCTGAAACTGGATGCCGGGCAAGATCTCTTCGGGCCGATAGGGTTTCAAAGCAGGCGCGGCCGCAATGCGCCGCGTGAGACGCAACGCATTCGCAGCGACGTGACGGTCGTAATCCGTCGACAGATAGTTCGGCGCAATCAGCGGCGCGGTGTGCGGATCGCGTGACTCGATATGCACACTGCCGCGCGAAGTCGGACGCAAATGGCAGACCGATGCCGTGAACGCGTTGAAGCGATGCAAGGGTTCACCGAACTTCTCGAGTGACAGCGGCTGCACGTGGTACTCGAGATCGGAACGCGTCAACGATCCGTCATTCACATCGGACTTCGCGAACGCGCCGAGTTGCGACGGCGACATCGACATCGGCCCGCTTTGCGTCAACAAATACTGCAGGCCGATCATCATCTTGCCCCACCAATGCGCGGAGGCCGTATTCAATGTGCGCACGCCGTGCACCTTATACGCCATGCGCAACTGCAAATGATCCTGAAGATTTTCGCCGACGCCGCGCAGATCGTTCACGACGTCGATGCCGAGATTCTGCAGACGCGCGCCATTTCCGATACCAGACAATTCGAGTAATTGCGGCGAGTTCACTGCGCCCGAACTCATGATGACTTCGATGCGCGCCTTCGCGATGTACTCGACATTGTCGCCACGATATTCGACACCGACGCAGCGCTTGCCTTCAAATACGACGCGCTGCGTGTGCGCGCCCGTGATGATGGTGAGATTCGGCCGCTGCATCGCTGGCCGCAAAAACGCCTTCGATGCATTCCAGCGAATGCCGCGCTTCTGATTCACATCGAAATAGCCGACGCCCGTGTTGTCGCCGCGATTGAAATCGTCGGTGGCGGGAATGCCTGCTTCCTGCGCGGCTTCGGCGAACTTCTCCAGAATCTTCCATTTGAGGCGCTGCTTTTCAACGCGCCATTGACCGCCGGCGCCGTGGAATTCATTCGCGCCGGCATGGTGGTCTTCGCTACGCTTGAAGATGGGCAGCACAGCATCCCACGACCACGACGAATCGCCCGTTACACGCGCCCATTCGTCGTAGTCTTCGCGCTGGCCGCGCATGTAGATCATGCCGTTGATCGACGAGCAACCGCCCAGTACACGACCGCGCGGATACGACAACGCACGTCCGTTGAGTCCGGGTTCTGCCTGTGTTTTATAAAGCCAATCGGTGCGCGGATTGCCAATGCAATAGAGGTAACCGACGGGCACATGAATCCAGTGGTAATCGTCCTTGCCGCCCGCTTCGAGCAGCAGCACGGTGACGTCGGGATCTTCGGTCAGGCGATTCGCAAGCACACAACCCGCCGTGCCCGCACCAATGACGATGTAGTCGAATTCGCCTTCGAGTTTTCTTGCTGTCGTGCTCACCCTTGTCTCCTTCGCATGGCCACGTTGCATGGCATCTGATTGCGCTTTGGGCGTTTGTCTCGCTACTGCTTTTTGTTTATCAACACCACACGCGCGATGCGCACGGCACTGCGCTAATGAAAGCGCAATGCCGTGGCCATTCCAATCTGCTGATTCGCGTTACTTCGCAACGGGCATCGTGAACTCGGCGCCCTTCGCGATGCTGTCCGGCCAGCGCTGCATGATGCTCTTGTAGCGCGTATAGAAGCGCACACCTTCTTCGCCGTACGCATGGTGATCGCCGAACAGCGACCGCTTCCAGCCGCCGAACGAGTGCCATGCCATCGGCACGGGAATCGGCACGTTGATGCCAACCATGCCAATCTGGATCTGACGCGAGAACGCGCGCGCGACGCCGCCATCCGACGTGAACAGCGACACGCCGTTCGCAAATTCGTTCTTGTTGATGAGTTCGACAGCCGAAGCAAAATCGGGCACGCGCACCACACACAACACCGGGCCGAAGATTTCTTCGCGATAGATCTTCATGTCGGTCTTCACATCGTCGAACAATGTGCCGCCGAGGAAGAAGCCTTTCTCGTGACCCGGCACCTTGTGCCCGCGTCCATCGACCACCAGTTTCGCGCCCGCCTCGATACCTGCGTCGATATAACCGGACACTTTCTCGCGATGCGCCGCCGTCACGAGCGGACCCATTTCCGCTTCGCCTTCCATGCCGTTCATGATCTTCAGCGTCTTCACACGCGGCGTGAGCCTGTCGATCAGTTCGTCGGCGATATGACCCACTGCGACTGCAACGGAAATCGCCATGCAACGCTCGCCCGCCGAACCATACGCTGCGCCGATCAATGCATCGACGGCCTGATCGAGATCCGCATCGGGCATCACGACGAGGTGATTCTTCGCGCCGCCCAGCGCTTGCACACGCTTGCCGTGCTTCGTCCCTTCCGTGTAGATGTATTCGGCAATCGGCGTCGAGCCGACGAACGACAGCGCGCTGACGTCGGGATGCGCGAGCAATGCATCCACAGCCACCTTGTCGCCATGCACGACGTTGAACACGCCGTCAGGCAAGCCCGCTTCCTTCAGCAACTCGGCAAGACGGATCGACGCCGACGGATCACGTTCCGACGGCTTCAACACGAAGGTATTGCCGCATGCGATCGCAACCGGGAACATCCAGCACGGGACCATCATCGGGAAGTTGAACGGCGTGATGCCCGCGACCACACCCAACGACTGACGCAGGTTCCAGTTGTCGATGCCACCGCCGATCTGATCGGTGAAGTCCGTCTTTAACAGATTCGGAATGCCGCACGCGAACTCGACGATCTCGATGCCGCGCATCACTTCGCCCTTCGCATCCGAGAACACTTTGCCGTGCTCGCGCGTGATCAGCTCGGCGAGTTCGTCGTGATGACGGTCGAGCAGTTCCTTGAATTTGAACAGCACACGGGCGCGCTTGATCGGCGCCGTTTCGCTCCATGCGGGAAACGCGGCCTTTGCGGCGGCGACGGCGGCATCGACTTCGGCAACGCTCGCGAGCGGCACGCGCGACGACACTTCGCCTGTCGCCGGATTGAACACGTCGCCGAAGCGCTGGCTCGTGCCATCGATAGGACGGCCGTTGATCACGTGCGTCAGCGCGCGTACCTTCCCTTGATCTGTCTCGCTCATGGTGTCTCCTGTGTAGGACTTTCTGATGGTCGATGCTGCAGCGCAATGGAACGCGCTTTCGCATGATCTTTCCAGCCTAATCGGCAAGTGCGTCGCAAATCCAATCAGAAATGCTCAACTGCGATATAAGGCACGTTAATATCAGCGGATGGACCTCACACTGCTCCGCGCCTTTGCGACGGTCGCGCGCGAAGGCAATCTGACGCGCGCTGCCGCGCAATTGCATTTGACGCAGCCCGCCGTCAGCTTGCAGATCAAGAACCTGCAAACTGCGCTCGGCGTGACGCTGTTCACCCGCACGTCGCACGGGCTCTCGCTCACGCGCGACGGTCAGGCGCTGTTGCCACACGCGGAGCGCGCGCTCGCGGCCGCGAACGATGTCGAACGGGCGGCTGCCACGCTGCGTCAGGAAGTGCGCGGGCGGTTGCGCATCGGAACGATTCTCGATCCCGCGTTTCTGCGGCTTGGCGGATTTCTGAAGCAGCTCGTCGAGACGTGGCCGCACATCGAAACGCAATTGCGGCACGGCATGTCCGGCTGGGTGCGCGATCAGGTGCGCGCGGGCGAACTCGACGTCGGTTATTACATCGGCCAGCCGGACGACGACGATCCGCGTGACAGCGCGATCTTCCACGCCGTCACGCTGACGCACTTCCAATACCGCGTGCTGGCGCCGCCAGGCTGGAAAGACCGCATGAAAGGCGCACGCGACTGGCGTGCGCTCGCTTCGTTTCCGTGGATCTGGACGCCGCCCGCGTCGGCGCACAACCGGCTGCTGACGCGCCGCTTCGCCGATGCCGGCGTCAAGCCCATCAAGGTCGCAGAGGTCGATCAGGAACCGTCGATGCTCGATCTCGTCAAATCGGGCGTCGGCCTCACGCTCGCGCGCGATTCGACTGCACTTGCCGAAGCGCACGCGCATGCGCTGACGATCGTCGAAGGCATCACCGTGCCGACGGAGCTGACGTTCATCACGCTTGCCGCGCACAAGGACGAGCCGGCCATCGCAGTGGCGCTGAAGCTGATCGAACAACAGTGGTCGGCATAAGCGACGCACGCGGAACGCGCATGCCATCGCGCGAAAAGCAGCGTCGCGCGATATGAGCCGACCTCATGACACAGCGAGGTTTTTGCACCCTTTCCATGCCGTGGCCTTTAACCACATCGTCATGGGCTTTTTGCTAGATTGACGCTTTGCCCGCTTTTCCCCCGCTGTTTTCCGTACCCCTTTGGTCTCTGCCGACCGGTATGCACACTCAGGCAATCGGGGCGAACCCGTTGTCGTCAGAAGCCGTCCACGTTCACCTTTCGACAGGAGCTTCACATGGCACGCAACATCGAAATCAAAGCTCGCGCGCAGCACTTCGAGCAGCTTCGCGAGCGCGCCGCTGCGCTTTCGCCTGACGCTCCTTTGATCTTTCGCCAGCAGGACTTTTTCTACGACGTGCCGCGCGGCCGTCTGAAGCTGCGTCAGTTCGACGACGGCACGCCCGCCGAACTGATCTTCTATCAGCGCGACGACCGCGACGGCCCGAAGGCGTCGTACTACACGCGCAGCCCGGTGACGAACCCCGAAGCGATGCACTCGCTGCTCGCCACCGCGCTCACGACGCGCGGCATCGTCACGAAGGAGCGTCACGTCTACATTGTCGGGCGCACGCGGATTCACCTGGATCGCGTCGACGGTCTCGGCGATTTCGTCGAGCTCGAAGTCGTGCTCGCGCAGGATGACGACGAAGAAGGCGGCGAAAAGGAAGCGCACGCCATGTTCTCGAAGCTCGGCGTGCCGGAATCGGACCTGGTTGCCGTCGCTTACGTGGATATGCTGAATCAGGAGCCGTTGAAAGCCGCCTGATTTCCGAAATGCCGCGAGGTCAGACGGCGGCCGCGCCCGGCGCCAGATGACCGAGCGGCAATGGGCCGTTGCGCTTGAACGTCGTCAGCACGATGTACGAGCGCACGCTGTCGACGCCTGGCACCCGCATTAGCTTCTTCATCACGAACGACGACAGCGCGTTCAGATCCGGCGCCACGATACGCAGCAGATAATCCGCGTCGCCCACCACTGCATGGCACTCCAGCACCTCAGGCAGCACGTCGATCTGCTGCTGGAACTGCTCGATGATCGAATCGCCGTGGTGCTTCAGTTTCAGGCTGGTGAAAGCCGTCACGCCGAGCCCAAGCTTTTCAGGCCGCAGCACCACGCGATAGCCATCGACCACGCCGATCGACTCCAGCCGCTGCAAGCGCCGCCCGATCTGCGACGGCGACAGCGGCACCTGCTCGCCCAGTTGCTGGTGCGTCGCGCGCCCGAAGCGCTGCAGGACGTCAAGCAGCGCCAGATCGAAGTGATCGAGTTCTAGCATGTAAATTCTCCGCATGAATTGGCGATTCGATGCACGATTATCGCATTCCCTTGCCACGATTCGGAAAACATGCGCCCTTTCCGCGCGTTGCCCGCTCTAGACTTGCACGGTGTCCACTTATCGGGCAAACGTGCCCAGCCAGTCATCCGTTATGTCAGTCCCGAACACCGCGAAGCTCAAGGAGCAATTCGACGCCGGCCTCGAAACCCGCGCCGACTTCACCATCGACCAGCCGACGCATCGCTATGGCGCGGTCGATCACGCGGTGTGGAAGCAGCTCTATACGCGGCAGACGGCGCTGCTCAAAGGGCGCGTGTGCGACGAGTTTCTGGCAGGCGTCGAGCGGCTGAATCTGTCGCCCGAAAGCGTGCCTTCGTTCGAAGCGATCAACGAACAGCTGATGCCTGCGACCGGCTGGCGGATCGTTGCCGTGCCGGGCCTCGTGCCGGATCACGTCTTTTTCGAGCATCTGGCGAACCGCCGCTTTCCCGTGACGTGGTGGATGCGCCGCCCGGATCAGCTCGACTATTTGCAGGAACCCGACTGCTTCCACGATCTGTACGGGCATGTGCCGCTGCTGATCAACCCCGTGTTCGCCGACTACATGCACGCATACGGCCGCGCGGCCCTCGCTTCGAACGACGCGAATGCGCTGCCGCTGCTCGCGCGCCTCTATTGGTACACAGTGGAATTCGGCTTGATCCGCGACGACGCGAGTCCTAATGGCGTGAAAATCTATGGTGCGGGCATCGTGTCGAGCAAAGGCGAGACGCTCTACAGCCAGCAAAGCGACGCGCCCAATCGCATCGCATTCGATCTCGAACGCGTGATGCAGACGCAGTACCGGATCGACACGTTCCAGAAGACCTACTTCGTGATCGACGATTTCTCGCAACTGTTCGACGTCGCGCGTACCGACTTCGCGCCGCTACTGGCGAAGCTCGCGCATGCAGCACCTTTCCCGGCAGGCGAAGTGCGCGCCACCGACACCGTCATCACGCGCGGAACGGGCGAAGGCTGGGCGACGGACGGCGACATCTGACGCAGCGCGCTGCAGCAACCCTTCAACCGTGAAAAAATAGGACGACCGCGTATGCGTCGATGCACGCGGCATCGGCGCGGCCACGCGCGGCTTTAAAAGGTGACACGATGATCGAGAAACTCTCTTCCGAACAACGCGCAACGCAGATCGCTCAGCTCGATGGCTGGCAGAACGTCGAAGGCCGCGACGCGATCAAACGGCAGTTCAGGTTCGCCGACTTCAACGAAGCGTTCGGTTTCATGACACGCGTCGCGATCAAAGCCCAGGAGATGGACCATCATCCGGAATGGTTCAACGTCTACAGCAACGTCGAGATCACGCTATCGACGCACGATGCAAATGGCATCACCGAGCGCGACATTCGCCTCGCACGTTTTATCGATGAAATCACGGTTGGGAAGTGACGGGAGCGGTTGATCGGACGAAAGTCCGTCACGCTCCAAAACCCTAAGCCAAGCGCGTTATGAAAGCGTTTTGCAGGTAATCAGGCCACCAAACCTTCACTTCTTTAGGCCATTCTTAAGGGACACGTAAGAATCCCACGCGGCGCGGGCAATCTCGTCCATTCCTTCCTGCGGCAGCATGGTCTGTCGCTGTACAATCATCAGCGCATACGGCTTGGAGAGCGCGCTTGCCTCCTTGCACAGAACGAGTTCGTCACCGCTCGAAGGCGAGCGGGAACGCCAGAAATTGATCGCGGCTTCCAGTTCGTAGATCGTAATATCGGACATGGCTGGCAGATCTGTTGAAGGCCGCTTCGACGGCACGCCGCACGGCATTCTGTGCAGCAGGCGCCCCGGCGAACCGCGTGCCTCTTGCCCAACCCATTGTACTTGAGCGAAACCCATGCGACTCCTTCTGATCGAAGACGACCGCCCTATCGCGCGCGGCATCCAAAGCAGTCTCGAACAAGCCGGCTTCACGGTCGACATGGTCCACGACGGCATCTTCGCCGAACAGGCCCTCACGCAAAACCGCCACGAGCTTGTGATCCTCGATCTGGGACTGCCCGGCATCGACGGCATGACGCTCCTGTCGCGTTTCCGCCAGAGCAACCGTCATACGCCCGTGATCGTGCTGACCGCGCGCGACGAACTGAACGACCGCGTGCAAGGCCTCAATTCTGGCGCCGACGACTACATGCTGAAGCCGTTCGAACCCGCCGAACTCGAAGCGCGCATTCGCGCCGTGATGCGCCGCAGCGGACCGCATGGCGACATGCCGCGTCCGGAAGTGTCGCTTGGCGGTGTGCGTCTGTCGGGTGTGGATCGCCGCATCTTCAACGACGACAAACCGCTCGAACTGTCGCCGCGTGAATTCGCGGTGCTCGAAATGCTGTTGCTGCGCCATGGCCGCGTGGTCAGCAAGGCGCAACTGCAGGATCACCTGACGCACTTCGGCGGCGATCTCGGCGACACCGCGATCGAAGTCTATGTGCACCGCGTGCGCAAAAAGCTCGAAAACTGCCGCGTCGAAATCGTCACGGTGCGCGGCTTCGGCTATCTGCTCCAGGAAATCCGCCAGGCGTCATAATGGTCGTCAAGACCGTTATGGTCTGACGGCGTCCGGGTAGTCCGACGGGCGGCCGCAAGCGCATCCTTATGTATGCGCGGCGGCCGCCTGTGTCATTCAGCCTGGATGTGAATTACCGTTTGAACTGCCGTTTCAACTGCATTTTGGAACGCATGACTGACGCAGTCGATCATCCCTCGGCGTCGGTCTTTTACCGCGGGTTCGATCATGCCCTATCCCGCCGCGAATAGCCTGCGCCGCCAGTTACTGCGCCGGCTCGCCGCTCCTCTTTCGCTGCTCGCGCTGATGAGCGGCCTCATCGCGTACTGGCTCGCGTGGCAATACACGCAGCATGTGGTTGACCGTTCGCTCGCCGATCTCGCCACGGCCATTTCGAAGCAGATCCAGATTGCCGGCCCCGATGCGCCGATCACCGTCCCGCCGCTCGCGCAGGCGATGTTCTCTGATCCCGTTGAACAACTCGTGTACCGGATCAGCAATGGCGAAACCGAAATCGCCGGCGATCCGAACTTGCCGCTGCAAGGTACCAACGTGCGGCGCATGCATTACGCGTATGTGTTCGAGACGCAGCATGAAGGGACGGCTGTGCGCGTCGCGCAGGTGCGCGTCGATCAGCCGACAGGCAACCCCGTCGTCATCGAAGTCGGCCAGCCGGTGCATCACCGCTTTCGGATCGCCGCCGAATTTCTGGTCGCGATCATGATGCCGCTGCTGCTGTTGCTGCTCGCGGGCTGGGTGATCGTGTGGCGCGTCGTGAACCAGCAGTTGAACCCGCTGACCGATCTCGCCGATTCGCTGAACCGACAGACCCACACGTCGCTGGAACCCGTCGACGAAACCTTCGTCCCCGTCGAAATCCGTCCGCTGACGGGCGCGTTGAACGGTCTGCTCGACCGTCTGAAATCCGCGCTCGACGCACAGCGCAAATTCATCGCCGACGCCGCACATCAGCTGCGCACGCCGCTCACCGCCATCAAGCTGCACGCGGAACAGGCGGCCATTGCGCGCGATCCGCAGCAGACGCTCGCCGCCGTCAAGGAGTTGCGTGCCGCCGCCGATCGCGCTGTGCGTCTGTCGAACCAGCTGCTGTCGCTAGCGCGCGCCGAACCGGGCGAACAGGCCGCGCGTTTCGTGAACCTCGACGTCGCGTCGCTCGCTTTCGATACAGGCGCCGAATGGGTGCCGCGCGCGCTCGCCGTGCATGTGGACCTCGGTTTCCAGCGGCTCGACGATCCGTCGAACGATCACCCGCTGATTGCGCGCGGCAATCCCGTGCTCCTGCGTGAAGTGATCGCGAACCTGCTCGACAATGCGCTGAAATACGTGCCGCCGTCGCGTATGAACGGTGCACGGATCACGATGACGGTCGCGCAAACTGTGGTGGATGGCGTCCCGATGGCGGAAGTCACCGTCGAGGACAACGGCCCGGGCGTACCTCAAAAGCAGCAACCCGATCTGTTCAAGCGCTTCTTCCGTGGCGACGGCCAGGGCATGAGCGACGGCACCGTCGACGGTGGCGCCGGGCTCGGCCTTGCGATCGTGCACGACATCATGGCGCTGCATCGCGGCAGCGTGCATTACGAAGATGCCGCCGAAGGTGGCGCGTGCTTTATCGTGCGGCTTCCCGTCGCGACGGGCGCCGTGCTGCGCACACCGGAACCGCCGCGCGAAACAAAAAAACCGGCGCATCATGCGCCGGTCGATCTCTGAAGCGTGTCCCAAAGGGTGCGCTGCGTTCGATACGAACGGCAACGCACACTGGTCACTTTTTCTTCTTCGTTTTCTTCTCGTCCTTCTTTTCCGGCGCCGCGAGCATCGTGCCACGGCACTTGCGCGCGCCGCAACGGCACTCGTATTCCTTCTTCAGCTTCTTCGTCTGACGCGCGTCGATTACGAGCCCGTAGTCGTAGAACAGCTCTTCGCCCGCGTCGATATCACGCAGCGCGTCGATAAATACGTGGCCGTCGATCTCTTCCGCTTCGCAGTTCGGCGCGCACGAGTGATTGATCCAGCGCGCGCTGTTGCCCTTCACCTTGCCGTCGATCACGTCGCCGCTATCGAGCGCGAAGTAGAACGTGTGATTCGGTTCGTCCGGATTGTGAGGATGCCGCCGCAGCGCTTCCTTCCAGGAAATCCGTTGGCCCTTGTATTCGATCAACCGCTCGCCGGCTGCGATCGGTTCGAGTGCAAACACGCCTTTGCCGTGCACGCCCGATTGACGCACAGCGATCCTGCGTGAACTCATTGAATCAATCCTTGTAGAACGGTGGATGAACAAACTCGCCTGTTCGCCGATGCCTCCGCGTTCGACGCGCCGTTGCAGATGCGCGGCTTTTCTGACGCGGATAGCAAACGCGGCGCCTTGCTGGCGCCGCGTCGACATGCGACGCATACAGCGTCACAACCGAAATCGTACACGGATGATGTGACTTCGTTCAACCGTCTTACGTACAGATCCGCATCGCATGTGCGCGCGATGCGTATTTCGCGTGGACGGTCGAACGCAACGCTCAGCGCTGACCGAACGAAATATCCCCGAACAGCGCCTTTTGCTCGCGCGGTTGCGAACGCCAGTATTGCGGCGGAGCTTCCACGGTCGCGCCGAGCTGCGCGGCCGCATGCCACGGCCAGCGTGGATCGTAGAGCATCGCGCGGGCCATCGCGATGAGATCCGCGTCGCCTTCTTCGATCAGCCGGCTCGCGTGCGCCGGGTCCGTGATCAGACCGACGGCCATCGTCGTCATGCCTGTCGCTTCCTTCACCGCCTTCGCGAACGGCACCTGATAGCCGGGTTCGAGCGGGATCTTCTGCAACGGCGACACACCACCCGATGACACATCGACCCAGTCGCAGCCGCGCTTCTTCAACTCCTGCGCGAACGCAATCGTGTCTTCGATCGTGATGCCGCCGTCGACCCAGTCGATCGCCGAGACTCGTACGCCGACGGGTTTGTCGGCGGGGAATGCAGCGCGCACGATATCGAAGATTTCGAGTGGGAAACGCATGCGATTCTCGCGCGAACCGCCATATTCGTCGCTGCGCTGGTTCGCGAGCGGCGACAGGAACTGATGCAACAGATAACCGTGCGCGGCGTGCACTTCGAGTGCGTCGATGCCCAGACGCGCGGCACGCCGCGCCGTTGCGGCGAATGCTTCACGAATACGGTTGAGGCCCGCGTTGTCCAGCGCGAGCGGCGGCTCTTCGCCGGCCTTGTGCGGCAGCGCGGACGGCGCATGCGGCAGCCAGCCGCCGTCGGCGACGGGAATGAGTTGCCCGCCTTCCCATGGCACGTTGCTCGAAGCCTTGCGCCCCGCGTGCGATAGCTGCATCGCGACGTGCACTTTCGAATGCTTGCGGATCGCGGCGAGCACGGGCTTCAGTGCTTCTTCCGTGACGTCGTCCCACAGGCCGAGGTCGGCAGGCGTGATGCGGCCATCGGGCTCGACGGCCGTCGCCTCGATGCACAGCATGCCCGCGCCCGACAGCGCCAGATGACCGAGATGGATCATGTGCCATGCCGTCGCTTCGCCGCGTTCGGCAGAGTATTGACACATCGGTGACACGACGATGCGGTTCGGCAGCGTCACGCTACGCAGCGTGAGCGGTGTGAAAAGTGCGCTCATGATGGTGGGGTTGCCCATCGAAACTCAAGAGCGAACGAGGATAGCACCGGGTCTGATTTGCTGCAGACGTCCAGGCGCGTCGCTCTCAACAGCGCGAATCAGCTCTGAGTGTGAGGCGTATCGAGACGCTTCGACCACGATTCGACTTCGCCGCTTTCGAGACGCTTGGTCGCGGTCTTGCGCCATGACGGCGACAGCGTGTCGAGTTGCGCCATCGCCTCCAGCGCTTGCCGGTCGTCGCGATCGACATACAGCACGCGCAACAGCCTCTCGATGCTCCACTGCGCGTGAGGACGCGCGAGTCGCTCGATCGCATCTCCCGCGCCGATTTCGCCTGCTTCGAGCACGCGGTAGTACCAGCCCGTGCGGCGGGTGTCCTGCACGGCGCGCGACATGTCGGCGCGCGCGAACCGCAGATTCAGTTTCCAGCATGGCTGACGAGGTTGCGACACCTGGACGATCGCCCCGCCTATCCGGTACACGTCACCGACGCAAACGTCCGCTTCCGTCAGGCCGCACGTGCTCAGGTTTTCGCCGAACGCGCCGCGTCCGTCAAGCGTCGACAGACCGGCCGCGCCCGCCTGCCATTCGCTTCGCCAGGTGGCGTAGTGGTCGAACGGATAGTGATGCAGCGCTTTTTCCGGTCCGCCATGGTGTTTGAGTTCGGCCTGCTGATCACCTTCGAGTCCTGTTTCGCCGAGCCACAACCGGCCGTCGACTGGCGTCTTGCCGATCGCGCTCGTCTTGCCCGACAGGTCACCGCCCAGCGGCGCAATCTTGCCGGTCAGCACGGCATCGACGGTAAGAACTCGGTGATCGACTGCGGTCATCGGGGTTTGTTCAGGGTCGCGCGGCCAGTTGATCGAGCCATTCGCCGAACATGCTGGTCGCCGCGATTTCCAGCTTCGGGCCATGCTTCGCGGTATCGGCGCGCAGCGCGCGTACGTCGATGCCGTGGCCCGCAATTTCGCCAGCATTGCCAATCAGCCAGGGCTCGAAGCGGTCCGTGCGGATTTCAGGGTGACATTGCAGGCCAAGCACATGCTTGCCCCACGAGAACGCCTGGTTCTGACAGGCGGGCGTGGAGGCGAGATGCACCGCGCCTTGCGGAAGATCGAATGTATCGCCGTGCCAATGAAGCATTGACGTGTGCGCTTCGTCCAGATGCCGCAGCGGCGACTGCTTGCCGGCATCGGTGAGCGTCAATGGCGTCCAGCCGATTTCCGTCTGCCCGGACGGATAGACCCGCGCGCCGAGCACGCGCGCGATCAACTGCGCGCCGAGGCAGATGCCGAGCGTCGGCAAGCCGGCTGCAATGCGCTTTTCGATCAGGGAGACGAGCGGCGCGATGGTCGGATAGTGATCGTCGTCGTAGGCACTGATCGGGCCGCCGAGAATCACCATCAGCGACGGCATCACGGGGTCGGGTGCCTCGATGCGTGCAAATCCGACATCCAGATAGCGGACAGGACGCCCCCGCTCGCCGAGCACCCGTTCGAGACTGCCCAGATCCTCGAAATGCACATGGCGGATGGCGAGAACTTCGTGATGCATCGGCAAATCCCACCGTCAGGTTGACTGGACGCGCCTCAAAGGCGCGCCGGAAGACACGCCGTCTGCCGATGCGCAAAACGGCGCAAGCTCGCCCGCCCCGCTCGCGCAAACCCGCGAGCGGCGGCCGGCTCCGCAGTTTAGCCGACTCAGGCTTGCTGCGCGAAGATCTTCCAGGTCTTTTTCTGCGTCGCCGCGTCCGCCGTTTCGTGCACCGAGCAGTCCAGACGCAGATCGGTATCCGACATCGACAGATCGAGCAGCATGCAGCGATGCGGCGTCTTCTTCGGGTTCTTGCTCGGCTCGAAATGCGTGCAGGTCACGCACATCCGGTGCGGCGGGATGTGACCTTGCACTTCGAGCTGACGCACCGTCTTCAGCAGCGTGCGATAGAAGATCGATTGTTCTTCGTCGCGCAGCGTGCCGACCGCCTTGGCGAGGAAGTCAGGCCATTGCGCGGCGCGCTTGGCCGCAGTGCGGCCGCGAGCCGTCAGACGCACGGCAAGCGCGCGCCCGTCATCGAGCGCACGGCGCTTTTCGACGAGACCCTTGCTTTCCAGCGTGCTCACGGCATCGCTCGTGGTTGCGGCAGTCAGCGCGGTTTCGCGTGCGATTTCGCCGAGCCGCATCGGCCCCTTGCGCTGCATCAGCAGCACAAGAATTTCGCCCTGGGTAGGCGTCAGACCCGCGCCTTCCGCCCATTCCCATGCCTGGCTCCGCATGGCCGTGCTGAGTCGCAGCAGGCTGTGGGTCACCCGCCCGGTTGCCTGCTCTCCGTATACGCCTTCGCTCATAGTCTTTCGTTCGTTGTTGACAGCGTGCCGTTGCCCGTCGACATCCGATTTCCGATGCCGGCGCGCCGACAGTCTGTGGGGGGAAGCTTCGCCGGTCAAGCCGGCTCGTTGATTCCTACTATCTCAAAAACTTCCTGTGATGCGGGCCTTGTCCCGGCCGCTTTCTCAGGCTTTGCAAATGCTTCATGCGGTGCGACTCCTGCGCTTTGGGCCACGCATCGACGTGATCCGGGGCAGGCCGCAACGACGAAAAACGACATTCTATGCGAGAGCGGCAAATCGTACAGCTAAGTTATCCAATGCAATCTGTGGATAACCACGGGATAAGACGGGGACGACATGTGCGTCGATTCTTGATAACCCGCTCGACCTCAGCGCCCATGAGAATCGTTCTCCCAGGTTTACGGTCGGGATGCGCGCCCGATCCGCGTAGTTATAGTTTACGCAGCCTCTTGAGTTTGCAGGGAATTATTTGGTTGTCCACAGGCAAACGCAATGCTTGTTAACGTACTACTACGTATGTATACGTAAACTTCGAGAAAAGCTGGAGGACGCTCCATCGGCATTCGACAAAAATAAAAAAACCCGCAAAAAGCGGATTTCTGAACTCTGCCTGGCGGCGAGGCGGTAGCATCCAACGCGCCTGCCGCGCCGGACTGCACCGTACGGCGCACATACCCTCCGGCTTTTACGCGCGGTTTATGCGCGCCACTGCAGACACTGCTGCCGCACCACTTCGTGCAGCGATTGTTCCTGTTCAGCCACATTGCGCAGCCAGGTCGCATCGTTCACCTGCCCGCGCGCGATCGCGCCGATTTCTTCGAGCGCCTTGCCTGAACCCAGCACATCCGCATGCGGCGCGATGCGCTCGAGCGTGTGAATGATGTCTTCGGAAATCGTCCGGCGCTCACCCGTCTGTGGATCGATACACGTGCCCGCCAGACCGAAGCGGCACGCCTCGAATCGGTTGAACGTGTAGACGAGATAGTCGTCTTCCTTTGGCATCAAAGGCTTGTCGAGCAGCAGATGACGCGCAAGCGTCTGGATGTAGCACGCAATCGCGGCCGCGCGGTCGACGGAAAGCGGCGTGTCCATCACGCGCACTTCGATGGTGCCGAAGCCGGGCTTCGGCCGGATGTCCCAGTAGAAGTCCTTCATGCTGTTGACGACGCCCGTATGCACCATCTTCGAAAAGTATTCTTCGAAGCTGTCCCACGTGAGGACGAACGGCGCGCGGCCCGACAGCGGAAACGCGAACACGGAATTCAGGCGTGCCGAGTGAAAGCCCGTATCGACACCCTGCACAAACGGCGACGACGCCGACAGCGCGATGAAGTGGGGAATGTAGCGCGACATCGAATGCAGCAGGAACAACGCGCTGTCGGCATCCGGGCAGCCGATGTGCACGTGCTGGCCGAACACGGTGAACTGCTTGGCGAGATAGCCGTAGAGTTCCGAAAGGTATTGAAAGCGCGGCGTGTCGACGATCTTGCGCTCGCTCCATTGCTGGAAAGCGTGCGTGCCGCCGCCGCACAGGCCGACGTTCAGCCGGTCGGCCGCAGCGACCAGCGTATCGCGGATCGTGCGCAGATCGGCGACAGCCTGCTCGTGCGTCGTGCAGATGCCCGTCGACAGCTCGATCATGCTCTCGGTGATTTCCGGCGTGATATTGCCCGGGATCTTTTCGTCCTTGATGAGCCGGAGCAGGTCGGTTCCTGCTTTGGTCAGATCATAGTCATGGGTATTGACGATCTGCATCTCGAGTTCGACACCGAAGGTGAACGGTTTCGAATCGATGAAGGCTTCGAGTGACATGGCGTTTCCTGATTCATGTCGGCATCAGCGCCCGCTGCAGGCGGCGCCGGCCGGATTGACTGTCGAATGCTGCAGCCGAACGCTCGAGCTGCATGAAAATACGGTGTGCGGGCCTGCCGCTTTTATTCGCGGCGTTCGCCCACCAGCGCGAGCGAGCGGTAGACGAGCCACGGCCCGACCAGCTGCAGCACGACGATCGAGCACATCGTGACCGCGCGCAGCGTCGGATCGAAATTCGGATAGAGCTGGTAGGTGTCGTCGACGAGCAGATACGCGAGCGCCGACATTGGCGACAGCGACAACCCAAGCGCCATGCCCTGCTTCATGTCGAGTCCGCTCGGCTTGGCGAACGCGAGTACGCCGACCAGCTTGGCCACCAGCCGCGCGACGATCAATCCGACGGCTGCGAGCCCGCCCATCGCGACGTCACGCCATTCGAACGTGGTCAGCGTGAGCACGAACAGAATCACCGTCAGCAGCCAACCCGCCGTGCCGAAGTGCTCCGGCCAAAGTTGCGGGCGCGCCTCCAGATTCTTCACGATGATGCCCGCCGCGAGCAGGCTGAGAATCGTCGACAGCTTGAAGATGTGCGCGATGGCAATGGCGAGCAGCACGAGGCCGAACAGCGCGACGAACGAGTGCTCGTCCTGCAGATTCACACGCTTGTAAAAGAACGTGATGGTGCGCGCGAGCAGGTACGCGAGGATCAGCGAGCCGATCAGCAGATACAGCGGCTGGAGGATCGTCGCGAGCACGTTGCCGTAGGCTTCCTGATGCAGCCAGCCGGACGCAAGCTTCTCGACGATCACCGCATACATGCTGTTGAGCGCCGTCAGCGTCAAGAGGCGCTGCGTGACCTGGCCTTCGGCGCGCACCTCGGTTTTCAGCTGGATCACCATCGCGGGCGAAGTCGCCATTGCGATCGACGCCAGCACGAGCGCCGTCACCGACGACACGTTCAGGAACAGCAGCACCAGCAGCACGAGCACGAACGTGAGCGTCGATTCGGCGATGCTCGACACGATGAGCCACGTATTGCGGCGAATCCAGCGCAGATCCAGCCGGCTGCCGAGTTCGAACAGCAGCAGGCCGAGCGCGACATCGAGCAACGGACGCGCGGTGCTAGCCGAGTCCGCGTCGATCACGCCCGATCCCGCCGAGCCCGCGATCAGCCCGATCACCGCATACCCGGAAATACGCGGCAGATGCCACGCGCGATAGCACAGCTCGCCGACGAGACCGGCGGCAAGCAAAGCGAGGCCTGCCCAGAAAATCGCATCGGGCGTGAGCGGCCAGCCTGGAAAGAATGAAAACGCCGACTTCATCGTGGTGGCTTCTCCTTTGCAGCACCGCCCGGCAACGCGAACGGGCAGACGGCGTCGGCACGCAAAGCGCGCGCCGCGTCCGTTGCCGCGATCGGTTCGCGTCTGCCGGCGTTGCGGGTTGTCAACGATCGGGTGAAAAACTGAAACGACCACGCCGATGCCGCATGACTACGGGCAGCCCGACGTGAGTGAAAAGAGCGCCGTCGACTTTTGAATCAGATTCTGTGGGTCCGGCAACCGTTCCATTGGCGCGTCGGTTGCGGGGGCAATACGCGACGCGGAAGAACGGCGATTGTGCCATAGCTTTTTTACACTTGACGGAAAAGCGTCGAACAAGCGCTCAAAGCGGTAAAACGTACGCTAACTTAGTGACAACAGGAAAAAGCGACCGGAAAACGCGCGTGCTTTGGAGAAGAATGGCCTTGTCAGCGATGTTTTTGCGCGTCTGAGATGGCCTCACGCAGTGCATCTTCAGCGTGTTTGCGTTTGAGTGTTCTTGCGCTCAGGCGTTCCTGTCTCGGTGCGATGAACAGCAAAGAAGACGGTTGGTGAAGCCAGGCGAGCTTTGCGAAATTCTTAATAGGAAAGATGATGCCGACGGACGTCGATCCACCATGGGCTTTTCATCAATATGTTTACTGTATGTATACGTAGTAGAAGTTAACAAGGCCGCCGCATTTCTGTGGATAACCCGGGTTTACCGAAGCGAATCAGCGTGTTGCCGAACGCATAACCGGATGCACTTGGTGTGCGCGTCCGACTGGGTTCGATGAATAACTTTTGGCCCGCGTTTACGTTTGTCGAGTTACCCCGTTTACGTCCACATCCGTTCCACACGAGTTTCGCCCGCATTTTTCCCGGTTATCCACAACGCGCCGTGGATAACTTTTCCACAGGAAGAAAGTCAGTTGGCGGTGCCCTGCCGTAGCGCACGCAAGAGAAAGCGCGCGGGATCGAGCGCTTCGGCGAGATCCCGCTCGATGGGCCACGGCTCGCCTTCGATCTGCGAAGCGATCAGCTCCGCGCCGAGCGACGCCCATACAAGTCCACGTGAGCCAAACGCGAATGCGCCATACAGCCCTTGTGCGCGCGGCAAATCCAGCGGCCACGCGCCGCGCAGCTTGCCTGCATCGTGGGTCGCGGCTGTTTCGTCGGCGAATGCGCCGATCATCGGCAGACGGTCGCTCGTCACGCAGCGAAACGCGACGCGCCCTGTCAGCGACGAAGGCGCTCGCATACCGATCGCCTCATGTATGTCGGGAAGCATCTGCGCGATACGGTCGATGTTCTCGACGTGAGCGTCGTCGCGTATTTGTGTGTCGGGATCGTCGATGTCATAGGTTGCGCCTGTCAGCGTCGAGCCATCGGGCAGCGGCACTGCGTACCCTTCGCCGATCACGGGAACGCGCAATGCGTGCGCCGCATCGCTGGGCAGCAGCGTCAATTGACCGCGCACGCTGCGCGTCGGCGCATGGTGCAGACCGGCGATCCGCGCCGCTTCATGCGCATTCGCAAAGATGACGACGGGCGCGGCGGCAATCGCGGCGCCGTTCGCATCGAACACAATCCATTGATTCGCAACGCGTTCGACGCGCGATGCCACGACGTTGAAGCGGCGCTCCAGCAAGCCGCCCGCCGCCTCGCACTGCGCCGCGCAGAGCGACGCGGGATCGATCCAGCCGCCGTGCGGAAAGAACCAGCCGCCTCGCGCAACGCGCATGCCCGCGATGTGTTGCGCCTCTTCGCGGGAAACGGCCGTCACGTACTCCGACGGATAAGCGAACGAAGAGAACGTCTGCGCCATCGCCGACGCTTCGTCTTCATCGGCAGCGATTTGCAGCAGACCTTCCGGACCGCGCAACGGACGATATCCGCGGCGTTCGAGCGCGGACCATTGCCGCAACGCATAAAGGAAGCCCGCGCGCGTGATGCGCGAACCCACGCTGTCGTCGCGCGACATCATCGGATGAAACACGCCGGCGGGATTGCCCGACGCATCGCGCGCGACGCCCGCATGCCGTTCGAGTGACTTGACGCGCCAGCCGCGCGCCGTGAGTCGTTCGATCGCTGCGCATCCCGCGAGCCCGGTGCCGATCACGATGGCATGCCGTTCGTCGACGGCAAGTGGCAACGGTGGTTCGTGACGCCGTACGCGATAGCGCGGCGCAAAGCGTCCGACCAGCATTGCGCGTTTCCATCCGAAGCCGTCGACTTTCCGGTATTCGAAGCCGGCTTGCTGCAATCCGCGTTTCACATCGCCCGCGCTTGTATAAGTGGCGAAGGTCGCGTCATCGCCAGCGAGGCGAGCGAGCGCCTTGAAAGTGGCGGGCGTCCACAGCTCCGGGTTCTTCGACGGCGAGAAGCCATCCAGATAGAAGGCGTCGGCGCGCAGCCAGAGTGAATGCAGCGTTTGCGCCGCGTCGCCGAACACGAGCGTGAGCGTGACGCGCCCGTCCTCGAACTCGAGCCGATGGGTGCCGGGCACGAGCGTCGGCCATGCATCGACGAGCTGTTGCGCAAGCGGTGCGATCGATGCGTCCGCAACGGCCACCGCGCTCGCTGCCATCAGATCGTCGCGCGAGAACGGATGCTTTTCCGTCGATACGAAATGCAGGCGCTCGCAACGATCCGGGTCCGCACGCCATGCGGCCCACGTCACGAGAAAGTTGATGCCCATGCCGAAGCCCGTTTCCAGCATCGTGAATACGCGCCGTTTCTGCCAGCGCGACGGCAATTCATTGCCTTTCAGGAAGACGTATTCGGCCTGCGCAAGTGCACCGACGGCGCTGTGATAGATGTCGTCGTGGCGTGGCGAATAGGGGGTGCCGTTGTCGCGAAACGCGAGGATGGCGGGAACGAGCGGGTCGGTCATGCGCGATGAAATGCGGTGCAAGGAAGATAACTGGGCGACGGCAAAGCACTGACTGGAAGCACGAGTTCGCAGCCGTCACACCATGCCGACACCCGTCACAGCCCGTCCAGACGGCGTCTGCAGCCTGTCAGAGAGGTGTCGAACGTTGGCAAAAACCAACGCTGACGGGGCTTTGAACGACTCGGATAGCATCTATTCGATGCTCTGCATGCCAAAAAGGCTGTTTTCCATGCTGTATCAGGCGTTGCAGCGTGTAATTCTTCGAAACCCTTATCCAGATTGGGTTTGCGCTGCGCTATCATAGCAAGCGCCGCGAGGGAAGCGGCAGCACGGTGCTCCGTGCGGCGCCAGGCGTGCTGCGGGAGTCGGGGGTATTCCCGAGCCGTCGCTGCTCGACGGCGCGGCGCGCGCACGTATAATCGGCGCGTTCGCGCTGTTCGTGTCAACCTAAACCAGAAAGGAACCTTAATGAACAAACAGGAACTGATCGACGCCGTCGCAGGTCAGACGGGCGCCAGCAAGGCTCAAACCGGCGAGACGCTGGACACGCTGCTTGAAGTTATCAAGAAGGCTGTGGCGAAGGGTGATGCAGTCCAGTTGATCGGCTTCGGCAGCTTCGGTTCGGGCAAGCGCGCAGCACGTACGGGCCGCAACCCGAAGACGGGCGAAACCATCAAGATTCCGGCCGCAAAGACCGTTAAATTCACGGCCGGCAAGGCGTTCAAGGACGCAGTCAACAAGCGCTAAGCATCAGCGCTGAGTTGTTGACACCCGCCGTCGGCGGGTTTTTTTTCGTCTGCATTTTCGACGACGGGCATTACGTCAATCCGTTGCGTTCAATGATGGTGATGATGATGGCCGTCGTCATCGTGATCATGATGGTGATGACGATCGTGGCCATGATCGTGGTGATCATGATCGTCGTCTTCGAGATCCCACGCCGGGAATGGATCACTCAGTGCGCGCCATCCCTCGGCGCCCGATGCGTACTCGTCGTCGGTCAGCAGACATGTATCGAACTTCGCACGCCATTGCGCCGGATCGATGTCGACGCCGATCAGCACCAGTTCCTGGCGACGGTCGCCGATCGTGAAGTCATCGGCATCGCCGTACCAGTCGGCCGCGATTTCTTCCAGCAGCTCGTCATCGCCTTCAGGCCATTCACTGCGATCCTGCGCGGCCCACCACGTTCCTGCCGGCGCCGGCCGGCAAGCGCCGCCCGCTTGCGACAGTGAACCGCCGATCTCGTTGCGCGTCGCGAGCCAGAAGAAACCTTTGCCGCGCAACACGCCCTTCCACTCTTCATGCAGCAGTGCCCACAGCCGTTCGGGATGAAACGGCCGCCGCGCGCGATAGACGACATGCCCGACGCCTGAGCCGCCACTTTCGTTTTCATGGCTCGAAGGATCGTGCAGCAACGCGAGCCAGCCGGCCGCATTCGACGTCGCGTCGTAATCGAAGCGCGCCGTGCCGATCACTTCCTCGAAAGGCGCATTGCCATAGGTGCTCACGATCTGCGCGGCGCGCGGATTGAGCGCGGCGAGTATCGCCTGCAGATGCGCGAGAGCGTCGGTGGAAACGAGGTCCGCCTTGTTGATGACGAACACGTCGCAGAACTCGACCTGCTCGATCAGCACTTCGACGATCGTGCGATCGTCCTCTTCATGAGCGGCGATGCCGCGCTCGGACAATGCATCGGCCGACGCGTAGTCGCGCAGAAAGTCCGCTGCATCGATCACGGTCACGGCAGTATCGACACGCACGAGTGTCGCGAGCGATTCGTCTTCGATGATCGACTCGACGAGGCTCATCGGTTCGTCGATAGCGGCTGCTTCGATGACGATCGCATCGAAACGATTCGCCGACGCCAGTTCGGCCAACTGTTCGAGCAAATCTTCACCGGCTTGCGCGCAGAGACATCCGTTCGGCAATTCAACCTGCGAGGCAGGCGACGATGCGGGCGCCGCGTTGTCGATATCGAGACGGACGGCGGCGAGATCGGTGACGATCGCGGCGATACGCGGGCCAGTGCGGTTCGACAGAATCTGATCGACGAGCGCGGTCTTGCCCGCGCCCACGAAACCGGAGATCACGGTAACGGGCAGAAGCGGCTGGTTCATCGCGATAGGGAAAACTTGAGGGTGAATGACGCATGCGCCTGCCGGACGTTCAAACGGACCTGGACAGGCAGCAGCACGAAGCCGCATTTTGCATCAACTGGAACGAGGCGACGCCTCAAGTAACCTGCGGTGAATGGGGAACGGGATGCGCGGTGCTGCCAACTATTTGGTTGGCATCAGATTCCACTTCCGGAGAATGGCCACGATTTGCCGCGCGTACTCGTCGCGCAGCGACGGCGTCTCCGAGTGATAGGCGCCGACAGCCGCCCAGGTGTTGCCGTACTTGTTCATCTTCTGGCGCAGATGCCAGGCGGCGATGTAGACGTTCTTGCACGGCTCCATCAGCGTACCCTGCGAGATGCCGTATTGCGCGAGCACGGGCAGATGCACGGAGTTGATCTGCATGACGCCATAGTCGGTCGAGCCGTTGGCGTTCTTGTGCACTGCCGTGGGACGGTTATGCGATTCCTGCCAGGCAATGGCCCGAAGAATCAACGGGTTGACCTTCTGATAGCCAGCGGCCTCGTCGAAGCAGTCGGCGCGCGCGGACCCGGCGCTGACTAGCGCGGCCAAAGCAACGGCGACAGTGACGGCGATTGGCTTCATCGGTCAAGATGACGAACTATGTTCCTTTCTGAGCAGCGGGACGGTAAAGACGACTCGAAACCTATATCCGGCGGGCTTGAACTCGGGAAAACCCGTTACCTTCGGGATACTCGAACCATCATTCCGCCCGTATCATACCGGCTGGACATGTCGTGTTAAAGTTGGCCAGCCGACATAAGCGAGTAACTTGCGGCCAAAGGCGGCCGCCAACGCGCACCGGTCCGGAACGCAAAACTTTCAAGAACTTAACAGATTACGCAATCCGAGAAGCGTCGGATCGGAAACGTTAGAGGAATCGCGCGGAACTGCCCGGTTCTGTGACATTTCCGACATGAAAAGCTGTTACTGTTCGTTGTTTTTGATTACAGGGAGGCAAGGCATCCTTGGCACTGGCTGCCACGGAAGCGTTTTGCCGGACTGGGGACGACAAGGTGTCGGCCGGTCGTCCACTGTGCATGACCGTCGGCGGATCACAACGTCGGCTTCGAAACCACATCCATGAGAAGAAATCGTATGGCATTGCGTCGCGTCGCGACAGCGTTGCTGGTCGCTGGCATGATCACCGCGCAGATCGCCCACGCTCAGGTGACGCTCAACTTCGTCAACGCCGACATCGATCAGGTGGCGAGGGCGATCGGCGCAGCGACGGGTAAAACGATCATCGTCGACCCGCGGGTGAAAGGGCAATTGAACCTGGTTTCCGAGAATCCCGTTCCCGAAGACCAGGCGCTGAAGACCTTGCAGTCCGCGTTGAGAATGCAGGGTTTTTCGCTGGTTCAGGACCATGGCGTCCTGAAGGTCGTGCCCGAAGCCGATGCGAAGCTGCAAGGCGTGCCGACCTATATCGGCAATGCGCCCGCAGCACGCGGCGATCAGGTGGTCACGCAGGTATTCCAGCTGAAGAACGAATCGGCGAATAACCTGTTGCCCGTATTGCGCCCGCTGATCTCGCCGAACAACACGGTTGCGGCCTATCCGGGCAACAACACGATTGTCGTGACGGACTATGCGGACAACGTGCGCCGCATTGCGCAGATCATCGCTGGCGTCGATACGGCGGCGGGCCAGCAGGTGCTGGTCGTGCCGCTGAAGAACGCAAATGCGATCGACGTCGCGACGCAAATGGCGAAGATGCTCGACCCCGGTACGATTGGCAACACCGATGCCACGCTGAAGGTGTCCGTGCAGGCCGATCCGCGCACCAATTCGCTGCTGCTGCGCGCGTCGAACGCGGGGCGTCTCGCGGCGGCGAAGTCGCTCGCCAGGCAGCTGGATGCCGCAACGGGCCAGCCCGGCAACATGCATGTCGTGTCGTTGCGCAATGCAGACGCCGTGCGTCTTGCGAAGACGCTGCGCGGCATGCTCGGCAAGGGCGGTGGCGGTGGCGGTGGCGGTGGCAATGAATCGTCGTCGGGTGGCGGCAATAACGCGAACTCGTTCAACCAGAACAACTCGCCCTCGTCGACGGGTGGCGCGGGCACGCCGCCGCTGCCGTCGGGATCGATGGGCGGGTCGTCGGGGTCGTCGCTGGGCAGCAATCCGCTGGGCACGGGCGGCGCCGGCGGCGGTGGCTATGGCGGTCAGGGCAGCAACAACTCGGACTTTCTCGGCGAGAAGGAAGGCAGCGGCGGCGACGACAATCAGCCCGGCGGCATGATCCAGGCCGACGCGTCGACGAACTCGCTGATCATCACCGCGTCCGACCCCGTCTACCGCAATCTGCGCACCGTGATTGACCAGCTGGACGTGCGCCGCCCGCAGGTCTACATCGAAGCGCTGATCGTCGAACTGAACTCGAACACGAACGCCAACCTGGGTATCCAGTGGCAGATCGGCAGCGGCAACGTGTTCGCGGGCACCAACCTTGCCACGGGCGGTGGCAACAGTATCGTCAACGTGACGGCGGCAGCGGCAGCCAGCGCCGCCACGGGTGGCCTGGCGACCGCGCTGGCGGCGCAGAATCTCCAGCAGGGCCTGAATGTAGGCTGGCTGCACAACCTCTTCGGCGTGCAGGGGCTCGGCGCGTTGCTGCAGGCACTGTCGCAGACGAGCGACGCCAACGTGCTGTCCACGCCTAACCTCATCACGCTCGACAACCAGGAGGCGAAGATCGTCGTCGGTACGAACGTGCCGATCCAGACGGGCTCGTATTCGAACCTCACGAGCAGCACGGCGACCACGGCGTTCAACACCTTCGATCGCATCGACGTCGGTCTGACGCTGCACATCAAGCCGCAGATCACCGAGGGCGGCATCCTGAAACTCCAGCTGTATACGGAAGATTCGGCGATCGTGGCGGGCACGACCAACGTGGCGACCAATCCGGCCGGCCCTGAGTTCACGAAGCGCTCGATCCAGTCGACCGTGCTCGCCGACAACGGCGAGATCATTGTGCTCGGCGGCCTGATGCAGGACAATTACCAGGTCAATAACAGCAAGGTGCCGCTGCTCGGCGACATCCCATGGATTGGCCAGTTGTTCCGCTCCGAAAACAAGGTTCGCGCGAAGACCAATCTGCTGGTATTTCTGCGTCCGGTGATCATCAACGACCGCGACACGGCGCAAGCGGTGACGGCGAACCGCTACGACTACATCCAGGGCGTGACGGGTGCATATAAGTCCGACAACAACCTGATCAAGGACAAGGACGATCCCGTGGTGCCGCCGATGCCGGTTGGCCCGAGCCAGGGTGGATCGCCTTTGAACCTGTTCGATCTCGACGCGATGCGGCGACAACAGGCGCTTGGCGTGCCCGTCCCGGCTCCCGCCTACGTCCCGCCGCAGCAGCCTCAGATGCAGCCCCAACCGCAGATGCAGGCGCAGCCGCCCGCACAAACGGTCCCGGCGCAACCGGGCACGAGTACGCCGAAGGTGCAGCCGTGAGCACGCCGCACGCGCCTGGCAGCGCGCCGCCCGATTCAGCGGCCACGGGCGGAGCGCATCGCGAGCCGCCCTCTGCGCTAGCCGCGCGACTCGTGCCGTATGGCTTCGCGAAGAGCGGTCAGATTCTCGTGGCGCATCAGCACGCCGATTCCATGGAAGTGTGGATCAGCGAACGCACGACCCAGGCCGCGCTTGCGGAAGTCGCGCGCAATTTCGGCGCGGTGTCGGTGGTGCGCCTCGAAGCGGATGAACTCTCGCAGGCGATCAATCAGGCGTATTCGCGCCAGGACGGCAGCGCTGCGCAGGTAGTCGGCGAGGTGGAAGGCGAAGTCGATCTGTCGCGTCTGATGCAGGACATTCCCGAAGTGGAAGACCTGCTGGAATCCGAAGACGACGCGCCGATCATCCGCATGATCAACGCGTTGCTCACGCAGGCGGCGCGCGAACAGGCTTCGGATATTCATATCGAGCCGTTCGAGAATGCGTCGGTGGTGCGCTTTCGCGTCGACGGCACGCTGCGCGACGTGGTGCGTCCGAAGAAAGCGCTGCACGGCGCGCTGATTTCGCGGATCAAGATCATGGCGCAACTCGACATCGCCGAGAAGCGTCTGCCACAGGATGGTCGCATTACGTTGCGCGTCGGCGGGAGGCCCGTCGACGTGCGCGTATCGACTTTGCCGACGGGCCACGGCGAGCGCGCTGTGCTGCGTCTGCTGGAAAAAGACGCGCAGCGTTTGAACCTCGAAGCGCTCGGCATGGCGTCCGATACGCTCGGCCAGTTCGACAAGCTGATTTCGCGTCCACACGGCATCGTGCTCGTGACGGGTCCAACAGGTTCGGGCAAGACGACCACGCTGTACGCGTCGATGTCGCGGCTCGAAACGGCGACGACGAACATCATGACCGTCGAAGACCCGATCGAATACGATCTGTCCGGCATCGGCCAGACGCAGGTCAACGAGCGGATCGGCATGACGTTCGCCCGCGCGCTGCGTTCCATTCTGCGTCAGGACCCGGACATCATCATGATTGGTGAAATACGCGATCTCGAAACGGCGCAGATCGCCGTGCAGGCATCGCTGACGGGCCACCTCGTACTCGCCACATTGCACACCAACGACGCCGCGTCCGCGGTCACGCGTCTGACGGATATGGGCGTCGAGCCGTATCTGCTCGCGTCGTCGCTGCTCGGCGTGCTGGCGCAGCGTCTCGTGCGGCGTCTGTGTCCCGTGTGCAAGGTGGAGCGCGAAGAAGAAGGCGGTCGCAAGTTCTGGCATCCCGTCGGCTGCGACAAGTGCGGACATTCGGGCTATGCGGGACGGCGCGGCGTGTACGAACTGCTGAACGTCGACGAATCGATCCGCTCGCTGATTCACCGCAACGCCTCCGATGCCGAGATTCTCGACACTGGCCGCAAGCAAGGCATGCGCACGTTGCGCGAGGACGGCGACCGCTGGCTCGCATCGGGCCTGACGTCGCTCGAAGAAGTGATACGCGTGACGGGCGGGGTCTAAAGCGCATGCCCGCATTCCGTTTCGAAGCGATCGACGCCGCCGGCAAGGCGCAAAAAGGCGTGCTCGATGCCGACAGCGCGCGCGGCGCACGCACGCAGTTGCGCACGCAAGGTCTGACGCCGCTCGTCGTCGAACCGGCGGCGACGCGCACGCGCGGCGAGCGCACCCAGCGGCTGTCCTTGGGGCGCAAGCTCTCGCAGCGCGAGCAGGCGATTCTCACGCGGCAACTCGCGAGTCTGCTGATCGCCGGTCTGCCACTCGACGAAGCGCTCTCGGTGCTCACCGAGCAGTCGGAGCGCGATTACATCCGCGAACTGATGGCCGCGATCCGCGCAGAAGTGCTGGGCGGCCATTCGCTGGCAAACGCGCTGTCACAGCATCCGAAAGATTTTCCCGAGATTTATCGCGCGCTGGTCGCAGCGGGTGAACATACGGGCAAGCTCGGACTCGTGCTGTCGCGCCTCGCCGATTACATCGAGCAGCGCAACGCGCTCAAGCAGAAGATCGTGCTCGCGTTCACGTATCCGACCATCGTGACGATCATCGCGTTCGGCATCGTCACGTTCCTGTTGAGCTACGTCGTGCCGCAGGTCGTCAACGTGTTCGCCAGCACGAAGCAGCAGTTGCCGATCCTCACGGTGATGATGATGGCGCTCTCCGGCTTCGTGCGTAACTGGTGGTGGGCCATGCTGATCGCGCTGGTGATCGTCGTGTACGTGGTGCGCGCGATACTCGCGCAACCGGGACCGCGCCTCGCGTTCGATCGCTGGGTTTTGACGGCGCCCCTCTTCGGCAAGCTCGTGCGCGGCTACAACACGGTGCGCTTCGCGAGCACGCTCGGCATTCTGACGGCGGCGGGCGTGCCGATTCTGCGCGCGCTGCAGGCCGCGAGCGAAACGCTCAGCAACAAGGCGATGCGCAACAACATCGACGACGCGATCGTCCGTGTGCGCGAAGGCACGTCGCTGTCGCGCGCGCTCGGCAACACGAAGACCTTTCCGCCTGTGCTCGTGCACCTGATCCGTTCGGGCGAAGCGACGGGCGACGTGACGACGATGCTCGACCGCGCGGCCGAAGGTGAGGCGCGCGAACTCGAACGGCGCACGATGTTCCTGACGAGTCTGCTCGAGCCTCTGCTGATTCTCGCGATGGGCGGCGTAGTGCTGGTGATCGTGCTCGCGGTGATGCTGCCGATCATCGAGTTGAACAACCTGGTGCAGTGACGGCCCGTTAGCGTCCGAAAGACTTGCAAGCCGGACGGGCGTTTTCAGCTTGCGTCGGCCCGGCAGAGAATGACATCAGCGCACGTAGATAGTCGGGCCGGGCGGGTTCGCGGGAAGGAAGATTTCGGAGTGGGAGCCGTTACGGTCGATGATGATCGAGCGGGCGCGCACTTCGGCGAGCTTGGCGCCTTGCATGATCGTGCTGCCCAGCGATACGGCATGCGGCGGTTCGCCGCCCGTGCTGATGATCGCGGCGGCGCCTTCGCTGAGCGCGAGGATGCCGAACAGATGGATGTCCTGATTCGCGGTGCGCGTGAGCTGGCCGCCAAACAGCGCCGCAGCCTGATCCGTCGAAACGGGCGCGCGCACGGCGGCAGCGGGCACGGGCGCACCGGCATGCGACGTGAGCGTGACAACCCAGTAAGTGAGCGTCGCGCAGAACACGGCGAAAACGGCGAGCGAAATCAGGCGGATCTGGAGTGCGTTCATTCGTGTAATTGTACGGACTATTGTGAATTTTGCGGCATACGGATCGGCAGATCGGAAGCCTTCAACTGCATGACATTAAAATGACCGACCGGACGTGCAGAGTGCTGAATTCTCAACGCTTTACGTGACGTCTGATCGATCGACCCTTCATTCAAACGAGGTAGCAAGCTATGCAAATGTGGACCAGTCGCCGCAACGAGATCGCGGCTATGCGCGCGGGCCAGCGCGCCCGCCTTCAACGCGGGTTCACGCTGATCGAAATCATGGTCGTGATCGCGATCCTCGGCATTCTGGCTGCGCTGATCGTGCCGAAGATCATGAGCCGTCCGGACGAAGCGCGCCGCGTGGCCGCCAAGCAGGACATCGGCACTATCATGCAGTCGCTGAAGCTCTATCGTCTCGACAACGGCCGCTATCCGACGCAGGAACAAGGCCTGCGCGCGCTGATCGAAAAACCGTCGACGGACCCGGTGCCGAACAACTGGAAGGACGGCGGTTATCTCGAACGTCTGCCTAACGACCCATGGGGCAATTCGTATCAGTATCTGAACCCGGGTGTGCACGGCGAGATCGACGTGTTCAGCTACGGTGCGGACGGCAAGCCGGGCGGCGAAGGCAACGATGCCGACGTCGGCTCGTGGCAATAGGCTCATCACGCTGATTGAATCGATATCCATCGTTACCGGCACCATGCGATTGCACGACTGCATGCCGCGCACGCTTCGTGAGGTCGCCCGCGTCAACGACGCGCGCGGCTGCATGAAGCAGCATGCAATGCGCACGGCGGCACGCGAGCGCCAGCGCGGCTTCACGCTGCTCGAAATGCTGGTCGTACTGGTGATCGCAGGCCTGCTGGTGTCGCTTGCATCGCTATCGCTGACACGCAACCCGCGCACGGACCTGAACGAGGAAGCGCAGCGGCTCGCATTGCTGTTCGAATCGGCGGGCGACGAAGCGCAAGTGCGCGCGCGCCCCATTTCATGGCTGCCGCTGGACGGCGGCTTTCGTTTCGATATCCACACCAACGACGGCTGGCGTCCGTTGCGCGACGATCTGCTTGGGCCGCGCCACTGGGAAGGCGGCGTAACGGGCGTGACGATCGACTATCCCGGCTCCGACACGCATTCGGACCGCATCGTGTTCGGCACCGAGAGCATCGATACGCCCGTGCAGGTGACGCTCTTTTCCGCCGTGGGGCGCGTGACGATCATCGGCACGGGCAACGGCCGGTACGAGGTGCGCTGATGCCGTATGCGCTTCGTCTTCGCCGCGTGCGCGGCGCTGTGAATAACCCGAATCGCAACCGGGCGGGAGGCTTCACGATGATCGAAGTGCTGGTCGCGCTGGCGATCATCGCGGTCGCGCTGGCTGCTTCGCTGCGCGCGGTCGGCAGTCTCGCGACGGGCGAGGCCGATCTGCATCGGCGGCTGCTGGCGGGCTGGAGCGCGGACAACGCGCTCGCCCAGCTGCATCTGGCGCATGCGTGGCCCGAAGTCGGCTCGCAGAGTTTCGACTGCTCGCAGGGCAACCTGCAACTGATTTGCACGGAAAACGTAAGCGCGACGCCGAACCCGGTGTTTCGACGCGTCGAGGTTTCAGTGACGTCGCCCGGTCACTCGGGCAACCTCGCGCAGATGGTGACGGTGATCGCGAATGAAACGAATCGCTCGCTCTGAGCACGACGTGTCGCGCGTTCGACATTCGCCGCTGCTCAGAAAAACAGCGGGCGGCTTCACGCTGATCGAACTGCTCGTCGCGATCGCGATTCTGGCGGTGATCGCGGTGCTGTCGTGGCGCGGGCTGGATCAGATCATCCGCGGACGGCAGACGATCACCAATGCAATGGCAGACGAGCGTGTGTTCGCGCAGTTTTTCGATCAGATGCGCATCGACGTGCGCAACGCCGCCTCCGACGACGAAGCGGGCGAACCGGTCGTCGCGGTGAATGGCAACGCGCTGCAGATCGTGCGGTACATGCGGGCGCCGGGCGCGCCGCCCCGCTTGGTGGTCGTGCGGTATCGGATCACGGAAGGGCGGATTCTGCGCTATGCGTCGCCGCCGTTGGCGAACATTGGCGAGGTGCGCCGCGCACTTGGCGGTTCGGAGAACGAGAACTGGAACGCCGTGCCGTTGATCGGCGGTATCGGCGCGATTACCGCGCGGCTGTATGTGCCAAAAGTCGGCTGGACGACGCAGATGAAAGACGTGCAGTCGGCGATCACGGAGAACGACAATAATCTGAAAGTGCCTCAGCTCGGCAATGCGCCGCTGCCGAGGTCGGTGACGGGGCTGGAAGTGAGCATCGGCGCGAGTTCGCTCACGCGGCCCGTTACGCGGGTTTTTCTCGTTGGGGAGTGAGTTTTGATCAAGCGCTTTCGCCCTGCCCGTTCGAAACCTGCGGCTCAACGCGGCGCTGCCATCATTAGCGCGCTGCTGGTCGTCGCGCTGTCCGCGATTCTTGTTTCCGGCATGCTGTGGCGGGAACAGGTGCAGATCCGGCGCATCGAGAATCAACGGCTGCTTGCGCAGGCGCAGTGGGTGTCGCGCGGAGCGCTCGACTGGACGCGCCTCATTCTTCGTTCCGAAGGCGATACGTCGGCGGGAATCACGTATCTTGGCGGCGTCTGGGGCGTGCCGATCGCGCGCACGCGACTTTCAGATTTTCTCGGGCAGATCGGCGAGGTGCGCGCGCAGGAAGGCGGGGCGACTTATATATCCGGTTCGATCGAAGATGCGCAGGCCAAATTCAATCTGCGCAACCTCGTTTCAACGGCGGTGCCGGGCGCGCTGACGCTCAACATCCAGCAAATCCAGTCGTTCCAGCGCTTGTTGCAGCTGCTCGGCATCAACGGGCAACTGGCGAAGAACACGGCGCTGCAATTGCGCGCGGGACTGCGGCAATCGGCGACACGCTTCCAGACGGCGGCCAATCCCGCGACCGTCGACCCAACGCAGCCGCAAAGCGGCGCGACGGGGGTGGCAACTACACCGATCAGCCAGGTCTGGAAGACACCGATGAGAACGCGCCCGTCGCGCCGCTTCAGATGACGGGCGTCGATTCGCTGCTCGACGTGCCCGGCTTCACACCGGAGATGATCGCGCGGCTGCGCCCGTTCGTGACCGTGCTGCCGACGACCACGCCCGTCAACATGAACACCGCGCCCGCCGAGGTGGTCGCGGCCGTCGTGCCGGGGATGAATCTGTCGAATGCGCAGGCGTTCGTTGCGCGGCGCGAGACGGTCTTCTTCCACAACGTCGGCGATGTGCAGCTTGCGTTGCGCGGCGCGGGCGTCCAGCAACTCGTGTTCGATCCGAACCAGCTCGACGTGAACACCAGCTATTTCCTGATCCACGGACGCGTCGAGCACGAACGCGCCGAAGTCGATCGCACCACCCTTGTCTATCGCGACGCGCTGACGCATACGACGCGTATCGTATGGGGACGAGATCAACTATGAACAACGCAATTTCCCGAGAGAGTGGACTTTGAGCACGCTGATCGTTCTTCTGCCGCCGCGTGATCCGGCGGTGCCGTCGCAGGAATGGCAACTACCGGAGCTGCCGTTTCTGCTGCTCGACAAATCGGGGCGCACCCAGCGCGCCGGCCGCTCGGCGCCCGGCCTGCTGCCGCGCGCAAGCTCGACCGTGCTGATGCTCGCCGCGCGCGACTGCCTGATGCTCGCTACGGCCGTGCCCCCGCTGAAAGGCCCGCGCTTGCGTCAGGCGCTGCCGAACGTCGTCGAAGATCAACTGATCCAGGACGCGCAGACCACGCACATCGCGCTCGATCCGCAGCCGCTCGCCGGCAACCGCCACGTGCTCGCTATCGTCGATCGCGGCTGGTTCCGCTATATCGTCGAGACGTTTGCGGCGGCGGGTCATCGCACTCTGAAGGCGGTGCCTGTTACGCGTTGTCTGCCGCAGCCCATCGCCGCGGCGATGGCGGCTGAAGTGCGTGCGGAAGAAGCCGTTGCCGCTGGCGCCGATTCTGCGCCGCCGCACGTCGAGCCGGCCGTCGCGAGTATCACGCCCGTCGTTGCAGCCGTGCTGGGCCATGTCGTGCCGTCGACGGCCGCCGTGCTCGGCGAAGGCGCCGTCGATGCCGCACCGCCGCGCGTCGAGCTGGCGCTCGTGCGCGGTCCGCTCGGCGAAGGGCTGGCCGTGCCGGAATCGGCCGTCGGCGCGACGGTGGCCGCGCTCGCGGGCCATGCGCCCGTCACGCTGTACACGCTCGTCGATTTACCTGGTAGCGAGCCGCGCATGGCATCGGTGGCGCAATCGGGACGTCACACGTCGATCGCGGGCGCGCTGCCGCTGTCGTTCGAAACGCTCGCGCGCAACGCGATCCAGTGCCGCTTCGACCTCGCGCAGTTCGAGTTCGCCGTGCAGCCATGGCGTCTCGATCGCGCGACGCTACGCCGCCTGCGCTTGCCGCTGTGGCTGCTGGTGGGCACGGTGCTCGTCGCGATCGTCGGCGCGAACGTGCAGTGGCTGATGCTGTCGCGCCAGCGCGATGCGATCAGCGCGCAGATGACCGAGCTGCTGCTCAACACCTTTCCGAAGACGACGGTCGTGCTCGACGCGCCCGATCAGATGGCGCGTCAGTTGCAGCAATTGCGCGTCGCGGCGGGTGAACTGTCGCCGGACGATTTCCTTTCCCTGGCGGATGGGCTCGCGCGCTCGCTCGGGCCGATTCCCGTCAACGGCCTGGCCGCGCTGGACTACCACGACCGGCGTGTCGACGTGACGTTCAAACCCGAGGTCAAGGTCGATCCGGAATTCCAGCAACGTCTGACGCGCAATGGCCTGACGGGCGCTATCGACAGCAATACCGGCAAGTGGACGATCAGGAACGGACAATGAAAGCAGAACTGTTGAACACATGGGCCGGATTCTGGGATGCCCGCACGCCACGCGAAAAGGCACTTTTGACGTGGGGTGGCGCGGTGCTGGCCGTCGTCATCATCTGGTCGGTGCTGTGGGCGCCCGCGCAGGAAGGGCGCGCGCGGCTGCGCGAATCGATCCCGGGCCTGCAGCGCCAGCTTTCGCAGATGACCGCGCAGGCGAACGAGGCGCGCGCGCTGTCGGCGGCCGCGCAGGGTGTGGCGCCGACGGGCGGCGCGCTGAAGGATGCGCTGACGGCGTCGCTGAACGACCACGGGCTCCCGCCGACGCAAGTGCAGGTGCTCGGCAACGCGGTGCAGATCCAGTTGAAGAACGCGTCGTTTCCCGCGTGGACGGAATGGCTCGACGACGCGCGTAAGCAGTTCAAGGTGCAGGTGTCCGAGGCGCATGTCACGGGCTTGAAGCACGACGGGCAGGTCGATCTGACGGCATCGCTGCAACCGGCAACAATCAAATGACGGCGCAGTCACGGGGTCCCGCATGAGTTTCTGGATGCGGCGATTACGCGCCGCGCTGCCCTGGATTGCCGTCGCGCTGATCGCGAACGTCGTGGTGCTGCTCGTGATGGCGCCCGCCGCCTGGGTCACGCCGCAGTTCGCGAAGGCTACGCAAGGGCACGTCAATCTCGTCGAGCCATCGGGTTCGCTGTGGCACGGCTCGGCGTCGCTGATGCTCGCTGCCGGGCCGGGCGCGGAAAGCGCGACGCTGCTGCCGGGGCGCATCGAATGGCGCACGTCGTTCTGGCCGCTGTTCATGGGCCGCGTGCGGATGCAGATGCTGCAAAGCCAGGCGATGCCCGACCCCGTCACGGTCGACGCAACGCTGCGCAGCGCGACGCTGTCGGGCGGCACGATCGCCGTGCCTGCGTCGTTGCTTGCGGGTCTCGGCGCGCCGTTCAACACGCTCGACCTGCAAGGCGACGTGCGGCTGACGTGGACCGAGTGGCGCAGCTTCAACCGCCAGGCATTCGGTCAGTTGATCGTGACGCTGAACGACATGAGTTCGCGTGTATCGCGCGTGAAGCCGCTCGGGTCGTATCGCGTGGTGTTTCAGGCGCAGGGCGGATCGGGCACGCTCGATCTGTCGACGACAAAGGGGCCGCTGCTGCTGAACGGTCACGGCACGCTCAGCGAGGCCTCGACGTCCTTCATGGGCACGGCGAGCACGACGCCCGACTCCGTCGACAATCTCGCCGGCCTGCTGAATCTGCTCGGACGCCCGACTGGGCCCGGACAGGTCGCGCTGACGTTCGTCCACTGACCTTTTCGCTTTGGGCCCGCAGAAAACACAACGGCCGCCTTGTTTGCGCATGGCGGCCGTTTGCGTTGGTGCGTGTGCCGTTTGCCGTTTAGCCCGCTGAGGTGGACGTTTTCGCAACGGGCCCGCCAGGCGCAGACGCGGGCGCAGGTGCTGCGACATCGCCCGTCTCGCGATTCATTTGATCGACTTCCCAGCCGCCGCCGAGCGCCTTGACGAGCCCGACCGACGACACCATCCGCTGCCCCGCGATGCTCGCCAGCTTCTGCTCGGCCGTGAAGGCGGTGGTCTGCGCCGTCAACACGTTCAGATAGTCGACGGTGCCCGATTTGTACTGGTTCGTGACGATCTCGACCGCCTGCTGCGCGGACTGGACGGCCTGCTGTTGCACCGTGACTTCCTGCTCGAGGATGCGCAGTGAAGCGAGGTTGTCCTCGACGTCCTGGAACGCTGTCAGCACCGCTTGCCGGTACGTGGCGACGTCCTGGTCGTAGGTGGCACGCGCGGCGTCCGTCTGCGCCTTGCGCAGGCCGGCGTCGAAAATGGTCTGGGCGAGCGAAGGCCCAAGCGTCCAGAAGCGCGACGGCATTTGCAGCAGCTGCGAGAACACAGAGCTTTCGAAGCCGCCGCTGGCCGACAGCGTCAGCGTCGGGAAAAACGCCGAAATCGCGACGCCGATCTGCTCGTTCGCCGCTGCGGCCTTGCGCTCGGCCGACGCGATATCCGGGCGACGTTCGAGCAGCGCCGACGGCAGTTGCGCGGGCGTGGCGGGCGGCACGGCATCGAGCGGCGCGGGCGGCAGAGAGAACGCGGAAGCCGGTTCGCCAACCAGCACGGCGATCGCGTGCTCGTTTTGCGCGCGCGCGACGCCGTTGTCGATGGCGGCAGCCTGCGCCGATTGCAGCTGCGTTTGCGCCTGAATCACATCCGAGCGGGCGGCGACGCCCTGCGCGTAGCGGTTCTGGGTGAGCGTGAGCGAGCGCTGATAGGCGGCGACGGTATCGTCGAGCAGCTTTTGCTGCGCGTCGAGCGAACGGATGTTGAAGTAGGTTTGCGCAAGCGTCGCCTGCGCGGACAGACGCGCGTTCGCCAGATCGGCGGCGGCGGCTTGCTGGCCTGCCTGCTGGCTCGCGACGGTACGGCTCACCTTGCCCCAGAGATCGGGTTCCCAGGTGGCGTCGAGCGACAGGCTGTAGCTGTTGCTGATCGTGCCCGAACTGCTGAGCGACGACGTCGTGCCGCCGCCCCCGCCCGTCACCGAACCGCTGAAGCTGCGGCTCGGCGTACGCGAGCGCGTCGCGCTCGCCCCCGCGCTGATCACCGGGAAGTACGCCGCGCGCGCCTCGCCAACCAGCGCGCGCGCCTGCCGGTAGGCTGCGGCGAACTGCGCGACGGTCTGGTTCGACGCGTTGAGTTTGTCTTCGAGCGCGCTCAGTTGCGGATCGTTGTAGATGGCCCACCACGCGCCGCGATCTTGCTGGTCGGCGGGCTGCGCGACTTTCCAGCCGTCGGCGGCTTCCTTGTACGAGGCCGGAATGTCGACGGACGGCCGCTTGTAATCGGGACCGACCGCGCAGCCGGCCAGCGCGAACGCCAGCGCTGCGCAAGCGGCGAGGTTCAGGACGCGTTGCCCCGCGACGTTCGCGACCGAGGCGCGTGCGCGCGAAGTTCGATCAAACTGCATGCAAATGAATTCCTGTCGATTCGGTAGGCGCCATGCGCCAGGGCGAAGTGCGGAGCGGCTGCTCGCGCGATGGACGGCGCGTGCTCGTGATGGCTCGAATGGTAGCGCACGCATTGCCCAGCAATGAAATCGAAAGAGTAATGCCGCCCGCGCTCCGTGTGTGTTACCGACGGTGAGGCGACGGTTACGCGCTGTTACGGCGCTATTTGCGCGAGTGCATGCCGCAGGCCGGAAAAAGCAAAGGCCGCCCTACGGCGGCCTTCATCCCGAAGCGATGCGCGAGACGCCTAGACGCGCGGATCGGCGGTGGTCTGCCGCGCCTGCTTGCCTGCAGCGGCGCGGCACGCTGGCGCGTCGGGGCGCGCCTGGCAAACCGTGGCGGCGGGAGCGATCGACTGATGGTTGCCCGTCGAACGGGCCTTGAGCGGAGAAGCGAGCAACGACACGGGCCTCGCGGCCCGTGTTTTGGCGCTTCGAGTGCGCCGGTGTTCGAACCACGCGAAGAGCAGCACCCCGATCGACCCGCCCGGAAGGACGAAGATCACCGCATACAGAGCCACTTTCCACCAGCGGTTGGCTCCTTGAAATGTTTGCAGCGCGGAATCGGTCAGTGAGCGGCCCAAGCCGCCGAGGGTGTTTTTCAGGTACAGCATCGCGGGAATCCTCTGTGCGCCGGTAAAAGAAGGCGCACGCAAGTGCGGTCAGAACATGGTCTCCGATGACGCGGGTCGCGTAACTCGTTGCCTGTAATAATATTGACCATGCAATCAATTTTCAAGATACTGTGCATCGCAGCATGGTCATTCGTTGTTTTTTGGCTTTGGGTTTACGCGGTTAATACGAACGATTAATTTCACTGCCTGGGCAGATACAATCCAGCACATTCACATTTGCAGCAACATCGGGCGGCTTCCAAAAGAGCATCCATGACCGACGGTCCTTACCAGCCGGAGTCGATTCATCTCGAATCGAGCCTCGGTTATTACCTGACCAAAGCGCGGAACGTGCTGGTCGAGCGCACGGATCGCGCGGTTGCGCATCTCGGGCTGACGACGCAGCAGATCGGCGTGATCCTGCTGCTTTCGTGCGGCCGGGCGACGACCCCATTCGAGTTGTCGCGGGCCATGTCATACGACAGCGGATCGATGACGCGGATGCTCGATCGCCTCGAAAAGAAAGGACTGATCGCACGGTCGCGTAGCGACAAGGACCGGCGCATCGTGAAGCTTGGCCTGACGCCGCAAGGTCAGCACGCGGCGTCGCAGTTGCCGGAGATTGGCGCGGACGTGCTCAATGAACAGCTACGCGGTTTTTCGGGCGCGGATCTCGCGACGTTGATCGATCTATTGAGCCGCTTCATTGCAAACGGCATCGATGGCGGAAACGGCGCTGTCGGATGCGAGACGGCCGCCACGTCTGGCGAAGAAGAAAGCGGATCGTCCGTTTCTAACGACGACCACTAAGGCAGCCGCGCTTCAGCGCGGTTTTGTTTTATGGATTTATCTGTCTGGGCAGAGAGTGTCGGGACATGAAAGCCGGGCGTATAGCATAGGGCTTTTTCATGTCGCGGCAAGTTTTCTCATGTGCAAGGAGAACACGCCAAATGACCGCATTGGCTTCGGCTTCCACTTCAAGCGATTCAACGGCTGACCTGCCGCTGCACGGCGGCTCGACATCCGCCCAGCCCGCCGCCCCTGCTCCGCTCACAGGCGGAAGGCTCGCGCTGCTAACCGTCGGACTCGCGCTCGGTACGTTCATGGAAGTGCTCGACACGTCGATCGCGAACGTCGCCGTGCCGACCATCTCGGGCAGCCTCGGCGTCGCGACCAGCGAAGGCACGTGGGTGATCTCGTCGTATTCCGTAGCATCGGCGATCGCCGTGCCGTTGACGGGTTGGCTCGCGCGGCGGGTCGGCGAAGTCCGGCTGTTCACGCTGTCGGTGCTGCTCTTTACGGTTGCGTCCGCGGCTTGCGGCTTCGCGCACAATTTCGAGTCGCTGATCGCGTTCCGTCTGCTCCAGGGGCTGGTTTCCGGCCCGATGGTGCCGCTTTCGCAGACCATTTTGATGCGCTCCTACCCGCTCGAGAAACGCGGCCTCGCGCTCGGCCTATGGGCAATGACGGTGATCGTCGCGCCGATCTTCGGTCCCGTGATGGGCGGCTGGATCACCGATAACTACACCTGGCCGTGGATCTTCTACATCAACCTGCCGATCGGCCTTTTCTCGGCGGCATGCGCGTACTTCCTGCTGCGCGGACGCGAAACGCAGACGACGAAACAGCGCATCGACGGAATCGGCCTCGGACTGCTGGTGATCGGCGTGTCGTGCCTGCAGATGATGCTCGACCTCGGCAAGGACCGCGACTGGTTCAGTTCGACGTTCATCGTCGCGCTCGCGATCATCGCGGTAACGTCGCTGGCGTTCATGATCGTGTGGGAGATGACAGAGAAGGAGCCTGTCGTCGACCTGTCGCTCTTCAAAGACCGCAACTTCGCGCTGGGCGCGCTGATCATCTCGTTCGGCTTTATGGCGTTCTTCGGCTCCGTCGTGATTTTTCCGCTCTGGCTGCAGACGGTCATGGGCTACACGGCGGGAAAAGCGGGGCTCGCGACCGCGCCCGTCGGACTGCTCGCGCTCGTGCTCTCGCCGATGATCGGGCGCAACATGCACCGGCTCAATTTGCGGATCGTCGCGAGCTTCGCGTTCGTCGTGTTCGCGATCGTGTCGTTGTGGAACTCGACGTTCACGCTCGATGCACCGTTCAATCAGGTGATTCTGCCGCGTCTCGTGCAGGGCATCGGTGTGGCCTGCTTCTTCGTGCCGATGACGACGATCACGCTGTCCAGCATTTCTGACGAACGGCTGGCGAGCGCATCGGGGTTATCGAACTTTCTGCGCACGCTGTCAGGCGCAATCGGCACGGCGATCAGCACGACGTATTGGGAAAACGACGCGATCTATCACCATGCGGTGCTGTCGGAATCGGTGAACGCATATTCGGCGAATACGACGTCTTATAGCGATCTGCTGACGACGCTGGGTTTCAAGGGACAGGCGGTGACGGCGCAACTGAACGAGATCGTCACGCAACAGGGCTACATGATGGCGACCAACGATTTCTTCCGCATTTCGTGTGCGGGCTTCGTGGTGCTGGCGTGTCTTGTGTGGGTTACGAAGCCCAAAAAGGGCGCGGCGGCGTCAATGGGACATTGACGCCGCCGCGGGATTGAGAGCGCTGCGGCTCCCGATGCTTCAACGAGAGAGATTACTTGCCGTCGACCTGGAGCTCGACGCTGCGGTTTTTCGCGCGGCCGATAGCAGTCGTGTTCGGCGCGACGGGCGATGCGCTGCCGTAGCCTTCCACATCCCACTTCGAAGCACGCAGGCCAGCCGTTGCCAGATAGCTCTGCACCGAACGCGCACGTGCTGCCGACAGACGGTTGTTCAGTTCGGCTGAACCCGTCGAATCGGTATAGCCGGCGATCGTCATACGTTCGATATCGACACCCTGGTTGGCCGCGATGAAATCATCGAGCTTCGCCGTGGCAACAGGCGTCAGCGTCGCGCTGCCGACCGCGAACGTCGCGTCGCCTTGCAACGTGATCTTGCGCTGCGGTGCGTGACGGACAGGAGCGGGAGCGACGACGGGAACCGGGACGGCCGCTACGGCGACGGGCGCCGGCTGGACAGGCTGCTCGACAACAGGCGTTGCGCACTGGAACGTGATTTCGCTCGGATCATTTTCCGATTTGAGATCCGACGTGATGTGATCGACCGACGAAATACGCATAGCCGGCTTGTCGCCGCAAATGCGTTTGACTTCAGCCATGCAGCTCTTGGAGCTTTCAAGCAAACCGAGACATTGGACGCGATACGCTTGAGTTCCGTTGGCCAAAGTCACGACGTCGGTGTTGTGGGCGGGCCCGGAGTAGGAAGTGCATCCCGCGATGCCGGCGATGCAAGCGATCGCCGTCAAGATACGAAAGAACATGAGACTTCTCGCAGAAGAAATTAGAGTTACGAGACGATAGGGGCTGCGGGTCTCGACTCCAATCGGAGAAGTCTTAATCAAAAATTTGCTTCGATTTGATTCGTCCTACTGCGAAACGGGTTCGCCCGTCGGCGACGAGACCGATTGACCACTCGATCCGCCCGATTGTCCGGACGGCAATGGCGCCGCCACATTCGCCGCGCCGCCGCGCACGAACTGCTTGAAGTCGGCGCCCGCTTCCCACGGGTTCGGTTTGCATCCGAGCGAGCTGTCGCAATGCGCGGCAAAACCGATCGTCGACGTGCCGTCGTTGTTCGGCGTCTTCGTGATTTCGAATGAGAGATCGCGCTTGCCGCCGTCGGGCCCCGCTGTCTGGATCAGGGTATCGGTCGCGGTGGCGACCTCGTAACGGGAATGCGTCGTGACCCACGTGCGCGCGCGCTGCCACCACGCGTCGCATTGACTCTTGCTGTCGCAGGTCAGCGGGGCGGTCGCGATCTGCATCACATCGGGATCGACCTGCCCTCGCGTCGAGCAGCCGCCGGCCGACACGCAAACCGCGACCCAAAGCGCGGCTATCAGACCTTTGTTCATAACCCGGATTCCTCCCTCGCCCATGTCGGAGCGGCGAAGCGTTGCGTTATACAGGGTTGGACCGCGACGTTGGCTACGCGTTTCATACCGCGCGCATGAAGTCAGAGCGACGTTCGGGCACCGCGAGATCTGTTGCAGCAATTTCCGTCCCCGGCTTGCGCACCATGAAAAAGGGCAGCACAAAGCTGCCCTCATCAGATGCGAGTCGCGTACGCGACGGCGTACCCGACTAAACGCTGAAGCGGTTCAACGTATAAGCGCGATACGCGGCAACGAACGCGTCGAATGAACCGACTTCCTCGCGCTCCAGCTTTGCCTGTTCGGCGAGCGATTGCGTAGCGAGCGCGGCGAACTCTTGCGTTTGCGCTGCGTCCAGCGGACGCGCGCGGAAATACTCCGCGTGCGCGACGCTCTGCGCGAGACCGAAGTCGAGGAAACTCTGCTGCTTGTCGCGCATGATCTGCAGCACGCGAGCCGACGGCGTCAACGACGCATCCGCGAGCTTGGCGCGTTGCGTCGCGACCGCGCGCGCGTGGCTATCGTCGCCGCGAATCGAATCGAGCGCAGCGGCTGCGTGATCGATTTTCGCGAGCAGTTCATTGGCCCAGTCGAGCATCTTGACGGGTTGTCCGTCGCGCACCAGTTCGAGGCCGGGCTTGCGCCCTTCCATCGTCACGCGGCCGAAGTTCTGGTTCGCTTCCGTATAGGCCGGCGGCGGCAGCGCCGCGCTTTCGTCGAGTGCGCACACGAGCAGATAGGCGTCGAGAAAACGCGCGGCTTCGAGCGAAATACCCGTCGGTTCGAACGGATCGATATCCATGCAGCGCACTTCCACGTACTGGACGCCGCGCGCCCCAAGCGCATGCAACGGACGCTCGCCCGGATACGTGACGCGCTTCGGGCGGATCGTCGAGTAGAACTCGTTTTCGATCTGCAGCACGTTGGTGTTGATCTGCACCCATTCGCCGTCGCGCTGCGTGCCGATCGCCTCGTACGGCGGATACGGCTGGCTGACGGCTTTAGCGAGCGCGTCGAGGTAGCCGGGCAGCGTGTCATAGTCGGCGTGCAGCGCGGCTTGCGCCGTGGTGTTCGAATAGCCGAGATCGCTCATGCGCAGGCTCGTTGCATACGGGCGATAGAGCGTGTCGGCGTCGAACGTTTCGAGCGTGTGCGCACGGCCGCGCAAAAAGCGCCTGTCGAGCGCCGGCGACGCGCCGAACAGATACATCAGCAGCCAGCTCGTGCGGCGGAAATTACGAATCAGGGCGAGATAGCGTTCCGACTGGAAATCGACGGCATTGGCCGTGGATTGCTGGTCAGACCGCAGCAGCCGCCACACTTCTTCGTTCAACGAATAGTTGTAGTGGATGCCCGCGATACATTGCATCGTGCGTCCGTAGCGCAGCGCGAGTCCGACCCGGTACACGTACTTCAGCTTGCCGATGTTCGACGTGCCATAGTCCGCGATCGGAATCTCGTCGTCTTCGGGCAGAACGCCCGGCATCGAGTTGTTCCACAGCACCTCGTCGCCGATGGCCGAATAAACGAAACGATGCAGCGTGTCGAGACGCTCGAGCGTGGTCGCCGCGTCGTGCTCGGCGGACGTGATCAGTTCGAGCAGCGCTTCCGAATAGTCCGTGGTCAGCGAAGGATGGGTGAGCGCCGAGCCGAGCGCGCGCGGATGCGGGGTCATCGCGAGATGGCCGTCGGATATCACGCGCAGGCTTTCCTTTTCGATGCCGCGCAAACCGGTCGTCAGCGCGTCGCGCTGCGGGCCAGAAGTCAGCACGGACAAGCGGTGCAGCAGCGCGTCGGTCGTGCGGGAGGGTGTCGTGTTTGGCATTGATGCGGGTCGAACAGGGTCGGCCGCCATGCGCCGCACGGTGCTGCTCGGCGCGGTCGACCATGTTCGGCGGAATTTTCAGTAGCGGGCACTTTAACATCTCGCCAGAACGGCTGCTTGGCGTTGCCTCAGGCCGCTCCCGCGCAGCTTGCAGACGGGCTTCGGGCGCCTGCTGCGCGTCTTCTCACTCTACGCCGCGCAGGGCCGCGAAGTCGATCGACGACGTTCGCCGAAATGTGCGGAAGGCCGCTAGCCGCCGCGTGCAGCGCCTGCCCGATCGGCGACTTCATTCCACAGATGCATCGCCGCATAGGCACGCCACGGCCGCCACGCGTCAGTTCGGGCGCGCTGCTGGTTGGGACGCACGAGCGCCGGATCGCGCGCTGCGATGGCTTGCATCAGCACGAGGTCCCAGGCGGGCCACGCGTCGGCGTCCCGCCAGGCGCGCATCGCGACGTATTCGACCGTCCATGGACCGATTCCGGGCAGCGCGAGCAACGACGCGCGCAACTGCGCAAGATCGAAGGACGCGCTGCCGATGCTGTCGATCGGCACGTCTCCGTTCGCCACGGCGCGCGCGAAGCCTTGCAAGGCGTCAATGCGCTTGCCAGGCATGCCGATCTGCGCAAGATCGACGGCGGCGAGCGCGGCGGGCGTCGGGATGCGCCACGCGGTGCTCTCGTGCGGATGACCGTCGATGCGCTCGCCGGCGCGCTGCACGATTCGTCCGATGATCGTCGTGGCGGCCTTCACGCTGACCTGCTGGCCAACGATGGTCCGCACGACGAGCTCGAACCCGGACCAAGCGCCGGGCACGCGCAGGCCTGGCGCCGCCGCGACCAGCGGCGCGAGCCACGGATCGCCCGCGAGGCTCGCGCCGATCGCCTTGGGATCCGCGTGCAGATCGAACATGCGAGCAATCGGCGCGGCGAGCGCGTCCGCGTGACGGCTCGCCGCGCCGTCGATGGTCGCGACGATGCAATGCCTGCGGGGATGCTTCCGGACGTTGAGTGTGCCGCTATCGCCGTTCCAGCCGATCGCCCGACGCCATACGCCGTCTTCGACGGCTTCGACGCCCGGCGTCGCGCGTCCTCCGAAGAAGCGGAGGATGCGCGGCCAGTCATAGGGAGCTTTGAACGGGAGTTCGAGTGTGACGGTCAATGTGGGGCTCAAGCGGCGTGATCCATGTCGGCGGTGGGATGAATGGCCTCGTGGGCGTCGCGCGATTCGCGGTGCGTCTCGGTATCGAGCAACACGGCTTTGCGCGCGACACCCCAGCGATAGCCCGCCAGCGCGCCGTCCTTGTGCACGACGCGATGGCAAGGTATCGCGAGCGCGACAGGGTTCGATGCGCAGGCATTGGCGACGGCCCGCACCGCGCGCGGCGAACCGACCGCTTCGGCGATCTGCGAATAGCTGCGCGTCTCGCCGTACGGAATGCGGCGCAGCGCTTCCCACACACGCTGCTGGAAGGCCGTGGCGGCGATATCGAGCGGCAGATCGAAACGCTGACGCGTGCCGCGCAGATAACCGTCGATCTGCTCGATGAAAGGCGCGAGCTGTTTCGGATCGTAGATCAGTTCCGCGCTCCCGAATTCGTTGCGCAGGTCGTCGACGAGCAACGCGTTGTCGTCGCCGAAGGCGATCTTGCAGATGCCCTTGTCGGTCGTCGCGACCAGCACCAGGCCGAGCGAAGTCTGCGCGCTCGCGTAGTGGACGCGCAGCCCGGCGCCTTTGCGCCGATATTCGGACGGCGCCATGCCCAGTTCTGCGGCGGCCGTATCGTACATCCGGGACGGCGAGCCGAAGCCCGCGTCGACGGTGGCGCGGGTCACGTCCGCGCCCCGTTGCAGCGCGTCGCGCAACGCTGCGCCGCGCTGGGCCGCCTGGTATTGCCGCGGCGACACGCCCACTACACGCTTGAACAGCCGCTGCAGGTGAAACGGGCTGACGTGCACTGCCTCGCTCAGTTGCGCGAGCGTGAGGCGTTGCTGCGGGTCGGCGTCGAGCGCCGCGCAGGCGCGGTTCACGATTTCGAGTTCGCGCGGCAGGCCGCCCGGCTGGCAGCGTTTGCATTCGCGATAGCCCGCGGCGCGCGCTTCGTCGGTTGAAGTGAAGAAGTCGACGTTCTCGCGGCGCGGCAGGCGTGAGGCGCACGACGGTCGGCAGAACACACCCGTCGTACGGACGCCGTAGAAGAAGGCGCCGTCGGCGGACATGTCGCGTTTCAGGACGGCTGTCCAGCGCTCGTCGTCGTTGGCGAACGTGGCGGGCGTCGCTTGGGAGAAGGCTGTGTTCATCGTTTGCCCCGGGGACGGTTTTGATGCTTACCACTTTAGCGGGCAGGTTCACACAGTACGCTCCGCTTCTTGCTGTGTCATTTGGGCCGCGCGACGGGGAGATTTTTCCCATATATCGGGAGAATCTGCCCCTTAAAAAAGTTGGGGTTTTCCCTTAAAAAGTTATTGCGTCGCATCAAGCCGGCGTGTATAGTGGTTCTTGTCTCCTCCATGTCTCCTCCTGATATGGATTCAGCCCGCTCCAATCGAGCGGGCTTTTTTTTGCCTCATCGTTTTGCTCCCCGGCTGGCTGTCGCCATCTTCGCGCGCAATTCCTTCTACACTGAGCTCTTCATCGGAACCTCAGAGACGGGACGCCGCGCCATGAAATTCCAGATTCTCGATATCGATCACGTCGTCATCCGCGCTACTAATCTCGACGCGATGACGCGCTTTTATCAGGACGTACTCGGTTGCACGCTGGAGAGGGAACAACTCGAAATCGGGCTGATTCAGCTGCGCGCGGGACGCTCGTTGATCGACCTGTTGCAGGTTGGCGGAAAGATCGACCGGCCGGAAAGCGGTACGCCCGGCGCGGGGCGAAACATGGATCACGTTTGCCTGCGCGTCGAGCCTTTCGACGCGGGCGCGTTGAAGACATGGTTCGCCGCGCAAGACGTGCGCATCGGCGAAGAGGCGCAGCGTTACGGTGCGGATGGTTATGGACCGTCGCTGTATCTGTTCGATCCGGAGGGCAATATGGTCGAACTCAAAGGCCCACCGGCTGATAAGCCTTGATTGCCGCACTCGGTTTTTGGTACACAGAGCGTGCAACTACCACCGCTCAGCGGCCACCGTGCGCAGCGGGACGCGCGTTCGCCGCAGCCTTGAGCACCGTCCATTCGACAGGAACGGCGTCGGCGGTTTCGCTGCCTAGCCAGGCCGCGTGATCCTGAACTGTGCATTGGAGTCGCATCGTCCGTTCGGCCAGCGCGGCCAGCGCCGGCGCGACGTTTTCACCGAGCGTCCAGACGGTCACGTTGCGCAGGCGTTCGACCTTGTTGCGCACGCCTTGCCACCAGATATCCGAAGTCCGGCCGCCATACGCGATCACGATCACTTCGTTCGCCCGCCCGCTCGCCTTCGCGATCCGGCGTTCGTCCGGTTGACCGACGTCGATCCAGGTGTCGATGGCGCCTGTCAGATCCTTGGCCCACAGATCGGGTTCGTCGATGTCCGACAGGCCCTTGCAGAATTCGAGGCGCTCTTGCGCGAACAGCGCGAAAGCGGCGACGCGGACCATCATCCGTTCGTTCGTTTCCGACGGGTGCAGCGCGATCGTCAGCGAATGGTCCGCGTAGTAGTGCCGGTCCATGTCGGCGATCTGGAGGTCAGCCTTATAGATTGTCGATTTCAGAGCCATGCTACAACCTGGTCCCGCGAATGCGGACCGGAGAGTGAATAGAGAGTCGGCGTACCGTGCCATGATCGTCCCCTGCCTTGCAGCGGTGGCGCCTCGGTCGCGCGTCTCGCCGATGAAACACATTTGCCGGATTGCCGCGACGTCAGGCCGTAAAGCCTTGTCGCGTCAACCTTCCTGCTTTCGCTTGCCTTGAAAGCAGCAACATATGTGCCGAGTCCGCGCTATCGAGCCATCGCGCGCGTTTCGCGTCTGGCTGCAAGGTGGGACCGTGATGATACCGAATATGCGGGCGCAGCATGACAGCCTGATGTGGCCGCCGGGCGCGGGTGATGAGCGAATGGAATCAGTGGACAGGTTTCGCGCAGCCGATCGGCGCGCTAGCGTCGGAGCGAAGGGTCAGCTGAAAAACGATGATGGCCAGGTTAAAACCTGGCCATGCTGAGACACGAAAGGAATGCTTTCGTTGGGATGTTTGTATTCACCCGACATTTTCTGTCGGGTGCAATCCAACTTTTAAATGCTTATTGCTTGATGAATCGGTCGTTGGTCCAAAGGCCTTGCGTATCGCTATTGCCTGCGTTGACGAATTCGACGTCATGCCCAACCACGCGGACTACACGAAAATCCGAATGCTCCGGCGTGGAAATGCACTGATAACCGGAGAAGAACTCTTGCATTTGCTGTTGCTCGCCGGCTTGCGCGTGTTGCGTGACGGCGTCGAGTTTGTCCTTCGACAGGCAGCCATACGAATTCGCCTTGAACTGCACCGTTTGCTGGGGCTTGATCACGACGTCCTGCGCCTGCGCGCCTGCTGCTGCGAATAGACCCGTCAGCGCGAAAAGAATGGCGACTCGCTTGTTCATGGTTACCTCCTTGCGGGGTATATCTCAGGTTAGCTATGTGTTTAACTGCCGGAAAACAAGCACGCCTTTTAATCTAGACGTAACGTTTTGAACGGCAAGCACATTTTGTGTGCGCTTGCAACAGTGACTAAATGTCGCACTGCGTTCGAGCACGAATTGATACCGCCCTAATGACGTAATTCCGCGGGTATTAGGCAGATTGCGAATTGCGATTGAAGGCGTAAAGGCTTAGTGGATAATCTTTTGCGGACGTGATCAGCGTTTACGCTTAAAGGGTTTTTAAACCGTTTGCGATAAATGGTTAAGCCATTGATGCATTGCACACAAAGTCATTCGTCCGACTCATGAAAAACAGTTGCGAAATGAAGCGAATGCGGAATAAAAAAGATGCCTGAGGGCGGTGCGCTCCGTCTTCCTGAACAAACTCAAACTCGCGCTTGCACGAACGCCGTGTTCGTGGATAAATCGATCGGCCCAAAAACACGAACGGAGCGACGCGCCGAAGCGCCGAGTCCGGTCCAGGAGACTTTCATGACACTTGCACACTGGCTTCCCTTTGCCATCGCCTCCGCGATCCTCGTAGCGATTCCCGGACCTACCGTGCTGCTTGTAATTTCTTATGCGCTTGGCCACGGCCGTCGATTTGCCATGGTGACGACCGCGGGCGTCGCGCTCGGCGACCTCACGTCGATGACTGCGTCGATGCTCGGGCTCGGCGTGATTCTCGCCGCGTCTGCGACGCTGTTCACCGCGCTCAAGTGGCTCGGCGCAGCGTATCTGATCTATCTCGGCATCAAGCTGTTGCGTGCTCCCGTGTCGACGGCCGACGCGCCGGCCACAGCGGAGACCCGCGCGAGCCGGATCTTCGCGCACGCGTATGCGGTGACGGCGCTCAATCCGAAAAGCATCGTGTTCTTCGTGGCGTTCGTGCCGCAGTTCATCGATACGCAAGTCGCCACGTGGTCGCAGATTGCGATTTTCGAAGCCACTTTCGTCGCGCTCGGGACCTTGAATGCGTTGGGGTATGCCGTGCTTGCGTCAGCTGCGCGGCGCGCGATCCGCAGTCCGCGCGTGCAGCGCGGGGTCAACTGCACAGGAGGCACGCTGCTGATCGGCGCGGGACTTCTGGCCGCGGCATGGAAGAAGTCGACAGCGTAAGCGCGTCTGTTCGGCGGAACGCGACGCGCCGGGCGCGCTACTTGCATCACTCGAATCGCGCACATGGTGTGCGTGGTGGATCACACGCAGTGACGGGCAGCACGCCTACAATGAAATTGTCGCTGTTCCATCGATCAGGAGGTTACTGTGATCGAGCATCTGATTCTGGGCGCGTTTCTGATCGTGCCGCTTATCATCGTCGCGTTTCTGTTTTCCGACGAACTCTGGCAGGAGCATCGCCAGGTCTTGCACGATGACGACCATCACAGACGGATGGACTGGCGGCATCCGATTCGCAGCCTGCTGCATCATTAGACGGGTTGACGGTATCCGGAGCGAACGGAGGCTGATGTGTTGGCCTACTCTTTCTCGTGGACCGAGTACTGGCTATTCATGCTGGCGCTGATCGTGGTCAGCGTCGCGTTGACCTCGCTTTGCGGTTCGGTGCCGCGCGCGCCCGAGCCGCCGGAGGATGACGCTTAGGTTCTTTGCGCGCCCGGTTTTGTATTCCTCACCTGAATTTCCTGTTCTTCGCAGCGCGTCGTTTTGCGGACGCGCTTCATCTCATTCGCCCGTGCATCACGTCATCAAACTGACGCCCAAACATCATTCTGTTCCCCCGATTGTCATGCGACGCGCATGCGTACGCTTGAGGCAATGCGATGTCGTTCGTTTGTGGCCCGACATCGCCGGGATACCTATTTGTTTGCATAGGTAGTGACTGGCTGAAATCCGGCTAAAGTTAATCATCAGATGTAAAAAACTTTGGCCTTGTCGAGACGTCACAGGGGACGGCATGAACCGATTGATCGATCAGGAAATCGCGCACATTTCGCGTGTCATGTGGCCATCGCTGCTTGGGGACATGGGCGGCACGATTCTTACTTCGGAGTACTGGCGCATGAGGTTGCACGCGCTCCTTGACGCCCCTTCTCTCACCAAAGTCCAACTGTGCGCCCTCGACAGTCTGCTGCTCCGGCTCGATCACTACGACCGGCATGGCTCAGATGTCTACTCGGCGCCTGTCCCCGAGGTATCCGGCGAGCATGGCGTCGAGCAGGTAGCTTTGCACGGGTGATGTTTCGGGGGACGGATCTCCGGCCGTAACCACGGCTTTATCGCGGAAAGACTTTCTGCATAAGGAATCCAGACCCATTAATTGAATCGTGTGTACCTTAAAATCGCCTCCCGGTCGACCTACACGGTGAATCGATCGAAAACCTCCTTTAATGCAACTATTTCCTTGCTGAACGGGCCTGTGTGCGCAGGCGATTCGACGCTGTGTACCAATAAGTCGGCGTTTAGGGTCAGCGCATGCGCATCGGTGAACCTGCTTGCTGTCCTACCTGCGCGTCGACGTAATCGGCCCAGAGCTGCATCTCGCGCACAGTGACCGCGTTCTTGGCTTCTGCAAACGCATCGTCGCCGTCTGCCGATTTCAACAAATCGTGCAAATGACTCAACCCCGTGCGGCGGAAATCATGGAGTACGAAATGTTCGCCCTCCAGCCCAAGCGTTTTGGCGGCCTGATTCAGCGTGCCCTTTGCAATCGGTCGATCGTCGCTACCTCGCGTCGACGGGAAGACATAGTCGCGACTGCTTCTGGAGTCGCGTAATTCGCGCAACATCGTCAGCGCCTGACTCGACAAATAAACACGACGCTCGCGGCCGTTGTTCGCACGCGCGGCGGGAATGGTCCAGACACCTGTGTCGAGATCGAATTCGCTCCACGCCGCTTCGATCAACTCGGATTTATTGACCATCGTGAGCACGAGCAGATGGAGCGCGAGCTTCAGAGGCCGTCGAATGCTTGACGTATGGATCGTACGCAGCAACGAGCCGATTTCGCTTCCCGTCAGCACGCGCGAGCGGCCGCCCTGCGTCGCGATCGTGCGCGCGGCGATGGCATCAGCGGGATTGACCGTCGCGAGCTGCCGCGCGATCAGAAACGCGAACAGCCGCTTTGCGACATTGCGCGTGTGGAGCGCCATCTGCGGCGCGCCCCGACTCTTGATTGCGTCGCAGATCGACTGGATATCTTCCGTCGTGACCTGCGCGATGGGTTTGTGCCCGATTGCGGGGAGGATGTCCTTGTCGAGCGCGCGCTGCGTCGTGCGTCGATACTCGTCGGATTTGCGGGCCATCGCCGACGTCACGTAGAGCTCGGCGCCGTCGCGCAGCACATCGACGCGTTTTTCGGCGCCCCTATCCTGTCTGGCTATGGACACGGGCGACAAGCCCTGCCCGACGATCTCCGCATACTTCTGCGCTCTGGCTCGCGCGACGCGCAATGACATCAGCTGATAGTCGCCGATGGTGACCATCGGTTGTCGACGCCCGTTGAGCGTATAGCGGAAGCGCCAGACCTTCCTTCCGGTCGGCATGACTTCGAGGATGAGACCGTTGCCGTCGGCGACGCTGTAGCGCGCGGCGCGCGGCTGCAGGGTGCGGATATGAGATTCGCTGAGTGGCGTCGCGAGTTTTGGCATGCTGGCGGGTTCGGTACACAGGGTGCATTAGATACACAGTTTACAGATTTGTGTACCAAAAACCAGCCTCAATAAAAGTGCTGTAAAGCCATTTAAACGTCCAATCTGACGACACCTACTTGCCGATACAAAACCTGCTGAAAATTACACCGAGCAGGTCGTCGGAAGTGAATTCGCCGGTGATCGAATTGAGTTGATCCTGAGCCAGTCGCAACTCCTCAGCGAACAGATCGAGAGCTTGCGCATTCTGATCAGCGTGTTCTGCGGCGAGCCCCAAATGTTCTTGCGCTGCTCTAAGCGCAATCAGATGCCGCTCGCGCGCCAGATAAACGGTTTCCGCGCCGGCTTGCCAACCCGCGATGCGCAGTAGTTCGCCACGCAGCAAGTCAATCCCGTCGCCCCTTTTTGCGGACAGGCGAACCTCGCACGAATCGCCGTCGTCCGTCCCATTCAAGCGCGTGACGCCCGGTGCAATTCCCGTCAAATCCGTCTTGTTCATCACTCGCACGACGGGCACGCCCATCGGAAAACGCGCGGCGATCGAATCGTCGTCGGCGGTCATGCCCGAGCGGGCGTCAAGCAGATGTAGCACGACATCGGCGCGCTGGATCTCACCCCACGTCCGCTCGATACCGATCTTCTCGACCTCGTCTTCCGTCTCACGCAGCCCCGCCGTGTCGATCACATGCAGTGGAATGCCTTCGATCTGTATCGTCTGCGCGACCTTGTCGCGGGTCGTGCCCGCAATCGGCGTGACGATCGCGAGTTCCGCGCCCGCGAGCGCGTTCAGCAGCGACGATTTGCCGACGTTCGGCTGCCCGGCCAGCACGACGGACAAGCCTTCGCGCAGCAGCGCGCCCTGCCGGGCTTCGCTGAGCACCAGCGCGAGACGTTCGCGGATGCGCGCCAGCTTGCCGCGTGCGTCGGCGGCTTCGAGAAAATCGATTTCTTCTTCGGGGAAATCGAGCGTCGCCTCGACGAGCATCCGCAACGTGATCACCTCTTCGACCAAAGCATGGATATCGCGCGAAAACGCGCCTTCCAGTGAGCGGCCAGCCGAGCGCGCGGCCGCTTCCGTGCTGGCTTCGATCAGATCGGCGACGGCCTCCGCCTGCGCGAGATCGAGCTTGTCGTTGAGAAACGCGCGACGCGTGAACTCGCCCGGTTCCGCAAGCCGCAGACCGAACGCGCGTCCGGCATCGATGCAGCGCTGCAGAACCAGCTGGAGCACGATCGGGCCGCCGTGCCCCTGCAACTCGAGCACATGCTCGCCGGTGTAGGAGTGCGGAGCCGGAAAATACAGCGCGATGCCCCGATCGAGCGCGTTTCCGCCGCCGTCAAGAAACGGGACGTAGCTCGCGTGGCGCGGCGTCAGGGGTTGCCCGGTGAGCGCCTGCATCATCGGCTGCGCGGCCGCTTCGCCGGCGCGCCCGAACGAAATCCGCACCACACCTATCCCGCCGCGGCCGGGTGCTGTGGCAATGGCGACGATCGGATCGGAATCGGTTGCGAGCATGTCGGAAGCGGCAGAGAGGAGTAGGAAAGTAGCGCACTGGCCGTGCGCTGAACGCCTGGCATTGTAACGCGGGCCTTTCGGGTGTTAGCCCACGGACCTCGTCGTCATGCGCGAACGAGAAGTTTCAGATTTATCTCAATTAAGCTAAGAAATTCCTGCAAGCACAGATAGAGGAATTCGGACGCTTCGTGTAGTCTAAGCCCTACAGATCAACGCACAGCGGACTCTGGAACCTTTTGACGAGGGCTTCCGATGGGCTCCTGTAGCGAGATAGGCAAATCTCAGACACATGAAATGTAGCGTGTATAGTTGTCTACCTGCGATGCGACGGACTGCACAATCTGCCGATGCCAACCGTCGAAGAAAAAGCGGCTTTTGCCGAGCGACTCAAGTTCGCGATGAGACGCGCCCCGGAAAAACTCAAGGGCGGGACCGATCTCGCATTGCATTTCAATCTGCGCCATCACGGCGATCAGCCCGTGTCACCGCAAACGGTGCACAAGTGGCTGAGCGGCCGCACGATCCCCACTGACGACAAGTTACGCACGCTCGCGGCGTGGCTCGAAGTGGACGTCCATTGGCTGCATTACGGGCCTTCACCGGGAGGATCGACGCGGAATGTTCCGAAGCCGTTGACGCGCGGCGAGAAGTATCCGCTTTCGCCCGAGACGCTCGAACTGGCGTCGAAAATCGAATCACTGACGCCGCATCATCGCTATCTGGTTCAGGAACTGATCTCGCAGTTTTACGGCGACGCTGATAACGCTTAAAAAATCGCAGACGTAAAAAAACCGCCCGGCTGAAACCGGGCGGTTTTTTTTACGTTTACATCGAATCGGATTGGAGGATTATCCGTCCGATCCGAGCGATTGATCAGGCAGCCTTTCGCTTTTGCCCCATCATGCGCGTGATGTAGTACTGCTGCGCGATCGACAGCACGTTGTTCACGACGTAGTACAGCACGAGGCCTGCCGGGAAGAAGAAGAACATGACCGAGAACGCGATCGGCATGAACATCATCATCTTGGCCTGGACGGGGTCCGGCGGCGTCGGGTTGAGCTTCGTCTGAACAAACATCGAGACGGCCATCAGCACCGGCAGGATGAAGTACGGATCTTGTTGCGACAGATCGTGAATCCAGAGAACCCACGGCGCGCCGCGCATTTCCACCGACGACAGCAGCACCCAGTAGAGCGAAATAAACACCGGAATCTGAATCACGACGGGCAGACAGCCGCCGAACGGATTCACTTTCTCAGTCTTGTACAGCTCCATCAGAGCCGCGTTCATCTTCTGCGGATCGCCCTTGAAGCGCTCGCGCAGCGCTTGCATACGCGGCGTGATTTCCTTCATGCGGGCCATCGACTTGTAGCTCGCGGCCGACAGTGGGAAGAACACCGCCTTGATCAACAGCGTCAGCAGCACGATTGCCCAGCCCCAGTTGCCGACGTAGCTGTGGATCTTTTCGAGCAGCCAGAACAGCGGCTTCGCGATGATCGTCACCCAGCCGTAGTCCTTCACCAGTTCCAGACCCGGTGCGATGCCTTCGAGCATGCGCTCTTCTTCCGGACCGGCGAACAGACGCGCGGAGACGTCGACCGTCTTACCCGGCTCGATCGTCTGCAGCGGCTGCTTGACGCCGACGCGATACAGCGACGGATCGATCTTCTCGACGTAGATATCGCGTTTAACGCCTTGCTGCGGAATCCACGCCGACGCGAAATAGTGCTGCACCATCGCGACCCAGCCATTGTCGGCGGAGGTTGCGTAGTCTTCCTTGTTCTTGTCGATGTCGCCGAACGTCAGCTTCTGGAAGTGATGCTGCTCCGTGTACACAGCCGGCCCGATGAACGTGTGCGAGAAGCGCGGCGTTTCGACAGGTTGGCTGTCGCGCACGAGTTCCATGTACGCGGTCGGCTTGACGGGCGTCGTGCCGACGTTCTGGATCTTCGTGTCGACGTCGATCACGTAGCTGCCGCGCGTGAAAGTGTAGGTCTTCACGACCTTCAGGCCACCCTTTTCCGGCGACTCGAACGACAGCTTCAGCGTATTGCCCGTCATGTCGGTCGCCTGACCGGGAACGGGCGTGAACACGTCGGTGTGGTTCGGGAAGTCGCCGCCGAGCAGGCCCGTGCGCGCGAGATACGTGTGATCGGCCGTGTGGTCGAACAGCGTGATCACCTGATCGGGCTGCTTGCCCTCGCCCGGCTTGACCAGCGTGAGCTTGGACAGCGTGCCGCCACGCGTGTCGATCTGGCCGCGGTAGACGTCAGTGCTGAACGAAACCAGCTGGGCCTGCTGTGTAGCGGGTGCCGTCGAGCCGGGCGCCGCGGCGCTCGTCTGCGGCAAATCGGCCGGTTGGCTTCCCGCCGCCGCCGAACCCGGCGCAGCGGGAGCTGCCGTCTTGGTCTGCGTCGCGCTCGGGAAGAACATCGACGGGCGTCCATGGTCGCGCTGCCAGTTGTCGAACAGCATGACAGCTGACATGAAGAAGATGACCCATAGGACGGTGCGTTTGATATCCATGCGTTGTCTCAGTGTCGATGGCACAGCGCGTCAGCGCTTCTTAGGAGTTGGAGGCGGGACAAGATCGATGCCGCCCGCCGAAAACGGGTGACAGCGGCACAGGCGCCTGGCGGCGAGGTAAGTACCACGCGCGGCGCCATGATACTGGATTGCTTCGCGCGCGTAATCCGAACAGGAGGGATAAAAACGGCACCGATTGCCGAGCATGGGACTCACGGCAATCTTGTAGAAACGCAGCAAGGCGAATAGTACCGTTTGCATGACTAGTGCGGCCCAACCGCGCCGCCCGATGAGAAGCGCCGCAAGACTGCCGCGCGTGTGGACTGCGCGGGTCTCATGGCGCGGCTGGCGGCGTGTCGGCCGCCTGTCCTGCCGATGCTGCCGGTGCTTCGCGACGGGCGATTTCGCGCGCCGCCTTGTCGAGCAGCACGTCGATTTCGCCGCGGCACAGCGCTTTCAACGGCGGCGACGATCCGCTGGGCATCGCCTTCCTGTCGAATTTGGCGTGCAGGCGCAGCAACACGTCCCAGCCGCCGAACTCCGCGCGACGCAAGCGAAACGCTTCGCGCGCGAGACGCTTCACCAGATTACGCGTGACCGCGCGCGGCGCATACTTCTTGCCGATCACGAGGCCGAGCCGCGCTTCATTGCCCGTGGGCCGCGCATACACGACGAAGTGAGCCGTTCGGCGCCACGGGCGCAAACGAAAAACGGATGAAAATTCATCCGTTTTTAGCAGCCTTGCGGCTTTGGGAAAGGCTGCGGACGCCTGCAACGGAACGACGTTCTGATGCGGCGCGTCTGCCGTTCCCGCAGCGTCACGGGTGTCGGACACAGCGCGCACTCGGCTTGACCGCGTATCAGCCTGCCTTAGATGGCGAGGCGTTTGCGGCCCTTCGCGCGGCGTGCGTTGATGACTTTGCGGCCACCAGCGGTCTTCATGCGAACGCGGAAGCCATGGGTGCGCTTACGGCGCGTCACGGAAGGTTGGTAGGTACGTTTCATGTTGCTCTCACTTGTTGAGAAATAACCGCGCGAGCATCGCTGAAAGTGCAATGGCCGGTGGTTCGAAAATTGGTTTTCGCGGAACCCGCTATTTAAACCGGTTTTCTCTGAGTCGTCAATAGTTTAGGGCGATGATCCACAGGCGGCGATTGCGGGCGGTCTTTGATCGGGCCCTGTGGATAACTCACTTTACGCGCCGTTTTGGCGGTAGAATCTCGCCTTACTTCCCAAAAATCTCGCACGCCGCCCCGGCCCGCTTGACCCCGCAAACTCTTGTGGCACA